>CAWFKC010000017.1:0-80984 GCA_963816325.1 uncultured Actinomycetota bacterium | reverse complement strand
AGTACATCTCGAACTCGTGCGGGTGCGGGCGCAGCGCGATCGGAGCGATCTCCTGCGTGCGCTTGTAGTCGATCCACGTCTCGATGAGGTCCGGCGTGAACACGCCACCCTCGAGGAGGAAGTCGTGGTCGGCCTCGAGCGAGTCCATCACCGCGCCGAGCGAGGCGGGCACCTGGTCGATGTCGGCGTGCTCGTCCGGGGGCAGCTCGTAGAGGTCCTTGTCCACCGGCTGCGGCGGCTCGATCTTGTTCTTGATGCCGTCGATGCCGGCCAGCAGCATGGCCGCGAACGCCAGGTAGGGGTTCGAGGACGGGTCCGGGCAGCGGAACTCGACGCGCTTGGCCTTCGGGTTCGAGCCGGTGATCGGGATCCGGATGCAGGCCGACCGGTTGCGCTGGCTGTAGACCAGGTTGACCGGCGCCTCGAACCCGGGCACCAGGCGGTGGTAGGAGTTCACCGTCGGGTTGGTGAAGGCCAGCAGCGACGGCGCGTGCTTGAGCAGGCCGCCGATGTAGTAGCGGGCCATGTCGGAGAGCCCCGCGTAGCCGGCCTCGTCGTAGAACAGCGGCTCGCCGTTGTTCCAGATCGACTGGTGGCAGTGCATGCCGGAGCCGTTGTCGCCGAAGATCGGCTTGGGCATGAACGTCGCGGTCTTGCCGTTGCGCCAGGCGACGTTCTTGACGATGTACTTGAACTTCATGACCGCGTCGGCGGACGGGAGCAGCTCGTCGAAGCGCCAGTTGATCTCCGCCTGGCCCGCCGTACCGACCTCGTGGTGCGCGCGCTCGACGATCAGACCGGCCTTCTCGAGCTCGACGGTGATCTCGTCGCGCAGGTCGCCGAAGTGGTCCACCGGCGCCACCGGGAAGTAGCCGCCCTTGTACTTCACCTTGTAGCCGCGGTTGTCGCCCTCGGCGCCGGTGTTCCAGGCACCCGCCTCGGAGTCGATGTGGTAGTAGCCGGCGTTCTGCTTGGTCTCGAAGCGCACCGAGTCGAACACGTAGAACTCCGCCTCGGGAGCGAAGAATGCGGTGTCACCGAGCCCGGTGCTCTTGAGGTAGGCCTGCGCCTTGCGGGCGATGTTGCGCGGGTCGCGGCTGTAGGCCTCGCCGGTGAGCGGGTCGTGGATGAAGAAGTTGACGATCAGCGTCTTGTGCTCGCGGAACGGGTCGAGGTAGGCGGTGGTCGGGTCCGGGAACAGGGACATGTCCGACTCGTGGATGGCCTGGAAGCCGCGGATCGACGACCCGTCGAAGTTCAGCCCGTCGTCGAAGACCGACTGGTCGAAGGAAGACACCGGAACCGTGAAGTGCTGCATCACGCCCGGCAGGTCGCAGAAACGGACGTCGACCATCTCGACGCCCTCGTCCTTGATGTACTTCAGCAGCTCGTCGCTGTTTGCGAACATTCGTCCTCCTCGACCGCGGGGGATGCGGCCTCGATCTCATGCGGAACCGGTGGGGCGGCACTGCACCACAGGCCCGCAACCTACGGCGCAGCGGTTTCTTGACCGTATCCTCATTGTTTCGCGCATGTAACGCCACGCCCGGGGGCCGGCCCCCGGGCACCCCGAAGGCACGGTGGTCGCCGGGCTGCTTCCGCGGCCCGATACCGTGGCGGGGTGAGCGCTTCTCCGTCGCCGGCCCAGCCCGTGGGTACGACGTACCCGGGCGGGCGTCTGGGCCTGCCGGAGGACGGGCCCGGCTCCGTCGCCGGCTGGGGGCGCCGCGCGCTCGCCCTGGCGATCGACTGGTTCGCCTGCAAGCTGGTGCTGACCGTCTTCCTCGGCGGCGCCGCGTGGACCGGCACCTCGGGGCTGTCGCAGGCGGCGCCGATGCTGATGTACCTCGCCGAGGCAACCGTGTTGACCGCGCTCGTCGGCGGCTCCTTCGGGCAGCTGGTCACCCGCGTGGTGGTCGTCCGACTCGACAACCGGCCGGTGAACCTGCTTCAGGCGCTGCTGCGCACGGCGCTGATCTGCCTGGTGATCCCGCCGCTGGTGTTCAACGCCGACCAGCGCGGGCTGCACGACCTTGCGGTCAAGACCATC
Organism: uncultured Actinomycetota bacterium; assembly: GCA_963816325.1. Taxonomy (GTDB): domain Bacteria; phylum Actinomycetota; class Actinomycetes; order Propionibacteriales; family Nocardioidaceae; genus Nocardioides_B. The sequence continues at coordinate 78,934 of CAWFKC010000017.1, read as the reverse complement.
ACCCTCCGCCGCTGACCGGTTCCGCGCGCCCGGTCTCCGCGACCCTCAAACGGGTGAGGGTGAGCTGGGCGACGTCGAGGTAGCCGCTGCGGAACCCGGCCTCACAGTAGGCGAGGTAGAACTCCCACATCCTCCGGAACGAGTCGCCGAAGCCCAGCGCCCGCACGTGCGGCCAGTGGCCGAGGAACCGCTCCCGCCACAGCCGCAGGGTGTGGCCGTAGTGCTGGCCCATCGGCGCGCGGCCGGCCAGGTGCAGCGAGGTGTGCGTGTCCAGCACGGAGGCGATCGCCTCGACCGAGGGCAGCATGCCGCCGGGGAAGATGTACTTGTGGATCCACGTGTAGGTGTCGCGGGTGGCCACCATCCGGTCGTGCCCGATCAGGATCGCCTGGATCGCGGCACGGCCGCCGGGGGCGAGCAGCGAGTCGATGGCGGAGAAGTACGTCGGCCAGTACTCCTCGCCGACCGCCTCGATCATCTCCACGCTGACCACCGCGTCGAAGGCGCCGGTCTGGTCGCGGTAGTCGCGCAGCGCCACCTCGACGAGGTCGGAGACCCCTGCCTCATCGATCCGCTCACGCGCGAGCGCCGCCTGCTCGGCGGAGATCGTCAGCGTGGTCACGCGGGCGCCGCGCCGGGCGGCCCGGATCGCCAGCGTGCCCCAGCCGGTGCCGATCTCGAGCACGTGCGACCCGGCGGTGACCCCGGCGGCGTCCAGGATCGCGTCCACCTTGCGCAGCTGCGCAGCCTCGAGGTCGCCCTGCGTCGGTGCGGGCACGAGCGTGTCGAACAGTGCCGAGGAGTACGACAGCGACGGGTCGAGGAAGAGCGAGAACAGCTCGTTGGACAGGTCGTAGTGCGCGGAGATGTTGCGGCGGGCCCCGTCCTTGGTGTTGCGCGGGTTGAGCCCGCGGGGGAGCACGAGGTGGCGCAGCCGGTACAGCGACGGCGGCAGCAGGCCGGTGAGCCGTTCCGCGAACGGGGCGAGCGCGTCGGCGAGGTCGCTGCCGTCGGCGGCGCGCCACTCCCCGGCCATGTAGGACTCGCCGAGACCGATCATCGGGCTGCGGGCCAACCGCGCGAAGAACGCGTCCGGGTCGAGCACCTCGATGACCGGGCGTGCCTCGTGCAGCGGGGCGCCGTAGACCTGTGAGCCGACCCGGACCGAGACCGGCACCTTGCGCAGGATCCGCCGCACGAACCGGCGCGCGAACCGGGCGCGCCAGTCGTGGTCCGGGGCCGGCGGCAGGGCCAGCGAGGTGTTGTCGCGGCCGGTGGCCTGGTCGGTGCTCGGCTGGGGGTGCCGCGAGAGCGTGTCGGGGGACGCGGTCATGCCATGCCTTTCGGAGCGGTGTGCGGACGGCGGGGGAGCACCGGGAGGCGCCGCAGCCACAGCCGGATGCCGTGCCAGCGGATCAGCGCGGACACCCGCTGCGAGGGGAACGGGTTGCCGAGCACCGCGCGGACCACGGCGCCGCGGGTGGCCGGCCGCAGGCCGCCGACCACGGACCCCGCGAACACGGTCTCGCCGTCCTGGCTGAGGCTGATCGAGACCCGGACCCGGTCGTCGTCGAGCCGGGTCCTGATGTCGTAGCGGCCCTCGACGGCGAAGAACGGCGAGACGTAGAACTCCTTCGCCACGTCCGCCCGGCCGGAGCCGGCCACGGCCAGCGGGTAGCAGTGCCGCTCCCCGTAGGTGTTGTGCACCTCGGCCAGCACGCCCTCGAGCCGGCCGTCGGCGTCGAAGCAGAAGTACGTCGTGAGCGGGTCGAAGACGTGGCCGGCCGAGCGGGCGTTGGCCAGCACCAGCACCCGGTGGGCGGACCACGGCACGCCCTGCGCGTCGAGGTAGGTGCGGATCTTCTCCGGCAGCGGGCGCCGGTCCGAGGCGGCGAAGTGGTCCTCGCTGCGCAGCGACGCCAGCGGGCGCAGCCAGCGCGGGAACGCCGCGTTCGGGGCCGCCGCGTCGACCAGCCACATCGTCGTGCGGTGGGCGAACGCGTAGTCGAACGGCCGGGTGCGGCGGTGGCGCACCCGCGCGGAGACGACGGCGGGGACGCTCACCAGGCGGCCCCCAGGGCGGCAGCGGCCTGCATCCCCGAGCGGCAGCCGTCCTCGTGGAAGCCCCAGCCGTGGTAGGCGCCGGCGAACGCGAGGCGGTCGCTGTTGAGGTCCGCGAGGCGGCTCTGCGCGGCCACGGACTCGGCGGTGTAGGTGGGGTGGGTGTAGGTCATCTTGGCGACCACGTGCTCCGGGTCGGGGCCGGCCTCGGGGTTGAGCGTGACGATCAGCGGATCGGTCTCGTCGTACCCCTGCAGGCGGTTCATCCAGTACGACACCCGCGACCGGTCGCTGAGCTCGTCGCAGTCCTCCAACCGGTAGTTCCACGACGCGCGGCTGCGCCGGTGCTCGGGGAGCACGGAGTCGTCGCGATGCAGCCAGGCCATGTTGGAGGAGTACCCGAAGACGCCCAGCGTCTCCCGCTCCTCCTCGCCGGCATCGGTGAGCAGGGCGAGCGCGTCGTCGGCGTGGGTGGCGATCACGACCTTGTCGAAGCCGTGGTGCTCACCGTCGGCGGTGTCGATCTCGACCGCGTCCGGCTTGCGGCTGACCGCGGTCACCCGGGTCGAGGAGCGTACGACGTCCAGGCGTGCGGTGATCGCGCGGACGTAGCTGCGCGACCCGCCGACCACGGTGTGCCAGGTCGGCGCGTCCCCGAGGGTGAGGAAGCCGTGGTGGCGCAGGAACGCGAACAGGTAGGTCGCGGGGTAGGCGAGGGCCTCGGTGTGGCCCATCGACCACACGCAGGAGACGACGGGGAGCGCGTAGTGGGTGACGAAGTGCCGGTCGAAGCCGTGCTGGTCGAGGAACTCGCCGTAGGTCAGCGCCGAGGGCCTCCCGGACTCGAGGAGGGCGAGCGCCTGCTTCTGGAAGGTGCGCACCTGCAGCAGCAGCCGCCAGAACCGCGGGTCCACCGCGCGTCGGCGCTGGGCGAAGATGCCGTTGGCCCTCGCGCCGCCCTTGTAGCTCAGCCCGCAGCCGTGGCAGGTGATGCTCATGCTCATCTCGGTGGGGCGGGTGCGCACCCCGATCTCGTCGAGGAGCCGGCGCAGCAGCGGGTAGGTCCGGTCGTTGAGCACGATGAAGCCCGAGTCCACCGGCGCCGTGGAGCCGTCCCGCAACGCCACGTCGTGGGTGTGCGCGTGGCCGCCGAGGCGGTCGTCGGCCTCCAGGAGGGTGACGTGGTGGGTGCGCTGGAGCAGGTAGGCAGCGGTGAGCCCGGAGATGCCGGCGCCGACGACGGCCACGGTGGGGCGGTCGTCGGTCGTCCGGAGGCGGGCCGGGGTGGAGTCCGTCATGTGGCGGGTTCGCCGCCGAGGCTCATGCGGATGGGTCCGGCGGCGGCCCGTCGTGGACTTCGAGGCGCACCCGCTTGTTGCCCTTGCCCTTGGACTCCGTGCCGGTCACCACGACGTGGCCGACCTCAGTGGTGCTGAGCACGTGGGTGCCGCCGTCGGCCTGCTTGTCCAGGCCCACGATGTCGATGACCCGCAACGGGTCGACCTCGCGCGGGATCAGGTGGGCCGCGGTGCGGATCAGCGCGGTGTCCTCGTCGGCGACCTCGCGGCCGACGAACTCCACGAGGATCTCGTGGGCGCGGGCGACCTCCTCGTTGATCCGCCGCTCGAGCGCGCGGCCGAGCTCGGTGGACATGGCCGGCAGCGGGAAGTCCAGCCGCCCTTTCCCGGGCTCCATGTTGCCGCCGGTGACCGGGATCCGGTGGTCGGCCCAGATCACCCCGCACAGCACGTGCAGCGCGGTGTGGGTGCGCATGGTGAGGTGCCGGCGCTCCCAGTCCAGCGCCCCCTCGACCTCCGCGCCGGCGGCCGGCAGCTCGGGGGAGTCCAGCCAGTGCCAGATCCGGCCGGCCTCGCGGGCCACCCTGGTCACCCGGGCGCTGCCGCCGTCCCAGCGCAGGGAGCCGACGTCGTGCGGCTGGCCGCCGCCGCCGGGGTAGAAGGCGGTACGACGCAGCGCCACCCGGGCGTGCTCCTCGTCGACCGCCTCGACCGGGCTGTCGAACGCGCGCAGGTAGGCGTCGACCGCGAACAGCTCCCGCTCGGCGAGACCGGCGGGTGCGCCCTGCGGAAGGTGGGGCCGTCCTGGGACCGCCATCGGCGCACCTCCCTCCTCGACGTACGCCACCACCATCCAAGCACGCCGGGCCTCGACCGCGCGAGGATCGGACGGTGGCTACCGGCCGCGGAGGTTGCCGCGCATGCCCTTCATGTTGGTCGGCACCGGGCCCTTGGGCACCGGGATGTTCGACCGGTTGGCGTCGAGGGCGCGCAGCCGCGCGAGCACGTCGGTCATCTCGGCCGGCTTGAGCTGGCGGCCCAGCTTGGTGACGTGCCGGCTGAGCTTGTTGACCGGCACCTGGCCGGGCCCGTCGCCGACGACCACCTCGTGGATCGGGGTCTCGGCGGCCACGCGCTCGTGCTTGCGCCGCTCGTTGGCCAGCAGTGAGCGCAGCCGGTTGGGGTTGCCCTCGCCGACGAGCACGATGCCGGGCGGGCCGACCACGCGGTGGACCAGGTCCTGGTTGCGGTTGAAGGCGATGGCCGGGTCGGTCTTCCAGCCCTTGCGCAGCGAGCCGAGCACCGCCGCGGCGGCGCCGGGCTGGCCCTCGATCTGGGCGTACATCGCCTTCTGGGCCCGCCGGCCGAACACGAGCAGCGCGGCGAGGATGCCGAAGAGCACCGCGATGACGATCGCGAAGATCCAGCTCGGCTGGACGAAGTAGAGGACCACGAACGCGACCGCGGCCACGAGCAGGAACGTGCCGCCGAGCACGAGCCCGATCCGCGGGTCGTACTCCTTGGTCATGCGGTAGCTGGCGAGCAGCTGCTGGCGGCGGCTCTGCTTGGCGGGGTCTTCGGTCTTGGCCATCGGTGCTGCCTTTGCTGTGCGGGCGAGGGAGACGGGTCATTGTCGCAGACCCCGGGCAACGCCTCCGATCAGGCGGTGGCGGTCTGCTCGCGGGCCTCGATCGCCTGCCGGTAGAGCCGGCCGGCGCGGTACGACGAGCGCACCAGCGGCCCGCTCATCACCCCGGCGAAGCCGATCTCCTCGGCCTCCTGGCCGAGCTCGACGAACTCCTCCGGCTTGACCCACCGCTCGATCGGGTGGTGGCGCGGGGTCGGGCGGAGGTACTGGGTGATGGTGAGCAGCTCGCACCCGGCCTCGTGCAGGTCGTGCAGCGCCTGCGAGACCTCCTCGCGGGTCTCACCCATCCCCAGGATGAGGTTGGACTTGGTGACCAGCCCGAAGTCACGGGCCGCGGTGAGCACCTGCAGCGACCGGTCGTAGCGGAACGCGGGCCGGATCCGCTTGAAGATCCGCGGCACCGTCTCGACGTTGTGGGCCAGCACCTCCGGCCGGGACTCGAAGACCTCGGCGAGCAGGTCCGGCTTGCCGCTGAAGTCGGGGATGAGGTTCTCCACGCCGGTGCCCGGGTTCAGCTCGTGGATCTGCTTGACGGTCTCGGCGTAGAGCCAGGCGCCCTCGTCGGGCAGGTCGTCGCGGGTGACGCCGGTGACCGTGGCGTAGCGCAGCCCCATCGTCTTCACGCTCTCGGCGACGCGGCGCGGCTCGTCGCGGTCGAGCGGCTCCGGCCTGCCGGTGGCGATCTGGCAGAAGTCGCAGCGCCGGGTGCACTGGTCGCCGCCGATGAGGAAGGTGGCCTCGCGGTCCTCCCAGCACTCGAAGATGTTGGGGCAGCCGGCCTCCTGGCAGACGGTGTGCAGCTCCTCGCTCTTCACCAGCTGCTGCAGCTCGCGGTACTGCGGCCCCATCTTCGCCCGCGTCTTGATCCACTCGGGCTTCTTCTCGATCGGGGTCTGGGAGTTGCGGACCTCGAGTCGGAGGAGCTTGCGGCCTTCCGGCGCGGGCCCGTGGGTGGCGTTCGTGGGCGCTTGGGTCACGGCCTCACTGTACGCCGGGCGCCCGAGTCGCCCCAATCGCCCTCAGCGCGCCGCGGCCGGGTCGATCAGGCGCGGGCCGCGGCCCGGCTCGGGCTTGGGCGCGTAGTCCGGAGTGGGGTCGTACGGCGCCCACGCGAGCAGCTCGCCGAGGTGCCGCTCGACCACCGGCGCGGCCTCCTCGACCGTCACGCCGCGGCCGAGCTCGGTGCTCAGCGAGGTGACGCCCGCGTCGGAGATGCCGCACGGCACGAAGCGGTCGTACCACCCCAGGTCCACGTCGCAGTTGAGCGCGAAGCCGTGCATGGTCACGCCGCGGCTCACCCGGATGCCGATCGCGGCGATCTTGCGCTCCGGCCCGCGCGCGTCCTGGGCCAGCCAGACCCCGCTGCGTCCGGGCACGCGGGCGGTGGTGACGCCGAGCTCGGTGCACGCCTGGATCAGCGCCTCCTCGAGCCGGCGGACGTAGTCGACGACCTTGACGTGGTCCGGGAGCCGCACGATCGGGTAGCCGACGAGCTGGCCGGGGCCGTGGAAGGTGATCTTGCCGCCGCGGTCGACGTCGATGACCGCCGCGCCGCCGGGGTCGAGGGGCCGCTCCTCGGGGTCGGTGCGCTTGCCGCAGGTGAACACCGGCGGGTGCTCGAGGAACAGCGCCGTGTCCGGGCCGCCCTCGACCACGTTCGCGTGCACCTGGCGCTGCAGCTCCCAGGCCGCCATGTAGTCCACGGCCGCGTCGCCGTACCCGACGTTCTTCACGATCAGCCCACTCACGTCCTCGAGCCTAGCCCCGCCCAGGCCACGCCGGGCCCGCGGGCGCGGGAGGCCGTGGCGGTGCGGTCGCCGCACCTCGCGACTCGCGCCCAGCCGCTCACCCGTGCGGGGCGAACCATGACGCGACCAGTCATGCTGCAATATAGGAACCGCTCGGTCCGGGCCGTTGGAGGGAACAGCTCATGGCGCGTCATCCCCGTTCGAGACGATGGGTCCTGCCGGCGGTCGTCGTCCTCCTGTGGCTGTTCGTGGGCGGGCCGCTCGGGTCCTACGCCGGACGGCTCTCGGAGGTGCAGAAGAACGACAACGCCTCGTTCCTGCCGCAGAGCGTCGAGTCCACGCAGGTGCTCGAGGAGCTCGGCCGGTTCACCGGCCAGCAGACGCTGCCGGCGACCGCGGTGTTCGAGCGCCGAGCCGGCCTCACCGCGTCGGACAAGCAGGCGATCACCGACTACGCGCAGCAGTTCGGGCGGCTCAAGAACGTCGACGCCTCGGGGATCGGTGCGCCGACGTACTCCGCCGACGGGACGGCCGCCCAGCTGGTCGTACCCATCACCGCCCAGGACGGCCAGAAGATCCTGACGACCGTCGAGAACATCCGGGCGACCCTGGCCAACCCGCCGCCCGGGCTGACCGCCGTCGTCGGGGGGCAGGGCGGCATCCTGGGCGACTTCATCGACGCGTTCGGTGCCATCGACGGCATCCTGCTCGTCGTCGCCCTCGCCGTGGTGCTGCTGATCCTGCTGGTGGTCTACCGCTCCCCGGTGATCCCCGTCGTCGTGCTGCTCTCCGCAGTGCTGGGCCTGGGCGTGGCCTCGGCGGCGATCTACGCCCTGGCCGCGAACGGCGTACTGGACCTCAACGGGCAGAGCCAGGGAATCTTGTTCATCCTGGCCGTGGGCGCCGCCACCGACTACTCGCTGCTGCTGGTGGCCCGGTTCCGGGAGGAGCTGCGGGACACCGAGAACCGCTTCGACGCGATGAAGCTGGCCTACCGCCGCGCCCTGGAGCCGATCGCGGCGTCCGGGCTGACGGTGATCCTGGGCCTGCTCTGCCTGCTGCTCTCGGACCTGTCGAGCCTGCGGGGCCTGGGACCGGTGGGCGCCTTCGGCATCGCCGCGGCGATGCTGTCCTCGCTGACCCTGCTGCCCGCGGTTCTGGTGCTGCTCGGACGCGCCGCGTTCTGGCCGGTGCTGCCGCGCTACGGCTCCGAGCACCGTGACACGCGCGGGGTCTGGGGCGCGGTCGCCCGGCTGATCGGCCGGCGCTCGCGCGCGGTCTGGGTCAGCGCGCTGATCGCGCTCGCCGCGTGCGCGGCGTTCCTGCCGACGCTCAACGAGAAGCCGGTCCCGCAGACGGACCTGTTCCTGACCTCGGTGGAGTCGGTGACGGCGCAGAAGGTCCTCGACGCGCACTTCACCGCCGACCAGGCCAGTCCGGCCATCATCATCACCCCCCAGCAGAAGCTGCAGCAGACGCTCCAGTTGGTGCGCAACCATGACGGGATCGCCTCCGACCGGGTCAGCTACATCCCCGCGGGCCCGCCCCAGGGCAACGCGCCGCCGCCGCCCAAGGTGGTGAACGGCGAGGCCGTGGTGCTCGCGCCGCTGAGCAACCCGGCCGACTCGCCCGCGGCCACGGACACCGTGCGCAACCTGCGCGTGGACCTCGACGCGGTCGATCCCGGCATCAAGGTGGGCGGGGCCACCGCGATCAACCTCGATACCCGCGCCACCGTCGACCGCGACCGGCTGAAGGTGATCCCCGCGATCCTCGCGGTCATCTTCGTGGTGCTGGCCCTCCTGCTGCGGGCGCTGCTCGCGCCGCTGGTGCTGCTGCTGGCCAACGTGCTGTCGTTCGGCGCGACGATGGGCATCAGCGCGCTGCTGTTCAACCACGTGTTCGGCTTCCCGGCCTCGGACCCGTCCACGCTGCTCATCGGGTTCGTGTTCCTGGTCGCACTGGGCATCGACTACTCGATCTTCCTGATGACCCGGGTCCGCGAGGAGTCGATCCGCCAGGGGACGCACCCGGGCATCCTCAAGGGGTTGTCCGTGACCGGTGGCGTGATCACCTCGGCCGGGGTGGTGCTCGCCGCGACGTTCGCCGCCCTCGGTGTGGTGCCGATCCTGTTCCTGGCCCAGATCGCGTTCATCGTGGCCTTCGGCGTGCTGCTCGACACGCTCGTCGTACGGTCGCTGCTGGTGCCGGCGCTCTCCTACGAGCTCGGGCCCCTGGTGTGGTGGCCCTCGCGGCTGTGGCACACCCCCGACCACGCCGACCCGGTCACCGCCGAGATGCTGCACGTGGGAGGCACCGACGGCGTCCGCGTCGACACCGACTGACCTGTCAGCGCGCTGCCGCGCCAGGGCGCGGTAGGGCTCTGGCGGGTCGAGGGCCTGTGGACGACGCCTGCGGCCGAGCGGCGACCTGCGCCAGGCTGGGCGGGTGACTGGTCGTCTTCGTGCGGTGGTGCTGGTGGTCGCCCTCGTCGCCGGCGCCTGCAGCCGGGCACCGTCTGCGTCCGCCCCCTCGGTCGGTACGACGAGCCCGGCGGCTCCCGCCGCGGCGGGCCGCGGTGCTCCGGCCTCGGTGGCGGGAGCCGCGCAGCCGGCGGCGGTCCGCGTGCTGCACCGCTGGGACCGCCGCCGGGCCCGGGCCTACGCCGCGGGGTCGCCGGCGGCTCTGCGTGCGCTGTACGTGCCCGGGTCGGGCGCCGGCCGGACGGACGTGCGCCTCCTGCGCCGCTATCTCGCCCGCGGCTACCGCGTCGAGGGCATGCGCATGCAGCTGCTGGACTTCCGGGTCCTCTCGCACGCGCCGGGGCGCTGGCGGCTGGTCGTCACCGACCGGCTCGCGCGCGCGGCCGCGGTGCGGGGGAGCACCCGGCTCGCGCTCCCGCGGGACCGGGCGAGCACGCGGGTGGTCGGTCTCGTTCGCGGTGACGACGGGGTGTGGCGGGTGGCGGCGGTGAGCCCCGAGCGGTAGGAGCGCCGGCGGTCAGCCCAGTGCCGAGACGAGGCGGTCGTACGTGGTCGGGTCCTCGAAGGTGAAGCCGGCCGCCAGCAGCCGCGCCGGCTCGAGCCGGACCGAGCCGAGCAGCTCGGAGGAGACCTCGCCCATCGCCGCGCGGACCGCGAACGCCGGCGCGCGCACGACGGTGGGCCGGTGCAGCAGGCGGCCGAGCTCGGCGGTGAACTCGGCGTTCGTCGTCGGGTTCGGCCCGGTGAGGTTGTAGGCCCCCGCGCAGTCCTCGTGCTCGGCGAGGAACGTGGCGGCGCGGACCCAGTCGCGCTCGGAGATCGTGGCGAAGTACTGCTCGCCGGAGCCGATCGGGCCGCCGAGGCCGGCCTTGAACAAGGGCAGCATCAGCTTGAGCGCCCCGCCGCGGCGGCCGAGCACCACGCTGGTGCGCATCACCACGACCCGGGCGCCGGCCTCGCGAGCCGGCTGGGCGGCCTGCTCCCACTCCCGGGTGACCCGGCCCATGAAGGTGGCGGCGTCGGTGTCGGAGTCCTCGGTGAGGACCAGGTCGGCGCGGTCGCCGTAGCCGGCCACACCGTTCTGGGCCAGGAGGACCGGCTTGCGCTCCGAGGCGGCGACGGCGCGCGCCAGGGTGCCGGTGGTGTCGAGGCGGCTGGCCAGGAAGGTGCGCTTGTAGGAGTCCGTCCACGGCACGTGGGCCAGCGCCGCGCCGGACAGGCAGGCGACGACGTCGGCCTTCTCGATGACGTTCGCGTCCACCTGGCCGCGGGCGGGGTCCCACCGCGACTCGGTGGCCGACTGCGGCTCGCTCCGGACCAGCCGGACCACCTCGTGGCCCTGCCGGGCCAGGTGGTCGCGCCAGGCGGTGCCGAGGAAGCCGGACGCGCCGGCGAGAACGAACTTCATGGCCTCACCCTAGCCAGGGCCGCGACCACCCCGCTGCGGGTGCCGCGCCGCGGTCTGCGGGGCCACAGCGACATGCGCCTCTCCTCTGAGACCGGCTGCCGTCGGCCGTCCAAGCAAGAGCTGCATGTCCATGTGGCCCCCGGACATGGCACGGCGCCCGCCGCTCGGGTGAGCAGCGGACGCCGTCCGCGTCGTACCGCGGAGGTCAGACCTCGAACTGGCCGGACTCCAGACGCTCCTTGACGGTGCTGAGGAAGCGCGCGGCGTCGGCACCGTCGACCAGCCGGTGGTCGTAGGTCAGCGCCAGGTAGACCATCTGCCGCACCGCGATCGTCTCGCCGAGGTTCGGGTCGTCGATCACGACCGGGCGCTTCACCACGGTGCCGGTGCCGAGGATCGCCACCTGCGGCTGGTTGATGATCGGGGTGTCGAACAGCGCGCCGCGGCTGCCGGTGTTGGTCAGCGTGAACGTGCCGCCGGCGAGCTCGTCGGGACCGATCTTGTTGGTGCGGGTCCGCTCGGCCACGTCCGCGATCTTGCGCGCCAGACCGGCCACCGAGAGGTCCCCGGCGTCCTTGACGACCGGGGTGAGCAGGCCCTTCTCGGTGTCCACCGCGACCGAGAGGTTCTCGTGGTCGTAGTAGGTGATCTCGCCCTCCTCGGTGTCGATCGCCGCGTTGAGCCGCGGGTGCTCCTTGAGGGCGTCGATCGCGGCCTTGGCGAAGAACGGCAGGAACGAGAGCTTGACGCCCTCGCGGGAGGCGAAGTCGGCCTTCACCGAGTCGCGCAGGCGCCCGATCGCGGTGACGTCGACCTCGACCACGGTGGTGAGCTGGGCGGACGTCTGCAGCGACTCCACCATGCGGGTGGCGATCACCTTGCGCAGCCGGCTCATCTTCTCGGTCTTGCCGCGCAGCGGGCTCGGAGCCGCCGGAGCGGCGGCGGCCGGGGCGGACGGTCCGCCGGTCTGCTGCTCCGTGGCGGCCGGCTGGGCGGACTCCTGCTGGGCCTTCGCCGCGTCGAGGACGTCCTGCTTGCGGATCCGGCCGCCGACCCCGCTGCCCTCGACCGAGGACAGGTCGACGCCGTGCTCGGCTGCCATCTTGCGGACCAGCGGGGTGACGTAGGGGCCGTCGTCGGCCTCGCTGCCGCCCTGGCCGGCCGCGGGGGCCTGGGACGGCTGCTCCTGCGGCACCTCGGCGTGGGTGCGCTGCGCGGGCGCCTGGTTGCCCCGGGCGGGCGTCTGGGCGGGAGCCGGTGCCGGCGCGGGGGCCGGGCTGGGAGCCGGCGTGCCGGTCTGCTGCTGCTCCTGCTGGGCCCCGGACGACGACTCCGCCCCCGCGTCGGGCTGGACCTGCTCGGCGGCCGGGGGAGCGGCCTGCGCCTCACCCTGGGAGCCGGCGTCGGCCGCGCCGTCGCCGGTCGGCTCGGGCTGGCCGGCGGCCGGCTGGCCGGTCGGCGTCTCGGCGGCACCGGCGTTCTGGTCGCCGCCGCCCCCGGGCTGCGCGGCGGCCGGCTGTCCCGAGCCGATGGTCGCGAGCTCGGCGCCGACCTCGACGGTCTCGTCCTCCTGGACCTTGATCTCGAGCAGGGTGCCGGCCACGGGGGAGGGGATCTCGGTGTCGACCTTGTCGGTGGAGACCTCGAGCAGCGGCTCGTCGACGGCCACCTCGTCGCCGATCTGCTTCAGCCAGCGGGTCACGGTGCCCTCGGTGACGGACTCGCCGAGGGCCGGCAGGGTCACCGGCGTGCCCGACCCCTGGCCGCCGCCCTGGTTGCCCTGGTTGCCCTGCTCGGCGTTGCCGGCCTGGGGCGCCTGCTGCGGCTCGGGCTCGCTGGGCGCCTGCTCCTGGGCGGCCGGGGCCTGCTCCTGCTCCTGCTGGGGCTGCTCCTGCTGGGGCTGCTCCAGCTGGTCGGCGGCCGGCTGCTCGCCCCCGCCGGCGGACTCGCCCTCGTCCCCGATCAGTGCGAGCTCGGCGCCGACCTCGATGGTCTCGTCCTCCTGCGCCTTGATCTCGAGCAGGGTGCCGGCCACGGGGGAGGGGATCTCGGTGTCGACCTTGTCGGTGGAGACCTCGAGCAGCGGCTCGTCGACGGCCACCTGGTCACCGGGCTGCTTCAGCCAGCGGGTGACGGTGCCTTCGGTGACGGACTCGCCGAGTGCGGGGAGGGTGACTGAGGTCGCCATTGCGTTCCTTCGCTCCTTGGGGGCTGGGCTGCGGTTGTGAGTCTATGAGTGGGCGTGGAGGGGCTTCCCGGCCAGTGCCAGGTGGGCCTCGCCCAGCGCCTCGTTCTGTGTGGGGTGGGCGTGCACGAGCGGGGCGACGTCCTCGGGGAACGCCTCCCAGTTGTAGATCAGCTGGGCCTCGCCGATGAGCTCGCCGGCGCGGGCGCCGACCATGTGCACGCCGACGACCGGCCCGTCCTTGCGGCGGACCAGCTTGACGAAGCCCTGGGTCTTGAGGATCTGGCTCTTGCCGTTGCCGCCGAGGTCGTAGGTGAGGGCCTCGACCTCGTCCTCGCCGTACGTCGAACGGGCGGCTGCCTCGGTGAGGCCGACGGAGGCGACCTCGGGGTCGCTGTAGGTGACGCGCGGGATGCCGCTCTCGTCGAGCGGGGTCGGCGAGAGGCCGGCGATCTCCTCGGCGACGAAGATGCCCTGCGCGAACCCGCGGTGCGCGAGCTGGAGGCCGGGGACGATGTCGCCGACGGCGTAGACGCCCTCGACGTTGGTGCGCAGCCGCTCGTCGGTGAGCACGAAGCCGCGTTCCATGGCGATGCCCTGCTCGTCGTACCCGAGGCCGTCGGTGACGGGGCCGCGGCCGACCGCGACCAGCAGCACCTCGGCCTCCAGCGTCTCGCCGCCCTCGACGGTGAGACGCACGCCGTCCTCGGTGTGCTCGACCGACTGGAACGGGGTGCCGACCTTGAAGCCGATCTTGCGCTTGCGGAACGCACGCTCGACCGCCCTCGAGACGTCCTCGTCCTCGGCGGCGACCAGGCGCGGGAGGGCCTCGACGAGGGTGACCTCGGCGCCGAAGGACCGCCAGACGCTGGCGAACTCGCAGCCGATCACGCCGCCGCCGAGCACGATCGCGGAGGCCGGGACGTGGTCGAGGCCCAGCGCGTGCTCGGAGGTGAGCACCCGGTGGCCGTCGACCTCCAGCCCCGGCAGGGACCTGGAGTAGGAGCCGCTTGCCAGCACCACGGCGCGGCCGGTGTAGCGCTGCCCGTTGACCCCGACCGTGCGCGGTCCGGCCAGCCGGCCCTCGCCCTCGACCACGGTGATGCCGCGGCCCTTGATCAGACTGGTGAGTCCCTTGAACAGGCGGGTGACGACGCCGTCCTTGTACTTGTTGACTCCGCCCATGTCGATGCCGTCGAGGGTGGCGTTGACGCCGAACTGCTCGGACTCCCGGGCGGTGTCGGCCACCTCAGCCGCGTGCAGCAGCGCCTTGGTGGGGATGCATCCGACGTGCAGGCAGGTGCCGCCGATCTTGCCCTTCTCCACGAGGGCGACCCGGAGGCCGAGCTGGGCCGCGCGCAGGGCGCAGGCGTAGCCGCCACTGCCGGCGCCGAGCACTACCACGTCGAAGTCGCTGCTGGGGCTGTCGGCCACCGTTCCCTCCGGTTCGCTCACCGCTGTGCTGCGGGGGATCGCCCCGCGTCCTGGGCCATCTTTGCACCATTCGTGGGGGTGTCCACATCCGGTGCCCGCCGGGGACCGGGTCCACACTCCTTGGCGGTTCGTACCCGCTTTCGGGGAGGGGTCGGCCACACTGGAGCAATGGGTTTGCTGGACCGTCTGCGACGGCGGCGTGCCGCCAAGGCACGCCGCCCACGGGGGCGTGGCCCCACGACGGTGCGCCCCGCCGACAGTGCCGACGTCGAGCACCTGACCCGGTTCGCCACCTCGCACCGCGGTGTCGAGGGGTTCGTGGAGCCGCGCACGGCGGTCAGCGACGTGACGCTGATGCTCGTCGCCCACGACGGTGAGTGGACCCGCCGCCGGGTGCCGTCGGTGGAGTGGGCGCACCGGTTCGCCAACCAGCACGGCATCCCGTCGTACGACGCGGCCGTGGTCGGCTACCCGGAACGGATGCGGGAGTACAACCGACGCCACCGCACCTGACGGGTGGGGGCGTCACCGCGACGGGGCGCTGCCACCCTCCGAGAGGTCCGCGGCGAGCTCGACCAGCGTGGCCGCGGTGACACCGGTGGCGCCGCTGGTGACGTGCCCGTAGGGACCCTTCTCGTTGAAGGACGGTCCGGCGATGTCGAAGTGCGCCCACCGGCTGTCGCCGACGAACTCCTGCAGGAACGCCGCGGCGTACAGCGCGCCGCCGAACTTGTCGACGTTGTGCTGCATCAGGTCGGCCACCTTGCTGTAGGTGCGCACCTTCTCGGTCATCTCCGGGGTGATCGGCAGCTGCCAGCACGCCTCCCCGACCCGCGCGCCCGCGGCGATCGCCTGGGCGACCAGGGCGTCGTCGTTGCCGAGCACGCCCGCCACCCGGTCACCGAGCGCCATCTCGCAGGCGCCGGTGAGCGTGGCGACGTCGATCAGCAGGTCCGGGCGGGACTCGCGGGCGCGCACGAGCGCGTCGCCGAGCACCATGCGCCCCTCGGCGTCGGTGTTGAGCACCTCCACGGTCCGGCCGCCGTACATCGTGACGACGTCGCCGGGCCTGGTCGCCGAGCCCGACGGCATGTTCTCGGCCATCGCGGCGTAGGCGGAGACCTCGATCGGGAGCTCGAGCTCGGCGATCGCGAACGTCGCGGCGAGCACCGCGGCGGCGCCGCCCATGTCGGTCTTCATCGTCTTCATCCCCGCGGCCGTCTTGATGTTGAGGCCGCCGGAGTCGAACGTGATGCCCTTGCCGACCAGGGCGAGGTGCGTCCTGGCACGACGCGGCTTGTAGTGCAGCCGGACCAGCCGCGGCGGGCTGTCCGAGCCGCGGCCGACGCTGAGGATGCCGCCGAAACCCTGGGCCGCGAGCTGCTGCTCGTCGAGCACCTCGACGTCGACCTTCGCGCTCTTGCGGCGCTTCCGCTCGGCGACCACCGCGTCGGCGAACTTCGGGGGAGTCAGGTCGCCGGGAGGGGTGTTCACCCAGTCGCGGGCCAGCGCGGTGGCGGCCGCGGTGACCTGAGCGGTCTGCACCGCGGCGGCGGACGCCTTGCTGCGGGCGGTGTCGCTGAGGACGACCACCTCGTCGGGCCCCTCGGTGGTGTCCCCGGTCTTGTAGCGGGTGAACCGGTAGCCGCCGAGGATGAAGCCCTCGGTGGCCGAGCGCACGTGGGCCGCGTCCGGGGTCGGCAGGGCGAGGGCGACGCTCCCGGCGTGGGAGAGGGCGCGGGCGGCGACGCCGGCGGCCCGTCGTACCGCCGCCGCGTCGACGGACGCCTCATCCCCGAGGCCGACCAGCACGAGCAGCGGCGACTTGAGCAGTCCGCCGGTGGGGACCTTGGCGAGCTCGCCGGCCTTGCCGGAGAAGCCCAGCGTGGACAGCAGCGGGCCGAACCTGCGGCCGTACGCGCGCTCCGCGCCCTCCCCGCCGGACGCGGCCTTGGGACCGTTCGCGCTCCTGACGACTCCGACGACGACCGCATCGGTCTTCGCGCTCTCGACGGCACCCTTGCGCAGCGTGTAGCTGGTCACCGTGGACTGACCCCCTCGTCGTGGTCGAGCTCTGTCCCGGCGACTCTAACGCCAGGCCGACGCGGGGCCCGGGCTGCGGTAGGTTTCGCCGCATGAGCGGCTCCGGTACGACGACACAGTCCCCGCTGCACGACCGGCACGTGGCGCTCGGTGCGAAGTTCGCCGAGTTCGGTGGCTGGCAGATGCCCCTGGAGTACCCCACCGGCGTGCTCAAGGAGCACGCCGCGGTCCGCGAGGCGGTCGGCCTCTTCGACGTCAGCCACCTCGGCAAGGCCTGGGTCGTCGGACCCGGCGCGGCCGACTTCGCCAACGCGACGCTGAGCAACGACCTGCGCCGGATCGAGCCGGGCAAGGCGCAGTACACCCTGTGCTGCGACGACGAGACCGGCGGCGTCGTCGACGACCTGATCGTCTACCTGTTCGGCGACGAGCGGGTCTTCCTGGTGCCGAACGCCGCCAACACCGCCGAGGTGGTACGTCGTCTCGCGGACCGGGCGCCGGCGGGCGTGGAGGTCCGCGACGAGCACGCGGACCACGCGATCCTGGCGGTGCAGGGCCGCAGCAGCGACGAGGTGCTGCAGGCGGTGGGGCTGCCGACCGGGCACGACTACATGTCGTTCGTGGAGGCGCAGTTCGAGGGCGTCACGCTGACGGTGTGCCGCACCGGCTACACCGGGGAGCGCGGCTACGAGCTGGTGTGCCCGCGCGAGCTCGCCCCGGCGCTGTGGGACGCGCTGACCGCGGCAGGCGAGCCCCTCGGCCTGCTGCCCTGCGGGCTGGGCGCGCGCGACACGCTGCGCACCGAGATGGGCTACCCGCTGCACGGCCAGGACATCAGCCTCGACGTGACGCCGGTGCAGGCGCGGCTCGGCTGGGCGGTCGGCTGGAAGAAGGACGCCTTCTGGGGGAAGCCCGCGCTGGTCGCGGAGAAGGAGCAGGGGCCGGTGCGCCTGCTGCGCGGGCTGGTCGCCTCCGGGCGGGGCATCCCGCGGCCGGGCATGCGGGTCCTGATGGCGTCCGACGTACCCCTGGGCGAGATCACCTCGGGCACGTTCTCGCCGACGCTGCGCAAGGGCGTCGCGCTTGCCCTGATCAACAGCCAGGTCGCCGAGGGCGCCGAGGTCGCGGTCGACGTCCGCGGGCGCCGGGAGGTCTTCGTGGTCACCAAGCCCCCGTTCGTCGAGCCCACCGTCCGTTGAGCAGGCGCCGGGCCGGGCCCCGGCGCGGTCAGCGGTCGAAGACCACCGGTACGTCGAACGCGGCGCGGCGGGAGGCCCGCCGCAGCGCGCGCAGCAGCGACCGACCGGCCAGACCCAGCACCACCGCGGTGAGCACCGCACGGCCGAGGTCCCAGGCCAGCGACGTGGTCAGGTCGAACAGCAGGTAGCGGCCGAGGTTCGCGACGAAGGCGTCCCCGGCGACGTAGCTGACCTCGGGCGCGTAGGACGCGAACGGCCAGAACCACAGGTTCATCACCAGGCCGAAGGCGAGCCCGGCGACGAAGGCGTAGCTCGCCACCAGGGCGACCTCGCCGCGCCCGCGGGCGGGCGGCAGGCTGCCGGCGAAGAAGCCGACCCAGCCCGCGGCGATCATCTGGAACGGCAGCCACGGCCCGACCCCACCGGTGAGCAGCGCGCCGACGAAGAGGGTGAGGGCGCCCAGGACGAACCCGAAGCCCCGGCCGAAGACCCGGCCGCCCAGCACGACGACCGCGAAGCTGGGTTCGAGCCCGGCCGCGCCGGGGCCGAGGGCGCGCAAGGCTGCGCCGACCGCGACGAGCATGCCCAGCATCGCCACGGCCTTCGCGTCGAGCGCACCGGAGGTCAGCTCGGTGAGCACCACCGCGGCCAGCAGAGGCAGCGTGACCACGAAGATCATCGGTGAGTCACCCGAGTGCGAGGTGTCCAGCGCCGCGCCGGGCTGGACGAAGAACGGCCAGCCGAACGCCACCAGCCCGACCGCGAAGACGAGCGTCAGCACCAGGGCCGAACGCAGCCGCACCGGCACCAGCGTCGCGTCCGCTCGCCGCAGAACGCTCACCGGCGCACCGCCTCGTCGCTGGGCTCGCACGGCGCCAGCGCGACGGCCACCTCGGTGGGCGTCAGCCACGGCTGCGGCGCGAGCACCTTGGCGACCTGCGGCGCGAACGCCGGCGAGGACACCACGACCTCCTCGGTGGGACCGTCGGCGACCAGCTCGCCGTCGGCCATCACCAGCACCCGGCCGGCGACCTCGGCGACCAGCTCCACGTCGTGGGTCGCGAGCAGCACGGCGTGCCCGTCGGCGGCCAGGTCGCGCAGGATCTCCACCAGCCGGTGCTTGGCGGTGTAGTCCAGCCCGCGCGTGGGCTCGTCGAGGAGCAGCAGCGGTGGGGCGGCGGCCAGCACCACCGCCAGCGCGAGGGTGAGCCGCTGCCCCTCGGACAGGTCGCGCGGGTGCCGGTCGAGCGGGACGCCGGGGGAGAGCCGCTCGAACAGCGCCAGCGTGGTGCCGGCCGCCACCACGGCGTCCCGGTCGGCCTCGCGGCACTCCTCGGCGACCGACGCGCAGTAGAGCAGGTCGCCCGGCACCTGCGGCACCAGGCCCACGTGGCGCAGCAGCTGCCCCGGCCGCAGGCCCCCGGGGGCGTGCCCGGCCACCGTCACCGTGCCGCTGCCCGGGGAGCGCAGCCCGACCAGCGTCTTGAGCAGGGTCGACTTGCCGGCGCCGTTGCGGCCCATCAGCGCGACCACGTCGCCGGCCGCGATCCCGGTCGACACCCCGCGCAGCGCCGGCACCCGGCCGTAGGACACGACCAGGTCGGTGACGCGCGCGACCTCCGCCCCGGTCGCCGTACGACGGTCGGGGAGGCCGAGGTCGGCGAGTCGGTCGCGCAACGGGGCCGCGCGGCGGCGCGCGTCACGCACCGACAGCGGCAGCGGGCTCCAGCCGGCGATCCGACCGAGCTCGACCACCGGCGGCGCGATCGGGGAGTCGGCGAGCACGTGCTGCGGCTCGCCGACGACCACCGGCCGGCCCTGCCCGGGCAGCAGCACCACGCGGTCGGCGTACTGCGCGACCCGTTCGAGCCGGTGCTCGGCGAGCACGACGGTCAGGCCGAGGTCGTGCACGAGCCGCTGCAGGGTGGCGAGCACCTCCTCCGCGGCGAGCGGGTCCAGCGCCGAGGTCGGCTCGTCGAGCACGAGCACCCGCGGGTGCGTGGTGAGCACCGAGCCGATCGCGACACGCTGCTGCTGCCCGCCGGACAGGTCGGTCAGCGGGCGGCCCCGCAGGTCGGCCAGGCCGAGCAGGTCCAGGGTCTCCTCGACCCGGCGGCGCATCACGTCCCCCGGCAGGCCGAGCGACTCCATGCCGTAGGCGAGCTCGTCCTCGACGTTGTCGGTCACGAACCCCGAGAGCGGGTCCTGCCCGACGAACCCGACGACGTCGGCGAGGTCGCGTGGCCGGTGCGTCGCGGTGTCCCGGCCGGCCACGCGCACCCGGCCGGTCAGCGTTCCGCCGGAGAAGTGCGGGACGAGCCCGTTGATCGCGCGCAGCAGCGTGCTCTTGCCGGACCCGGTGCGCCCGACGACGAGCACGAGCTCACCCTCGGGGACGGTCAGGCCGAGGTCCCGCAGCACCGGCGCGTCCGCACCGGCGTAGGTCACGGTGACGTGGTCGAGCTCGATCATGCGGCCACCCCCGCGGGCGCGCGGCCGGGGGAGTCGAGGCCACCGGCCGGCGCAGGAAGCGGCGGGGCGGCGACCGCGGGCAGCAGCGCGAGCAGCACGCCGAGGCAGGCGAGCAGGGGCACCGGTGGGGTCTGCGTGATCGAGGCGAGCGTCAGCTGCGCGGGGGCGGCGCCGGCGTTGACCGCCATGGCCAGGGCCGCGAGGACCCCGCTGCCGGCGACCAGCCACTCCGGCAGCGCCCACGGGTCGGGGCGGTACCTGCTGCGGCCGGTGCGGCGGCCACCGGCGTAGACACCGACCGCGGCGAGCACCGCCCCCACCAGCAGCATCGGCACGCCGAGCCACACCGCGGCGGTGGCGTCGAGCAGCCCGTAGGCGCCGACGCAGACCCCGAGGACCCCGGCCAGCACGAGCCCGCCGGTGACCCGCCGGGAGCTCGGGGAACGGTCCGTCGTACGCCCGTAGCCGCGGGAGTCCATCGCGGCGGCGAGCTCGACCGAGCGCTCGAGGGCCCCTTCCACGACCGGCATCGCCAGCCGCCGCAGGCTGCGCAGGCCGGCGCGTCGGCCGCGCAGCCGGTGCGCCTCCCGGACGCGGGTCGCGTCGGTGACCAGCTGCGGGGCGAAGGTCAGCGCGATCACGCAGGCGACGCCGATCTCGTACAGCGCGCCCGGCACGTAGCGCAGCAGCCGACGGCTGCTGCCGAGCGCGTTGGCGGCGCCCACGCAGCACAGGATGGTCGCGAGCTGGAGGCCCTCGTAGAGCGCCTGCAGCAACGCCTCGGCGCTCACCACGCCGCCGAGCTTGAGACCGGTGCTCCGCGGCAGGGCGATCTCCGGGAGCGTGAACAGCACGGTGGGGCCTTCCGAGCCTGAGGAGAGCAGCACCTGGAAGACCACCCGCAACGCGATGACGACCAGCGCCAGCTGGAGGAAGACGCGGTAGGAGCGGGCCCAGGGGGCGTCGCCCCGGCGGGCGGCGACGACGAACCCGGTGACCGCCAGGATCAACACCAGCGGGACCGGGTTCTGGGTGCGCGCTGCGGCGGCGGCCAGACCGAGTGCCCACAGCCACCACGCCCCCGGGTGGAGGACCCGGGGGAACGTGGGGTGGTGCTGCGGGCGCACGGCGGGTTCAGGCGCTCTGCCGGCGCCGGCCCAGGGCGAGGCCCCCGCCGACGAGGAGGACGACGACCACGGCGCCGCCGACGATCCACGCGGTGTTGTGCCCCTCGCTCTGGGAGGCGGAGACGTTCTTGGTCGCCGGCGACTGCTCCTGCGGCAGGGCGAAGTCCACCGTGCCCTGGTGGCTGGGGACCGTGGCGTTCTTCACCGGGCTGCCGCAGCCGGAGGCCGGGTAGCCGTCCACGCCGCAGAGCATGCCCTTGCTGAGCCGGACGTCCGCGACCGCGTCGAGGACCTGGGCGCCGTTCGCCTTGAGCGGCACCAGCGCGCAGTCGGCGCGCGGGGCCGGCGGCTCGGCCCCGCCCGCGTCGGCCTTGGTCCCGTAGTCGACGAGGACCGCGACCCGCTTCTTGCCGGCCTGTGCCTTGGTGCCCGCGCAGACCTTGTCGAAGGTCAGTGCGGAGAGGTCCGCCCGGGGCTCGAGGCCGTGCTGGACCGTCGAGGTGCCGTAGCGGTAGCCCTCGGTGGCGCCGTCCTTGGGCACGAACGACGCGTTTCCGGAGCTGGCGAAGGCGAAAGCGCCGTCCTTGACATGGAAGTAGTTCCAGTAGCGGTAGCCGTCCGCGGCGGAGGCCGAGCCCGCGGTGCCGCCCACGAGGAGGGCGGAGAAGACCAGGGACAGCAGGGGAAGGAGCGCGCCGAGCGCACGTCGGCGCTGCGGGGTGGTGGGCAGGGTGGCCATCGCGGGCCCTTTCTTGGCGGCGGTTCACTGACGAGACCGGACCGCCGGGCGACCTGGGAGAGGCGCCTGCTCGACCCGGCTCCGTCCCGTAGACCTCGACGGATGATGTGGAGCCGCTGCCCGGTTCGGTGTTCCGGCTCGCCGTGGTCTCGCGGCCACGGCCTACGGTTGCGGGTCAGCGCCGGCGTTGGACCGGCTTTCCCGAAGCGAGCAGTTCACGACGCAGCGTTTCACGGGCCACGAGGCAGGTCAACGCGGGAAGGCCGCCTCGGTCGCGTTACCCTCGCCACATGACGCACTCCCTGGAGCCCTCGGTCTTCGGCAGCGACGACCCCGGGGCGCAGGCCGCGTGGCACTGGCGGCTCGAGGACCGGAACGGCACCGAGGTGACCGAGGGCGTGGAGCCCTCGCCGCGCTTCCCGTCGCAGAGCGACGCCGAGTCGTGGGTGGGAGAGGTGTGGCGCGACCTCCTCGACGACGGCGTCGACCAGGTGACCCTGTTCGAGGGAGACCGCGAGGTCTACGGACCGATGTCCCTCCACGCGTGAGCTGAGTGCCCGAGGCATACGCCTCTGTATTGTCGGTCCGATACGTCAGGATGGGGCCATGCCGCTGACCCGTCCCTTCCCGTTCGAGACGCCGATCGCCGCCGACGCGCTGATCGACCGCCGCGAGGAGCTGCTCCGTCTGCACCAGGCCGCGGTCGAGCGGGTGCACGTCCGGGTGGCCGGCCCGCGCCGGTTCGGCAAGACGTCGCTGCTGCTCGCGCACGCCGCCGGGCTGTCCGGTGCGGGCTGGCGCGCGGTGCACGTCGACCTGTACGGCGTCACGTCGCTGGCCGAGGTCTGCGTGCGGATCGCCACGTCGTACGGCCGGTTGCGGGACTCGCGCATCCGCGCCCATCTCGACGCGCTCGGCAGCCGGCTCGGGCTCTCTCTCACGCCCGCCGGACCGGGACTCACGCTCGGCCCGCGGCAGCGGGTGCCGGTCGCCGAGGTGACCCAGACCGCGGCCGCCGAGCTGCTGGACCTGCCCCGCACGCTCTTCGAGCGCGACCGCACGCCCACGCTGGTGGTCTTCGACGAGTTCCAGGACCTGCTCAGCGCGGGCCCCTCGCTCGACGGCCTGCTGCGCTCGCACGTGCAGTACCACGGCGACGCGGCGGTCTACGTCTACGCCGGCTCGCAGCCCTCGCTGATGCGCTCCCTGTTCAGCGACCGCGAGCGTCCGCTCTACGGCCAGGCCGAGCCGCTGGAGCTCGGACCGCTGCCCGTGGACGAGGTCGTCGTCGAGCTCGCCGAGCGGTTCGAGGCACTCGGCGAGGACCCGCTGGGCGCGCTGTCGCCGCTGGTCGTCACCGGGGCGGGGCATCCGCAGCGCACCATGCTGCTGGCCCACCTGCTGCACCGGGAGCTGTCCGCGCGGGCGCTCGGCACCACCACGCTGCCCGACGGCGGCGACGTGGAGGGCCTCGCGCTCGCCGAGGCGGTCCTGCGGCGGGCGCTCGCGATGACCCAGGAGGCCCACCAGGCGGTCTGGGACGGCCTGCCCGCCGGGAAGAAGGCGGTGCTCGCCGCGCTCGCCGACGGCGACTCCCCGACCGGGACCACCACCGCGCGCCGCTTCGAGACCTCCCGGGCCACCCTCCAGAGCGCGCTGCGCGAGCTCGCCAAGGAGGGCCAGCACGTCACCCGCGACGGCTCCGGACCGTGGCGGTACGTCGATCCGCTGCTGGCGCTGTGGGTGCGCAGACGCGGGGTGACCTACGACGCCGGGCTTGACGATCGGCGCTGACGCGTTAGGTTGGCGAGACGTGGCTGTGACTTCGGCCACATGCAACATCCGACGCGGGTGCTCACGCCCACAGGGGAGCGATCGGTATGGAAGCAGCGCTGGGCCGGCGTCTCGCCGCCGAGGCCCTCGGAACGGCCCTCCTCGTCCTTGTCGGCACGGGATCGGTGATCGCCGCGCTGACCATGGGCGGCGGCTCGCTGACGTTCGCCGGCCTGGGCTTCGTGTCCCTGGCCTTCGCCATCATCGTGGCCATCGTGGTCTACGGCTTCGGCCCGGTGTCGGGGGCGCACATCAACCCCGCAGTGACCGTCGCGCTGGCGGTCACGCGCCGCTTCCCGTGGGCGGAGGTGGGGCCCTACGTGCTGGTCCAGCTCGTGGGCGGGTTCCTCGGCTCGCTGGGCGTGGTCGCGATCTTCGGCACCAGGGCGGTCGACCTGGGGCTCGGCCTGACCGCTCTCGGTGACGGGGTGCCGTACTGGCAGGGGGTTGTCGCGGAGGCGCTCGGCACCTTCGTGCTGCTCTTCGCGGTGATGGCGCTGGGGGTGGACAGCCGTGCCCCGCTCGGGTGGGCCGGCTACGTGATCGGCCTCGCGGTCGCCGGCGCGATCCTGCTGATCGGCCCTCAGACCGGCGGCTCGCTCAACCCGGCGCGCACCTTCGGGCCGGACCTGGCCCTGAGCGTCTTCGGCGGCTCGGCGCAGTGGGTGCAGTTCGGCGTGTACGTCGCCGGACCGCTGGTCGGCGGCGTCGTCGCCGCACTTCTGTACGACGTGGTCGCGCAGACCCGCAATGCCGAGGTGGCCGCCGTGGAGGAGTCCTACGAACCCGAACAACCGACGGAAAGGAAAGGCTCATGACGGGAAACCGCGTAGTGGTCTACAAGGGGCCGGGCGAGGTCGGCGTGGAGTCGGTCGACTACCCGAAGCTGGAGTTGCCCGACGACGTCGCACAGGGGCTCGGCATCAAGAAGCAGGCGCCGCACGCGGCGATCCTGAAGCTCGCCACCACGAACATCTGCGGCAGCGACCAGCACATGGTGCGTGGGCGCACGACCGCCCCTGTCGGGCAGACGCTCGGCCACGAGATCACCGGCGAGGTGGTCGAGGTCGGCGACGACGTGCTCTTCGTCAAGGAGGGGGACATCTGCTCGGTCCCGTTCAACATCGCCTGTGGCCGCTGCCGGATGTGCAACGAGGGCAAG
The DNA here is from genome assembly GCA_963816325.1 of uncultured Actinomycetota bacterium. GTDB lineage: Bacteria > Actinomycetota > Actinomycetes > Propionibacteriales > Nocardioidaceae > Nocardioides_B. The sequence continues at coordinate 54,094 of CAWFKC010000017.1, read as the reverse complement.
ACCGGCATCTGTCTCAATGTGAACCCGGCCCGGGCCGGCGCGGCGTACGGGTACGTCGACATGGGCGGCTGGCTCGGAGGGCAGGCGGAGTACGTCATGGTGCCCTACGCCGACTTCAACCTGCTGAAGTTCCCCGACCGCGATCAGGCCCTGGAGAAGATCCTCGACCTGACCATGCTCTCGGACATCTTCCCCACCGGTTACCACGGCGCCTACACCGCGGGCGTCACCACCGGGTCGACGGTCTACGTGGCCGGGGCCGGACCGGTGGGGCTGGCCGCGGCTCACTCCGCGCAGCTGCTCGGCGCGTCGGTCGTGATCGTGGGCGACATGAACGCCGACCGGCTCGCCCAGGCCCGCAGCTTCGGGTGTGAGACCGTCGACCTCAGCTCCGGGGACGACCTCGCCGAGATGATCGCGGCGGTCCTCGGCGAGCCGGAGGTGGACGCGGCCGTCGACGCGGTGGGCTTCGAGGCCCGCGGCCACGGCGCTGGGGCCGCCGAGGCGCCTGCCACGGTCCTCAACGACATGATGACCGTGGCGCGGGCCGGCGCATCGCTCGGCATCCCGGGTCTCTACGTGACCGGCGACCCTGGGGCGCCGGACGAGAACGCCAAGGTCGGGCAGATCGGCGTGCGTCTCGGCCTCGGCTGGGCGAAGTCGCACGCTTTCACCACCGGCCAGTGCCCGGTCAAGCGCTACAACCGGCAGCTGATGAACCTGATCCTGGCCGACAAGGCGCAGATCGCGAAGGCGGTGAACGCGACGACGATCGGGCTCGACGAGGCGCCGCAGGGCTACCAGGAGTTCGACAAGGGTGCGGCGCGCAAGTACGTCATCGACCCGCACGGCATGGTCGCCTGAGACCGAATGCGCCCCGGCCGTACGTCGTACGGCCGGGGCGTGGCGTGAGCGACTCGGTGACCCTGCGCTCAGCCGAAGTCGCGCGAGGACGGCGACTTGGTCTTGCCCGGGTCCCGCTCGACCACCCCGTCGAGCACCTCGTCGATCCGCTTCATCAGGCCGTCCTCGAGCGTGACCCCGGCGGCCTTGACGTTCTCGGTGACCTGCTCGGGCCGCGAGGCGCCGATGATCGCGGCCGAGACGTTGCTGTTCTGCAGCACCCAGGCGATCGCCAGCTGGGCCAGCGACAGCCCGGCCTCGTCGGCCAGCGGCTCCAGCTGCTGCACCCGGGTGAGGACGTCGTCGTCGAGCCAGCGCGAGATCATGTCCGCACCGCCCTTCTCGTCGGTGGCGCGGGAGCCGGCCGGCGGCTGCTCGCCCGGCTTGTACTTCCCGGTCAGCGCGCCCTGGGCGATGGGCGACCAGACGACCTGGCCGAGGCCCAGCTCCTCGCAGGTCGGCACCACCTCGGCCTCGATGACCCGCCACAGCATGTTGTACTGCGGCTGGTTCGACACCAGCGGGATGTGCAGCTCACGCGCCAGCCGGTGCGCCTCGCGGATCTCCTCGGCCCGCCACTCCGAGACGCCGATGTAGAGCGCCTTTCCGGAGTGCACGACGTCGGCGAAGGCCTCCATCGTCTCCTCCAGCGGCGTCTCGTAGTCGTAGCGGTGCGCCTGGTAGAGGTCGACGTAGTCGGTGCCGAGCCGCTTCAGCGACCCGTTGATCGACTCCATGATGTGCTTGCGGGACAGGCCATGGTCGTTGTGCCGGCCGGGGCCGGTGGGCCAGTAGACCTTGGTGAAGATCTCCAGGCCCTCGCGCCGCTCGCCCTCCAGGGCCTTGCCGAGCACCGACTCGGCCTTGGTGTTGGCGTAGACGTCGGCGGTGTCGAAGGTGGTGATGCCCTCGTCGAGGGCCTGGCGCACGCAGGCGAGCGCGGCGTCCTCCTCGACCTGGGAACCGTGGGTGAGCCAGTTGCCGTAGGCGATCGCAGAGATCTTCAGACCGCTGCTGCCGAGGTTGCGAATCTCCATGTTCCCGACCCTAGTCCGGAGCCGAAGAGGGCCTGCGCGTCGGTGGCTAGGGTGGGGCCATGATCGTTGCCTTCAGCATCAGCCCGGCGGCCGGCCGTGAGGACGGCGGTGTCAGCGAGGCGGTGGCCGAGGCCGTGCGCGTCGTCCGCGCCTCGGGGCTGCCCTGCGAGACCAACGCGATGTTCACCAACATCGAGGGGGAGTGGGACGAGGTGATGGCCGTGGTCAAGCAGGCCGTCGAGGTGGTCGCCGCGTCCTCCCCACGGGTCAGCCTCGTGCTCAAGGCCGACATCCGGCCCGGGTACACCGGTCAGCTGACCGCCAAGGTGGAGCACGTCGAGGAGCACCTCGCCGACTGACGGGGACGGAGTCGGCTCAGACCTTCGCGCTCCGCCGTACGGCGCTCAGGCCCTCGCTCGCGTCCGCGCCCCTGGGGGACGCGGCGCGGCCGCGAGCTCAGACCCGATTCGCAGGTAAGGCGGGCGACACGGTGGGTTGAAATAGAGCAGGTGCCTTTGGTTTCGGCAAGATCGCGGTTGTCGAAGCCAAGGATCTCGGGCCGAGGAAAGGCACCTGCTGGGTGAACAGAGTACGGCGTGTTCGTGGGCGTGGTGGCCAGGTTGTGATCGGCGAGTCTGATCCGGACCTGACACCGGCGGCGGGGATGGTGGCGGTGACCGAGCTGGTCGACCGTCTGGGCATCGTCGCGGCGTTTGACGCCGCGATCGGGCCGATCAAGCAGCGCTCCCGCGGCTTGTCTGGTGGTGAGTTCCTCCTCGGGGTGGCCTGTGCGCAGCTGGCCGGTGAGGACTTCCTGATCGGCTGGATCGACGCCGCGCCGATGCCGCTGGTGCCCGGCTGGCTCCGTGCTGACCGCGCCTTCGACGACCGCGGCGACGCTGGCCAAGCGGTTCGATGCCAGCCGGTGGCAGGCGGTCGAGGCGGCGATCGGGCAGGTCACCGGCCGGATGCTGGCCCGCCTGGCTCCGGCGCGTCGCCGGCAGCTGGTCGCGGCGCCGACGCTGGATCTGGACGCCACCGACGTCGAGGTCTACGGATCCCGCAAGCGTGGGGTGGCCTACAACTACAAGGGCCAGCGTGCCGGGCGTCCGCATCTGGCCTGCTGGGCCGAGGCCGGCGTGGTGCTGGCCGCCGACCTGCTCGCCGGTGATGAGGATCCCCGCGCCGGTGTGGTCGACCTGTTCGGCCGGGCGTTGCGGGCCCTGGACCTTGCCGCGCCCGGGCACGGACGGTTCCGGGTGCGCGGTGACATCGGCTACTTCACCAAGGACCTGGCCGAGGCCATCCTCGCCGCCGGAGGCGACTTCGCGATCGGCGCGACTCGTACCCCGCCCCTGGCGGGCCGCGGCCAGCGTCGATGAGGACGCCTGGAGCGACGCGACCGGGATGCCCGGGGCGCAGGTCGCGGTCGCCGACTACGTCCCCGGCGGCTGGCCGGCCGGCACCCGTGCCTGATCCGCCGGGTGCGTCACGACGCCGCGGTGATCTCACGTGACCCCCGTGCCCGCCGGCGCCGCACCATCCCGGCCTACCAGCTCACCTTGGCCCTCGACGGGCTCACCGACCAGGTCTGGGCGTACTCGTTCATCGTCACCAACCTCGACGTCTCCACACCGGACAAAGCCCGCCAGGTCGAGGCCTGGTACCGACACCGCACCGACATCGAAGACCGCATCCGCGACGCCAAACACGGCGCCGCGCTGCGTCACCTGCCCTCCGGCTACCCGGCGGTCAACACCGCCTGGATGTGGGGAGCCCTGCTCGCGGTCAACCTCTCGGCCTGGCTGCACGAGCTCGCCGGCTCGACCACGGCGACGGTCGCGGCCGCGCCCACCTCCACCGGCTCCGCCGCGAACTGATCTGCCTGCCCGGACGCGTCCTGCGCCACGCCCGCCGCACCATCCTGCGGCTACCGCCCGGTGACCACCGGCTCGCCGCCGCCCTCGCGCGACTGCGAGAACTCGTCCCCGCAGCCTGACCACCACGACCCGAAAGACCTCGGAACCCGCGTACCCGGAGCGACACCCCCGGCGTCAGCATGCCCGCCCAGCCGAGACCGACCCCCGGCACCGCTAAACAGCCACACGACTCCAGACGGACAGCCCTACCTGCGAATCCGGGTCAGACCTTCGCGCTCCGCCGTACGGCGCTCAGGCCCTCGCTCGCGTCCGCGCCCCTGGGGGACGCGGCGCGGCCGCGAGCTCAGACCTTCGCGCCGAGCTTCACCTGGGGCTTGGGCAGGCGCAGCCACCGCAGCTGCATCGAGCGCAGCACCGCGTAGCCGACCGCGCCCTTGTGGCTCTCGTCGGGGAAGCGCTGCTTCAGCGCCCGGCGGAGCCGGAACACCAGCCACACGGTGTCGAGACCGACCAGCAGGATGGTGGCGCTCCACAGGCCGTTGCTCAGGCCCTGCGCGAGCGGCTGGGTGATCATGATCAGCACCAGCAGCGGCAGCAGCAGCTCGGCCATGCACAGCCGGGCGTCGACGAAGTTGCGCACGAACCGGCGCACCGGGCCCTTGTCGCGGGTGGGCAGGTAGCGCTCGTCGCCGGTGCGCATGCCCTCGCGCACCTTGGCGTTCTGCGCGGCGCGCTGCTGGCGGGTCAGCTTGCCCGCCGACTTGCGGTCCACCGCGCCCTTGGCGCGGGCACGGGCGGCCGCCTCGGCCTCCTTGCGCGACGGCGTGGGCCGGCCCTTTCCGTTCTCCTTGGCGGCAACGGTCTGGGCGGCGGTCTCTTCTGACTTCGTACGACGGAACAACGCCATGACTTTCGGGTTCGACGGGACGACGACTGGCACCACGTGCAGCTGCGGGCAGGCGAGCCGCCTGCGCTGTCCAGGGTACCGGCGGGAACCTGCTACGCACGTCGGGCGTTGTTCCGTAGTGTGGACGTGGCAGCACCGTCCATCCCGCACACCCAGACAAAGGGGGGCCCGCACTCCATGAGCCTCATGAAGCGCATCAGCCTGATCTTCAAGTCGAAGGCCAACAAGGCGCTCGACCGCGCCGAGGACCCGCGCGAGACCCTCGACTACAGCTACCAGCGCCAGATCGAGCTGCTCTCGAAGGTGCGCCGGGGCGTGGCCGACGTGGCCACCAGCCGCAAGCGCGTGGAGCTCCAGTCCGCCCAGCTGCAGCAGCAGGCCCAGAAGCTCACCGACCAGGCGCAGAAGGCGCTGTCGATGGGCCGCGAGGACCTCGCCCGCGAGGCGCTCACCCGCAAGTCGGGTGTGACCGGCCAGATCAACGACCTACAGCAGCAGCAGGCCCAGCTGCAGGCCGAGGAGGAGAAGCTGACGCTCGCCTCCCAGCGGCTGCAGGCCAAGGTCGAGGCGTTCAGGACCCGCAAGGAGACGATCAAGGCGACCTACACCGCGGCGGAGGCGCAGACCCGGATCAACGAGGCGTTCTCCGGCATCTCCGAGGAGATGGGCGACGTCGGGATGGCGGTGCAGCGTGCGGAGGACAAGACCGCCCAGATGCAGGCGCGGGCCGGTGCGATCGACGAGCTGATCTCCTCCGGCGCGCTCGACGACGTCTCGTCGGTCGGGCAGGGCGACGACATCGCCCGGGAGCTGCAGGCGATGTCCTCGCAGTCCGACGTGGACTCCGAGCTCGCTGCGCTGAAGGCGAAGGCGGCCCCGCAGGGGGTCGAGGGCGGCAACGACGCCCCGGCCGCCCTCGAGAGCGAGCCGGCCAAGGAGGAGGGGCAAGCATGATCGTGCGTATCCTGGCCGAGGGCCAGTGGGACGTGCCCGAGGAGCGCCTCACCGAGCTGAACCGCCTCGACGACGAGGTGGAGGCCGCGGTCGAGAGCGGCGACAAGGTCACCTTCTCGAACACGCTGGCCGCCCTGCTCGACGGCGTGCGTACGGCGGGCACGCCGCTGCCGGACGACTCCCTGGAGGACTCCGACCTGATCCTGCCGCCGGCGGACGCGACCTTGGAGGAGGTGCGGGAGCTGCTCTCCGACGAGGGCCTGATCCCGGGCTGATGGCACACACCCGTTTCATCAAGGACACCGGGCTGACCGCCCGGATGACCCTTGTCATGTTCCTGCTCGGCGGGCTGTTCGTCGCGCTGATCGTGGGACTGATGTACGCCGCCGGCGCCTACGGCTACGGCCAGCTGATCCCCATCATCGGCCTGATGGGCCTGGGCATCGCGTGGTACCAGTGGTACAACTCCGACAGCCTTGCGCTGAAGGCGATGCGCGCCCGCGAGGTGAGCCCGCAGGAGGCCCCCGAGCTGCACGGCACGATCGACCGGCTGTGCGCGCTGGCCGACATGCCCAAGCCGCGGGTGGCGATCGCCTACACCGACATGCCCAACGCCTTCGCCACCGGACGCTCGGCCGACCACGCCGCCGTCTGCGTGACGACCGGGCTGCTCGACCGGCTCTCGATCGAGGAGGTCGAGGCCGTGCTGGCCCACGAGCTCTCGCACGTCGCGCACAAGGACGTGCTGGTGATGACGCTCGCCTCATCGGCGGGCATCATCGCCGGGATGGCCACCCGTGGCGCGCAGTACGGCATGATCTTCGGCGGCGGTCGCCGCAGCAACAACGACAACAACGGCTTCGGCGCCGCGGGCCTGGTCATCGCCCTGGTGATCAGCCTGGTCGTCTACGCGATCAGCTTCTTCCTCACCCGGCTGCTCTCGCGCTACCGGGAGCTGTCGGCAGACCGCTCCGGCGCGTTCCTGACCCAGAAGCCGTCGGCGCTGGCGAGCGCGCTGACCAAGATCACCGGCGAGATCGCGCACATCCCGAACCGCGACCTGCGGGCGGCCCAGAGCATGAACGCCTTCTTCATCGCCCCCGCGATCAGCGGCGCGACGCTCAAGACACTCAGCTCCACGCACCCCTCGCTCGAGCAGCGGCTGGAGCAGCTGGCCAAGGTCGCCGCGGAGCTCGGCAAGCCGATGGACGGCGGCTTCTCGGCCCCGGGGCCCGGCCTGTGAGGCTCTGGGACGTGATCAGCGGGCGGACCCGTCCGCCGAAGAACAACCTCGACACCCTGTTCTCGCTGCCCAGCGCGGCGATCACGCTGCAGACCGCCGCGGGCTTCGAGCCGACCGGTGTGGGGTCGGTGTGCTACCGGGCGGCCGAGGGTGCGGCGTTCGCGCAGACCCAGGCCGACGTGGTGAGCCTGCTCGACTCCGACGACAAGGGCCCCGACGTCGAGCGGACCACGGACCAGTTCGGCTTCACCTGGCTGGTCTCCCGGCAGGAGCCCGACGACCTGACCACGCTGGTCACCGACCTGCACGCGGTCAACACCAGCCTGGAGGCGCAGGGCTTCGGGCCCGGGCTGCTCTGCTCGCTGGTGGTCTTCGCCGACCGGACCGGCCGCCGGCTCGCGCTGGTCTACCTCTACAAGCAGGGCACGTTCTACCCGTTCGCCCCCCAGCAGGGGCAGCAGCGCGACAACCTGCTCGAGCTCCAGGTGCGCGACCTGCTCAAGAACGAGCTACCCGTGGAGACCCAGCTCAACCGGTGGATGCCGGTCTGGGGAGCGCCGGGGCTCTGAGCCTCACTCGTCCACGCGGGGCGAGGCGTCACGCAACCGGTCGATCAGCTCGGAGGCCTGCGCCTTGGTGAGGTCCTCGGGCACGGGCTCGCCGGTGTCGTGCGCGAGCGTCTGCAGGTAGGACAGCCGGGGCGCGGTGGCCGGCTCGTCACCGGAGGCCCACTGCTCGGGATCCTTGCGCGGGGTGTCTGGGTTCGGTGCGGTCATCCGACCGACGTACCCACCGGCCGCCGATCGCACACCCGTTCGAACGACGTCAGTCGCGAGCGGGTGTGCGGCCCGGCAGGTCGAGCATCCGCTGGAGGGCGACCTTGGCCCACTTCTCGGTCTCGGGGTCGACGGTGATCTGGTTGACCACCGTGCCGGCGACCAGGTTCTCCATCGCCCACACGAAGTGCGGCAGGTCGATGCGGTTCATCGTCGAGCAGTAGCACACGGTCTTGTCGAGGAACACGATGTGCTTGTCCGGGTGCGCGTTGGCGAGCCGCTGGACCAGGTTCAGCTCGGTGCCGATGGCCCACGAGGAGCCGGCCGGTGCCGCCTCGATCGTCGAGATGATGAACTCGGTCGAGCCGACCAGGTCGGCCTTGGTGACCACCTCGTGCGTGCACTCGGGGTGGACGAGGATCTTGATGTCCGGGACGTCGGCGCGCAGCTCGTCGATGCAGCCGGCCGAGAACCGGCCGTGCACCGAGCAGTGACCCTGCCACAGGATCAGCTTCGCCGCGCGCAGCTCGTCCGCGCTCAACCCGCCGTCGGGCCGCAGCGGGTTCCACACCACGCACTCGTCCAGGTCGAGGCCGAGCCCGAGCACCGCGGTGTTGCGGCCGAGGTGCTGGTCGGGCAGGAAGATCACCTTGGTGTCGGGCCCGTGCTGGGCGAAGGCCCACTCCAGCGCGACCTGCGCGTTGGAGGACGTGCAGACCGCGCCACCGTGCCGGCCGCAGAACGCCTTGATGTCGGCGGAGGAGTTCATGTAGGTGATCGGGACCACCGAGTCCGCGATGCCCGCGTCGGTCAGCGCGTCCCAGGCGTCCTCGACCTGCGCGAGCCGCGCCATGTCGGCCATCGAGCAGCCGGCGGCGAGGTCGGGAAGGACCACCTTCTGGTGTTCGGAGGTCAAGATGTCGGCGGACTCGGCCATGAAGTGCACGCCGCAGAACACGACGTACTCCGCCTCCGGGCGCGCGGCCGCTTCCCGGGCCAGCTTGAAGGAGTCGCCGGTGACGTCCGCGAAGTCGATGACCTCGTCGCGCTGGTAGTGGTGCCCCAGCACGAACACGCGGTCCCCGAGCGCCTCCTTGGCGGCCTTCGCCCGCGCCACGAGAGTCGGGTCGGAGGCAGGTGGCAGCGAGCCGGGGCAGTCGACGCCGCGCTCGGAAGTCGGGTCACTGCCGGTGCCGAGGAAGAGCAGCGGCAGGTCGGTCGTGGTCACGGTGCGAGTCTCCCACAGCGGCCCCTGGCGTCTCACGGGACGGAGGTCCCGACGGGACGGTGGATCAGAGGAAGTGGCCGCTGGGCAGGTACGGCGCGGGCGGTTTCATCCCTCGCAGCGCCAGGTAGCCGGCGGTGTCCACCCCCATCCCCGCCTCGAGCCCCACGTCCACGGCCCAGCGCTGCTCGGCGGTCACGTGGGTGATGTGGGCGGTGCCGGCCGGGTCGGTGGCCGCCAGCGCCTCCCACAGCAGGGCGGTCGCGGTGCGCCGGCCGGTCGCGGCCAGCAGGTACGGCGAGCCGTCCTCCTCGAGGTACACGTAACCGGAGCCGGACGGCCGGTCGGTGACGATCAGCCGGTGCTGCCTCAGCATGAGCTCGTGGTCCACGCCGTGACCGGCGTCGCGGACCCGACGGTCGACGGAGTCGCAGAGGTCGAAGTCGCCGGAGGACCCGTCGCGCACGTGCTCGACGACCGGCAGGACGGACCGTGACACCGGCCCCGCGAGGAACATCGTCGGGTGCAGGGCGAACCCCGCACGCGCGTAGCGACGGGCGGCCGGCGGGTCGTGGGAGGCGGAAATCATCCCGCGCAGGCACCTGGTCGAGTGAGTCAGCGCCGCGTCGAGCAGCGGGCGGCCGATGCCCCGTCCCTGGTGGCCGGGGCGGACGGCGTACGTCACCAGGATCCAGGTCAGGTCGCGGCGCACCGACACCGCGACACCGAGGACGTGTCCGCCCCGCTCCGCGACCCAGCAGCCGGCGGGGTCGGTGCTGACCAGGACGCGGACCCGCTCGCACCACTGGACGCGGCGGTCCGGGGATCTGGGCTCGGCCGGCGCTTCGTCGGCGCGCCTGCGGCGCACGTCGAGCTCGTAGAACGCCTCGCGGGTGATCTCCTCGGCCGCTGCGACGTCGTCCTCACGCATCGGTCTGATCAGAAAGTCCTCCCGCACGGGCCCACCTTGGCCGACCCTGTCGCCGGGCGGCAAGGCAGTATTCAGGGCATGCGCGTCCTCATCGCCCCCGACAAGTTCGCCGGCACCCTGACCGCGGTCGAGGCGGCCCGCGCCATCGCCGAGGGCTGGCGTCGCCGGGCCCCGCGCGACGAGCTCGAGCTCGTGCCCATGGCCGACGGCGGACCCGGGTTCGTCGACGTGCTGCACGCCTCGCTCGGGGGTGACCTGCTCTCGGTGACGGTCACCGGCCTGCGAGGTGACTCCACGCCCGCGACGCTGCTCGTGCACGACGGCGTGGCGTACGTCGAGAGCGCCCAGGCCTGCGGGCTGCACCTCGTGCCCGAGCCGGAGCGGGATCCCGAGCGCGCGACCAGCCGAGGCGTCGGCGAGCTGGTCCGGGCGGCGGTCGAAGCTGGGGCGCGGCGCGTGGTCGTCGGCCTGGGCGGTTCGGGGACCAACGACGGGGGCGCGGGACTGCTCGCCGCGCTCGGCGCGACCGCGGTCCCCGAAGCCGCCCTCGACCACGGGCCCGAGGGCCTGGCCGGCCTGGAGACGGTCGACCTCGCGCCGGCCCGGCGGCTGCTGGAGGGCGTCGAGCTCGTGGCCGCCACGGACGTCGACAACCCGCTGCTCGGGCTGATCGGCGCGACGAACGTGTACGGCCCCCAGAAGGGGGTCGCCGAGGACCGGAAGCACGCGGTGGACGCCACCTTGGAGAGGCTGGCAGCGGCCACCGACAAGAAGGTCGCCCTCGCCAAGGGCGCGGGCGCGGCCGGGGGGCTCGGGTTCGCGCTGCTGCTGCTCGGCGCCGAGCGGCGTCCCGGCATCGAGCTGGTCGCCACGGCGGTGGGGCTGCCGCAGAAGGCCCGCAAGGCGGACCTGGTCGTCACCGGTGAGGGCGCCTTCGACTTCTCCTCCCGCTCCGGGAAGGTTCCCTACGGCGTGGCGGCCGTCGCCGCCGAGGCGCTGCAGCCGTGCATCGCGCTGGCCGGACGGGTGCTGGTCGGATCCCGCGAGACCAGGGCCCTCGGCGTGGAGTCGGCCTACTCCGTGGTGGACCTGGTGGGGGAGCAGGCCAGCTTCGCGGACCCCGCCGGTAGCCTCGCCGCCCTCGCCGAGCGGGTGGCGCGCACCTGGTCTCGCTGAGGGACGGCGGTCGGCGGTTTCTCCGGCGATCTGCGGACCGGACCTTGGGAATATCGCGCCGTGTGTCACCATTGAGGAGAGCAGCACCGCAGTCGAGAAGGGGAGCACACCTATGACCGAGCAGGTCGACACCACCAAGACCGAGGTCCGCGCCGACGGCATCAACGTCACCGACAACGCCGCCGCCAAGGTCAAGGCTCTCCTCGAGCAGGAAGGCCGCGAGGACCTGCAGCTGCGGATCGCGGTGCAGCCGGGCGGATGCTCCGGCCTCCGCTACCAGCTGTTCTTCGACGAGCGGAACCTCGACGGCGACATCGTCAACGACTTCAACGGCGTCTCGGTCGTGGTCGACCGCATGAGCTCGCCGTACCTCAACGGCGCCGTCATCGACTTCGTGGACACCATCGAGAAGCAGGGCTTCACGATCGACAACCCGAACGCCACCGGTTCCTGCGCCTGCGGCGACTCGTTCCACTGAGTCGCGTCTGACTCCCAAGGGCGAAAGGCCCCCGCCTCCGGGCGGGGGCCTTTCGTCGTCTGCGGACCCTCAGGGCATGCCAAGGGGCGTCCGCGGGTCGCGGGCGCCCGATCGGGGTGCCGGCCTCAGTCCAGGTGCAGTTCCAACGCCGCGGCCAGCCGCGCCGCGGCCTCGCTGACCTCGATGGTCGGCTTCTTGATCTCGCGCGGGTAGTCCTCGAACAGGATGCTCGGCGCGGGCTTCACCGCCGCACGCGCGGCCCGCTCAGCCGCCGAACGGCGCTCGGGCAGGTGGAGGGCCTCCTCGACGGCGTGGCAGTCCAGGGACATCTCGGCGGCCGACGAGGCATCGTCGTAGGCAAGGCGCTGGTAGGTCATACCTCCACGCTAGGACTTACCGGCGGGTACTCCCACGCGTACCGATGGGTAGTCTTCGAATGTCCGTCGACCACGCACGTGAGGACCCCGTCTTGTCGCTCCTGGTGACCGGCTCCATCGCCACTGACCACCTGATGTCGTTCCCGGGCAAGTTCGCCGACTCGCTCGTGGTGGACCAGCTCGACAAGATCGCGCTGTCCTTCCTCGTCGAGGACCTCGAGGTGCGGCGCGGGGGAGTGGCGGCCAACATCGCCTTCGGGCTGGGCAACCTCGGGCTGCGACCGGTGCTCGTGGGCGCCGTCGGCGAGGACTTCGTCGACTACCGCTCCTGGCTGGTGCGCCACAACGTGGACTGCGAGTCGGTCCACGTGTCCGACAACAAGCACACCGCGCGCTTCGTGTGCACCAACGACTCCACGATGGCGCAGATCGCCTCCTTCTACGCCGGCGCGATGAGCGAGGCGCGCGAGATCGAGCTGACCCCGATCGTGGACCGCGTCGGCGGTGCGTCGTACGTGCTGATCGGGCCCAACGACCCCGAGGGGATGCTCCGGCACACCCAGGAGTGCCGCGACCGCGGCTACCGGTTCGTCGCCGACCCCAGCCAGCAGCTGGCGTTCGGCGACGGCGACATGATCCGCGACCTCGTCGACGGTGCGGCGATCCTGTTCTCCAACGAGTACGAGTCGGCCCTCATCGAGAAGAAGACCGGCTGGTCGGCGGGGGAGATCCTCCAGCGGGTCGGCACCTGGGTCGTCACGCTCGGCGCGGCCGGGGTCCGTGTCGAGCGCCAGGGCGAGCAGCCGATCGTGGTGCCGGCGGTGCCGGAGATCGAGAAGGTCGAGCCGACCGGTGTCGGGGACGCCTTCCGGGCGGGCTTCCTCGCCGCCCTCGAGTGGGGGCTCTCCCACGAGCGGGCGGCACAGCTCGGCTGCCTGCTCGCGGTGTACGTCGTGGAGCGGGTCGGCACCCAGGAGTACACGCTGCACCGCGGGGCCTTCCTCCAGCGGTTCGCCGACGCGTACGGCGACGAGGCGGCCCAGGAGATCGCGCAGCACGTGCGCATCGCGCACCCCTGAGGTCCGCGCCGGTCAGCGCAGCCGGCGTACGACGTAGCGGGCGACCCCGTCCGCGGCGGTGTCCTCACCGACGTACTCCTGCCCGCGCATCCGGCACCACGCTGCGATGTCGGGCCGCGCGGCCGGGTCCTCGCTGGTCACCGCGACCGACTGACCGACCGCGAGGTCGCCGACCCGCTGCGCCAGCCGGATCACCGGCAGCGGGCAGCGCAGGCCGCGGCAGTCGAGCTCCACGTCGGCCTCCAGGGACGGCTCCGGGCTCTGCATGGGCCTCAGTGTGCCCGCCCGCGCAGGTCGGCGACGACGCCGGGCAGCACGGCGAGGAACCGCTCCACGTCCGCGCGGGTCGTGTCCCGGGTCAGCGAGACGCGCACGTTGCCGTGGGTCAGCGCGCCCATCGCCTCCAGGACGTGGGAGGGCCGCAGGGTGCTGGCGGTGCAGGCCGAGCCGGACGCGACGCCGAAGCCGAGCCGGTCGAGCTCGGTCACCAGCGCCTCCCCGTCGACGTAGAGCAGCGAGAAGGTGAGCACGTGGGGCAGCCGGTCGGTCGGGTCGCCGACCACGTCGACGTCCTCGACCAGCTCGGACACCCGGCGGCGGACGTGGTCGACCAGGGCGGACTGGCGCGCGTTGACCTCCTCGCGCTCGGCCACCACCGCCTGCAGCGCGGCGGCAGCGGCCATGGCGGCCGGGACATTCTCGAAGCCGGACACGCGGGGGTCGGTCCGGTCGTCGGTGGGGAAGGGGGCCCGCCACCGGGCGTTCTTGCGGACCAGGAGCACCCCGACGCCGGCCGGGCCGCCCCACTTGTGGGCGGAGGCGGCCACCGCGCTCCAGCCGGCCGGCAGGTCCAGGCGGCCGGCCGAGGCGCACGCGTCGCTGAACACGGGGACGTCTTCGGCCGCGGCCACCAGCGCCTCGAGCGGCTGCAGGGTGCCGACCTCCGGGTTCGCGGCCTGGACGGCGACCACGCCGGTGGGAGCCTGCGCCAGCGAGGCCCGCAGCGCGGCCGGGTCCACCGCGCCCGTCGGCAGCACCGGCACCCGGTCCGTCGTACCCGTGAAGTGACGCGCCCACCACTCGCCGGCGGCGAACACCGCGGAGTGCTCGACCGCGGAGTGGACCAGCCGCCGCGACACCCGGGACCGGCCGCGGAGCAGGCCCAGGACGCCGAGATGGACCGCGGCGGTGCCCGACGAGGTGAAGGTGGTCTCGTCGGGTCGGGCGCCGAGCAGCGTGGCGACCACCTCCCGGGCGTTGTCGAGCAGCAGGCGCGCGCTGCGGCCCGGCCGGTGGAGGCGCAGCGGGTCGGCCCAGCCCTGGTCCAGGCAGGCCAGCAGCGTCTCCCGGGCCGCCGGGTGGAGCGGCTCCGTGGACGCGGCGTCCAGGTAAGACGCTGCGGCCGAGCCGGTCGTGAATGTCACAACCTGAAACTACCGGCGCCCTGGGGAGTATTCGCGGTTGCCTCAGTAGTAACGTTCTCCCGACCGTCGTTTTGAGAGAGAGGCTCGTTCGTGGGTCTGCAGCTCCCCAAGCGCGCGCGCAGGTTCGGCCTGTTCACCGTGCTCGCCGTCAGCACGCTTGCCCTCAGCGGGTGTAACGCTGAGCAGTACAACGTGTCCCGGATCGCGATGCCGGTGTCGGCGACCGACCGCGCGCCGCACACCTACCACCTGTGGCAAGGCGCGTGGCTGGCCGCAATCCTCGTCGGCATCCTGGTCTGGGGCCTGATCGGCTACGCCGCCGTGAAGTTCCGCCGCCGCAGCGACGACGAGGTGCCGGTCCAGGTGCGTTACAACCTGCCGATCGAGATTCTCTACACCGTCGCCCCGATCGTGATGGTGATCGTCTTCTTCTTCTTCACCGTGCAGACCCAGAACGCGGTGCTGGCGTCGGTCAAGAAGCCGCAGCACACCATCGACGTGGTGGGGCAGCAGTGGTCGTGGACGTTCAACTACGTCAAGGACGACGCTCTGGACGGGCAGACCACGGTCTACGACGCCGGCACGCCGGCCTACCGGCCCACGCTGGTCCTCCCGGTCAACCAGACCGTGCGGGTGAACCTCACGTCCCCGGACGTGATCCACTCGTTCTGGGTGCCGTCGTTCCTGATGAAGATGGACGTCATCCCGGGCCGGGAGAACCACTTCTCGTTCACACCGACCCGAGTCGGTAGCTACAAGGGACGTTGTGCCGAGCTGTGCGGCACCTACCACTCGCGCATGCTCTTCAACGTCAAGATCGTCAAACCCGCCGACTACGCCTCGTACCTCCAGAGGCTTCAGGGCCAGGGCAACACCGGGCTGGCCAAGGGCGGCTCCAACGCCGACACCGAGGTCGGTCTCGAGGAGCGCGTCCAAGGAAACCAGCAGCGCACCACAAAGAATGGAGCCGGACAGTGAGCGCGACAGCTGAGGCCGCACGCTTCCAGGCGGCCAAGGACAGGACGCTCGGTCAGAAGATCGTCTCGGTCCTCACCACCACCGACCACAAGGTCATCGGCAAGCTCTACCTCGGGACCTCGTTCGGCTGGTTCCTCATCGGCGGCATCATGGCGCTGCTGATGCGCTCCGAGCTTGCGTTCCCGGGCCAGCAGATCGTGAACGACGAGACCTACAACCAGCTGTTCACGATGCACGGCACGATCATGCTGCTGCTGTTCGCGACGCCGCTGTTCTTCGGGTTCGCGAACGTGATCATGCCGATCCAGATCGGTTCTCCGGACGTGGCCTTCCCGCGCCTGAACATGTTCAGCTACTGGCTGTTCCTGTTCGGCGGCCTGATCGCGGCCTCGGGCTTCCTGACCCGCGGTGGCGCCGCCGACTTCGGCTGGTTCGCCTACGCGCCGCTGTCGAACGCCGCGCACAGCCCCGGCGTCGGTGGTGACCTGTGGATCCTCGGCCTCTGGATGGCCGGTCTGGGCACGATCCTCGGTGCGGTCAACTTCATCACCACGATCATCAGCATGCGTGCCCCTGGCATGACCATGTTCCGGCTGCCGATCTTCGTGTGGAACACGCTGGTCACCAGCCTGCTGGTGCTCATCGCCTTCCCGATCCTCGGTGGCGCGCTGCTGTCACTGTGGGCCGACCGGTCTCTCGGCGCCCACGTCTTCGACGCCGCCAACGGCGGCCCGATCCTCTGGCAGCACCTGTTCTGGTTCTTCGGGCACCCGGAGGTCTACATCATCGCGCTGCCGTTCTTCGGCATCGTCACCGAGATCCTGCCGGTCTTCTCCCGCAAGCCGGTCTTCGGGTACGTCGGCCTGGTGGCCGCCACCATCAGCATCGCGGTGCTGTCGGTGGCGGTGTGGGCGCACCACATGTTCCCGACCGGTGCGGTGGACCTGCCGTTCTTCTCCGGCATGACCCTGCTGATCGCGGTGCCCACGGGCGTGAAGTTCTTCAACTGGATCGGCACCATGTGGGGCGGGTCGATCAGCTTCGACACCCCGTTGCTCTGGAGCCTCGGCTTCCTGACCACCTTCCTGTTCGGTGGTCTGACCGGCGTGATCCTGGCCAGCCCGCCGCTGGACTTCCACGTGACCGACTCCTACTTCGTGGTGGCGCACTTCCACTACGTGGTGTTCGGCACCGTCGTGTTCGCGATGTTCGCCGGCTTCTACTTCTGGTGGCCGAAGTTCACCGGACGGATGCTCGACGAGCGGCTCGGCAAGGTGCACTTCTGGCTGCTGTTCATCGGGTTCCACACCACGTTCCTGGTGCAGCACTGGCTGGGTGTGATGGGCATGCCGCGCCGCTACGCCGACTACTCCGCCCTCGACGGCTTCACCACGCTGAACCAGGTGTCGACCGTCGGTGCCTTCCTGCTGGCGGCCTCGAACATCCCGTTCTTCTACAACGTCTACAAGTCGACCCGCACCCCGATGGTCGACATCGACGACCCGTGGGGCTGGGGCCGGTCCCTGGAGTGGGCCACCACGAGCCCGCCGCCCCGGCACAACTTCCTGTCGATCCCGCGGATCCGCTCGGAGTCGCCGGCGTTCGACCTGCACCACCCGGAGGTCGCGGCCATGGAGATGGCCCACAACGGGGGCCTGGAGGAGAAGCAGTCCGCGGATGCGCCTGATGTGTCCGGTCGCAGCCAGCACCTCAACGAGCAGAAGGGTGGAGACGTCTGATGAAGGCCGAGGCCTGGATCTTCGCGATCTGCGCGGTGTTCTTCCTGCTGGTCGCGCCCGCCTACTGGTTCATCACCTACGACCCGACGGGCACGTCGGCGCTCACCATGGTGTTCCTGCTCGCTCTCCTGGTGGCCTTCTACCTCGGCTTCCACGCCTCGCGCATGGAGCCGCGGCCGGAGGACCGCAACGACGCCGAGATCGCCGACGGGGCGGGGGAGCTGGGCTTCTTCCCGCCGCACTCGTGGTGGCCGCTGTGGGCCGGCGCCACGTTGGCGCTGATCGTCTTCGGGCTCGCCATGCAGTCCTGGTGGCTGGCGCTCATCGGCGCGGGCCTGGGGATCCTGGCGCTGTGCGGGTGGATCTACGAGTACTACGTGGGTGAGCACGCCCACTGAGGTCGATGCACGGTTTCCTTCCTCGCGAGGCCCCGGTCCGTCACAGGGCCGGCGCCTCGCGCCGTCCGGGCGGCGCGACGGACCGACTGCCCGTTCCGGAGTCCTTAATGGGAACGTGACAGTGCGCACGTCGTCCGGAGACGGCCGGTTGCCCGGGGCGTTGTTAGGCTGGTAATGCATCATCTGTGCCTATGAGGGGAACCCATGTCCGTTCGTCCCGAGACGCCGCTGCGCCGGCGTACCGCCACGATGGCTGGTCTGCTCGTCCTTGCCACCGCTGCTGCCGGCTGCTCGTCGACCTCGAACGGGCCCTCGGGCACGCCCGAGGCGGGTGGGAGCCACTCGTCCGCGGTCGAGTCGCCGTCCCCGACGCCCTCGCCCACGCCGTTGGCCCGGGTCAGGACCAACCTGCCTGACGGGCAGAAGACCGTCCACGTGGACAAGGTCGTGACTCTGGACGCGAACCAGGGCACCTTCAAGAAGGTGTCCGTCACCTACGGCAAGGACCACAAGCAGCTCGCCGGCCGGTTCTCCGATGACAAGACCACGTGGACCGCGACCGACCGGCTCGAGCCGGGCCTCCGCTACCAGGTGAAGGCCGTGGCGGTGGACGGGCACGGGCTCACCACGAGCAAGCACAGCTCCTTCCGCACCGACCCGTTGACGCTGGACCAGCAGACCTACCCGGCCATCGCACCGCTCCAGGGTGAGACCGTGGGCGTGGGCATGCCGGTCATCGTGAAGTTCGACGTGGCCGTGACCGACAAGGCCTCGATCGAGAAGCACCTGCACGTCACCAACAGCTCGAACCAGAAGGGTGCATGGCACTGGATCAGCGACCACGAGGTGCACTGGCGTCCGGTGCACTTCTGGAAGCCCGGCACCGACGTGACCGTCAAGGCCGACGTCAACAGCGTCCCCGCCGGCAACGGCATCTACGGGCAGCTCAACAACAGCGCGAGCTTCCACGTCGGTGACGCGATGATCGACAAGGTCAATCTCGCCACCCATGAGATGAAGGTCTACCGCAACGGCACGCTGCTGCGCACGGTCCCGATCACGGGCGGCAAGGACGGGTTCTCGACGCGCTCGGGGATCAAGGTGATCATCGAGAAGTTCCGTCACGTGCGCATGGATGCGGCCACCACCGGGGTGAGCAAGAGCAGCCCGGACTACTACAACCTCGCCGACGTCGAGTACGCCATGCGGGTGACCTACTCCGGGGAGTTCCTGCACGCGGCCCCGTGGTCGGTGGGCTCCCAGGGCGGTGCCAACGTCAGCCACGGTTGCGTGGGCATGAGCACGTCGGACGCTGCCTGGCTCTACAACCTGACCAAGCGCGGCGACGTCGTAGAGGTGAACGGCAGCAACCGTCCGATGACCCTCACCAACGGGTTCGGGGACTGGAACGAGTCGTTCGCGAAGTACAAGCAGGGCTCCGCGCTGAACTGACGAGGGCCCGGCCTCAGGTCCCGAGACGGCCCTTTCCCCACATCACGGGCACACCACGCATTATCGTCGTCACACGCGACCCGACGGTACGAGGGGGAGTGCCCCGATGAAGGGCAGAACGGCGGCCTTGGTGTGGGTCGTGACGCGCATGGCGGTCTTGGCGATGCTCTTCACGTACGCCGCTGATGTGGTCAGTGACGTCAACTACTACCACCAGAGCCTGGCGGCCCTGGGCGACGGCGGACTGAGAAACACGCTGGTCGAGTATCCGCTTCCGGCTGTGGGCGTGGTGGCGGTCCCCTGGCTGCTCTCGGGGGGTTCTTCGGGCGGTGCCGGGGTGTACGTCCTCGTGTTCCTGCTCCTCGCGCTCGGCGCCGACGCGTCCATGATGCGTCTGCTGCTCCGCCAGGATTCGCAGGGCAGGTCGGCATCGGTGGCCTGGCTGCTCCTGGTCCCTGCTCTGGGCGCTCTCACCTACCTCAGGTTCGACCTGGTGCCTGGGGTCCTGGTGGCCGTCGCCCTGCTGGTGCACCGGCGGAGCCCTCGTACGGCCGCGGTCGCGGTCGCAGTCGCGACGTGTGTCAAGCTGTGGCCCGTGCTCCTGGTCGCCCCGGTGCTGGCGGCCTCACGCGCTCGCGGGCGGCTGCTTGCCCTCGTGGCCGCGATCGGCGCAACGGCGGCCGGGTTCACCGTGGCCCTGTCGGGCTGGGAACGCCTGCTCTCGCCGCTGACCTACCAGGGTGACCGGGGCCTGCAGATCGAGTCCGTCGCCGCGACACCCGCGATGGTCTTGCACGCCCTGCACGCCGGAGCGTCGCGGGTGTGGTTCGCGCCCTCCCGCTCCTGGGAGGTGAGTGGACCCGTCGCGGACACGATGCTGACCGCCACCACCGTCCTGACCGCCTGTCTCGCGCTCGCCTTGGTGCTGACCTGGTGGCTGGTGCTGCGACGGCCGTCGCCGGTCGGTCCCGACACCCTGGTGTGGCTGACGCTGGCGAGCATCAGCGGCTTCATCGTGCTGGGCCGGGTTCTGAGCCCGCAGTATCTGCTGTGGCTGATACCCGCAGCGGCTGCCGGACTCGCCGTCGCCGGAGCCACCAGACGCGCCCTGGCGCGCTGGACGGCCGGGCTCGGGGTGGCCGCGCTGCTCACCAACGTGCTGTACCCCTCTTTGTACCGGCCCTTGCTCCGGCAGGACGCCTGGTCGACCGCGTCCTTGACCGTGCTCACCGTTCGCAACGTCGTGCTCGTGGCGCTTCTCATCGGTGCTGCGGTCATGACCTGGCGCAGTGCCACCGGACGGATCTCCTCCGTGGCCTCCCAACCGGATGCCGGCTCGGAGCCGCTGGCCGCCGTCCTTCCGGAGCGTCCCGTCTCCCGGTGAGCCGGTAAGGGTGAGCCGGTGAGGGTGAGCCGGTGGGCCGGGTCCGGACTCTGGCCGGCTACCCGCGACATCGGCTGCCCACGCCGCTCGGTCTCCGGGCCGCGCGTGTGCCGCTGGCCGCGCAGCCGACCGCCGTGCCCTCCACATGCGAAAGGGCCCCGTCACACGCGGTGACGAGGCCCTCTCGCGACAACGAGGTCAGTGCTTGCGGATCTCCTCGCCCTCCGTGGGTGGGCGCCGCAGCTGCTCGTCGGTGGTGGTGTGCCGGCCGTCGTACTGGTGGCCGTCGGCAGGCCGACCGTCGAGCTCGTAGTCGCCGGTGTAGTCGCCGGCGACGTGCTGGTGGCCGTCCTCGTGGACCGCCAGCTCGTGAGCCGCGTGCTCCTGCGCCTCGCGGAGCTCCTCGACCGTTGGCTTCTGCTGGTTGTCCGCGAAGTAGAAGTGCGACAGCTTCGAGCGCAGCCTCATCATCCGGACCTTGCGGTTGGCGACTCCGTGCTCGTCCTCCGTGGAGGGCGGCGGGAGGATCTGGTCGCGCTCGCGGGCCGTGAGCTCGTAGGCCTCGTCCATCGAGACCGGGAGGTGCTTCTCGGCGTACGCGCCCTCGGGGGAGCGCATGATCACACCGGTCTCGTAGCCGTGGAGCAACCGCGCCTGGTCCGCCCGCTGCAGGGAGATGCACCAGCGGCGGGTGATGATGAAGGCGATCACCGGACCGATGAAGATCAGGGCTCGCGCGGTGTAGGTGATGTAGTTCAGGTTGAGGCTGAACGTCTTGGCGATGATGTCGTTGCCGCCCTCGGCCCAGAGGACGCCGTACAGGGTCATCATCGCGACCATGAAGGCGGTGCGTACCGGAGCGTTGCGCGGCCGCTGGAGCAGGTGGTGCTCGCGCTTGTCGCCGGTGATCCAGGCCTCGATGAACGGGTAGAGCAGCACGACGCCGAAGATGATGCCCGGTGCCACCGCCCCCGGCAGGAAGACGTTCCAGCTGATCGTGAAGCCGCCGATGTGGCTCTCCCAGCCCGGCATCGAGCGCAACAGGCCCTCAGCGATACCCATGTACCAGTCCGGCTGTGAGCCGGCCGTGACCTTGGACGGGTCGTAGGGGCCGTACATCCAGATCGGGTTGATCGTCATCAGGCCACCCATGAGCGCGGTGAGGCCGAAGATGATGAAGAAGAAACCGCCCGCCTTGGCGGCGTAGACCGGGAGCATCGGGTAGCCGACGACGTTGTCGTTGGTCTTGCCGGGGCCGGGCCACTGGGTGTGCTTCTGGTAGACCAGCAGCATCATGTGCGCACCGATGAGGGCGAGCAGCAGGCCCGGGATGAGCAGGATGTGCACCGCGTAGAGGCGGGACACGATGGCGTCGCCGGGGAACTCGCCGCCGAAGGCGAAGAACGAGATGTAGCTGCCGACCACCGGGATCGACTTCATCAGGCCGTCCGCGATCCGCAGGCCCGTGCCGGAGAGCAGGTCGTCGGGCAGCGAGTAGCCCGCGAAGCCCTCGAGGATGCCCATCATCAGCAGCAGCCCGCCGATCATCCAGTTGATCTCGCGGGGCTTGCGGAACGCGCCGGTGAAGAAGATGCGCATCATGTGCACGAACATGGCGGCGATGAAGAGGTTGGCCGACCAGTGGTGCATCTGCCGGAGCAGCAGGCCGCCGCGCACGTCGAAGGAGATGTTCAGGGTAGAGGCGTACGCCTCCGACATCTGGATGCCGCGCAGCTTGTCGTAGGACCCGTGATAAGTCACCTCCGCCATGCCGGGGTGGAACCACAGCGTCAGGAAGGTGCCGGTCAGGAGCAGGATCACGAAGCTCCACAACGCGATCTCGCCCAGCATGAACGACCAGTGGTCCGGGAAGACCTTGCGGATCTGCTTCTTGGTCATCGCCGCCAAGCCGGTGCGGTCATCGGCCCAGGTGACCAGGCCACCCAGCGGGTTCGACTTCTTGACCTTGGCGGCGGTGGTGCCGTTGGTAGCGGTACTCATCGTTGTCACCCACGTTCCCAGAAGCTCGGGCCGACCGGTTCGGTGAAGTCGCTCTGGGCGACCAGGTAGCCCTCGGAGTCGACCATGAGCGGCAGCTGAGGCAGCGACCGAGCGGCGGGGCCGAAGATGACCTTGCCGTTGTCCCCGAGGTCGAAGGTGGACTGGTGGCAGGGGCACAGCAGGTGGTGCGTCTGCTGCTCCCACAGCGAGATCGGGCAGCCCACGTGGGTGCAGATCTTGGAGAAGCAGAGGATGCCGCCGACGCCCCAGTTCTCGCGTCCCTTGGCGGGGGTGATGTCCTCCGGCTTCATCTTCACGAGGATGACCGCCGCCTTGGCCTTGGCCTGCTGGAGCGCGACCCCTTCGTACTTGGGCTCGCCGTCCTGGTTGGTCTGGAAGAAGACCGAGGGCTCGGCGTTGACCAGCTGGCCGATCTCCAGCTCCTCAGGACGGAGGGGCGTGCCGGCCACGTCGTTGACGACCCGCATGCCCTTCCGCCACACGGTGTACTCGAGCTTGTCCCCGGGAAGCGGGCCCAGGTCGCGCAGGGCGATGATCGCCGGGAGGCCGAGGGTGGCCAGCGCGCCCAGCAGCGAGTTGCGGATCAGTGGCCGGCGGCCGATCACCGAGTCGCTGACGCCGAGCTCGAGGGCGGCGAGCGCGTCGGCGCGGTCCTCCTCGCCGGAGGCGACGGCGTGCCGCGGCTCGACGATCTCGACGTCGCTCATCAGCTTGCGGGCCCACTGGATGGCGCCGAGACCGATCAGGAGCAGGGCCAGGCCCAGCGTCACGCCCAGCGCCACGTTGGAGGCGCCGAAGCCCCAGATCACGGTCGGGTTGTCGCCGATGTCGAAGACGAAGTAGGCGACCACGAACAGGATGGCGAAGACGCTCGACAGGCCGAACATCGTGGCCACCTGGCGCTCGGCACGCTTGGCGGCGCGGTCGTCGACGTCGGTGGGACGCGGCGTGTGCTCGTGCAGGCCCGGGTCGGGGATCGGGTCCGCCTCCGCCGGCTTGGCGGCTGTGAGCTCGGTGTGCTCGGTCACGCCTTGTTTCCCTTCTTAGCGCGCGTGGAGTTCGAGGCGATCCAAACGGCGAAGCCGACGGCGGCGCCGATGCCGGCGATCCAGGCCCACAGGCCCTCGGAGACCGGGCCGAGGGCGCCCAGCGTCGAACCGCCGTACTTGGGGTCGGTCCGGATGCTGTCGATGTAGGCGATGATGTCGCGCTTCTCGCTCGGCTTGAGCACACCGTCGGAGAAGACCGGCATCTGCTGCGGACCGGTGATCAGGGCCTCGTAGATGTGCTTGTTGGACACCGAGCGCAGGTTCGGGGCGAACTTGCCCTGCGGCAGCGCGCCGCCGGCGCCGGCGAAGTTGTGACAGGCCGTGCAGTTGGTGAGGAAGAACTGGCCGCCACGCACGACGGAGTCGTTCTTCTGGTCGGCGGGGATCGTGCTCGGGTCGTACTGGCCCTTGGTCGGCACCGCGGGGCCGGGGCCGAGGGAGGCCACGTACGCCGCCAGGGCGCTGATCTCCTGCGGGGTGTAGAGCACCGGCTTGCGCTCTGCCTGGGCACCCGGGCGGGCCAGCGGCATGCGGCCGGTGCCGACCTGGAAGTCGACGGCCGCGGCGCCGACGCCGTGCAGCGAGGGGCCGTACTGGGTGCCGCGGTCGGTGACCACGCCCTCGCCGTTCTTGCCGTGGCAGGAGGCGCAGCCGACGAGGAAGAGCTGGCGACCCTTGGCCACGGTGGCCTGGTCTGCGGTGCTCGTGTCGGCGCTGGCGGGGGAGAGCACGGCGTACGCGCCGCCGGTGAGCAGGAGACCCAGCAGCACCACCACCACGCCCGCGAACGGGCTGCGGCGCTTGGCTGAGAGTCGAGCGGTCAGGAGTCGCACGAAGTTTCCTCGGATCGGTCTACTCGAAGTTCGTGGTTCGAACGGCTGCGGATGGGCTACTGGATCAGGTAGATGGTGGCGAACAGGCCGATCCACACCACGTCGACGAAGTGCCAGTAGTAGGACACGACGATGGCACTGACGGCCTGCTCGTGCGTGAACTTCTTCGCGATGAAGGTCCGCCCGAGCACGAGGAGGAAGGCGAACAGCCCGCCGGTGACGTGGATCCCGTGGAAGCCGGTGGTCAGGAAGAAGACGGAGCCGTACGCCGAGGACGCGATCGTCACGTTGTCGTGGAACATCGAGACGTACTCGGTCGCCTGGCCGGCAACGAACACCGCGCCCATCAGGTAGGTGAGCACGAACCACTCGCGCAGGCCCCAGCCGCGGACGTTGAGGACGCTGCCCGTGCGGCCCACCTGCCCGCGCTCGGCGGCGAACACGCCGAGCTGGCAGGCCAGCGACGACAGCACCAGGATGGTGGTGTTGACCGAGGCGAACGGGACGTTGAGCTTCTCGGTCTCCTGGGCCCACAGTTGCGGGGAGACCGCCCGGATCGTGAAGTAGCTCGCGAACAGGGCGGCGAAGAACATCAACTCGCTCGAGAGCCAGACGATGGTTCCGACGCTGACCATGCTCGGCCGGTCATGGTGCCCGTGCAAACGGGAAGCAGGAATCGCAGATGCTGTTGAGGCCACGGCGTCATTATGTCGATAACCGTCGCGGGTGGCACCCCGACCCCCCACGTTTCGAGAGGTCATCTTCTTCACAACGCGGGAAAACCCGGCGCTCCAGCGTCGTCTCGGCGGCGCGGACGCGCTGTGACTCTCGAGCCGGGCGCTCGGTCACGCCCGGACGTTGGCCGACGTTGGCCGACGTTGGCCGGAGGCGGTCCGGGCGGTTCGGGTCCGAGGCCGCGCGATAGCATCACCGGCGTGACCGATGCTCCTCAGACCGCAGAGCCGTTGAAGGTGCTCGTCTACAGCGACGACGCCCACACCCGCAACCAGGTGATCCAGGCGCTCGGCAAGCGCCCGCACCCGGACCTGCCGGCGGTGGAGTACGTCGAGGTGGCGACCGAGCCGGTCGTCATCCAGCAGATGGACACCGGGGAGATCGACCTGGCGATCCTGGACGGCGAGGCCGCCCCGGCCGGTGGCATGGGCATCGCCAAGCAGCTCAAGGACGAGATCTACCAGTGCCCGCCCATCCTGGTGCTCACCGGTCGGCAGCAGGATGCCTGGCTGGCGACCTGGTCGCGCGCGGAGGCGGCGGTGTCGCACCCGATCGACCCGATGCAGCTGGCGGACGCCGTCATCCGGTTGCTGAAGCCCCGCGTCGACGCGGCCGGCTGAGCCCGACCGTGGGTGCGGCCGGTCCGCTCGAGCCGAAGGAGTCCTCGTGAGCACCGCCCACTCCTGGCCCGAGGTCCTGACCGCCCTCATCGCCGGCTCCGACCTGTCCTCGGAGCAGACGGTGTGGGCGATGGACGAGATCCTGGCGGGCGAGGCCACGCCGGTGCAGATCGCGGGCTTCGCGGTGGCCTTGCGCGCCAAGGGCGAGACGATCGACGAGCTCGAGGGGCTCGTCGAGGCGATGTACCAGCACGCGACGCCGCTGGTGGTGACCGGGCGAGCCCTCGACATCGTGGGCACCGGCGGTGACCGTTCCATGTCGGTGAACATCTCGACGATGGCCGCGATCGTGGCCGCCGGAGCCGGCGCTCCGGTGGTCAAGCACGGCAACCGGTCGGCCTCGTCGAAGGCCGGATCGGCCGACGTGCTCGAGGTCCTGGGCATCAGGCTGGACCTGCCGGCGCCGGCGGTGGCGCGGGTGGCCGAGGAGGCCGGCATCACGTTCTGCTTCGCCGCGGCCTTCCACCCGGCGCTGCGCCACGCCGCGAGCGCGCGCAGTCAGCTCGGCGTGGGCACGACCTTCAACTTCCTCGGCCCCCTGGCACATCCCGCGAAGCCGGAGGCACAGGCGATCGGGTGCGCCGACGCGCGGATGGCGCCGCTGATGGCGGGCGTGTTCGCGCGCCGCGGCGTGGACGCGTGGGTGTTCCGCGGCAACGATGGTCTCGACGAGCTCACCACCACCACGACCTCGGAGGTGTGGGGCGTCTCGGACGGCGAGGTGGAGCAGTTCACGCTCGACCCGCACGAGTTCGGTCTCGGCGGCGGCACCAGCGAGGACCTGCGCGGTGGCGACGCTGCCCACAACGCCGAGGTCGTCCGCCGACTGGTGGCCGGTGAGCCAGGACCGGTGCGCAACGCCGTGGTGCTCAACGCCGGCGCGGCCCTGGCCGTGCACGCCGACGAGCCGGGCAGCGTCGCCGACCGGCTCACTGCGGGGATCGCGCGTGCGGAGCAGTCGATCGACACCGGTGCCGCCCACGACGTGCTGGATCGCTGGATCCACGCCAGCAGCCGCGCCGCCGGCTGAGTCGTCTGCCTAGTCGAGGCCGAGGGAGAACGCCGACTCCAGGTCGTGCTGGGAGTAGGCGCGGAAGGCGATGTGCGTCTCGGTGGACTGCACGCCCGAGACCTTGTTGAGGCGGTCGGCGACCACGTTGGCGACGTCGTCATGGTTGCGCACGCGCACCAGCGCGATGAGGTCGATCTGCCCGGTGACCGAGTAGACCTCGCTGACGCCGTCGATGGCCGCGATCTGCTCGGCCACCTCCGGGATCCGCGCGACGTCTGCCTTCACGAAGACGATGGCCGTGATCATGGCAGCACGTTAGCGGACCGGCTGGTGGACCGTGCCGACCCACCGCTGGTCGTCGAAGGGCACGAGGGACTCCCGGGACCGCGCCACGGCGTCGTGGACCCGCAGATGCTTGGTCGCGCCGCCGACCGGGCAGCTCCACTCGCCCTCGACGTGCACCAGTCTGATCCCGTCCGACTCCAGCCAGCGCAGGATCTTCTCGGTCTCCTCGGCGCTCGCGGCGGGGGTGGGCCCAGCGCCCGGGCGGACCGTCTCGGCACTGGCGCGGAGGCTCTCGACGTACTGGCCCGCGTGCGCACCGGGAGGAATGATCCCGGCGGCGGCCAGGCGGCCGTGCCTGACCACGTGGACCGCCCACCGGCCGTCCTCCTTGCGGGCCGCAGCCACCTCGGGACACCGAGTGAGCGCGCGCAGCCGCTGGGTCCGCGCCGCGCCCCGCAGGAACGCCGCGAGCCGATCGCGCCAGGACGTCGCGTCCTCGAACCGCTCGTCGGCGGCCAGCGCTGCCATCCGGTCCGACAGCGAGGCCACCACAGGGTCGGGACGGTGGAGGAGGGAGGCGCGCAAGCTCTGCACCACCGCGTCGTAGTCCTCGGAGGTGACCGAGCCGTCGCAGGGGGAGAGACACCGCCCCATCTCGGCGAGCGCGCAGGCGCTGAGCGAGGGCACCTTGGGCAGCCGTTGGGAGCACTGCCGCACTGGGAACGCCTCGTGCAGCGCAGCGAGCGACCGCTCCGCCGTGGGCTTGGAGGAGAACGGGCCGAGGTAGTCGGCTCCGTCGTCGAGGACCTTCCGCACGAGCGACAGTCGCGGCCACGGCTCGACGGTGAGCTTGATCCAGTGGACACGCTCGGGGAACCGGGAGCGGCGGTTGTACTTCGGCTTGTGCTCGGCGATCAGGCGCAGCTCCCGGATCTCCGCCTCCAGCGGGGTGGCGCACTCGATGCCGGTGACGGAGGTGGCCAGCCCGACCATCTCGCCCATCCGCGAGCGGGTCTCCGAGGCGGTGAAGTAGGTGCGGACCCGGGTGCGCAGGTCCTTGGAGGTCCCGACGTACAGCACCCGGTCGGAGTCGTCGCGGAAGAGATAGACCCCTGGGGCGTGCGGCAGGTGCTCGGCGAGGTGACGCTTGCGGCGCTGGGCCGAGGTGACGCGGGAGGAGAACGTCTGCAGCTCCTCCAGCGTGTGCACGCCCAGGCTGCCCAGGCGGGCGATGAGCCCGTGCAGCACGTCGACGGTCGCGCGGGCGTCCGAGAGCGCGCGGTGGTTGGGCGTAGTGGTGGCACCGAACAGGACCGCCAGCGAGCTGAGCTTGCAGTTGGGCGTCTCGTCGCGGGTGACCACGCGGCGGGCCAGCTTGGCGGTGTCGAGCACCTCGAACGGCGGCCAGGCCCGGTCCTGCTGGTTGGCGAAGTGCTTGAGAAAGCCGACGTCGAACGGCGCGTTGTGGGCGACCAGCACCGACCCCCGGGCGAACTCCAGGAACTGGGGGAGGACGTGCTCGATCCGCGGCGCCGTGGCCACCATGCCGTCGGTGATCCCGGTCAGGACGGCGATGAAGGGCGGGATGGCCTGCGCGGGGTTGACCAGCGTCTGGAACTCGCCGAGCACCTCCCCGCCGCGCACCTTGACCGCGCCGATCTCGGTGATCATCGAGCCGCCGGCGGCCGAGCCCCCGGTGGTCTCGAGGTCGACGACGCAGAACGTGATGTCGCGAAGGGGGCGGCCGAGCTCGTCGAAGCTCTGCTGGGGCTCCCAGGAGGGTGGTGTGGAGGCCTCCCGAGGGCCTGCCGTGATGCTCATGCCGATGACGCTAGAGCCCATCGCCGACAGAACCGGCTCACCACGCGGTAGTGGGACAGTTGTGACGGGATTCGCCATAACTGCACGAGTGCGACAGATGCTTCTTTAGAGTCGATCGGGTGAGCGATCTCGTTGCTACTCTGCCCGCTCCGCCGCATACCCTCGTGTGGTGGAAGCGAGCCTGGGTTGTTCCCACGGT
The DNA here is from genome assembly GCA_963816325.1 of uncultured Actinomycetota bacterium. Lineage (GTDB taxonomy): Bacteria > Actinomycetota > Actinomycetes > Propionibacteriales > Nocardioidaceae > Nocardioides_B. Next base: position 25,117 of record CAWFKC010000017.1, on the reverse strand, counting down.
TCTTTTCCTGTGCACGTTCTCCCTCTACGCGCTGACCGCTGCTCGCTCCTACAGCCACATCGACGCTCACGCGGCGACCGTGGAGTCCTGGCGCATCGCCTCCGCGGGCAACCCCTGGCTGGACGACGTCATGACGCCCAGCTTCGAGGAGAACAAGTTCATCGGGGAGGCGCCCAACGGCCACATCGTGGGCATGCGGATGGCCGGTCCGATCATCCTCGGGATCCCGTTCTACGCCGTCCTCGACCACAACGCTGCGAAGGGCGCTTTCTCTCTCGTACCAGGCAGCATCGCAGCCCCGGCCTGCACGGCAGCGGCCGTGCTCCTGATGTTCCTCGCACTCCGCCGGAAGGTCCCTGACGTCGTTGCGTTGGTCGGCGCCGTCGCTTTCGCGGTCGCAACGCCGACGTGGAGCGTCTCCGCGAACATGCTCTGGACCCATCCCGTGACCCAGGTGGGTATCGCCGGCGCCGCGTACGCAGTCAGCCGCAGCCGGTGGTGGCTCGCCGGTCTCTTCCTCGGTGTCGGGATGCTGGGTCGACCACACGTCGCGGTGATCGCCGCGATCCTCGGTCTCGGGCTCGCCTGGTCTCGTCGTACATGGAAGCCGGCGCTGGGGATGGCGGTCCCGACCGTCGCGGCGCTGGGCGCTTTGCTGCTCTGGAACCGGTGGTTCTTCGGGGTGTACTCGATCGGCGGCGCCTACGGGGGCCGGGTCTCGGCGGCCGTCAACGGGTTCGAGGGCGACAGCATGTCGGGTACGACGGGCGGGGCCCATGCGCAGCTGCTCAACTACCTTGGCTTCCTCGTCGCCCCGGATCGTGGGTTCCTGGTCTGGTCGCCTGTCCTTCTGCTGCTCGTCCCTGCCGTGGTGCGCTCCTGGCGGCACGCTCCCGACTGGACGCGGTGGCTGGTGGTAGGAGGAGTGGCCTACAGCTTCTTTCAGCTCCGCCTCGACAACTTCATCGGCGGCGACGGCTTCTACGGCTACCGGCTCGCACTGGAGCTCGCCACGTGCCTGGTCCCGGTCTGCGTGCTGGCTGCGCGTGATGCCACCGAGCCCGTACGACGACTGCTCGCGCCGATCGTCGGCCTCCAGGCGGGAGCGATCGCCTTGGGGGCGATCACAGAGGGCTTCTACGTGACCACGGACGACGTGTGGCGCGACAACAGTCTGTGGCTCGCGCTGCGTCACTATCCGCTCATCGTCGGTGCATGGCTGCTGCTGTGGGTCCTCGGTGCGATGCTGGTCGCGCGCAGGGTAAGGGCCGCACGCACGGTGGCGCCCGTGGCGCCGGTAGCGTCGTCCCTCGAAGGCTGACCAAGGATTGGGAGAAGACGTGAACTCGGTTGCGCGGCACGGCTCCACGAGCCGGGACGCGAGTTGACCACTGTTCTCCCCACGCCGGTGCGCGAGCGGGTGATCGCGCTTGCCGCTGACGCGCTGGCATACGTCCCGGCCGCGCAACTGCCCGGCACGCTGAAGCGCGTCGCCACCTTCGCTCCTTCGCGCAGGGTCCGCCTGGCCGGCAGCCAGATCGCGGCTGCCCTCGAAGCAGATGACACGTTCCGCGCAGCGGTCGCAGCACAGGCAAGGAGCGCAGCCGCTGACCTGGCCACGGCACTCGAAGCGGGCAAGACACCGGCGGCGGTCGATCCCGCCGAGGTCGCGGCGGTGGCCTACCTGCTGCGTTCTCCCGCCTGGGAGGACCAGGTTGCCCTCGTCTCCGAGTTGCAAGAGACCGAGCGAGCGGCTGAACATGCACGACAGTCGAAGGACCAGGTTGACCGGGTCCGACAGCAGCTCGCCTCGGTGACCGAGGAGCTGCACGCCGTACGGGAGAAGAGCCGGAGCCAGGTCGCGTCGCTCAAGGCTGAGAACGCCGATCTGAGACGCAAGCTCGGGGACGCGCGCTCCCAGGCGAAGGCGACAGAGGCGGCTCGGCTGGAGGCAGAGGGGCAGCTCGCCGAGGTGTCCGGTGCCGCGGCCGCTGCGGCCAGCACGGCGGACGCGGAGCGACGACGACTGCGGGCCCGCGTCGATGAGCTCGAGCGTCAGGTCGCCGGCCTGAGGAGCGGCGAGCGTGCGTCGAAGGACGCCGCCACCGTGCGAGCGCGCCTGCTGCTGGACACGCTGGCGGAGGCGTCGCAAGGGCTCAGGCGTGAACTTGCGCTGCCCGCGGTCGAGGGAAGTCCCGCGGACCAGGTCGAGGGCCACGAAGCCGGACACGGTGCTCGCGCCTCTGCAGGGCACGGCTCTCTCGCCACGGACGATCCCGTGCTGCTCGAGCAGCTTCTCGCCCTGCCGCGTGCACGGCTTGTCGTGGACGGTTACAACGTCACCAAGACGGCCTGGCCCGAGCTGACGCTGACGGGCCAGCGGGACCGCCTGGTGAGCGGTGTCGCGTCGCTCGTGGCCCGGGTAGGCGCCGAGACGACCGTCGTGTTCGACGCCGCGGATCTTCAGGAGCGCCCTCCGGTGACCGCGCCACGAGGTGTGCGGGTGATGTTCAGCCCGCCCGGCGTCATCGCCGACGACCTGATCCGCGACCTCGTCGACGCCGAACCGCGTGGTCGTCCCGTCGTCGTGGTGAGCAGCGACCGAGAGATCCAGCGCGACGTGCGCGGCTCCGGGTTCCGAGCCGTGGAGGCGCTCGCGCTGGTGCGGCTGCTCTCCGCTCGTTGAGGCGACGGTGACGGCACCACCCGAAACTGTCGGCGCCTCCTGTCATCGTTCCGGTCACGTGGCACCTCTGCCGGAAGGACGAACCATGAGCATCCGCATCGACTGCGACACCTGCGTGGCCCGCGGCCCCGCCTGCGACGACTGCGTGGTCACCGCCCTGCTCGGGGCTCCTCCCGAGCGAGGGTTCGACAACGACGAGCAGCGCGCCCTCGAGGTGCTCGCCGGCTCGGGGTTGGTGCCACCGCTTCGCATGGTGGCGCCGGTGTCTGGACCGGACGTCGCGTCGGCCTGAGACGACCGAGGCTGATGAGGTCCTTGTGACTGATGGGACGGCAGCAGCTGTGGGACGAACCGACGTGTTCGGGAACACGCACAGCAACAACGGCGAAGCGTTTGCTCCCCGACAACCTTCCCTTTACCCTTCTTGCTCAGGTGCCCGTACGAGTTGGCCAGACCGGGTCGACGCGGGCGCCGCGCTGAGTCTGAGTGACGCCGGGGGAGCGGAGCTCGGAGCCGGGGAACCACTTTCCTTGGGGTGAATCGCGCGCACAGCGGTCGATGACCTGGCCGTGAGCGCGGGTAGGGCTTCTTTGCCGCCCGAACCCGACAGCTAACCCGGTAGGCGTGAAGACAAAGGAGAGCGTCCGCTCGTGATCGACGGCCGGAAGCGCATCGCCGGTGTTCTGGCGACCCTCTGCATCGCCGCTGCAGCCACTTCGACCCTGGGCGCCGCCCCCAGCTACGCAAAGCGCGACATCGCCACCGTGAAGTCGCAGGTGGACTCTCTCTACCAGCAGGCCGAGGTCGCCGCGGAGCACTACAACCAGTCGCGAGCGGACCTCAAGAAGGCCAAGGTGCGGTTGCAGGCGCTCCGCGGTGACCTGGACCGGCAGCAGCAGAAGGTCGAGCTCGTCCGTCAGCAGGTCGCCTCGGCCGTGGTGGCCCAGTACCAGGGCCAGGCGCTGTCCTCGACCGCCCAGGTGCTGCTCTCGCAGAACCCCACCAAGTTCCTCGACCAGCTGTCCTCGGTCTCGCAGTACAACGACCAGCAGGCGCAGATGATGGCCGACTTCGCCCTGCAGGCCAAGCAGCTGCAGATGCGTCAGCAGGCCGCCGAGCGTGAGCTCGCGCAGATCAAGAAGACCAAGGAGCAGCTGGCCGCCGACAAGGCGGAGATCGACAAGAAGGCCGCCGCGGCCAAGGCGCTGCTGGGCCGACTGCAGGACCGGGCCGCCGCGGCAAGCCGGAGCGCCGAGCGCACCGCGCCTCCCGTCCAGAACGTCGCCGCGTCCGGCAACGCCGCTGCCGCGGTCAACTACGCCATGGCCCAGGTCGGTGACGCCTACGTCTGGGCCGCCACGGGTCCGAACGCCTACGACTGCTCCGGTCTGACCATGATGGCCTGGGCCCAGGCCGGTGTGAGCCTCCCGCACTCTGCGAGCGGCCAGATGGGATACGGCACGCCGGTCTCGGCGTCGAACCTGCGCCCCGGTGACCTGGTGTTCTACTACAGCCCGGTGCACCATGTCGGCATCTACATCGGCAACGGCCAGATCGTGCACGCGGCCAACCCGAGCGCGGGCGTCGAGATCTCGCCGGTGAACAGCATGCCGTTGGCCGGTGCGGTCCACATCAGCCGCTGACCCACGGCGCACGGCCGGCCGCTCCCGCTGGTGGGCGGCCGGTCTTCTGCTGTGCCTGGTGGCCGCTCTCGTCGGCGTCTACGTCGGCAACCGTCCCCAGCAGGCGGAGCTGCCGTCCGGCACGCGCAACCGACCGACACCCGCGGTGGTGTCTCGTGAGAGTGCCGCCTCCCAGTTGTTCAGCCGGCTCGTCCCGCTTCTCCAGCACGGCTCCCGCGCCCAGGTGCTGGCGCTGGCGGCGCCCGGTGTGCCAACGGCCAGAAGGGAGCTGGCGACTCTCTACCACAACGTCCGGGCGTTGGGTCTGCAGGACCTGGCCCTTCGGTACGTCGACGAGGACGCCGGCGCCCTCCCGGCGGCGCAGGCCCACCGGCTGCACGGGCGCGGCTGGGTTGCCGACGTCCAGCTGAGTTGGCGCCTCCCCACTTTCGACGCCAGCATCAGCCGTCTCGAGACGACGCTCACCCTTGCGCGGACAGCGCGTGGCGCCGCATTCGTCTCTGCGAAGGGCGACTACGGCGATGCCGCTCCGCTGTGGCTGCTCGACCGGCTCCACGTGAACCGTGGTGACCGCTGGCTCGTGATGGCGACGAACCGCTCGGACCTGCCCCGCTTCTCCCGGCTGGCCGGCCACGCCGTCGGGGACGTGGACAAGGTGCTTCGCGACTGGAGCGGCCGGCTCGTCGTCGAGGTGCCCGCGAGCCAGCAAGAGCTGGACCACACGCTGGGCGCCGACAACCACACCTACGACACGATCGCGGCGGTCACCACGACCAGCGACGGCAGCCTGCGCCGCCGTGCCGCGACCCATGTCTTCGTCAATCCTCGGGTGTTCGACCCGCTGGGTCCGCACGGCTCGCAGATCGTGATGAGCCACGAGGCCACGCACGTCGCCACGGGCGCGGCCACGGTCTCCATGCCCACGTGGCTGCTGGAGGGGTTCGCCGACTACGTCGCGCTGGACCACGTGGACCTGCCGGTCACCGTCACCGCGAGCCAGATCCTGGCAGCGGTCCGCAAGGACGGTCCGCCCGCGCACCTGCCGGGCAAGACCGAGTTCGACTCGGCGAACACCGCGCTGGGTGCGTCGTACGAGTCGGCCTGGCTCGCCTGCCGGCTGATCGGGGAGAGGTACGGCGAGCAACGCCTGATCGACTTCTACCGGCAGTCCGCGCGCGAAGCGTCCACCGACCGGGCGTTCCACGACGTGCTGGGCACGAGCGAGGCGGCCTTCACCGCGCGGTGGCGAGAGTACCTGCGCCGGCTCGCGGGATGAGCGTGGGAGGCTTGGGGCTGTGAGCACCGAGGAGCCGACGCCCCGACTCGCGCGCCGGGCGGCCTTCGGAACCGCGGTCGGCGCAGCCGTTGTCTTCCTGGCTCTCGCTTGGTGGCTCGTCCCGTGGCAATGGGTGCCCGGAGGCCGGGTGACGCCGGTGCCCGTGCACCGGCTGTTCGCGCCGGCCGAGATCGCCCGGATGGAGCACCATGCGGCGCTCAGTCGACTCTACGGGTGGACGGGCTACTTTCTCGGCCTCGTGGTGGCGCTGCTCCTCGGACTCACCCCGCTCGGCGCACGGTTGCTGCGCCAAGTCGGAGGCCGACTGCCGTGGTTCGTCCGGGTTCCGCTCGGAGCAGTCGTGCTGCTGCTCGTCGGCGAGCTGGTCTCCCTCCCCTTCGCCTGGCTGCTCCACCAGGAGAATCTGCGGGTGGGGCTGACGCACCAGCACTGGGAGGGGTGGGCCACGGACCAGGCGAAGGGTTTCGCAGTCTCCTGCGTCGTCGCGGTGCTCCTGCTGCTCCCGATGGTGGCGCTGGCGCGGCGCACCCCGAGGTTCTGGTTCGCCTGGGCGGGCGGCCTGGCGCTCGTGCTCGCCCTCGCCGGGTCCTACCTCTACCCGGTGCTGGTGGAGCCGGTGTTCAACCAGTTCACACCCATGAAGCCAGGTCCGTTCAAGCAGTCGGTGTTCCGGCTGGCCGATAAGGAGGGCGTGCACATCAGCGACGTGCTGGTGGCCGACGCTTCGCGCCGTACCACCGCGGTCAACGCCTACGTGTCGGGCTTCGGCGGCACCCGGAGGGTGGTCGTCTACGACAACCTGCTCAAGGACCTGAGCCCCGCTGAGGCACGCGTGGTGATCGCGCACGAGCTGGGGCACGCCAAGCACCGGGACGTGCTGATCGGCACGGGACTGGGGGCCGTCGGCAGCGTCTTCGCGGTGGCGGTGCTCAGCCTGCTGCTCGACGCGGAGCCGCTCCGCCGCGTCTCCTCGACACGCGGCCCCTCGGATCCGGCCGTGGTGGCACTGGTGCTGGCCCTGGCGTCGCTGGGCACCTTCCTGTCCAGCCCGGTGCAGAACTCCATCTCACGGGCCATCGAGGCCCGCGCCGACCGGACCTCCATCCAGACCACTCATGCGGATGGCGCCTTCATCCGCATGCAGCGTGAGCTGGCCCTGCGGTCGCTCACCGACCCCACACCACCTGCGCTGAGCCAGTTCTGGTTCGGCACTCACCCGACCGCGCTGCAGCGTGCGGGCCTGCCGGCGTCGATGAAGGCAGCTGAACGATGAGCCGGGTACTGGTCGTGACGAACGACTTCCCGACCAGGCGCGGAGGGATCGAGTCGTTCGTGCTGGCGCTGTGCGAGCGGATGGACCCCGCGGAGGTCGTCGTCTACACCGCGTCGATGCCGGGGGACCGGGACTACGACGCCCGGCTGCCGTTTCCGGTCTACCGCGACCCAACGTCGGTGCTGCTGCCGACTCCGGCAGTCGCGCGCCGGGTCGTCGCGGTGATGCGGCGGCACGGTTGCGACCGGGTGGTCTTCGGAGCGAGCGCTCCACTGGGTCTGCTGGCGCCTCGCCTACGGCGTGCCGGTGCCCGGCGGATCGTGGCGCTGACCCACGGCCACGAGGTGTGGTGGGCTCGCGTGCCGGTCACGCGGCGGCTGCTGCGGCGGATCGGTGACTCGGTCGACGTGATGACCTACGTGAGCGAGTGGTGCCGAGCGCGCATCGCGTCGGCCCTCTCACCCGCGGCAGCGGCGCGGATGCAGCGACTCTCGCCCGGCGTGGACCCGGAGCGCTTCTACCCCGGCTGTGGGGGAGCGGAGGTGCGCCGGCGGCTGGGCATCCCGGCTGACGCGCCGGTAGTGGTGTGCACGGCGCGCTTCGTACGGCGGAAGGGGCAGGACACGCTCGTGCGGGCCTGGCCGCAGGGTGCTTGCGCGAGTTTCCCGGACGCGAGGCTGCTGCTGGTGGGGGACGGGCCCGACCGTGCGCGCGTCGAGCGGATGGTTCGCCGGCGCAAGCTCGCGGAAGTCGGTGATCTTCACCGGCAGCGTGCCGTGGGAGGAAGTGCCTGCCTACACCGACGCCGGGGATGTCTTCGCGATGCCGTGCCGGACGCGGTTGTTGGGCTTGGAGGCGGAGGCTTGGGGGATCGTGTTCCTGGAGGCGCAGGCGTGCGGGCTGCCGGTCGTCATCGGAAAATCCGGGGGCGCTCCGGAAGTACTGTCCGGCGGAGCCCCAGGCGTAGTGCCGAACGGTTCACATGGCGGCCGAATGGCTTTGGTAGACGGCGTGCGCATCGCCGCCGGTCGAGACCCAAGAGCCATGCCTCGTGGACCTGGGACGGCAGGCGCGGCGCTCCGAACATGCTGACGTGACCGACTAGCACGAAGTCGAGTTTATGGCAGCGACCGACTCGCAACTGCGGTCGTAGAGGCCGCCGATCCTACCGAACAGGCCATCGACACGAGGACAACGATCGCGATCAGCGAAACCATGATCGCGTACTCGGCCGCCGTTGCACCCCGCTGCGAGCGAGTTGGCACGTCGACTCCCTTCCGGAACGCGGCCGTGGGGCCTGCGATGTCCGCAGCGGCCCACGCAGTTGCCGACGGTGAAGTCGCTCAGCTCTTGGCCTTGTTCAGGCTGGCAGTGGTGTTGTCGAAGATGCTGTTGAGGTTGGTGCCGAGCGTGATGACCGCGACGATGATGACGATCGCGATGAGCGCGACCAGCAGGCCGTACTCCACGGCCGAGGCGCCCCGCTCGGTCCGCGCCTTCCAGCCTTGGCGGCGAGCTGAATACGCAGGTAGTTCACTGCTTCCGACATGATGTCTCCCAAAGAGATGAGTCCTTGACGCGACTCGCAGGTGAGTCCGACGGTTTCAAGAATGTCTGTGGGACCGGCTCCGCCACATCGGGCGAATGGTCGCAAAGACGGTCCCGATGGGGCGATTGCCAAATCACCCGAAATGACTATCAAGCCACATCGGTCGGAAGATTCAGTTCTGGAGGTCCTCAGCCAGCAAGCCCGAGCGCACGGCCTTCATGATGGCGTCGGCCCGGTTGGACGCCCCCAGCTTCTCGTAGATCTTCGAGATGTGCGTCTTGGCCGTCGAGTCGCTGACGAAGATCGCACGAGCAATGGCCGACACGCTGAAGCCTTGCGCCAGGAGGCTCAGCACCTCGGACTCGCGCTGCGTGAGTTGTGGGCCCTGGGGGGACATCCTCCTACGCATCGCGTCGGCAAGGTCAGCAGCGGTGAAGGAGCGCGGCGCGACCAGTGCGTGACGAGCGGCGGCGACCACCTCATCGGCGGGGGCGTCCTTCGCGACGAAGGCAGAGGCGCCCGCCTCCAGCGCGGCGAACAGCTGCTCGTCGCCGGCGTACATGGTGAGGACGACGATGCCGGTGTCGTGCCCGTCCTGGCGCAGCTTGCGGACCAGGTCGAAGCCGGTGCCGTCCGGCAGCCGGACGTCGGTGATGACCACGTCAGGCGACAGTTCCTCGAACCGCTGCAGACCTTCGGTGACGGAAGCGGCTTGCCCGGCCACCTCGAAGTCGGTCTGGCGCTCGAAGGCGTGCGCGAGGCCTTGGCGGATCAGGTCGTGGTCGTCGATCAGCAGCACGCGGGCCTGGTCCACCATGACTCACCGACCTTCGTTCGCGAGCACACTCTTGGGCGTCACTCTAACCTCCACGACGGTCCCTGCCTCGGGAGCCACGCTCGCGCCGTCGTAGATGTCGAGGGTTGCATCGATGCGCCCGGCTCGCTCACGCATGATGGACAGGCCGTAGGAGTCCTCCCTGTCCGCTACCGAGGCCCATGCCGTCATCGCGGACGGTGAGGGCGGCCAAGGGGGGTTCGTCCAGTAGTCGACCCAGAGGTTCTTGGCAGACGCATGCTTGCGTGCGTTGGTGATCGCCTCTTGGGCGATGCGGAAGAGCTCGCTCTCCACAGCCGGCGCGAGCCGGGTCGGAGCCTCGTCGAGAGTCAGGTGAACGGTCAGCTCCGACTTGGCGCCCACTTGCCGAACGTAGTCCGACAGCGCTGACCCGAGTCCGGAGGTCGGCGACACATCGCTGCGGAGGTCGAAGATCGACAGCCGGAGGTCCGCGACCACGCGCGACAACTCGTTCCGCAGCTGCCGCAGACCAGTGGCGGTTTCCTCGCTGCCCGAGTCGGCAGCCAGGCTGTCGACGAGGTAGCCGAGAGACGCGACCTCCTGCGCGATGCCGTCGTGGATCTCGCGTGCCAGCCGTTGGCGCTCGTCGGTCGTGGCCATGGTGCGGATTTCGTCGAACACCATGGCGGTGTCCAGGCGCAGGCTGTGGGCGTCGACCTCCGGCATCAGTTCGGCGATCGCTTCCGGAGGAACGGCGACTGAGGATGTCGCCACCACCACGCCGAGCATTCGGTTGCCCGACCCTCAGCGGAAGCGCGGTGCGATGGCGGGCGTCGCTGTTGCCTGAGGGAACGACAGTCTGCTGAGGCTCCATCTCCGCCCAGCACCGCTCGATCAGCGGGTCGTTGGGGAGGAGCAGCTGCTGCGCGCCGAGACCCTCGTACGCGAGCGGCACCAGCACGGACCCCTTCATGTTGACGAAGACTGCGGCATACCGGTCATTGAGCTGCGCATGAACCGTGGCGAGGAGCTGGGCCGCCATGCCTTCGGAGTCGAGCCCCGCCGAAAGTCGGCGAGCGACGGTGCGGAGCTGGGTCAGCAGCTGGCGGGCCGCTTCGTAGTTGGTGTCCTGTTTCCACGGTGCGCTGGCCGGCCCGAGCCTTCGCGCCCAGACGCCCAGGAGGCCCGCCCCGAGGTTCGTGATCAGCCATGGAGCGATGGTGGTCGCCCTGTCGCTGAAGCCCTGGAATCCGGCGGCTGCGAGCGGGATAACGATCACCGATGCGACCTGCGCCGCCATGGTCAGTGCGACGCCTGGAAGCCGGTGAGCGAGGCCGGCCAGCAGCGGGAGCGCGACCAGGTAGGGAAGCAGGACGGCGGACGTCGGGTAGGTGAGGCCGAGGATGAGGCCCGCGACCAGGGTCTCGGCTGTGATCGCCCAGAGGCTTGGCGAGGCGAGGATGAGCGAGATGTAGGTCGACATTGCGGCGACCGCGGTGACTGCGACCACGCCTTGGATCACCGAGGGGTCCCCGGCGATCAACGACAACGCGAAGATGGCGGCCAGGCAGAAGACCCTGCTGGTGAGGGCCACCTGGTCCTGCTGCGTCAATTCAGCGCCCCGCCGCTTCCGAAGACGCCCATCATGCTGATGACCGCGGGGCCGATGACTGCGATGAAGAGACACGGCAGGATGAAGAGCACCAGCGGGATCATGATCTTCACTGGGACCTTCTGTGCCTGCTCCTCAGCCCGCTGGCGACGCTTGACTCGAATCTCCTGGGACTGAACCCGCAGCACCTGACCGATGGGGATGCCGAAGGCGTCCGCCTGCACCATGGCCGACGTGAACGAGCGGATGTCAGGCAGAGTGCTACGCTCGCCGAGCGCGCGCAGAGCGCGGGAGCGGCCGAGTCCGATCTGCATCTCCTGCAGCACTCGCGCGAGCTCTTCCGCGAGCGGGCCCGTGGTGTTCCGCGCGACCTGCGCCAGGGCCGCGTCGAATCCGAGGCCGGCCTCCACTGAGATGGTGAGCAGGTCGAGCGCGTCTGGCAGCGCGCGCTGCATCGCCATGGTGCGGTCGTAGCCCTTCTGGTAGAGCCACAGGTTGGGCCCGTAGTAGCCCACGACGCCCGCCGCGATGACGGCAAGCAGGCCTTGGAGCAGCTGAGGCTCAGGAGAAACGCGAGCAGCAGGCCGACGACAACACCGACGCCGATGCCGAGCACCTTGAGCGAGATGATCCGGTCCACCGTCCAGCCCGCGGGGTTGCCGGCCACGTCGAGTTTGCGCTTGATCCGGTCGGCGTAGTCCTTGGGGGTGAGCCGCTTGCCGAGCCCGTTCAGCTTGTTCAGCAGCGGCGTGAGCACCCGGTCGTTGAATGAGGGATCGAGCTCCTCCTTGAGCGCCTGCGGCGCGGCCGAGAAGGCCTCGACGACTGCAAGAGACTTCGACACCCCGCGCGCCTCGTTGGTGAAGACGCCGACGGCAGCCAGCGAGACGAAGATGCCGAGGAAGATGCCCAGGATTCCAGTAAGAAGCAGCACGGTGGTCACGCGGTCACACCTCCACCTTGATCATCTTGTTCATCGTGAACCAGCCCAGCACCATGAGGACGACCATGACGCCGATCATGAAGAAGCCGATCGGCGTCGAGATCAGCGGGTGCAGGTACTCGCCTGTTCACCACGCTCATGTAGAGCATGACCCCGGGCGGCAGGGCCAGAAGAATGTAGGCGGAGAACCGCCCTTCCGCGGACAGCGCCTTGACCTGGCGGCGAAGGTACTCCCGCTCGCGCAGGGTCGCCGCGACCGTCAGCAGCAGTTCGGCGAGGTTGCCGCCGACCTCGCGCTGGATACGGACGGCCATCACGGTCCACTTGAAGTCCTCGCTCTCCATGCGCTCCCCAACCGCCTCCAGAGCATCTTCTATCTGGACGCCGAGGCGGGTCTCGACCAGTACGCGACGAAACTCGCCCGCAATGGGATCGGCACCCTCCCGAACTACGGTGTCGATGCCCTGCGACAGCGAGAGTCCCGCCTGCAAACTCCCAGCGAGCAGCTGCAGCGTCTCCGCCAGCTGGCTGTTGAACGCCTTGAGGCGGCTCGAGCGCTTGTGGCCCAGGTAGAGCCACGGAACCACGATGCCGGCAAGCAGAGCGACCAGAGTGAACAGAATGCTGCCCGAGGACACCAGGAAACCAACGCCAGCGGCGCCGACGGCGACACCAGCGTGCAGCAGCAGCCATTCCGCGGGCTTCAGGGACATGCCCGCGGCCTCGAGACGGTCGCCGACCTTGGCCTCGAACCCCTTGTTGCCTTCGAGTGCCTTCTCCGCGAAACCGACGGCCTGGGCAGTCATCCCGCCCTGCGTGGGGGAGTGGCCGGCCGCGACCTTCTTGTGACCCTTGCGCGTGTAGGCCGCGATCCTGCTCTCGATCGACTCCGGCTTCTTGCCGACGCCGCCGAACAGACCGAGCAGCAGCAGCAGCAGTCCCACACCGGCGGCCGCAAGGCCGCCGAGCATCATCCGGGAGGTGATCTGGAAACCACTTTGCGGAGCGGGCGCGAGCTTCGTGGACGGAGCGGCGCCTGCCGGTTTCGCGGCGGCGGCCTTTCCGAGCCGGACGAAAGCCGTCTGCACGTAGGGCTCACCGCCGGCGTCGATGGAGACCGACAGGGTGCCCTCCTTGCCCGACAGGCTCGACGGCACCTGGGCGGTGACCAGGATCTGCTTGGCGAGCGTCTCCGCCTCGCTGGCGAACACCTGGCTGAGCGCCTTCGGGTCCGTGCTGACCACCGTGCCGTTGCCCGAGTCGGCGATCTGCTGGAGCAGCGCCTCGTCGCCGGCCGACTGGCCAAGCGCGACGGCGTCGACCTTCACTCCGGCCTTCTTGACCGCCTTGGTCACCTCGCCGAGCGGGGTCTTGGTGGTGTCCCGGCCGTCGGACAGGAGCAGGAGGCTGCGCTGGCCCTCGGTGCCGCTGGTGGCCACGGCCTGCTTCACGCCGTCGTATAGATGGGTCTGAAGCTCTAGGCCCAGATTGGCAATGACCTGCTTCGACGCAGCCCGGTCGAGGGTGGGCTGCTGCGCCACCTGGACCGAGTTCGCGAACGTCACGATCCCGACGTAGACGTCCTTCGGAGCCGAGTCGAGGAACACGTCCGCCGCCCGCTTCGCCTCCGTGAAGCGGGCACTCTTCGCCATGCTCCTGCTGACGTCCATCGTCAGGATGGTCGTGCGACGCACCTTCTGACCCTCAGCCGACGAGGCGAGCGTGGCGGTGGCATCCAGAGGGGTGCCGTCGACCGAGACCTTCAGCGACTTCAGGTCAGGCGCCCCGGGTGCGTTGGGGAGAGAGTAGAGAACTTGTACTGTCCCGGCCTGGTTCTCGACGTGGTCGATGCTGCCCTCGGCGGCGAACGCGGGGCCGGCCGTCGCTCCGGCCAGTGCCGTCGCGGCTACAGCCGTGATGGCCCAGCGGCGGATGATCGGGGACCACCTCATGGTCACATCCCGTCCATCGCGAAGACCATCGGGTCGATGTGGACGTTGTTGTAGGCCAGTTTCTCGACGAACTTCGGTCGCAGTCCGGTGGCGCGCAGCCGTCCGAGGCTGCGACCGTTCTCGTCGAAGCCCATGGAGTGGTCGTAGAGGAACACGTCCTGGAGGGTGATCACGTCACCCTCCATGCGCTCGACCTCGGTCACGTGGGTGATCCGGCGGGAGCCGTCACGGAGCCGGCTCTGGTGCACGATCACGTCCACGGCCGACGCGACCTGCTCCCGGATCGCCCGGATGGGCAGATCCATGCCAGCCATCAGCACCATGGTCTCGATGCGCGCCAGGGTGTCCCGGGGACCGTTGGAGTGGATGGTGCAGATGGACCCGTCGTGACCGGTGTTCATGGCCTGGAGCATGTCGAGGGCGGCGGAGTCACGGACCTCGCCGACGACGATGCGGTCGGGTCGCATGCGCAGCGAGTTCTTCACCAGATCGCGGATGTCGACTTCGCCCTTGCCCTCGATGTTGGCCGGGCGGGACTCCAGGCGAAGCACGTGGTCCTGGTGCAGCTGCAGCTCGGCCGCGTCCTCGATCGTGATGATCCGCTCGTCGCTCGGGATGAACGAGGAGAGCACGTTGAGGGTCGTCGTCTTGCCGGCGCCGGTCGACCCGGACACGATGATGTTCAGGCGACCACGGACACAGGCGGACAGGAAGTCCGCGGTCCGCTGCGAGTAGGTGCCGAAGGCGACCAGGTCGTCGGAGGTGTAGGGGTCGGCGGCGAACTTGCGGATGGTGAGCAGCGAGCCGTCGACGGCCAGCGGGGGGATCACGGCGTTGACGCGGCTGCCGTCGGGGAGCCGGGCGTCCACCATCGGGCTGGACTCGTCGACCCGTCGGCCGATGCGGGACACGATCTTGTCGATCGTCCGGCGCAGGTGCGGCTCGTCGGTGAAGTGCCCGTCAACCTTCTGGAGCTTGCCACCGCGCTCGATCCAGATGCTGTTCGGCCCGTTGACCATGACCTCGGTGAGGTCAGGGTCGCGGAGGAACGGCTCGATGGGACCGTAGCCGAGGATGTCGTCGGAGATCTCCTGCGCGAGGCGAGTGCGGTCGGCCGCCGTGATCAGGACCTCCTCGTCCTGCATGGCGTCCTGCAGTGCGCCGCGCACCATGTGCTCGAGCTCGCTCTGCGTGAGCTCCGCGTCGTACAGCTTCGGTCCGAGCTGCTGGAGGAGGCGGTGGTGGACCTGCGACTTCAGTTCCCCGAAGTCGTCCTCGTCCTGCTGGGTGTTCGTCGTGGGGCCCCGGCGCTCGACCTTCCTCCCGACGGCGTCCGAAGAAGGACCGCTGGAGCTGACCCGGTCCCGCGATGCCGCCGCGAGCCGATCGGCGAGACTGCTCATCGTTTACCTGCCGTTTCGACGGAGAAGGGATCGTTTCGGGGCGGCGGCCCGGGCACCGCGAGCCGGGACCGCTTCTGGTGCCTCAGCCGAGACGACAGCGAAGGTCCTGGCGAGCGAGCTGATGGCGTTGCTGACCGCAGTGCTTCGGCTGCGCGATGATGATCGGCTCGCCTGCGTTGGTTGCGTGCGCCACCTGCGACGAGGTGGGGATGGAGCTGGCGATGCTCATGCCCAGCGTGCTCTCCACCTTGTCGGCGGTGAGCCCCACCTTGTCGTCGGCACGGTTGAGAACCAGCCGGCGCTTGGGCTTGGGGAAGTTGAGCAGGTCGAGCGTCTCGACGGCCACCTTGACGTTCTTCAGCGTGGGGATGTCGAGGGTCGTGACCAGCAGCAGCTCGTCGGTCTCGTCGAAGGCCTGCAGGACATACTCGTCGAACGCCGGTGCAGTATCCACGACGACGAAGTCGAACTTCCCCTTCAGGATGCTGAGCAGCTTGCCGACCAGCGACGGCGGAATGGTGTCCTTCGCGTCGGGCTGGACCGGCGCGACCAGAGCCGAGAGCCCGTCCCGGTAGGGGGTGAGGATCGGCTCGAGAACCGAGAACTCGAGTCCGCTCTCGAGATGTACGGCGTCCGCGATGGTGCGCGCGGGGAAGAGCTGCAGGGTGATCGCCACGTCGCCGAAGGACAGGTCGAGGTCCACGAGGCAGACGCTCTTCGCTCCCTTCTCCGCAAGGGCAAGGGCCAGGTTCACCGCAAGCGTGGTCTTGCCGACGCCGCCTTTGGGTGAGAACACGGTGACGAGCTTGCCCTTCGGCCCCTCGATCGCGTGCGTGCCGCTGCCCTGAAGGGCCTGCCAGACCTGGCGTGCCCGGGTCGTCGCGGCGCCGAGTCCGGAGAGGTCCCGTTCCTCCACCACCTCGCGCATGCCCGACCGAAGGGCCTCGGCGAGCACGCTGGTATCGACGCGTCGGCGGATCAGGATCACGCTGACCGCTGGGCGCGTGACCCTCAGCGTGTCGGCGAGCGCGGCCGCCGCCTCGAGGTCGACGGTGGGTCCCAGAACGACGGCGTACTCGTCCGGAGACTGGCCGAGCGTCTGCTTCAGCTCCTCCAGGCTGCGCACGACGTGGGACTGGGTGCCCGTCACCGAGGTGAAGAGGTCGGCGTTGGAGCTGCTGCTTTCGACGATGATCGGCATCTAGATCACCGGAAGAGGTTCGTGGAGGTGACGCCGGGGCCGGGCTTGACCTTCGACTTGTCGTTGAGGAGACCGAAGGAGAGCTCCCCGTGGTTCACGGCGTACATGATCTTCTCCGCCTCGTTCTGGTTCACGGCGAGCGTGAACAGCGTCTTGGGGAGCTGCTCGGTGGTCTGCCCACCCTGCGAGTCCGTCGTCGTCCTGGAGATCACCGTGGTCGCTCCGACGGCGATCACCTTGACCTTCGGCAGCAGCACCCGGGTAGCGTCCTGCGCCTGGGCCCCGGCGGCGCCGTTCAAGAAGATCGCCACCTGCGCGCCGGGGGAGACGAAGCCCGCAACGCGCCCGGTGTCGGAGAGGTTGACCGAGATCGCGATGTCGCCGTCGGGGATGGTGAGGACTTCCTGATCACCCGCTGACCCGAACTTCCCGGTGATGATCTGCTCCTTGGGGAAGATGGTCGACAGCGCGACCTGGTTGTCCATCCCCGCAGTGGAGTTCACCGCGCCCGGGAGCGCGTCCTCGCGAGGCACGGTGCCGAGCTGGATTTTGCCGGCGGCCTGGGCGGACGCCAGCGTCTCACCCGGGTTGATCTGCGCCACGGCCTTGAGGACCTGCACCGGTGCCTGCGCCGCTGCGGCGCGGTTATCTGCGCCGCGCACGTACAGGAACACCAAGCTGGTGCCGAGGGCGGCGATGAGCGCCGCCACGATCAGAAGAACGGTTCTGCGTCCCATGCGTAGTCCTGTGTCTACTCGGCCACCGGCGCGGAAGGGCGAACGTGCCATCGATCCGGTGCCCCTGCCGGTGGGCTCCCTCTTCCAGCCCGGTCTTAAGCGTTCTACACCGACATGGGTGGCGTCTCAGGATTCGCGTAATTCGTTCCATACTGCACGTGCCTAGAGCGTGTTGCACAAACCCTCGGCGCGTCTTCGGGGCCTTCTGGTCGTGTCTGGGGAGAATTCCTTGTGAGTTAAGGGTTCTGGAGGCGGCGTGGGTTACAACTTCTTGACTGTCGAGCGCGATCAGGTGTTCTTGATGCCGCCGTGGTTGACGGAGTGGCTCGATGAGGACCATCTGGCCTGGTTCGTGCTCGATGCGGTGGAGCAGATGGACCTGTCCGCGTTCCACGCCGGCTACCGGGCCGATCGGTGGGGACGCGCAGCGCACGATCCGAAGATGATGGTCGCGCTGACGCTGTACGCCTACTGCATCGGGGTCCGTTCTTCTCGTGCGATCGAGCGGGCTTGTCGGGTTGATGTGGCTTCCGGGTGGTCGCGGCCAACCAGGCACCGGACCACACCACGATCGCCCGGTTCCGGGCCCGTAACGAGCAGGCGCTCGCGTCGGTGTTCGGTGAGTCGCTGCGGCTGTGCGGCCAGGCCGGGATGGTCAAGGTCGGACTGGTCGCGGTGGACGGCACCAAGATGGGCTGCCCGGCAGCGCTGGCCGCCAACCGCAGCAAGGACCACATCGATGAGCAGGTCGCGGCGATGCTGGCCGAGGCCGCCGAGGCCGCCGAGGCCGCCGAAGGCCGCCGAGGTCGATGCAGCCGAGGACGCCCGATACGGGACCGGATCGAGAGGCGACGAGCCGCCCGCCCAGCTGCGCGGCGCGAAGGCCCGCCGGGAGCGGTTCACCGCCGCCAAGGCACAGCTGGACGCCGCCGCGGCCGAGGCGCAGGCCGATCATGAACAGCATCTGGCCGAGCGGGCCGCGAGAGAGCAGGCCAGCGGCAAGAAGCTGCGTGGCCGCAAGCCCAAGCCTCCTGTGCCGGCGGGCGAGGCGAAGGCGAACACCTCGGACCCGGAGAGTCGGATCATGAAGACCAAGGACGGCTACGTGCAGGGCTACAACGCCCAGGCGGTCGCGACTGAGGACCAGATCGTGGTGGCCGCCGAGGTCGCCGACGAGCACAACGACCACGCGCAGCTGCATCCGATGATCGCGGCCACGAACCGGTCGCTGACCGACGCCGGCATCGACGACAGGCCCGGGCAGCTGGTTGCTGATGCCGGGTACTGCAGTGAGGACAACCTCGCCGCCCTCACCGACCAGGGCCCCGACTGTCTCATCGCGACCCGCAACCAACGTCGCAACCCCCAGCCGAGGAACGGTCGCCGTGGCCCGCTGCCCGCGGCTGCGACCCTGGTGGACAAGATGGACCGGAAGGTCTCCAACAAGGCCGGCCGAGCGGTCTACCGGAAGCGGCAGCACATCATCGAGCCGGTGTTCGGTCAGATCAAGGACGCCCGAGGAGCCAGACGGTTCATGCGCCGCGGGAAGGCCGCCGCGGCAAGCGAGTGGAAGCTGCTGATGGGCACCCACAACCTGCTCAAGCTCTACCGACAGACCCTCACCGACCCCGCCGCCAGGCGCCGGGCGCTCCGAAACGGGGCCCCAGCCACCTGCTGAGAGCCCCTACCGAGGGGACCTCCGCCCGCCCCACTGCGCTCCCCGAGCACGGGGGCGTCTTCGCGTTCCACCGTTGACACCGATCGGCCCACTCCAGGCGAAACACGGACGCGCTTTCCGCAACACGCTCCCTAGTGTCGTGCGCCTGAAATCCGCTGCGTAAGTCGTAGACTTGAGGTATGCCTCGAACTGGACGTCCCAAGGCAGAGCTGGACCTGACCGCCGAGGAGCGTGAGCAGCTGACCCGCTGGTCGCGCCGGGCGAAGTCGTCGCAGGCGTTGGCGTTGCGTTCACGCATCGTGCTGGCGTGTGCGGACGGCGTGGACAACAAGACGGCCGCCGAGCAGTTGGGGTGTTCTGCGGCGACGGTGGGCAAGTGGCGTGGCCGGTTCCTCGCGCAGCGTCTGGACGGGCTGAGCGACGAGCCGCGTCCGGGCCGGCCGCCGTCGATCACCGCTGATCGGGTCGAGGAGGTGGTGGTCGCGACGCTGGAGTCGACGCCGAAGAACGCGACCCACTGGTCGCGGGCGAAGATGGCCGAGCGGACCGGGTTGAGCAAGTCCACGATCGGCCGGATCTGGCGGGACTTCGGGCTCAAGCCGCACCGCACCGACGGGTTCAAGCTCTCCAACGACCCGCTGTTGGTGGAGAAGGTCTACGACGTGGTGGGTCTCTACCTGAACCCGCCCGAGGCCGCCGTGGTACTCAGCGTCGACGAGAAGTCCCAGGTGCAGGCCCTGGCCCGGTCCCAGCCGGCGTTCCCGATGATGCCGGGCATGCCGGAGAAGCGCACCCACGACTACGTCCGGCACGGCACCACCAGCTTGTTCGCGGCATTCAACACCGTCGATGGCACGGTGATCTCCAGCCTGCACCGACGCCACCGCGCCACTGAGTTCAAGAAGTTCCTGGCCAAGATCGACACGCAAGTCCCCGACGACCTCGAGATACACCTGATCTGCGACAACTACGGCACCCACAAGCACCCGAGCGTCAACAAGTGGCTTGCCGCGCATCCGCGGTTCCACATGCACTTCACCCCGACGTACTCCTCCTGGATCAACCAGGTCGAACGCTTCTTCGCCTACGTCACCGCCGACCTGCTCCAGCGAAGTGACCACCGCAGCGTCCAAGCCCTCGAGGCCGACATCCGCAAATGGATCAAGACCTGGAACGACAACCCCAAGCCATTCATCTGGACCAAGACCGCCGAGGAGATCCTCACCTCACTCGGACGACTTCTACAACGAACTACCGGCGCAGGACACTAGTGGCGCGGATTTGAAGTTGTTGGACGGTTCGCCTTCTTGAGGATGTCCTCGGCGGTCTTGGTCCACACGAAGGGGTGGGCGCGCGTTGTTCCAGCCTTTGATGTAGGTGCGGAGTTTGGCGTTGAGGTCCGGCACGGACTTGAAGACACCGCGGCGGACGGCTTGGCGTTCGACGAGCCCGAACCAGACCTCCACCAGGTTCATCCAGGAGGCGTGAGTGGGGGTGAAGTGCACGACGAACCTCGGGTTCTTGGCCAGCCAGTTGCGGACGTTCTTGTGTTTGTGGGCGGCGTAGTTGTCCATCACCAGATGCAGCTCGACCGGCTCGCCGGTGACCTCATCGACCACGTCGCGGTAGGTGCGTTCGATCTGCTTGAGGAAGGCGAGGAACTCCTGGTGGCGGTGCCGGGGCTTGAGCGCCGCGGTGACCTTGCCGGTGGCGATCTCCAGTGCGGCGAACAGCGTGGTCGTGCCGTGGCGGTAGTAGTCGTGGGAGCGACTCTCGATCCTGCCTGGCTGCATCGGCAGGATGGGCACGGTGCGGTCCAGCGCCTGGATCTGGGACTTCGTGCGCCACGAGGCGCTGCATTGACCGGTGGAGGTGAGAGGACTCCACCGCCGGTCTGTCGCAGCAGGCCGGTTGAAGCTGAGGGCAGCCTGATCCGGGAGACGCCGGGGAGGGTGGGAGCAGCCCTGACAACGACGGGACGGGTCGGTACTGCCAGACGGCCCGGGCCCGGCTAGCGAGACGGAAAGGTGTAACGTAAGTGAACCAGCGTGTAAACCCTCTCAAGAGGTACACCGGCTCCAACCTGGCGGATGTGGGCCGGAGTGCAGTGCACGTCCGTCCGATCGATGTCGCGGTGGAGGACTCCGGGGCCGGGTGAAGTCGCCGGCAGGGAGGCCACGGGGAAGGTCTGCGGCGTACTCGTGGCGATGCTGCAGGGGCAAAGCTGGGCACCGACCCCGTCGACCGGTCTGCGGTGAACGTGGGAACCGTCCCGGTCTGGTCCCTTCCCGCCGGCCAGCCAGGTCGGCGGCGGGCAGGCCCGTCGTCGGCCGACGGCGCCGAGACGGGGCGGAGCCCCCGTAGTAGTCCGAGGCCGGGAAAGCCGGCCACATGGCGAAGGGCGACAGCGAGTCCGCAGCGGAGGGAACTGGAAGGCCAGGAGGTCGCCGGTGAATACCGGCGCGCCGTGGCCGGAGCCGCGAATGAGGCGCGAGTCGCGGGTACTGGGGATCCAGACCAAGCTGCACCGTTGGGCGAACGGCGATCCTGATCGCCGGTTCGATGACCTGTTCAACCTCGTCTGCGACCCGGCCGTCCTGGTCGTCGCGTGGGCCCGGGTCGGGGCAACCGAGGGGCACGCACCGGCCGGGGTGGACGGGCATGACCGCCTCCTACATCCGGCGGTGCGCGGCGAAGAGGGGTTCCTCGCCGAGCTGCGGGCCGATCTGAAGGCCCGCCAGTTCGCGCCGCTGCCTGTGCGGGAACGGATGATCCCCAAGCCCGGCGGCAAGCTGCCGGCGGCTGGGTATCCCGACCGTGCGGGACCGGGTCGTGCAAGCGGCCCTGAAGCTGGTGCTCGAGCCGATCTTCGAGGCGGACTTCCAGCCATGCTCGTATGGCTTCCGCCCGAGGCGCCGGGCCCAGGACGCGATCGCCGAGATCCACCAGTTCTCCTCCCGCTCGTATGAGTGGGTGCTGGAAGGCGGACATCGAGGCGTGCTTCGACTCCATCGACCACACGGCCCTGATGGGCCGGGTGCGGCGACGGGTCGGAGACAAGCGCGTGCTGGACCTGGTCAAGGCGTTCCTGCAAGGCGGGCATCCTGTCGAGGACGGCATCGAGCGGGACACGGCCACCGGCACCCCCCAAGGTGGCATCCTGTCCCCGCTGCTGGCCAACATCGCCCTGTCCGGTCCTCGACGAGCACTTCGCCGAGGCCTGGCAGGCGACAGCGGCAGCGACCTATCAACGCGACAAGCGGCGCCGACGCGGGCTGGCCAACCTACCGCCTGGTCCGCTACGCGGACGACTTCGTGGTCCTGGTGGCCGGAACCCAGGCGCACGCCGAAGCCCTGCGGGAGGAGGGCGCAGCGGTCCTCGCCCCGATGGGCCTACGCCTGTCGGAGGCGAAGACCAGGGTCGTGCCACATCGACGAGGGCTTCGACTTCCTCGGGTTCCGCATCCAGCGGCACCGCAAGCGAGGCACGAACGCAAGCGCGTACGTCTACACCTACCCGTCGAAGAAGGCGCTTGCCTCGGTCGTACGGGCGGGTGCGGACGCTGACCCGCAGATCATCGACATCCGTCGCTTGCCAGCCCTGCTGCGCCGGCTCAACCCGGTGCTGCGGGGCTGGACCAACTACTTCCGCCACGGCGTGTCCAAGGCGACCTTCGGCTACCTCGACCACTACACCTGGCACCGGGTCGTCCGCTGGCTGCCGCAAACGGCACACACCGACGAAGTGGCCGTCCTGCGCCGGCGCTACCTACCCGAGTGGCGGCCCACGGAGGACGGGGTCGTGCTGTTCGAGCCCCGCAGCGGTGACGGTCACCCGCTACCGCTACCGGGCCGCAACATCCCCACGCCCTGGACCGAGACCGAACATCTGCCGCTGACCCACCGGCATGGGCTCGTGGAGAGCCGGATGCGCGGAGACACGCACGTCCGGTTCGGAGGGCGGGCCGAGGAAACGTAACGTCTGTAAGGACGTCAACGCGCCTCAGTCCGACCCAACTCATCGATGCTGAGCACCACCGCGTTCGCTGGGATGTCGGCATTGGTGCCGAGGTAGAGCCCGCAGATGTCGGCGACCTCCGACCAGCCCCCTCTCAGCGTACCGGCTCCGCCACGCGATCACGGTGTGTGCCGACTCAGACTCGCCGCACGACGGCCTTGGCGGCGTTCCGTGCGCCGCCGACGCCCGTGGCCCCTCAACAGACGGCTTGTGCAGCAGTCTCCCAGCCGAGGTCGGCCGACCCGAACTCATCGGTGGATCGACGCCAAGGCAATCGTAGGGCTGGATCAATTGCACGGCGTAGTGGTGGCGGTCAGATAGCAGAGATGGACCCCCGTGGGAGGTGCCGCCACGTTGTTCTCCTGCGTGTACGTCGTGTTGAATCCAGACGGGTTGCCTTTGAATGTCACATCGTTCACGACAATAAGCGAGTCCAAGTAACCACCACTGCCATTGCCGCGGTAGTCCAGTGTTCCACTCGGCAGATAAATAGTGCCGCTGCTGCCCGTTGCGCCATTTCCGCGGAAGCCAATGGTGGCTGTGTTGTTACGGTCGGAAAGGATGGCGAGACCCTTGAGTGGCCCTTCCGTTGGAGGACTGACCGTCAGCGACGCCCGACCCGTGAGCAGCAAGTCGCCTCCCTCCTCGTCGCTGTCGCAGGAACGAACCGTGACGCCGGTCTCACAGGTGAAGTAAAAGGTGACACGATGGCCCACCACGGTCGTCTGTCCCGAGTAGTGATTACTCCCCGTCACCACGTAGAGCCCCGGGTCGAGCGTGCAACTCTTGAGGTTCAGACTCGTGTAGATGCCAGGTCCCGAGTCGCAAGCACTACCGGTCTGACGATGTAGATCGCTCATGTCAGGAGGCAGGGAGAGCCAGGCGAGTGGATCGCTGATTTTGGAACCGCTGAGAACAGAGTCGGCCTGGAAGGCCGCCTTGCCAGATGTGCCTTCTTCTACCGATAGTGTGCCGCCGGTGACCTTTACGCCACCGTTATTCTTTCCAGTCAATGAGCCGTTTACAGAGACATCAGCATTCTTGACCTGAATGTTGCCGTTCTGCACATCGTGGTCTCCCTCGCCGATTATGCAGAGTCCGCACTGTGCGAGGCCACCTGGAGCGAGCCGCGCAGTTGCCGCGGCTTGCACACTTACCGAAGAACGCTGAAACAGTCGTGCGAAACTAGTCTTGACTGATGCTGGTGGCAGATAGACGCGCACCTCCGTCGGCGTTGACGCACTATCGAATGAAATGCATTCCGTTTCCCCGGCAGGTACGTAGGGCAGTCGCAGGGGGTCTGGGGACGAGCTCCCCGGGCAGTGCGACCAATCAACATCCGCGTACGGATAGTTCTCGGCCACGTACGCCTTGGCAGCTGACACTGCTTGTGTGAACCGGGGGTTGAAGTGCCTGCGTACAGTTCATTGGCGGCAGCGAGCGCAGCCGCATCGGAGGCATTCTGGGCCTGGCTGCGTACGTCTCGGGCATAGCCAAGATCAACCACGAACGCGGCGACTCCGAAAAGTACCAGCGCGAGCATCGCGACGAGCACGGCGACGGCACCGTTCTCTTCCTGAGCGGAACAGGCCCTTCTTGCGGTGCGACGGCTCATCAGCACTTGCTCCAATCCTGCCCGGGAGGGAGCGTGTCTTCCTGATAAGTCAAGCCGTCAGAAGTAGTACCCCCCGAAGGAGCGCTAGCCGTGGCCTCGATCGAAAGATGCGATCGGGAGAAGGTCCAGCCGCCATTGGGTAGGGGAGTGAAACCGGTAGTGCTGTCAGTCTTTACGTACGTGCAGACGCGCAGGTCACCTGTTTGAGTCCATGAGCTGTAGGCGACTCGGGAATAGACATGCCCAGACAACGGCATCGCCTCAAGGTCGGCGCGGCAGACCAACACCGACAAGTTGGTGCCCGAACAACCTGGGTTCGAGAAGTTACCGATGACGCCGACACGTGCCACGTTTCTTGTCGCGGAGCGGGCCCCCAGCGAGTTGCTGAACCAGAGGCCGTAGTCAATGATTCCAAAGACCAACGCAAGAAGTATCGGGACAACGAGTGCGAACTCGACGGCAGCGGCGCCTCGGTCGCTTCTCATGCGGCTGCCACGCTTTCTACCCTCCACCTCGAACCTCCAGCTCCCGATCCAGGCACAAGCGCAAGGACCAACTGCCCAAACGGACGTTTCAGCCTAGGTCGGGAGGATCCAGGTTCGAGTGCGATCTGCGGAAATCCCCCGAAGGGACTATGCAGCATGGTCTGGTCGTCACTCGAGGGCGCACCCTGGGTAGGCTCTAGTCAATCAAGCGCTCGCGATTCCGAAGGCG
>CAWFKC010000016.1:0-267627 GCA_963816325.1 uncultured Actinomycetota bacterium | reverse complement strand
CTCGTGTGCAGTGTGTTGGTCTTCGCCCTTGCCGGGTGCGCGAGTGACACCGGCCAAGCAGAAGCCGAATCCGAATCGCCGAAAGCGGCTGCGACGAAGAGCAGTGCGCCCAGTGAGCTCGGGACAATCAAGGCCTCTGGGTTCGGTCAGGATGGTGAGTACGTGTGGGTAACTGCGGTCGTGCACAACAACTCCACGTACGTCGGTCAGACGGTGACCGTGAACTTCAACGTCCTCGACAAGCAGGGAGAGATCCTCGAATCCGAGTCCCAGGTCGAGTCCTTCTCACGGCCGAAGTCCGACCACGCAATCGGCACGCAAGTCACGCTTGAGCCCGGGCAGAAGGCAGCAAAGGTCGAGGCCACCCTCGACGTTGAAGCCGCTGGGGCCTTCAGCGACCAACCCTTCCCAGAGATGCCGACCTCCGCAGTCAAGGTCGCACAGAAGTACGGCGCCCAGGAGGCTAGCTTCGAGCTCACTAACCCGATGTCGGAGGCTGTGAAATCCCCTCGGATTCAACTCGTCTGCTCGGATGCAGGTGGCTCCATCGTCGGCGGCGGCATGGCCTTCCCAGACCTGGTTCCCGCCGGCGGCAAGATCAAGGTCGACACCAATGTGATCGTTTCCGGTAAGCCACAGGAGTGTTCCGCCTACGTGGGCGCTCCCAGCGACTGGGAAGGCGAGGCAAGCGCATCGCCGACTCATGGCTCGGCGGAACCGAGCGGAAGCGCCGAAGAGGCCTTCAAGGTGTGGGTGGAGCAGTTCGGAAAGAAGGACTGGAAGGCTCAATACAAGAACCTTGTCAGCGCGCAGCGTGAGGTGGTCTCCGAGCGCGAGTACGTCGCATGTCGGACCGCCGAACCGACACCAGCGTTGTCCTGGGTGAAGGTGCTCAGCGTGACTGACGCCGGCGAAACCAAGATCCCTGGAACCGAGGCTTCGTTGGCCTCCAGGAAGGTCGCCGCTCAGGTCCAGGTCGGCGGCACGAAGGCTCCCGTCGACGCTCACATGTACCTGGAGAACGGAACCTGGAGATGGTCCATGACCAAGGAGAACATCGCTGGATGCACCAGTTGAGCGCAAAATGGGGCGGCCCCTGCTGTGAACACCCGGAAGCGGCCAGTACCCCATCCCGACTGCTTCCCGCAGCAGCGACGGCTTCGAAGCCCCATTCGCGATGAACGTTACCGGTCTGAAATGTCCGTTGTCTGCTACTCGTCCGCGCCAGCCACTACCGTCGTTCTCATGAACGTAGGACGCCTCAGCACGCCGCAGCGAATCTCCGCAGTCGCCATTCTTGTAACCGCAATCGCCTCCTTCTTGCCCTGGGTGTCGTTGCTGGGTTTTAGCAAACTGGGGATCGAAGGTGACGGTGTAATGACACTCGTCCTCGCGATAGCGGGAGCGGTCGTGCTCGGCATGACCACCGGACTGTTCGGCAAGCCCCGGAGCCCGGGTAAGCGATCACAGATCGCACTGCTGGTGCTGGCGGTTCTCACCGCACTGATCGGACTCATAGACATGAACGGTGCGGCCGCAATCGGGCTCTACTTGACGCTCTTCGCCGGAGTCGCGTGGATTGTTGGGGCGGCATGGCAACTCGCTTGTCCAAGCAAGCGAATGCCGAGGCCGCCGACTCGCTCTGAGCTGAGTCGTCTTACCGCGAATGCGCGATCAGGCACCCGGCCTTCGGCACCACGTGCCGCGGACACAGCCTCATTCACTACGGATCACTGCGCGGCGAAGGTGACTACGCCACGAGTTCGCCCGTGAGGCGGACGAGCAGACGCATGTGCATGCCCGCCTCGGGTGGGTTCACCCGATCGACTACGAGCTCGAATGGGCGCTCCATGATCTGGTGTACATAGTCGAGCAGTGGGTCCGGGACATATCCGAGACGGTCACCGGTTTGCCTCACCAGAAGGGCACGCTCGTTGAACTCGTTGTCTGGCTCGCAACGCAGTTCTAGACGATCGCCTGGCTTCAGGTCGTGCGAGGAAGCGGCATCGGAGTCGGACCCGGCGGATGGCCGACGTTGGTAGCCCTCCACCTCGGGCAGATAGGTCGTGCCGGTGTTCAGGTTGGAGCCCTGGGCGTCACGTTGCGGGAGATCAGCCCGGGTTCGCCATCGAGGATCGCGAACCTGCACACCGCCGCGGGTAGGTGGATCGCGGCGGCGAGGCGCGAGGTGAAGACCTCGGCACAGTCGGTCAAGGCCGCTTCGGATCCGTCGCCAGTCGTCTGGCGCTACTTCCACAGCCAGTGTTGATTGCGCGGCGCATCGGCGTTCTCCGCGATCCACCGCTTGTTCTTGTCGCGCCCGCCTGGCTCGTGACGGATGACGGTCCAGGCCGACACGTCGATCTCCACTGCTCTCCTTCACCCGGGGCGACTCTGACGGTAGTGAATGATCTCCGACAGCGGTCAGGTCGGTGTGATCACCGCGCGGGCGGTGGTCGCGACGGCGAGGTCGACGCCCGTGATCTCCCGCCAGCGGACGCGCGAAGCGCCGGCAAGTTGCTCGAGGACGTCGAGGGTCGCGCTGTGGGCAGGCGGCGGGGAGAACCGGTCGTGTCCGCTTCGCCACCCGAGCGCGAACAACAGGTCGCTGATCTCGCTGCGCCACTCCTGGACAGGTACGCCGCTGCCGGCCACGGCGAGTGCCATCCAGCCCGCTTGGCGCTCCGCCGCTTTGGTGCCCAAGGGAAGTCGTCCGACGATGTGACGCCACAGTGCCTGCGAATCACGGCCACATCGGATGGCTGCGGCGGTCGGGTTCAGGCGGCCCTTGCGGACGCTGACCAGCCCGAGGGCCCGCGCCGTGGTGCGGATCTCGGCGACGGGGTAGGTGAGGTCCTCCCGGTTGGCCTTGCCGATCCACCATTCGCTGATCCCGGTGCTTTCGGCGACCTGCTCGACCACGCCGGGAGGAAGGTACCCGGCGGCGGTCAGCGTGACCCCGTCGCCGATGATGTCGAGGAAGGTCCGGTACGTCTCGGTCAGCCGTCCAGCCTCGGCGTCGGTGACGTCCGTCGGCCCGTGGGAGAACGGACGACCCAGCACCTCCCGCAGCAGGCGGATGCCCCGGTGGTCGAGCTGCGCGGCCAGCTCGGCCAGCTCCCCGGTCACCGCGACGGGCTCGGCGACCGCAATCGCGAGGGCGGCGTTGGTCTCCTCGGCGTCGAAGTGGTCGGGGTGCCAGTCGAGTGGCAGCCAGTCGCGAGCGTGTGCGGCGTCGTCGAAATTGCCGGGGAGGAGTGCGTCGTCGTACCCGCTGCGGACCCAGGCGGCAAGCTCCTCGTAGCCGCCGAGGCCACCGCAGTCCTCGGGCGGGCATGCCATCCGCCCGCCAGTGCAGTGCGCCGTCGGCGGCGGCGCCTCAAGCACCTCCTCGACCACCAGCTTGTGGTCCCAGCCGTCCCCGAAGTCATACTCGTACCAGAGTTCGTCGCCCTTCTGGGCGAGGAGTTGGTCGAGTCTCACGTCGTCTTCGAGCGTCCCGTCCTCGCCCTCGTCGAGGTCGAAGTGCGTGACGAAGTACGGCGAGCGGTGGTCGTTGCCGGCGCGGAACCGGTGCAGGTGGCTGTCGTACCACCCCATGGCCGCCTGGATCACGTCATGCAGCCGAGGCAGACCGAGGTCACCCGGCAGCTCGAGCCGGCGCCAGACCGGCGGCTTCGCGCCGTGCAGGTCCAGGCGCACCCGGAACCCGCGAACCTCGGTCGGGATCGGGAGCAGGGTCGGCGCCTGGTCGCGTTTGCGCTTCTCGAAGATGCTGGACACCTGCCCACTCATCAGCGCGTCGAGCAGCGCTCTGTTCTCCTCGGGGCTGGCCCCCGCCATCAGCTGCTTCACAAGGTCCTGGACGTCGGTCGGTTCGGCCACGCCGAATAGTCAATCACCCTCACGCGCTTCACTCACGCGAGGCGTTCACCGGGTGCTCGTCGATGATCCGATCCAGCCGGAATCAACCTCCGGTCCGGTCTAGCAATTGAGTCGGGATCCGACGGATCCATCGGTCAGCTCGACGATGGTGTCCCCTGACCAGCCGCTCCAACTGCCGTTGACGTGAAGCGCCATCTGTTCCTCCGGGGGTTACCTGGAGTCCACAGGGTGCGCTGCGCCACCGACAGTTGATCCGCGCGATGCCCAGATCGTCGCGTCGCTGTTGGCCAGCATTTCACCCACCGGTCCCCCACAGCCGATCAACCCTTAGCCCGGATCCACCGATGGTCATGGCGATGAGCGCGTGGACGCGGCTCGCCGAGCGGTGAGCACTCGAGGGCGTGCTGATCTGCCGGACCTCGCTGTCCGGGTCGTCCGCGTTGGTCCTCGGGTCGCGCAGCGGTGGCTGCTGGGTGGTCAGGCCGCGAGGACGGGCGGCGGGTCGCTGACCCGGTCGAACAGAGCGGTCCAGGCGGTCTCCCAGGGCCAGGCCGCGGGTAGGTGCAGGGTGATGCGGCGGGCAGAGGTCGCGACTCGCGCGGGCACGGTGATCAGCTTGCGACGGATGCTCGCGGATGGTCCCCCTCCCGAGGTCGAACGGCGTCGAGAGGGTGCCGGCGGCGCGGGTGAGGTTGAACGCGATGACCGCGAGTACCAGCCAGGCCGCGTTGGCGGTGAACACCCCGGACGGAAGGTGCGCCAGCGCAGCGCCCTTGAGGTCGGCGTGGACCTGCTCGATGACAGCGTGGTGGCGGTCGGTCTTGTCGGCGGCGACGGTGTCGAGGACCTCGGGATCGGCGGTGGTGAAGAACGCGTGGAAGCGCCACACGTCGAACAGGTGTCCTGACCGGCTGCCTTGTTCTTCTCGGCGTTGAAGTCGGGGATCCGACGCACCACCAGCCGACCGGCACCTGCTCGGACTTCTTCTGCGCGGCGAAAGCGGTGAAGCTCGATCTCGGCCACCTCGGCCCGGGAGATCCAGCGTCCGGTGGTCTTCGTCGAGGACGGCGTCGGTGTATTCGATCGTGGTCCACGCGCGCTCGGTCGATCGTGGCGATCGCCCTCTTGACCGCCTTGTCCATGCGAACGGTGACCGACACCGCGGCGCCGCCCTCTTGATCGCGGCATGGACGGGTCCGCGGCCGTAGAACGCCGAATCCATCCGCACCAGCACCAGTTGAGTCGCACCGAGCAGGTGTCGGGCGGTCCTGACCGCGTCACCGACCAGCCGCTTCGCACCGCGGGGCGACCCGGCCGCACCCTTGCGGAGTCGTTGGGCCACGATCACCGGCGCGCTCGTCGCGGTCGCGAGCGTGGCCAGTAGCGCGTTGAGCCCGCGGACACCGGAGTACCCGAATCCCGTCGCCCTGTTTGGCGTGGCCGTGGACCTCGATGATCGTGTCGTCGACGTCGAGCAACGCTAGCTGGCCTCACCGGCAGCGATGTGGCAACGGCAGGACCGGTCTTCGCGCCCAGAGTCAGGTGGTCCGGCGACCGCGATCGGAACCGGGAGGCTACGCGTCGAGCTGGCGGACGTGGCCGAAGGTGAATGCCCGCAGAACGAGCCCAGCGTCGAGGGCGCGTAGGCGTTGACGAAGACCCGGCCCATCCCGCCATGTCGCAGCAGCGCCATGTCATCGATCGAGTCCGCCCCGGCGACCATCCCACCGACCAGCGAGGCGACCTTCAACCCCGCGTTCGCGCCCTTGTCCGTCGGGCACCGTGAGGTGCTCCATCAGCCAGGTCCCGCAGCCCGGCGGACTCGGCCAGCGCGAGCACCGGAACCAAGCCGCCAGCCGACACGAGATTGGGATCATCGAAGGCTGCCGAGGTCGACCTCAGCGTGTGAGAGAGTTTCACCTCAGAGATGCCCCTTGCGTTTCGGTCGAATCGTTGCCAAGGAACGCGGATCTTTCCCGCCACGCGGTGCATCCGGACTAGGCGCGCTCTACCGCCCTCATCGTGATCCGCTTAGCAGGGGGATTGGCCAGAAATGGAAAAGAACCGCATGCTGACCTGCGGTTTCTCGTGGTGGAGCCAAGGGGACTCGAACCCCTAACCCCCTGCTTGCAAAGCAGGTGCGCTACCAATTGCGCCATGGCCCCGGGTGACCGGTCAGAGCCGGTCGGGAGAGGTCAGCCTCAGGACCGCTTGACGCTGTCGGTGGCCTCGGCCCAGAGCGCCTGCTCCTGCTGACCGGCCTTGACCTTCTTGCTGGCGACCACCGCGACGGCGGCGGCGACAGCAGCGAGGAGCAGCTTCTTCATGGGGATCCCTTCGCGTCGAGAGACGGGTCCCAGGCCGTTGGCGCGTCGTGCTCGGGCGGACCTGAGAGGACGAGAACCTCCGACTTCTTCCTCGTCGGAGGTTCAGCGTCTCGGCGGACAGGGTAGCAAGCGGCGGCCGGCACCGGGTAATCCAGTCGCGGCGTCCGGCGGCCCCGCCGGACCGCCCCCGACAGCGGCCCGGACAGCGGCCGGACAGCCCACAGCCTGCCGGTCAGGACAGTCGACCGGTCAGGAGCCGAGGACCTTGGCCTTCTGAGCGGCGAACTCCTCCTCGGTGAGGATGCCTTGGGCCTTCAGCTCGGCCAGACCCTTCAGCTCCTCCACGACGTCGACGGCGCCTGCCGGCTCCGGCGGCGGTCCCGCCTGCTCCGGCACTTGGGCCGTCTGCTCCTGGTAGGCGGCGTCGCGCTCCGCCGCGATCTGGGCGTCGCGGTCGGCGTACCGACCGGCCTGCCGGCGCTGCACGCGTCCGCTCACCGCGGTTGCGGTGCCGGCCACGACCGCCGTACGGGCGACTCCTCGCAGTAGTCCTGGCATCTCCTGGTCCTTCCTTCAGCTGGTGGGTTCGAGTGCTTCGAGCGCGGCCATCACGTCGGTCGCGGGGATCCGGGCGCTGGCGATGAGGTCGCCCCCGCTGTGGAGGGCAGCCGCCACGAACGGCACCGCCCAGGTGTTCTCGTAGACGATCAGCGCCGCGACGGTGCCGGGCTGCATGGCGTCGGCCGCTTGTGCCACGTCGTCGTCGCCGAGCAGACCCGACCTGGCCCCGCTGAAGTAGGCGAAGCCACCGGTCGCGGACAGGGGGTCGGTGGCCTCGAGGACCTCGACGTTGCCGTCGTCGTCCTTGCTGATCACCATCAGGTCGTAGAGCCGGATGACGCTCCGCTCGATGAGGTCCTTCAGCGCCTCGCCCGCCTCTCCGGTGAGACGGTCACGCGGGAACTCCATCAGGACGAAGTCGATCGGTCCGGAGATGTTGGTCAGGTTCGTGGTGGTCACTTGTGTCACTCCTTCGAGGGTGGGTCAGTCGTGCGCGCCGTCGTCGGCGTCGGGGTGTGGCTTCTGCGAGGGCCGGGCGGCTGCGCCGACCGGTTCCGGCTCGTCCTTCGGGTGCTGTTGTGCCGGAACGAACGGAGCAGCCTTGGGGGCGGTGACCCCTCCCGGCTCGGGTCCGCCGGCGGCCGGGACGGCCGCTGCCGGCCCCGGCGGGGTCGCCAGGAACTCGAGGACGGCCAGCAGCAGTACGACGGCCACCGCGATGCCGAGGACCACCCATCCGCTGGGGCGCGTCCAGAAGATCAGGACCAGCCCGCCGAGGATCGCCACGGTCGCGCGCAGGGCCCGCCGGTAGGTGTAGACCCAGGTACCGAAGCGACCGGTGTGCCAGCCGGCCGACTCCGCACCGCTGCGCGCCGAGCCCATGCCACCTTCGAAGGTGGCGCGGGTCTTGACCGCGAAGGCCGAGGGGCCGCTGAGGAACGCCCCGAGAGCGACAACCAGACCGGCCACGGCGACCATGCGCAACCCGGTGCGCATGAAGCGCACGAGGGTGTCGAAGACGTCGCCCGCGGCCTGAGCGTTCAGGATGTTCGCCGGCGTGGTGCCGACGTACCAGCTGCGGACCAGGGCGAGCGCGACGCCGAGCACGAGCATGCCGGCGGTGAGGCCGAGCGCCGCCTTGAGCAGCCCACGCCGGCGGTCCCGGGCGAGGACGACTCCGGCGAGGAGCAGCACCAGCGCGGCCACCGGCAGCCAGACACCGAGGGTGTTCAGGGTCCGGTAGAACCCCTGCGCCTGCGAGATCGAGTCCGACTGGGCCAGCACGAACGACTTGTTGACGGTCGGGATCCTGCTCGCCAGGGAGAAGCCCTGGTCGACCAGCTGGGTCTTCACCTGCGCGATGATCGGCCCGAGGTTGAGCGTGATCGTGTTGTTCTGGGCGCTCAGTGCTCCGCCCTGCTGCCCGGAGAGCAGGCGCGTCACCTGCTCGTGGGCGACCCGGTTCACCTGGTCCCACAGCTGCGCGAACCGGGGACCGGCCACGAACTTGTTCACCTGGTCCCTGGTGAAGCTCTCCACCCCGTTGGTGATCGGGATGGCGAGGCCGGGCAGGGCGGCGGCGATCCTCGGCGGCACGTTCGGCCGGTCCGCCAGGGTGGTGAGCGCCTCGGTCGTGAAGCCCCGGACGTCGAGGTTCTCGAAGATCGTGTTCGTCACCTCGTTGGCGATCGCCGTCTGCACGGCCGGGTCGTCGGCGAGGGGCGCCACCGTCTGGACGTACGCCTCGGTGTCGGAGAGCTCGGTGCTGGCCCACACCGACACCACCGACAGCGGAGCGAGCAGGCAGGCCAGCGTGATCAGGATGGCGGACGACACCGCCCACCAGGAGGACGTCCGCGGGGGTCTCCTCGTCGGCGCCGGCGGTCCGGCGGTGGCCAGCTCGGCCTCGAGCTCGGCCACTCGGGCCCGGAGCTGGTCGAGTTCCTTGGTTTCACTCATGTCGCTTCTCCCGTCCGCCGTACCCCGGTCACCGCGCTCGTCCTTGGCCGGCCGAGCGGGCCCGGTGCCTGGCGCACCTCTGGGCTGGTTCAGGACCCGATGCCACGCGTCACCGCGTGGGCCGCGGCCTGCTTGTGCAGCTGCTCTTCCTCCTCGTACGTCCCGGGCTTGAGGTCGAAGACCACCCGTTTCACGGTGCCGGTGAACACGTAGGGCGCCTTGTCCTCGTAGTCGCGGTCGACCACGAGGCCGTTGTCGCGTCCGATGTCCATGCCGGCGTACGACGAGAACGCGACCGGCACGGTCCGCGGCATCCGGCCCTCGCCGACCTGCTCGTCGTCCGCCCACAGCGTGACCGTGCCGCCGGTGCCCGCCTTGTTCTCGTCGGCCTCGAACAGCAGCTTCACCGTGACGTCGCCGGTGGGGACCTTCCTCGTCGAGACCTGCTTGTAGGTCTCCACCCCGAGGAACGAGTAGGTGTGGTGCAGCCGTCGCTCCGGGTCGATCCACAGCCCGAAGCCGCCGATGAAGTCGGCGTTGGCGACGATCACGCCCTCGGCACCGCTCTTGGGGACGTGGAGCTCGGCCTCGATCGAGTAGGAGCGGCCGTAGATGTAGGGGATCATGCCGCGCTGCACGTTCTGGACGTCGCCGGCGAACGTGTAGCGGGTGACCGGCGGCAGCGGGGGCAGCATCCCGAACAAGATGCACAGGCCTCCGAGCAGCGGCAGCACCCGGTTGCGCTCGGCCTCCTGCCAGAACAGGTCCTTGAGCTCGGCGAGCTTCTCCGGCTGCTCGTCGGCCAGGTCGTGGGCCTGGGAGAAGTCGTCAGGCAGGTAGTACAGCTCCCAGACGTCCTTCTCCGGGTCGTAGGACCCCGGCGCCAGCTGCTTCAGGGTCTCCGGCCCGAAGTCCCACGGGATCCGGTCCAGCCGGGCACAGGCCCACCAGCCGTCCTTGTAGATCGCCCGGCTGCCGAACGACTCGGAGTACTGCACGGTGTGCCGCTCGGCGGCGCTCGCGTCCTCGAAGGTGTAGAGGAAGCTGGTGCCGTCCATCGCCTCCTGGTCGATCCCGTCGACCCGGATCGGCTCCGGGATGCCGGCCGCCTCCAGCACCGTGGGCGCGATGTCGATGGCGTGCGTGAACTGGCTGCGAACGACGCCACCGGCCGGGATCCGTCCCGGCCACGCCACCACCATCGGGTCGCGGGTGCCGCCGAGGTGGCTCCCGGTCTGCTTGCCCCACTGGAACGGCGTGTTGTTGGCGTGCGCCCAGGCCGCCGCGAAGTGCGGGGCGGTGTGGTCGCCGCCGAGTGCCTCCGCGCCGCCGTACTCGTCGATCAGCTGCGCCTGGTGCTCGGCGTCGAGCACCACGCCGTTCAGGAACGTCATCTCGTTGAACGAGCCGGTCAGGGTGCCCTCCATGCTGGCCCCGTTGTCGCCCCACACGTAGAAGACGAGGGTGTTGTCGAGGTCCCCGGACTCCTCGACCGCGTCCAGCAGCCGGCCGACGTTCCAGTCGGCGTTCTCGGAGTAGCCGGCGAAGACCTCCATCTGCCGGACGTAGAGCTTCTTCTGCGCCTCGGTGAGGGAGTCCCAGGCCGGGAACAGATCGGGGCGTTCGGTGAGCTCGGTGTCCTGCGGCACCAGGCCCAGCGTCTTCTGCCGCTCCAGCGTCTGCTGCCGGTAGGCGTCCCAGCCCTCGTCGAACCTGCCGTGGTACCTGTCGGCCCACTCCTTCGCGACGTGGTGCGGCGCGTGGCTGCACCCGGTGGAGTAGTACAGGAACCACGGCTTCTGTCGGTCCTGTGCGCGCACCGCGTGCAGCCACTCGACGGCCTTGTCGGTCAGGTCGTCGGGGAAGTAGTACCGCCCACCGTCCTTGCCCTCGGGTACGCCGAGCACGGAGTTGTCCTGCGTGATGATCGGGTCGTACTGACCCGCGGCACCGCTGAGGAAGCCCCAGAAGTGGTCGAACCCCCACGACAGCGGCCAGCGGTCGAACGGCCCCGCGGCGCCCTGGACGGTGTCCGGCGTCAGGTGCCACTTGCCGAACCCACCGGTGACGTAGCCGTTCTCCCGCAGGATCCGCGGCAGCGCCGCGCAGCTCTTCGGCACCGCGGCCGTGTAGCCGGGGAACGGCCCCGGGTACTCCGCGATCGACCCGAAGCCGACCCGGTGGTTGTTGCGCCCGGTCAGCAGCGCCGCGCGGGTGGGCGAGCACACCGCGGTCACGTGGAAGCGGTTGTAGGTCAGGCCCATCTGCTGCACCCGGGTCAGGTTCGGCGTCTCGATCGCGCCACCGAAGGTGGTCGGGCCGCCGAACCCGGCGTCGTCGATCAGCACGATCAGCACGTTCGGAGCGCCCTGAGGTGGGCTCACCGGGGCCACGATCGTCCAGTCCAGCACCGACTCGCCTAAGGTCCGGCCGACGGTCCCTCCGAAGTTGCGGTCGGGGATCGGGAGCACGGTGCGGTCGGGGTTGAACTTGCTCATCGCCTCGGCCAGCGAGTCCCGCAAGGCCCGGATGCCCTCCTGGTCACCCTGCACGACCGACCGGGCCTGGGCGCCGCCGAGGGCCTGCTCGACGCCGAGGCGCTGGCTGTCGTCGAAGACGACGATCACCCCCGCCGAACCGGGCGGGAGATGCTCCCCGATCTTGTCGTGCACCTGCTGCTGCAGCCGGTTCGCGGTGAACCGGCCGGTCAGCCAGCCCACCGTCGCACCGGTGGCCACGGCGGAGGCGAGCAGCAGCGGTGCGAACAGGCCCACGGCCAACCCCACGCCGCCGCCCCAGCGGGCACCGGTGCGGCCGAGGTGGTCACCGGTCAGCTCGACCGTGACGCTGCCGTCCTCGGCGTGCGTCACCAGGATGACGCCCTCGATCGCCACCTTCTTCTCCCGGACCTGGGCCACCAGCGACGTGAAGTCCTCGGTCGCCTGCCCGATCTCCTGGTACGGCGCGACGAGAACGTCGGTGGGTGTCTCAGCCATTGCTCGATCTCCTTGTCGGTGCGGCCTTCGGCGCGGCCGCGGTGCGGGGCGGTGGCGCGCCGTGGCAGATTCGGAACGGGCGGTCGCTGCCGCACGTGCAGAGGGCGTCGCTCGAACGGCGGGCGTCCTGCTCGACGTACCACTCCCGCACTCCGGTGGCGTCCGCGCCCGCACGGAGCAGGCCCGCCATCAGCTGCATGGGCGCGTCAACGTGCCGGAAGAACCGCTGGTAGCCGGCGCACAGGTAGTGCAGCCCGGGCTCCCCGTCCGGCGTGGTCAGGAACCGGTCCTTGGGGCAGCCGCCGTTGCAGGCGAAGCGGACGTCGCAGCTGCGGCAGTACTCCGGAAGCGTGTCGAGCTTCGCCTTGCCGAAGGCGGTCTGCTGCGGCGAGACGAGGAGGTCGAGGAGCGGTCGGCCCGCCGCGATGTTGCCCAGCAGGTAGTCCTCCTCGACGTAGTGGTCGCAGGAGTAGAGGTCGCCGTTGTGCTCGAGTGCCACGGCGGTCCCGCAGGTGCGCTCGTGCACGCACATGCCGGCCCCCTCCAGGCCCATCCAGTGACCGAGAGCCGTGTCGAACTCCTGCACGAAGACGTCGCCCACGTCGTGGCGCACCCACTCCTCGAACACATCGACGAGGAAGCGTCCGTACTGCTCGGCCCCGACCGACCGGTGCGTGACCAACGCGCCCTGCTGCCGGTACAGCGGCCGCTCGCCGCGCCGGCGGCCCCAGCCGGCCTCGGCCAGCGGGAGCAGGTCCGCCGTCGCCCGCTCGACCACGGGGATGAGCTGGACGAACCGGGCGCCGAGGTCGTCGCGGAGGAAGGTGTAGACCTCGCGCCCGTGGTCGCCGTTCGCCGCGTTGACGGTGGTCAGGACGTTCCAGTCCACCCCATGGCGCTCGAGTACGTCGAGCCCGCGCATGACCCGGTCGAAGGTCGGCTTCCCCCCCTTGTCCACGCGGAAGGCGTCGTGCATGGGCCGCGGCCCGTCGACGGACAGGCCGACGAGGAAGCCGTGCTCGCGGAGGAAGGCGCCCCACTCGTCATCGAGCAGGGTGCCGTTGGTCTGCAGGGTGTTGAGGACAGCCTGTCCCGGTTGTCGGAATCTCTCCTCGAGCTCGAGCGTCCTGCGGAAGAAGTCCAGTCCCATCATCGTGGGCTCGCCGCCCTGGAAGGCGACGACCACCTCGTCCGCCCCGACCTGCGCCTCCAGCAGCTGGCGGACGTAGGTCTCGTGCACCGCGGGCGACATCCGGAAGTCGCTGCCCGGGTAGAGCTGGTCCTTCGACAGGAAGTAGCAGTACTCGCAGTCGAGGTTGCACACCGCCCCGGTCGGCTTCGCCATGACGTGGAAGGCGCGAGGCGTCTGCTCGCGCACGTCGCTCGTGGGACCCGCCTGCCGGAGACGCTGCATGCCCTTCACCCTGCGCCGTCGACGCGGACGCCGCATCGCCCGGTGTGGGTGAGTCCGCGCCGGTGTCCGGGGTGGGAGGCCGGGTCACGGACGCGAGGGGCGCGCCGGCCGGGCGAGGGTGGCCGAGGACAGAGGGTGTGGTGGGCCTAGGAGGACTTGAACCTCCGACCTCTTCCTTATCAGGGAAGCGCTCTAACCGTCTGAGCTATAGGCCCGCAGCGTCGGTTGCCGACGGCAGAGATTACCCCATGCCGCCGATGCCGCCCAAACCGGCTAGCGGTCGTCCTCGGCGAGTGTCACCTCGATGCCGCCGAGCAGGGCGGCGGCGAGGTTGTAGAGGAACGCGCCGAGCGTCGAGATCGCGGTGATCAGCACGACGTCGACGACGGCCACGATCATGGTGAACCCGAGCACGCGGCTCGTGCCCACGTAGTTCGTGACGTCGAAGCTCTGCGTGCTGTCGCCGCCGAGCACGTCGCTCACCGTCTGGTTGATCGAGTCCCACACGCCCGCAGCGCCGAGGACCGACCACACCACCCCGACCGCGACCACGGTCACGATGCCGAAGGCGATCGAGAGCAGGAAGGACGTCTTCATGACCGACCAGGGGTCGAGGTGGGTCAGCCGCAGCCGGGCCCGTCGTACGCTCCGGGGGCGCGACTGGCCGGCCGGTCGCTGCGGCGAGCGGGACCCGATGGAGGTCCCGCCCTTGCTGCTGGCCGGTGACGGGCTGGCGGCGGCCTGGACCGCGCTGCCCGCCGCGGAGACCGCGGCCGACACCCGCTCGGTCAGCGGGCGCTTCCCCTCCCCGTCGTTGTTCCCCGATGCGGGTCCGGACAGGGAGCGCCGGGGCGCCAGCGGCGTGTCGTCCGCGCGTCGGTCAGCCATCAGGACTCCTCTGTCTCCGTGTCGGCGTCAGGCGCAGGCTCCGCGGGGGCGGCATCCTGCGCGGCGTCATCACCGATTGTGACATCCGCCTCCACACCCGGCTCACCGCCGTCCCGCTCCTCGGCCGGCTCCTCGGCGTCCGGATCGTCGATCTCCGCGGCCCGCTCGACCGACCTGGCCACCACCGCGACGCGGTCGTTGTCGGTGACCCCGACGAACTTCACGCCCTTGGTGTCGCGGCCGGTGGGTCGCAGCTCCTCGTCGATCGCGCTGCGCGTGACCTGGCCGGAGTCCCGGATCGAGAGCACCTCGTCACCCTCGACGACGATGAACGCGCCGACGAGGCTGCCGCGCTCTTCGTCGGCCTTCATCGCCTTGATCCCGATGCCGCCGCGCGACTGCAGGCGGTACTCGGAGATGCGGGTGCGCTTGGCGTAGCCGCCGTCGGTGATCGTGAAGACGTACTGCTCCTTGACACCCGGCAGCTCCGCCTCGGGGCCGGACTCGCCGGACTCCCGTTCGGCGGCTTCCTCGGCGGCGACCTGCTCGGCGCGGATCACCGACATGGACAGCAGCTCGTCGCCGTCGCGGAACTTCATGCCGGTCACGCCGGACGTCGCCCGGCCCATCGGACGCAGCTGGCCGTCGTCGGCCCGGAACCGGATCGCCTGGCCCTTGCGCGACACCAGCAGGATGTCGTCGTCGGGGCCGGCCAGCTCGGCGCCGATCAGCTCGTCGTCCTCGTCGCGGAAGTTGATCGCGATGACGCCGGCCTGACGCGGACTGTTGTAGTCGGCCAGCCGGGTCTTCTTCACCAGGCCGTTGCGGGTGGCCAGGACGAGGTACGGCGCCTGGTCGTAGTCGCGGATCGCGAGGACCTGGGCGATGTTCTCGTCCGGCTGGAAGGACAGCAGCCCGGCCACGTGCCCGCCCTTGGCGTCGCGGTTGGCCTCCGGCAGGTTGTAGGCCTTGGTCCGGTAGACGCGACCGGCGGTGGTGAAGAACAGCAGCCAGTGGTGGTTCGTGGTCGCCATGAAGTGCTCGACGACGTCGTCGCCCTTGAGCTGGGCGCCGCGCACGCCCTTGCCGCCCCGCTTCTGGGTGCGGTAGAGGTCGGCCCGGGTGCGCTTGGCGTAGCCACCCCGGGTGATCGTCACGACGAGGTCCTCGTCGGGGATCAGGTCCTCCATCGACAGGTCGCCGTCCGCGGCGATGAACTTGCTGCGTCGGTCGTCGCCGAACTTGTCGACGATCGCGGTCAGCTCGTCAAGGACGATCGTCCGCTGACGAGTCTCGCTGGCCAGGATGTCCTCGAGGTCGGCGATGATCCGCTCGAGCTCGGCGAGGCGGTCGATGATCTTCTGGCGCTCCAGGGCGGCCAGTTTGCGCAGCTGCATGTCGAGGATCGCCCGCGCCTGGAGCTCGTCGATCTCGAGCAGCGCCATCAGGCCCTCGCGTGCCTCCTCGACGTCGGGGCTGCGCCGGATCAGGGCGATGACCTCGTCGAGCATGTCCAGCGCCTTGACCAGGCCGCGCTGGATGTGCGCCTCCTCCTCGGCCTTGCGCAGGCGGTAGCGCGTGCGCCGCTGGATGACCTCGATCTGGTGCTCGACCCAGTTGCTGATGAACTGGTCGAGGGTCAGCGTGCGCGGCACCCCGTCAACGAGCGCCAGCATGTTCGCGGCGAAGTTCGTCTGCAGCTCGGTGTGCTTGAACAGGTTGTTGAGCACCACGCGG
Organism: uncultured Actinomycetota bacterium; assembly: GCA_963816325.1. Classification (GTDB taxonomy): domain Bacteria; phylum Actinomycetota; class Actinomycetes; order Propionibacteriales; family Nocardioidaceae; genus Nocardioides_B. Next base: position 251,860 of record CAWFKC010000016.1, on the reverse strand, counting down.
GCGACCGCGTCGCGCTTGAGCACCACGACCAGCCGCTGCCCGGTGCGCCCGGAGGTGTCGTCGCGGACGTCGGCGATGCCCTGGATCTTGCCCGAGTCGGCGAGCTCGGCGATCTTGAGCGCGAGGTTGTCGGGGTTGACCTGGTAGGGCAGCTCGGTGATGACCAGCGAGGTGCGGCCCTTGTTGTCCTCCTCGACGTCGACCACCGCCCGCATCGTGATCGAGCCGCGGCCGGTGCGGTAGGCCTGCTCGATGCCCTGCCGGCCCACGATCAGGGCGTGAGTGGGGAAGTCCGGGCCCTTGACGCGCTCGAGCAGCGCCTCGAGAAGCTCCTCGCGGGAGGCGTCCGGGTTCTCCAGCGCCCACTGCACGCCGGCGGCCACTTCCCGCAGGTTGTGCGGCGGGATGTTGGTGGCCATGCCGACCGCGATGCCCGCCGAGCCGTTGACCAGCAGGTTGGGGAACCGGGCCGGCAGGATGCTCGGCTCCTGCGACCGGCCGTCGTAGTTGGGCGTGAAGTCGACGGTGTCCTCGTCGATGTCGCGGACCATCTCCATGGCCAGCGGCGCCATCTTGCACTCGGTGTACCGCATCGCCGCCGCGGGGTCGTTGCCGGCGGACCCGAAGTTGCCCTGGCCGTCCACGAGCGGGTTGCGCATCACCCACGGCTGCGCGAGCCGGACCAGGGTGTCGTAGATGGCCGAGTCACCGTGGGGGTGGTACTGACCCATCACGTCGCCGACCACGCGCGAGCACTTGGAGAACCCGCGGTCGGGGCGGTAGCCGCCGTCGTACATCGCGTAGAGCACCCGCCGGTGCACGGGCTTGAGCCCGTCGCGTACGTCGGGCAGGGCGCGGCCGACGATCACGGTCATCGCGTAGTCGATGTAGGACCGCTGCATCTCGACCTGCAGCTCGACGGGCTCGATCCGCCCGCCCGGGCCGCCGGGAGTGCCGCCTTCGATGGTGTTGTCAGTCACTGGTCATTTCCTTCGATGTGGACAGTCGAGGCCCAGGGCAGCCGGACCGGATGACCGGGGTGCGCGGGAGCGTCGAAGGGCGTGGCCGCGGCGGATCCGGCACGACGCCGTATCGGACAGCGGGGCGCACAGGCGAGCGCGCCGGAGGACGACGCGCCGCCCAAGCGACCGGGCACCGCGGGCAGGAGGGCCGGAGGCTCTCCGAGGGGCTCAGATGTCAAGGAAGCGCACGTCTTTCGCGTTGCGCTGGATGAAGCTGCGCCGCTGCTCGACGTCCTCGCCCATCAGCACCGAGAACATCTCGTCGGCCTGGGCGGCGTCCTCGAGGGTGACCTGGAGCAGGAGCCGGTTGTCGGGGTCCATCGTGGTCTCCCACAGCTCGTTGGCGTTCATCTCGCCGAGCCCCTTGTAGCGCTGGATCGCGTTGTCCTTCGGCAGCCGCTTGCCCGCCGCCTGGCCGGCGCGGACCAGCGCGTCGCGCTCGGCGTCGGAGTAGACGAACTCGTGCTCGTGCGGTTTGTTCCAGCGCAGCCGGTAGAGCGGCGGCTGCGCGAGGTAGACGTAGCCATGCTCGATCAGCGGCTTCATGAAGCGGAACAGCAGCGTGAGCAGCAGGGTGCGGATGTGGTGGCCGTCGACGTCGGCGTCGGCCATCATCACGATCTTGTGGTAGCGGACGCGTCCGATGTCGAACTCGTCGTGGATGCCGGTGCCGAGCGCCGAGATGATCGCCTGCACCTCGTTGTTGGCCAGCACCTTGTCGAGGCGGGCCTTCTCCACGTTGAGGATCTTGCCGCGGATCGGGAGGATCGCCTGGATGCGCGGGTCGCGCCCGCCCTTGGCCGAGCCGCCTGCGGAGTCACCCTCGACGACGAAGATCTCGCACTCGGCGGGGTTGGTCGACTGGCAGTCCGCGAGCTTGCCGGGCAGGCCGCCGCCCCCGAGCAGGCCCTTGCGGGAGCGGGCCAGGTCGCGAGCCTTGCGAGCCGCGATGCGTGCCGAGGCGGCGGCCTGGGCCTTGCGGACGATGTCGCGGCCCTCGGCCGGGTTCTTCTCGAACCACTCGCCGAGCTGCTCGTTGACCAGCCGCTGCACGAAGCCCTTGGCCTCGGTGTTGCCGAGCTTGGTCTTGGTCTGGCCCTCGAACTGCGGCTCGCCGAGCTTGATCGAGATGATGGCGGTCAGGCCCTCGCGGACGTCGTCGCCGGAGACCCGGTCCTCCTTCTTCTTGATCAGGTTCCACTCCTCGCCCCAGTTGTTGACCAGCGAGGTGAGCGCGGCCCGGAAGCCCTCTTCGTGGGTGCCGCCCTCGTGGGTGTTGATGGTGTTGGCGAAGGTGTGCACCGACTCGGTGAAGGTGGTGTTCCACTGCATCGCGATCTCGAGGCTCATCCCGCTCGCGGGCTGCTCGGCCTCGAAGTCGATGATCGAGGGGTGCGCGTGCTCCTTGCGCCGGTTGAGGTGCTCGACGTAGTCGACCAGGCCGCGGTCGTACTTGAACCGCTGCTCGATCTTGCCGGGCTCGACCGCGCGGATCGCGTCGGCGGGACCGTCCTGGGCCTCGTCGACGGTGGCGTCCCCGACCGCCTCGGAGATCTCGCCGACCTGCGGCCGCTCGTCGCGGACGACGATCTCGAGGCCCTTGTTGAGGAAGGCCATCTCGCGGATGCGGGTGGTGATCGTGTCCCAGTTGTACGTCGTGGTCTCGAAGATGTCCGGGGAGGGCCAGAAGGTGACCGTGGTGCCGGTGCGCTCACCGGGCTCCATCGGGCGGACCTGCGCGAGCTCGCCGTCGGGGACGCCGAGGCTGAAGCTCTGCCGCCACAGGTGCCCGCGGTTCTTCACCTCGACCACCAGCGTGGCCGACAGTGCGTTGACCACGGAGACGCCGACGCCGTGCAGGCCGCCGGAGACCTTGTAGCCGCCCCCGCCGAACTTGCCGCCGGCGTGCAGCAAGGTCAGCGCCATGGTGACCGCCGGGATGCCCTCGGTGGGGTGGGTGTCGGTGGGGATGCCGCGGCCGTTGTCCTCCACCCGGACGCCGCCGTCGTCCTGCAGCGTGACCACGATCTTGTCGCAGTAGCCGGCCAGCGACTCATCGACCGCGTTGTCCACGATCTCCCAGATCAGGTGGTGCAGGCCGCGCTCGCCGGTGGAACCGATGTACATGCCGGGGCGCTTGCGGACCGCCTCGAGGCCCTCGAGGACCTGGATCGCGGAGGCGTCGTACTTGCCCTCCTCGACCGCGTGGCCGGCACCCGCCGGCGCGAGGGCTTTCGCGGCCTCCGCGACGGCGTCCGCGGGAAGGCCGCGCTCCGCCGGGGTCGCGGCAGCCGCGTCGGTCGGGTCGGAGGCGTTCTCGGGGGTGCTGGCGGGCATCTGGTCGGCCACGGGCCATCCTCATTTTCGGTGTTCGCACCACTGTGCTGACCACAGTGAAGGCCGGCCCCGGACCAGGGATCGGCCACGGGCCAGTATATCGGGTGGAGGGCCTGATTCGAGGCCTTCATCCACCGGACACGGGGGTCACGGCGGCCACGATGCCGTTCTGCGGCCTCACAGTGGCTCTCTGAGCCACAGACAGGGGCGGTTTCTAGTCCCCATACGCACCCCCGGCCTCGCGAAGGGCTCCGGAAGGGCTCCGCCAGCCCTCCACCGGGTCAGCCGTAGGTGTCGCGCGGACCCCGCCCGTCGCGCATCGACCGGCGGCCCCGCTTCCAGCTCGGTCCGGTCGGCCCGACCACGTCGATGACGGTGACCGTGCCCTCGCCCAGCTCCTGGTTGAGGCGGCGGACGGCGGTCGGCGCGAGCAGCCGCATCTGGGTGGCCCAGGCCGTGGAGTCGGTGCGGACCACGAGCTTGCCGTCGGCGTAGGACTCCGGCGTGCAGTGCTGGGCCACCTCCGGTCCCACCAGCTGGTCCCAGCGGGTGAACACCCCGTGCACCCGCACGTCGGTGCCCCAGCCCTGCTCGGCGATCAGCCGGCCGATGGTCGCGTCGAGCAGCTGCGGGTCCCGGTCGTCGGGGTGCGCCCCGGAGGCAGCGCGGTCGACCGGCCGGGCCCGGCGACCGGCGCGGGGCGGGGAGGTACGGCGCGGGCGCGACCGGTTCGCCCCGGCCAGGGCGCGGGCGATGCTGCGCGCCAGGTCGAGGCCGGTGTCGTCGTGGGCGGCCTCGTCGCCCGTGTCACCCGTGTCACCGGTCCCTCCGCTGCCGCCGGTGCCCGTGTCTGTGCCGGTGCCCGTGTCTGTGCCGGCGCCCGGGTCGCGGCCCACGTCGTCCTGGTCGCGGCCCTCACCGTGCTCGTCGTCGGGCGGCACCGGCTGCTCAGGCATGGGGGAGCACCACCCCGTCCACCACATCGAGGCGCCGGCCGGTCAGCGCCACCGGCACGTCCTCGGGGACCGCGGCGGTGACCAGCACCTGCTCGGCCCCGGCGACCAGCTCGGCCAGCCGCTCACGACGCTCGCTGTCGAGCTCGGCGAAGACGTCGTCGAGGATGAGGATCGGGTCGTCCCCGCCGGCGCGCAGCAGCTCGTACGACGCGAGTCGCAGCGCGAGCGCGTAGGACCAGGACTCACCGTGGGAGGCGTAGCCCTTCACCGGCAGCGGGCCGAGCATCAAGGTGAGCTCGTCACGGTGCGGGCCCACCAGGCTGATGCCCCGCTCGAGCTCGTCGTTGCGGCGCCGCTCCACCTCGGCGAGCAACGCGCCGGCGAGCAGGCTGCGGTCCGGGTTGCGCGGGTCGAGCTCTGGCAGCTCGAAGGACGGCTTGTAGGCAAGGGTCGCGTCGGTGCGGCCGGCGTCACGCGCGACCGTCTCGTAGGCGGCACCGACCAGCGGTCGCAGGTCCTCGGCGAGCACAATCCGCGCGGCGAGCAGCTCGGCACCGGCGTGGGCGAGGTGGGAGTCCCAGACGTCGAGCGTGGCCAGCACTCCCTCCCGTCGCGACGCTCCCCCCGCGCGGCCGGTCTTGAGCAGGGAGTTGCGCTGCTTGAGGACCCGGTCGTAGTCCGCGCGCACCCCGGCGTAGCGGGGAGCGCGCTGCACGAGGAGGTCGTCGAGGAACCGCCTCCGGTCCCCGGGATCGCCCTTGACCAGCGCGAGGTCGTCGGGGGAGAAGAGCACGGTGCGCACCATGCCGAGCATCTCCCGCGCCCGGGGCAGCGGCGAACGGTTGATCCGGGCCCGGTTGGACCGCCCCGGGTTGATCTCGATCTCGAGCAGCGCCTCCCGGTCGTCGCGCACCACCCGCGCGCGCACCACGGCGTGGTCGGCCCCGAAGCGGACCAGGGGCGCGTCGCTGCTGACCCGGTGGGACGACATCCGGGAGAGGTAGTCCACCGCCTCGACGACGTTGGTCTTGCCCTGGCCGTTGCGGCCGATCAGCGCGGTGACCCCCGGGCCGAGCGTCACGTCGGCTGCGTCGTACGAGCGGAAGTCGTGCAGGGACAGGTGGGCGACGTGCAACGCGAGGGTCAGTCCGTCTGGGGCTCGCCGGTGGTGGTGGCGGCGGTGTCGGAGGTCGTCGGCGGAGCACTGGTGCGGGTCGCGTGGCCGCCGAACTGGTTGCGCATCGCGGCCACCGCCTTCATCGCCGGTGAGTCGTCCTGACGGGAGGCGAAGCGGGCGAACAGCGCACCGGAGATGGCCGGCATCGGCACCGCGTTGTCGATCGCCGCCTCAACGGTCCAGCGGCCCTCGCCGGAGTCCTCGGCGTAGCCGCGGATGCCGGTGAGGCCCTCGTCGGCGTCGAGTGCGGCCACCAGCAGGTCGAGCAGCCAGGACCGGATCACGGTGCCCTCGCGCCAGGACCGGAAGACCTCGGTCACGTTGTCGACCTCGTCGACCTTGCTCAGCAGCTCCCAGCCCTCGGCGTAGGCCTGCATCAGGGCGTACTCGATCCCGTTGTGCACCATCTTGGAGAAGTGCCCGGCTCCCACGCGGCCGGCGTGCACCCAGCCGAAGTCGCCCTCGGGCTTGAGCGCGTCCATGACCGGCTGGATGGTCTCGATGTCGCGCTTCTCGCCCCCGGCCATCAGCGCGTAGCCGTTCTCCAGGCCCCACACCCCGCCGGAGACGCCGCAGTCGACGAAGCCGATGCCGCGGTCGGCGAGCAGCTCGCCGTGCACCTTGTCGTCGGTCCAGCGCGAGTTGCCGCCGTCGATGACGACGTCGCCCTCGCCGAGCAGGTCGCGCAGCTGGCGGATGGTCTCGCGGGTCGGGTCCCCGGCGGGGACCATCACCCACACCACCTTCGGAGACGGCAGCGCGTCGACGAGTTCCTCGATGCCGGCGACGTCACTGACGTCGGGGTCGCGGTCGTAGCCGACGACGGTGTGGCCGGCACGGCGCAGCCGCTCGCGCATGTTGCCGCCCATCTTGCCCAGACCGATCAGACCGAGTTCCAATGCAGCTCCTCCGCAGACGACGTTCTCGCCAGGCTACCCCGCGCCGGCTGCCGGCAGGCCGCCCGGCGGCGGGGATCCCGGTGGCTCCCGGTGGCCGGCCGGCAGGGCGGGCCGACGAGGCGGGGCCGACGGGGCGCTCAGGAGAGCAGCCGGCGCGGCATCAGCAGGTAGCGGAAGTCGCCGTCGGCCTCACCGTCGAGAGAGTCCACCCCGGTGAGCACCGCGGGCTTGGAGGCCTGCGTGAAGCCCATCTCGACCACCGGTGCCTCGAGCGCGGTGAGCCCGTCGAGGAGGAACTGCGGGTTGAACCCCGTGGTGATGTCCTCGCCCTTGACCTGGGCCTCGATCTCCTCGGTCGCCAGCGCCTCCTCACCACTGCCCGCGTCGAGCTTGAGCAGACCGTCGACGAACGCCAGCTGCACGGCGGTGTTCCGCTCGGCGACCAGCGAGACCCGCTTGACGGAGTCGACAAGCGCGGCCCGGTCGAGGCGGGCGACGGTCAGGTGCTCACTGGGGAACAGGGTGCGCACCTTGGGGAACTCCCCGTCGAGCAGCCGGGTGGTGGTGCGGCGCAGGCCGCCGCCCGACGCGCCCTCGAAGCCGATGATGCCCTCACCGGTGCCCGTTCCGGACAGCGCGATGGTGACCTCGCTCCCGGACGTGAGCGACTTGGCGGTGTCGGCGAGCACCTTGGCCGGGACCAGCGCAGCCACCGAGATGTCGGTCGCCGCCGGATCCCACTCCAGCTCGCGGTGCGAGAGCCGGAACCGGTCGGTGGCGAGCAGCGAGATGCGCGAGCCCTCGATCTCGAGGCGGACGCCGGTCAGCACCGGCAGCATGTCGTCGCGACCCGCGGCGGTCACGGCCTGGCTGACCGCGGAGGCGAAGACGTCGCTGCGCACGCGGCCGGTGGCCCCGGGCATGTCGGGCAGGGACGGGTACTCCTCGACAGGCATGGTCTGCAGGCTGAAGCGCGCCTTGCCGCAGGTGAGCGAGGCCTTGGCGCCGTCGACGGTCAGCTCCACCGGACGCGCGGGCAGGCTGCGGCAGATGTCGGCCAGCAGCCGGCCGGACACCAGCGCCTTGCCCTCCTCGGAGATCGAGGCGGGCAGCGTGGCGCGCGCCGACGTCTCGTAGTCGAACGTCGAGAGCACCAGCCCGTCGTCGGTGGTCTCGATCAGCAGACCGGCGAGGACGGGCACACTCGGGCGGACCGGCAGGCTGCGGGCGGCCCAGGCGACCGCATCGGCCAGGACATCGCGCTCGACGGTGAACTTCACGGGTGGTCGCCTCCTGCGGTGGCCTGAGGTGGTGGCCTCAAGGTGCGTGGTGCTGAGGGTGTTCGGTGGTGGGAGTTCTTCGTTGCTGAGGGTCGTGCGGTCCGGTGACGCGGGCGGGTCCGTGCCGCGACTGCAGTCGGTCTCGCGACGCGGGCCGGGGTCGTCACGTGTCCTCCGTGTCGAGCCGCGAGCGGCGCCTGGCGCACGCGAGGCGTACGTCGCGCTGCCCTGGTCGCGCACGGGCCCGGGGAGAGCATCCTGCCATGCACCGACACCAGTTCGCAGCGGGAGTCATTTCTTGTGATTCCGAGAAACCGGGCAGGACGCCCTCCCGGCTGGGTCTGTCGGCTGTTCCGGTGCTGTTCGCGGCTGCTCGGGCGAGCGGTGGAACGGAGGTGGGACCGAGCGGGAGACCGGTGGCGAAGCGGGGTTGTCCCCAACCAGGGCCGGGCAGAGAAGTTCACCGAGGTTTGAGACATGTATAGGTCCACCGTGTTAACAGGCTCGGTGGATACTGTGGACAAACCCTGTTCGTGCTGGTCAGAGCGGCTGTCGGCCTTCCTCAGGGGTGTGGAGAACCGGCAGTGGGCCTTGGGACGGCCTGTGGTCGCAGGATGCGGGTCCCGTGGGTGCGCCCAGGTTGTGCACAACGCGTGCACGGCGAATGACAGGAACTCCACAGCGGGCTCCCCAGGCTGTCACTGCCGCGCAGGCCCCGTCGGTGCCCGTCGGTTCCGGTCGGATTCGGAGCGGTCCGGGCGGGTCAGGGCTGCCGGGCCTGCTGCTTGATCCGGTTGGTCAGCTCGGTCACCTGGTTGTAGACGCTGCGGCGCTCGGCGAGGAGCTGGCGGATCTTCTTGTCGGCGTGCATGACGGTGGTGTGGTCGCGTCCGCCGAACTGCTGGCCGATTTTGGGCAGCGAGAGGTCGGTGAGCTCGCGGCACAGGTACATCGCGATCTGCCGGCCGGTGACCAGCACCCGGCTGCGGCTGGACCCGCACAGGTCGTCGATGGACAGGCCGAAGTAGGCCGCGGTCTGGGCGATGATCAGCGCGGCGCTGATCTCCGGCTCCCCGCCCTCGGGGATGAGGTCCTTGAGGACGATCTCGGCAAGGGTGAGGTCGACCGGCTGCCGGTTGAGGCTGGCGAAGGCGGTGACGCGGATCAGCGCGCCCTCGAGCTCGCGGATGTTGGTCTGGATCTTGCTGGCGATGAACTCCAGTACGTCCGGCGGCGCGGTCATCCGCTCGGTCGCGGCCTTCTTCCGGAGGATCGCGATGCGGGTCTCGAGGTCCGGCGGCTGGACGTCGGTGATCAGACCCCACTCGAACCGGTTGCGGAGCCGGTCCTCGAGCGCCTCGAGCCGCTTCGGGGCCCGGTCGGAGGTGATCACGATCTGCTTGTTGGCGTTGTGGAGGGTGTTGAACGTGTGGAAGAACTCCTCCTGGGTCTGGATCTTCCCCTCCAGGAACTGGATGTCGTCGATCAGGAGGACGTCGACGTCGCGGTACCGGCGCTGGAACATGGCCGCCTTGTCGTCGCGGATCGCGTTGATGAACTCGTTCGTGAACTCCTCTGAGCTCACGTAGCGCACGCGCGCGCCGCTGAACAGGCTGCGCACGTAGTGGCCGATGGCGTGCAGCAGGTGGGTCTTGCCGAGTCCGGAGTCCCCGTAGATGAGCAGCGGGTTATAGGCCTTGCCGGGCGCCTCCGCGACCGCCACCGCGGCGGCGTGGGCGAACCGGTTCGAGGACCCGATCACGAAGGTCTCGAAGATGTACTTGGGGTTGAGCCTGGTCTCCATGACGCTGCCGGCCGGCTTGGCGGGGGCGCCGGCGTGGAGCGGGGTCGGGACGTCGAGCGGGTTTGTCGACAAATCGATATGTGGATTGATCGCCTGTCCGGGTGCCTCGGGCGTGTCCACCCCGGCGCCTCCGGCGGCGTCGTACCCGCGGCCGGGGCCCGAAGCGCCACCGCCCGGGCTGCCCCCGGGGATGCCGCCCGTGCCCGCCACGAAGCGGGAGCGCTCCTCGGCCGCGTCGCCGGCCGGGCCCCCGGAGAAGGGGGACCCGCTCGTGGCCGGACCCCCGCCGAAGTCCTCGCGCTGGTCGAGCCCCTTGCCGAGCTCCGGGTCGACGGTCACCGCGATCCGCATCTGCCGGCCGAAGGCGGCACCGAGCGCGTCCTCGAGCCGGGTGCGCAGCCGACCCTCGAGCTGGTTGCGGGTGAAGTCGTCGGCGACCGCCACGATCGCCGTGCTCTCGTGGAGCGTCATCGGCTGGCTGGCCGCCAACCAGGCACGCTGGCTCGGCGGCAGGTCCTCGACCAAGCCCCGCCAGACCGATGCCAAGTCCGCGCCGTCATGGGCTGTCTCGTCCACGAATCCCCAACTCTCTCGTGCTCGTGTGGTGCCCGACACCGCTCGCTGCCGTGCTGGCCCGGGGCGGACGGTGGCTCTCCGACCCGGAGTTCCACAACTTTGTCCACAGGTTGTGCATGCTGCCCCGCTCTGTTATACGGGGCGGTCCCGGGCTGCGTCGGCAGTTCCCAAAAGACGTCTGAGCGGTTCAGCCGCGCTGCCCCTTCGGGAACAGGGCCCGAGGGCCGGCGCCGAAAGGGAGCGGACGGGAAGTGCCTGTCGTGGGGGAAACTCGGGACAATGAGGACGCTAACAAGCAGTGAGCCTGTGGATCAAGCGGTTGTCCACAGGCTTCGGTTTGACCCTCTCCTCGCCCACCGCGTACCGTTTGTGGGTCGAACCGGTGTCGACCGGTGACGCATGTCCACTCCGACGTCGGCCCGGCCCGCGCCCCGCGCGGAAGGCCGAACCCAGTCCGGAGGCGGGCGTGCGCCCGGTTCCTCGGTCCGCACCTGACCTCGTCACACCCCAACACCCGGAGAGCAGCTCGTGAGCAAGCGCACGTTCCAGCCGAACAACCGCCGCCGGCACAAGGTGCACGGCTTCCGTCTGCGCATGCGGACCCGTGCCGGTCGCGCGATCCTGTCGTCGCGCCGGCGCAAGGGCCGCAACCGCCTCGCTGTCTGAGCGGTTGCCCTGCCGAGCCGGGTCCGTCCTGGTCCTGAACCGAGCCGGGTCCGCCTGATGCTGGACCGGCTAGCACCGGCTCACCACGTCGACCGGCTTCGCCCGGGCGATCCGGCGGGGACACCGGGCCGGGACCCGTACGCTGGTGCTGCACCTCGCCGGCGACCAGCCCGGCGGGGCCCAGGCTGCCCCGGCGGCCGAAGAGCCAGGACCCGGGCCGTCCGGCCCTACCGAGTGCCGGGCCCCGGTGCTGGGCTTCGTGGTCAGCAAGGCAGTGGGCAATGCGGTCACCAGAAATCTCGTGAAACGTCGACTTCGTCATCTCGCCCGGGAGCGGCTCGCCTCGCTCCCGGGCTCCTCTGTGCTCGTGGTTCGGGCTCTGGCGCCGGCGGGCACCGCGTCGTACGACGAGCTCGCGGCCGACTTCGACCGCGCCCTGGGTCGGGTGCTGGGCCGTGGGCAGGATCGTGGGCGGGATCGTGGGCAGGGTCGGTCGAGACGCGCATGAAGTACCTCCTCATCGGCCTGTTGCGGGCCTACCGCTTCCTGATCAGCCCGCTCTACGGGCAGGTCTGTCGCTACCACCCTTCGTGTTCTGCCTACGCTCTGGAAGCAGTCACCGTCCACGGCAGCCTTCGCGGCAGCTGGTACGCCGTACGACGTCTCGCTCGATGCCACCCCTGGGCAGCCGGGGGCTACGACCCGGTCCCGCCCGCGCCTGACCAGATTCAAGGAGCCTGAGTGTTCGATTTCTTCGGCCAGATCGGCGGCGCCATCATGACGCCGCTGTACTGGGTCACCTCGGTGATCCTCTCGGGCTTCCACCACTTCTTCAGCTTCTTCCTCAACCCCGACTCCGGCGTCGCGTGGGTGCTGTCGATCATCGGACTGACGGTGGTGATCCGCGCGGCGCTGATCCCGCTGTTCGTGAAGCAGATCAAGTCCAGCCGCAACATGCAGATGCTGCAGCCGAAGGTGAAGGAGCTGCAGAAGAAGTACGGCCACGACCGGGAGCGCCTGGCCCAGGAGACGATGCAGCTGTACAAGGAGACGGGCACGAACCCGTTCGCCTCCTGCCTCCCGCTGATCCTGCAGATGCCGATCTTCCTGGCCTTGTTCCGGCTGATCGACCACGCGGCCAACGGCCAGTACACCGGGGTGGGCATCCTCACCAAGCAGCAGATCGACTCGATGAAGCAGGCGACCTTCTTCGGTGCCCAGATCGCCGACAAGTTCACCGGCGCCGGGGCGGACCTGCACGTGCGGATCCTCGCCGGCGTGATGGTCGTGCTGATGACCGCCACGACGTTCACCACGCAGCGTCAGCTGATGAGCAAGAACATGCCGTCCGACGCCATGAGCGGACCCTACGCTCAGCAGCAGAAGATGCTGCTGTATGTGCTCCCCGTGGTGTTCGCGGTCGGCGGTATCGCGTTCCCGATCGGTGTCCTCTTCTACTGGGTCACCTCGAACCTGTGGACAATGGGGCAGCAGTTCTACGTCATCCGCAACAACCCCGCGCCGGGAACGCCCGCGGCGAAGGCGAAGGCCGACCGAGACGCCGCGCGCGCGGCTCGCGGCGGGCTGCTGCACCACCACAAGGCCGAGGAGACCCCCGCATCGCCGGGAGCTCCGGCGGGCACGGCCGAGCCGGAGGCGCCCCAGCCGCCCCGCCGCGAGCAGCCGAAGCGTCAGTCGCGCAGCCAGCGCAAGAAGCAGGGTCCGGGCCCCGCCAAGCCCGGCTCCGGCGGCGGCAGCTGACCCGCCCGCCCCACGACCCACCGAACCGCACGATCACTCAGGAGCAACGACGTGAGCGACGAGAACACCACCTCTGACGACCAGGCGGAGACCCGGACGCCGGAGTCCACCGGGCTGAGTCAGGAGCGGCTGGACCTGCTGGAGCGCGAGGGCGACATCGCCGCTGACTACCTCGAGGAGCTGCTCGACATTGCCGACCTCGACGGCGACCTGGACATGGACGTGGAGGGCGACCGTGCGTCGGTCTCGATCGTCGGCGGGGACCTCGGGCACCTGGTGGGTCGCGACGGCGAGGTGCTGGAGGCGTTCCAGGAGCTGACCCGCCTTGCGGTCTACCGCGAGACCGGCGAGCGCTCCCGGCTGATGCTCGATATCGGCGGCTTCCGTGCGGACAAGAGGGTCCGCCTCGAGCGGCTGGCCGCCGAGACGGTGGCCGAGGTCAACTCCTCGGGCGCGCCGGTCTCGCTGGAGCCGATGTCGCCGTTCGAGCGCAAGGTGGTCCACGACGCGGTCGCGGCCGCCGGGCTCTCCTCCGAGTCCGAGGGCGAGGAGCCGCGGCGCTACGTGGTGGTGCTGCCGCAGTGAGCGCCGAGCCGGTGCTGCGACCCCGGGCATGAACGACGCGGTTTCACGTGAAACGCCCCCTGTGCCTCCCGTGGCCCAGGGGGTGTTTTCCGATTCCCTGCCGGCCGCCGAGCGCTACGCGGCCCTGCTGTGCGGACCCGGGGTGGTGCGGGGGCTGATCGGTCCACGGGAGGCGCCCCGCCTGTGGGAACGGCACCTGCTCAACTGTGCGGTGCTCGCCGACGGGATCCCGGCCGGATCGGACGTCTGCGACATCGGTAGCGGCGCCGGGCTTCCCGGTCTCGTGCTGGCCGTCCGACGACCGGACCTGACGGTGACCCTGGTCGAGCCGTTGCTGCGCCGGACCCGGTTCCTGGACGAGGTGGTCGCGGAGCTGGCGCTGACCAACGTCGACGTCGTGCGGGCGCGGGCGGAGGAGCTGCACGGACGGCGCGACTTCTTGGTCGTCACCTCCCGCGCGGTCGCGCCGCTGGGCAGACTGCTGGGGTGGTCGATGCCGCTCGTGCGCCGCGGCGGCATCCTGCTCGCGATGAAGGGGGCGTCGGCCACCGAGGAGGTCGCCGCCTCCGCGGCCGAGCTGCGCAAGGCGGGCGCCGGTGACGTGCGTGTCGAGACCTACGGGACAGGCGTGGTGGAGCCACCGACCACCGCGGTGCGAGTGGAAGCCACCCGCCCCGGCCGACTAGGTTGGGCCGGGTCCGCGGAGCGAGCGAAGCGACCGGCGCGGGCCCGCTCCGCGGGATCGTCGTCATCGCGTCGGAAGGGGCGTCGAGCGTGAGTCACGCGCACCGTGAAGCACGAGTGGTCTCCGGACTGGGGTGGCCGTCCCCCCACGAGCGCAGCGAGCAACCGGGCGGCGGCCTCGGCTGGCCGGCGGAGTCCGACCGTGGCTCCGGTCACAGTGCTCATCCACAGAATCCACAGCGTCGTCCACAGCCGGCGGGGTCGCCGGCCCCGTCCCACGCGGACGCGTCTGCGACGGTCGCAGCCGACGAGTCCGCGGGGTCTGTTTCACGTGAAACCCCGGTCGCCGAGCGACCCGGCGCGTTGCCGGTCCCCGGGTCTGTCGCCGACCGGCGCACGACCTCGCCCGGGCCGGGCGCGGGCGCCGTTTCACGTGAAACCGCGTCTTCGGACCCAGTAGCCGCCGCAGGCCCAGCGGTCCCTGCAGCCCCAGGAGGCCCCATGCACAGCCGCCTCCGCCATCCCACCGTTGAGGAGCAGTCGGTGACTTCGTCTCACCAGCCGCCGGACCCGGCGCAGTTCGGTCCCCATCCCGCTCCGGGTACGCCGGTGCGCACCGCCGCCGAGGTGGCGACCACGATCGCGCTCAGTGACGACTCCACACCGCTCGCCCGGTCGGTAGAGCACGCGCTGCTGGTGCGCGAGGGGCGTCGGATGCGCGAGCCGCTGCCCCGCCCGGACCGGACGCGGGTGATGGTGGTCGCGAACCAGAAGGGCGGTGTGGGCAAGACCACCTCGACGGTCAACATGGCCGCTGCGCTGGCGCAGCACGGCCTCCGGGTGCTGGTCGTCGACCTGGACCCCCAGGGGAACGCCTCCACGGCGCTGTCCATCGAGCACCACCGCGGCACGCTGTCGACGTACGACGCCATCGTGGACGGGACCCCGCTGGCGGACATCGTGCAGCCCAGCCCGGAGATCGACGGGCTCTTCGTCGTGCCGGCGACCATCGACCTGGCGGGCGCCGAGATCGAGCTGGTCTCGCTGGTGGCCCGCGAGAGCCGGCTGCGCAAGGCGCTGCACGCCTACCCGCCGGTGCTCGCCGAGGGCCCGGACCGCTTGGACTACGTGCTGATCGACTGCCCCCCATCGCTTGGGCTGCTCACGTTGAACGCGCTGGTGGCCGGCGAGGAGATGCTGATCCCCATCCAGGCCGAGTACTACGCCCTCGAGGGACTGGGGCAGTTGCTGGAGACCGTCGAGATGGTGAAGGCCCATCTCAACCCGGGCCTGGAGGTCTCGACCATCCTGCTGACCATGTATGACGCGCGGACCCGGCTCTCGGCCGGCGTCGCGGACGAGGTGCGCCGCCACTTCGGCGCGCAGGTGCTCCGTACCGCGATCCCCCGTTCGGTGCGCATCTCCGAGGCGCCGAGCTACGGCCAGTCGGTGATGACCTACGATCCCGGTTCACCCGGCGCGCTGAGCTACCTGGAGGCGGCGCGCGAGATGGCGAGCCGCGCGCGACGCGACGAGAGCAACGGAGGTCCGGCATGACCCAGAAGCCGCAGCAGCGACGAGGGCTCGGTCGGGGCCTGGGCTCGCTGATCCCCACCGCACCCCGCCCCGAGGACGCCGAGGCCGGTGCCGGCACCACGCTCGCCGGCTCGACGGGGGAGCGAGTCGGTGCAGGCCTGGACAGCGCCGACGAAGCGGGTCGCGGCGGCCCGGTCGGTCAGGACGGCGCCCCGGTCGGCGGGTCGGCGGACGGGTCGGTCGAGGCCGGACCGCCCGGCGCCGACGCGGGGCCGCAGCTGCGACCGGTTGAGGGAGCGTCCTTCGCCGAGCTGCCGGTCGGCTCGATCAGCCCCAACCCGCGTCAGCCGCGGCAGGTGTTCGACGAGGACGCGATGGCCGAGCTGGTGCACTCGGTCAAGGAGATCGGCCTGCTGCAGCCCGTGGTGGTGCGCCCTGTGGGCGAGGACCGCTACGAGCTGATCATGGGCGAACGGCGGTGGCGCGCCACCCAGGAAGCGGGCCTTGACACCATCCCCGCCATCGTGCGGGAGACCAGCGACGACGCACTGCTGCGCGACGCGCTGCTGGAGAACCTGCACCGCTCCCAGCTCAACCCGCTGGAGGAGGCGGCCGCCTACCAGCAGCTGCTCGACGACTTCGGTTGTACTCATGAGGAGCTGGCCACTCGGATCGGGCGCAGCCGGCCTCAGATCAGCAACACCCTCCGGCTGCTCAAGCTCTCTCCCGCCGTGCAGCGCCGCGTGGCGGCGGGCATCCTCTCCGCCGGTCACGCCCGGGCGCTGCTGGGCGTGGAGAACGCCGACGTGCAGGACCGGCTTGCCGGACGGGTGATCGCCGAGGGGATCTCGGTGCGCGGACTGGAGGAGATCGTCGCGGTCGGTGACCACGGCGACGGCCACGGAGCGGGCCGGCCCCGCCGCAAGAAGCCGACGGCTCCGGCGCTCGCCGACCTGGCCGCCCGCCTGTCGGACCGGCTTGAGACTCGGGTGAAGGTCGACCTGGGCAAGGCAAAGGGCAAGATCACCGTCGAGTTCGCCTCGCTGCCCGACCTGGAGCGGATCGTGGCCATCCTGGACCCGGAGACCGACAAGTCGTCCTAGCGACAAGGCGATTTGTCGACAAATCCATGTGTGCGGCACAAGCGCCGATCGGGAGCGCCGGGCGGGGCAGAAGCGCCGACTCGGCGGTGTGGGGCGGGGCAGAAGCGCCGACTCGGCGGTGTGGGGCGGGGCAGAAGCGCCGACTCGGGGGTGTGAGCCTGGGACGGCGAACCTGACGATCCGGTCGCTTCACGGCGGCCGGACGACGCGATCGTCACGTTCGACGAATCGGGGCGGGGGTCAGGCGGGACGGCCGCGGCCGAAGGACCGGAGCAGGTCGAGCTCGCGCCCGCGGGTGAGGCCCGCGCGCCGCTGGCGGTCGAGTCCGCACTCGCGCTCCCAGGCCAGGGCGTGCTCCACCGTGTCCGCCACGGGGCTCAGTCGCAGCCCGGCCGCGAGCGCGGCGTCGTTGCGGCGGGTCAGGTGGCCGTCGTAGGCGGGGCGGGGAAGCCACAGCGGCAGCGACTTGTCGCCCGACCACGGGGCGACGCCGTGCGCGCTCAGCCACCCGTCCGGCGCCTCGACGTACCGTGGCTCGTGCCCGACCGCGGCCGCGCACGCCTCGAGCGCATCCCGCAACGGCGCCACGTCGCCGACCGCGTTGAAGACGCCGGTGACACGCTGCTCGGCCGCGTCGAGGAGCCACGCCGCGAGGTTCTCGGCGTCGATGACTTGCACCGGGCGGTCGAGCTCGGGGACCAGCACCGCCTCGTCCGGCTCGCGCATGGACGCCAGCCGCGCCGGCCAGTAGCCGAACCGGTCGCTGGGGTCGCCGTACCCGGCGACCAGGCCAGGCCGCGCCACGAGCGCGCGGTCGGCACCGACCGCGTCGAGGACCGCGTGCTCGCACGCCACCTTGGCCGGGCCGTAGCTCTCGACCTCCACCTCGCCGGTGCCCCGCCACGGCTCGTGCAGCGCCGCGCTCTCGTCGCTGCCGGGGGTGGACTCGTCGCAGTACACCGAACAGGTGGAGACGTAGATCCACCGCGTGTCGGCCCCGGCCAGCGCGGCCACCGCCCCGCGCACCAGCTCCGGCTGCCAGCTCACGTCGAGGACGACGTCGAAGTCGTCGTCGGCGACCTCGCCGTACGCGTCCGACGCCCACCGGTCGGCGACCACGTGACGGGCCCCGTCCGGCACCGATCCCGACTTGCCGCGGGCGAGACAGGTCACCTGGTGCCCGCGCTCGACCGCCATCCGGGCGACCATGTGGCCGAGCCAGGCGGTCCCGCCCAGGACCAGCAGGGAGAGGCCAGGACGCGGGTCCGCGCCGTCGTCGCCCGTGGAGGTGCCGGGCCGGGCAGGGGAGGGTGAGGCGGCATCCATGGCCGCAGCCGATCACAGGCGGCCCGCCCACGCCAAGAGGGTTCACGCAGCGCGAACAACTTCGAGGCCACGCCGGCGGCCGGGCGGCCCCCTCAGTTCAGCCGGCAGCCTTGGCGGCCCGCCGCCTCGCGCGGCGCCGCTTCTCCTCCATGTCGAGGCGGGCGGCCTCCTCGGGGGTCGGCGCGCCACCGCCGTACGACGCGGGCAGCCACCAGCTTCCCGGCGGCTGCTCCTCGGCGGGGTAGGACCGGATCGTCTCGTCGAGCATCCGGCGCATCACCTCGTGCAGCTCGGCGGTCTCCGCGGTCGGGTCCTCCCCGGTGAAGTGGAGCGGCTCGCCGACCCGGATCGCGATCGTCTTGCCGCGGGAGAAGTCGCGGGGATGGTCCTTGGTGAACATCCGCTGGGTGCCCCACAGCGTGACGGGAACCAGCGGGACCCCGGCCGCGGCGGCGATCCGGGTGGCGCCGGTCTTGAGCTCCTTGATCTCGAAGCTGCGCGAGATCGTGGCCTCGGGGAAGATCCCGACGACCTCGCCCTGCTCGAGGTAGCGCAACGCGTGCTCGTAGGACCCGACGCCGTCCGCGCGGTCGACGCTGATGTGGTGCAGCGAGCGCATCAGCGGCCCGCTGATCCGGTGGTCGAACAGCTCACGCTTGGCCATGAACCGCACCAGCCGGCGCGACGGGTGCGCGGCGAAGCCACCGAGCACGAAGTCGACGTACGAGACGTGGTTGACCGCCAGCAGCGCCGGACCGGACCGTGGCACGTGCTCGGTGCCGGCCATCTGGAACCGGAGCCCGAGAGCCTTGAACAACGCCTTGGCCGTCACGATGACCGGGGGGTAGGTGAGGTCGCGCACGACTCGATCCTCTCAGGCCCCGGCGGCGCGAGCCACCGCGCACCGCACCAGATCGGTCATCAGCTCACCGAGGTCGAGGCCGGCTGCGTGCACCGACAGCGGCACGGTGGAGGTCTCGGTGAGCCCCGGCGCCACGTTGACCTCGAGGAACCAGACCGTCCCGTCGGCGTCGATCATCAGGTCGGACCGCGACAGGTCGCGCAGGCCGAGCGCCTGGTGCGCCGTGACCGCGACCCGGGCGCACTCCGCCGCGAGGGCGTCGTCGAGCTTGGCCGGGACGACGAACTCGGTGCTTCCGGCGGTGTAGCGGGCGGTGTAGTCGTAGACCCCCCCGTCGGGCAGGATGGAGACCACCGGCAGCGCCCGGGGCCCGTCGCCGGTGTCGACCACCGGTACGGCGACCTCGGTGCCCACCACCAGCGTCTCCACCAGCGCGGTGTCGCCGTAGGCGAAGGCGTTGACCATCGCCCCCGGCAGCGCGTCGGCCTCGCGGACCACCGTGCAGCCCAGCGCGGAACCGCTGGAGGCGGGCTTCACGATCAGGGGCAGGCCCAGCCGGGCGATGATCGCGTCCATGAGCACCGCCGCGCCGAGCTCGCGGAACGTCTCGTGGGGGAGCGTCACGCTGGCCGGCGTGGCCAGGCCGGCGCGGGCCGCGACGGCCTTCGCGACGGGCTTGTCGAAGGCCAGCCGGGAGGCGGCCGGCCGGGATCCGACGTAGGGCACGTCGACCAGCTCGAGCACCTCGCGCAGGGCGCCGTCCTCGCCGGACTCGCCGTGCAGCAGCGGCAGCACGCAGTCCGGTGGGTCCTCGCGCAGCGCGGGCACCAGCGTGGGGTCGACGTCGCGCTCGTCGACCGTGACGCCGGCGTCCCGCAGCGCCTCGGCGACCCGCCGGCCCGAGCGCAGCGAGACGTCGCGCTCGTGGGAGAGTCCGCCGGCCAGGACGACGACGCGGGCAGGGATTTCCGGTGCGGCCGCTGTGCTCATGCGGGCATGCTCCTAGGTCAGGTCGGTGTTGGGCGCTTCGTAGCCGCGCCGGGTCAGCTCCCCTGCCCGGCCGATGGCCGCGGTCCCGAAGGTCGCCCGCAGCTCGAGTTCCTCCTCGATCACGCCGACGAGGCGGCGTACGCCCTCCCGGATCCGCTCGGGCGTCGGGTAGCAGAACGACAGCCGCATGCTCTGGGAGCCGAAGCCGTCGGCGAAGAACGCGGTCCCCGGCACGTAGGCGACCCGCGCGGTCACCGCGCGCGGCAGCATCGCCTTGGCGTCCAGTCCGTCCGGGAGCGTCAACCAGACGTAGAAGCCGCCGGTGGGGACGTTCCAGCCGGCGGCCGCGGGCATCTGGTCGGCGAGCGCCTCGACCATCGCGTCGCGGCGCTCGCGGTACATCTCGCGGAACTGCTTGATCTGGCCCTGCCAGTCGTGGTGACGCAGGTACGTCGAGACCGCCATCTGGGAGAACGACGGCGGGCAGAGCGTCGCCGACTCCTGGGCCAGCACCAGTTTCTCGCGCACCGCGTGCGGCGCGAGGGCCCAGCCGACCCGGAACCCGGGGGCGAACGTCTTGGAGAACGAGCCGAGGTAGATCACCCCGTCGGCCTCATCGGCGCGCAGGGCGCGGTGCGGCTCCTCGTCGAAGCCGAGCAGGCCGTACGGGTTGTCCTCGAGCACCAGCACCCCGGCCTCGCGGCAGATCTCGAGGATCTCGGGCCGGCGGCGGTCGGCCAGCGTCACGCCCGCGGGGTTGTGGTAGTTCGGGATCGTGTAGAGGAACTTGATCCGGCGGCCGGCGGCCTGGACGGTGGCGATCGCCTGGCGCAGCGCCTCCGGCACCAGCCCCTCGCTGTCCATCTCCACGTGCACGACGTCGCACTGGTAGGCCTTGAAGACGCCGAGCGCGCCGACGTACGACGGGGCCTCGCAGAGCACCACGTCACCGGGGTCGCAGAAGATCCGGGTGACCAGGTCGACGGCCTGCTGCGAGCCGACGGTCACCACCACGTCGTCGGGGTGGGCCTCGATGCCCTCCAGGCGCATCACGTCGGTGATCTGCTCGCGCAGCGCCGGGTCGCCCTGCCCGGAGCCGTACTGCATCGCGGTGGGGCCGCTGGTGCGGACCAGCTCGTCGATGGCGTCGGCCACCACGTCGAGCGGGAGACCGGAGATGTTCGGCATGCCGCCGGCCAGGGAGACCACCTCGGGGCGGCTGGCGACGGAGAACAGTGCGCGGATCTCCGAGGCGGTCATCCCCTGGGTGCGGGCGGCGTAGCGGTCGACGTAGCTGTCGAGCCGCGTGCTGCTGGGGTTCACGCTGTCGGACATGAGTGCTCCTCACGGGTTCCCTCTAGGATGAGGCATGGACCGTTCCTCGACCTAGGAGGGTCACGGCATGGAACGTCGGTGCGTCGCCGCGGTGGCCCCGGTTCCCACCTCAGGGGTGGCCTGAGTGCCCCGCCGGCTGGCTCGTCTGACGCTCGACACCCTGGCCGACCTGCCGGTCGGCTGTGCCTCCTGCGTGTTCTGGGAGCTCGACCCGGTCCGCCGGGCCCGCGCCGAGGCCTCCGGCCAGACCCGCTGCGCCAAGGAGGACTGGGTCTCCACGGTGCTGCTGGAGTGGGGCTCGTGCGGCCGGGTGGCGTACGTCGACGGCGACCCGGCCGGCTACGTGCTCTACGCACCGCCGTCCTACCTCCCCGGCGCCGACGTCTTCCCGAGCGCGCCGGCGAGCGAGGACGCGGTGCTGCTGGCGACCGCGATGGTCTTCCCCGAGTACGCCGGCTCCGGCCTGGGCCGGATGCTGATGCAGGCGGTGGTCAAGGACCTGGTCAAGCGGGGCGGTATCCGGGCGCTGGAGGCCTTCGGCGACGCTCGCGCACCCGCGGCCGGCCAGGAGCAGGGCTACGGCCGGTGCGTGCTGCCCGCGGACTACCTGCTCGGGGTCGGGTTCCGCACCCAGCGCCCGCACCCGCGCTACCCGCGCATGCGCATGGAGCTGCGGGCGGCGGTGACCTGGCGCGACGAGGTGGAGCAGGCCCTGGAGAGGCTCATGGGCGCGGTCCGGCCGCACCGGGCCAGCCCTGAGCCCACGCCGCGGATCGTCCGCCCGTCTCCCCGGCACGGCGCGGTCAGGAACCGGCAGCCGAGCGCAGGGCCCGCACTGCCTCCCGCAGCTCGCTGAGCCGCAGCACCCCGGTCTTCGCGTCGGCGTCCGGCGCGAGGTAGACGCGCTGCACCGCGACGACGACCGCCTCGGCGACTTGGTCGCGGAAGGCCGGGTCCTGCAGGCGCGCGGCGTCGCCGGGGTTGGTGAGGTAGCCCACGTCGATCCGCACCGCCGGCATCCGGGTCAGTCGGAGCAGGTCCCAGGTCTTCGCGTGGGAGCGCAGGTCGACCATGCCGGTGCGGGCCACGATCTCGCGCTGCACCAGGCCGGCGAAGCGCTCGCCGACCGCGGACGACGCGCCGTGCGCGTCGGACCCGTAGTAGTACGTCGACACGCCGGACGCCTCGGCGGTGGCCGCGACGTCGCACTGCAGGCTCAGGCACAGGTCGGCCTCGGTCCGGTTGGCGAACTCGGCGCGACCGAGCTCGTCCTCGCCGCGGGCGCCGCCGCGGCTGGTCAGCAGGGCCTGCACGCCGGTGGCGACCAGCCGGCCCTCGACCCGGGTGGCCAGGTCGGCGCTCACGGCGTCGGCCAGGGAGCGCAGGCGCGGGTCCTCGATCCGGCCGACGGACGGGTCGAGGACCACGACCTTGCCGGGCAGGTGCGGACCGGCAAGGCGGACCGCCTCCTCCGCCCGCAGCTTGTCGGGCAGACCACCCCGGACGATCGGCGCCAGCCGGGCCAGGGCCTTGAGCGTGGAGGGGCCGCAGGTGCCGTCGGCCGGCACCCCGACGTTGCGCTGGAAGTCGCGCACGCCGCGCTCGGTGCGGCTGCCGAACCGGCCGTCGACGCGACCCACGTCGAAGCCGAAGCCGAGCAGCCGCTGCTGGAGGGCGAGCACGTCGTCGCCGCTCATCAGGTTGCCCGGGAGATGGGTGAGCACCCGGTCGCCGAGCCGCCACCCGGCCTCCTCCAGCGCCCGGTAGGTCGAGGCGCCCACCGTGCCGTCGACGAGCAACCCGCGCTGCTGCTGGAAGGCGCGCACCGCCCGGTCCAGGTGCTCGTCGAACCGGTCACCGAACTGGTCACCGAACTGGTCACTGAACTGGTCACTGGGGTGGTCCTCGCGGACCGTCGGGCCGTCGGGCGTGCCGGGGTCGAGCAGGCCGAGGCCGGCGAGGCGTCGGCGGATCTCCCGGACGCCCTGGCCGTGGTCACCCCGGCGCAGGACGACCGTGGCCGGATGCGGGTCGCTCACGCAACCTCCCTCGCAGCTCGTGCGGTTCGCGGCATCTGCCCTACTCAAACAGACCGAGCGGGATTGTCAACGCCGCCGGGTGACGGAGCAGACCGGTCCCGCCCGGAATGCACAGGGCGGGTGCCCGGCCCGGTGGACCGGGCACCCGCCCCGGCGGAACCCCTCGGGCTCAGGAAAGGAAGTCGCTGAGCTCGTTGACCAGGGCTGCCTTCGGCTTGGCGCCGACGATCTGCTTCACGACCTCGCCGCCCTGGTAGACGTTGAGCGTCGGGATGCCGGTCACGCGGTAGGTCGCCGGGGTGACCGGGTTCTCGTCGACGTTCATCTTGACCAGGTCGATCTTGTCGCCGTACTCGCGGTGGATCTCGTCGAGGATCGGGGAGACCTGGCGGCACGGGCCGCACCACTCCGCCCAGAAGTCCACGAGCACGGGCTTGTCGGACTTCAGCACCACGGACTCGAAGTCGGCGTCTGTCACTGCTTGCATGTCGGCCACGTGGCCTCCTCCTTGTGTGGACCTTGTGTGGACACTGTGCGGGTCCCGGTCCGGACCCGCTGTGCAACTGTCGGTGAATCGGTGGGTGGATCTGGGGGTGGCCCCGAACGGCGCCGTTGCACCCCAGTCAACAGCGGAGCGGGGACAATTCTTCCCTCAGCCGCGGACGGTCTCCACCTGCTCGGCGAGCAGCTCGCGGGCCGTCTCCGTGGAGTCGGTCGACCCCGCCTGCGCGAGGTCGGCCAGGAAGCGCTCGGCGTCCAGCGCGGCCGCGCAGCCGGTGCCGGCCGCGGTGATCGCCTGCCGGTACTGGTGGTCGACGAGGTCGCCGCACGCGAACACGCCGGCCACGTTGGTGCGCGTGGACGGGTGGTCGACCAGCACGTATCCCTCCTCGTCCAGGCGGACCTGGCCGTGGAGCAGCTCCGAGCGCGGGTCGTGACCGATCGCGATGAACAGACCGGTGACGTCGAGCTCCCGCTTGTCGCCGGTGACCGTGTCGGCCAGGGTCAGCCCGGTGAGCTTGTCCTCGCCGTGGATCGCCTCGACCCGGGAGTTCCAGGCGAACTCGATCTTCGGGTCGGCGAGCGCGCGGTCCTGCATGATCTTGGAGGCGCGCAGCTCGTCACGGCGGTGCACCAGCGTCACCTTGGAGGCGAACCGCGACAAGAACGTCGCCTCCTCCAGCGCTGAGTCGCCTCCGCCGACGACCGCGATGTGCTGGTCGCGGAAGAAGAAGCCGTCGCACGTGGCGCACCAACTGACGCCGTGGCCGGAGAGCCGGTCCTCGTCGGGAATGCCGAGCTTGCGGTAGCCGGAGCCGGTCGCGAGGATCACCGCGTGCGCCCGGTACGTGCCGGTGGCGGTGGTCACGGTCTTCACCGCGCCGGTGAGGTCGACCGCGGTCACGTCGTCGGAGACCAGCTCCGCGCCGAACCTCTCCGACTGGGCGCGCATGTTGTCCATGAGCTCGGGGCCCATGATGCCGTCGCGGAACCCGGGGAAGTTCTCCACCTCGGTGGTGTTCATCAGCGCACCGCCGGCGGTCACCGAACCCTCGAGCACCAGCGGCGCGAGGTTCGCGCGGGCGGCGTAGACCGCTGCGGTGTAGCCGGCTGGACCCGAGCCGACGACGATGACGTTGCGGACGTCCCCTCCCTCGGACGGGACGGATGTGGCGTGCTGGTCGGACATGCGATGAGCTCCTGGTGGGTGGACGACGGGCCGCCCCCGGACGAACCGGGAACACCTGTTGCAACCGATCGTAGGCGCCGGGCATTCCCGGCCCGGAACAGGAGCGCTCAGTGGGCGGGCAGGCGCGCGGACGCCAGCGGCCGTCCGGGACGGGCGCAGGGGTAGACCCGCGCCACCCGGAGGCCGCCCGCGGTGGTCGCGAGCACCAGGCCGGCCGGCCTGCCGTCGAACCGGACCAGCACCACGCGGTCGCTTCGTCCGTGCGGCGGGGCGACACAGCGCACGACACCCGGGGCCCCGGGGGCGAGTGCGCGCGTGGCGGGGGGGCGCCACGCCACGCGGGCCGCGTCGGTCCCCAGGGTCGCCGAGTGCAGCCGGGGCAGCGGGGGCTCCCCGGTGAGCGGGGCGGCGGCGTCGGCGGTGCCGGTGCCGGCGCCGGCCTGGGCCTCGGACGCGGCCTGGCTGTTGCTGTTCGCCGCGCCGCCGCTGCCCCCGGAGCGCACCAGGTCGCCGGCGCCGAGTGCGATGAGGCAGAGCGCCGCCGCCGCGACCAGCACGGTCGGCCAGCGGCGCCGGGGAGCGCGGCGCTGCGGGTCGAGGCGGGCGACACCGGCCGGCGGACCGCCGGTCGCAGGGGCGGCGGTCGCAGGGGCGGCGGGCGTCGGGGCGGCGGAGGCTTTCTGCGGCGTGCCGGCCGGTCGCTGGTCCCGGCGCTCGGCGACCAGGGCGGCCAGCGTGTCGTCGAGGTGGGCCGCGACGTCGTCCGGGAGCCCCTCCGGGCCGGTGGCCGCCAGCGCCCGTCGTACCCGCTCCTCCTCCGCGGCCCCGATCCGCGGGTCCTCGCCCTCGGGAGGCTGCTCAGTCACGGGGGGTCACCTCCTTGCCGGTCGCGGGGTCGGCGGGAGCCCGCACCGGTCCGACGCCGTCCTCGGCGCCTGGGTTCCCGACCAGCGTGCTGAGCAGCGGCACCAGGCGGGCGCGGGCGCGCGAGCACCGGCTCTTCACGGTGCCGGTCGGACAGTCGAGAATCCGCGCGGTCTCCTCCACCGAGTAGCCCTCCATGTCCACCAGCACCAGCGCCGCCCGCTGTTCGACCGGGAGCTGCGCGAGCGCGGCGAGCACGGCGTCGCGCCGTTCGCGGGCCAGCGTGAGGTCCACCGGGTCGACGGGGCCGCTCCGGATACCCGCCGGCCCGCTCCGGGCACCCGCCGGTGTGGCGCCGTCCTCGGGAAACGCGTCGGCGGCGCGCACCCGCCGGCGCCGCAGGCGGTCCAGGCAGGCGTTCACCACGACCCGGTGCAGCCAGGTGCTGACCGCTGCCTCGCCACGGTAGGAACCGGCCCGGCGGAAGGCGGAGACCAGGGCGTCCTGCAGGGCGTCGGCCGCCTCCTCCCGGTCACCGGTGGTGCGCAGCGCGACCGCCCACAGCCGCTCGCGGTGCCGCGCGAAGAGGACGCCGAACGCCTCGTCGTCGCCGGCCACGTGGGCGGCGAGCAGCTCGCGGTCGCCGCGCTCGTCCCCGCGCTCGTCACCGGGCCCGTCGGGCATCCCCGCCGGGGACGGGCTCACCGGGGTGCCCGCGCCCGGGTCATGACAGGACCTTGACCTCGGCGATCTGGCCCTTGAAGCCGCCCGGGGCCGGGGGCAGCGAGGTCAGCCACACCACGAGGTAGCGGGTGCTCACCGGCTTGGACAGGCTGAGCTCGACGTCGGTCCCGGCGTTGTCCTTGCCGGCCACCTTGGTGAGGCCGTCCAGGCCGGTCGGGGTGGAGGCACCCTTCGGGGCAGCCAGCAGCTGCAGGTTCGTGCCGTCGCCGATGAGGGTGAGATGCACCTTCGAGACGCGGTGGACGTCGCCGAGGTCGAGCAGCAGCCCGACGCCGCTCTTGAGCCCGCCGAGGTCGGGCCGTCGCTTGTAGGTGACGGTCTGCCAGGCGGTGCTGGGATTGCCGTCGACCGCGAGCGGGGCCAGCTTGGGGTTCTCCTCCGGTGGGTCGGCCAGCGGGTCGAAGTCGGACACGTGCGCGATGTCGACGGGCCTCGGTGGTGCCGAGGACTTCGTGCTCGACGTGCCGCCCTTGCCGGGACCGGACGCGGGCTCGTTGGAGCCACGACCGAGGTTGAAGGCCAGTACCACGGCGAGCACGAGCACGAGGAGGGCGGCGAACGCGCCCGCAAGGCGCAGCCAGCTGCCTCCGGGGCGCCGGTCGCGGCTCTCGCCGTCGGCGTAGTCGCCCGCGTAGTCGCCGGCTGCCCACGGTGGCTGGCGGGGCGGCTCGTCGTCGGGGCCCCAGGCGGGGGGCAGCGAGCCGTTGCCGGGACCGGTGCTGCGGTGCGGGGCCTGCGGGGGGTACGGCGCGCGGGGCGGCCCGGGCGCGAACAGCGGCTTCGGCTCCGGCTCGGGCAGCTCGGGGGGCGGCGGCGGTGGTGGTGTGCGGGGCTCGTCGGACGTCCACCCGATGCCGGTGTCCTCGTCGTAGAACACCGGGGTGCCGGCCTGCGTGGCCTCCGAGTCCGAGGCTGACGATTCCGGTCCCGCCGAGTCCCGGGGTGCGGCGCCCTCGCGGTCGCCGGCGTCGCGGCTGCCGTTGCCGGGAGCGCTGCCGTGCCCGTTGCCGGGCTGGTTGCCGGGCTCGTTGGTGGGCGCCGGGTGCAGCTGCGTGGGGGGCCCTTCGTCGGCGCCGGCGGCGGGGCTGCCCCTCAGCGGCTCCCGGCCGAGCACGACGGTGGGCTCGGGGGCGAACGCCGCCGGGTCACCGATGTAGTCCGAGAGTGCGGCGTAGATCTCGTGGGCGGTCTCGATCGGTGTCGCCTGGCCGTGTCCGGTGGGGCTGAGCACCCGGTCGCAGATCGCGTCGAGGGGGCGCGGGATCCCGGCGCGGACCTGCCGAGGCCGCAGCGCGTGCCCGTGGTCGGTCGGCGCCACGGGCACCGTGGAGCCCTGGGTGCCCGGCCAGCGGCCGACGAGAGCGGCGTAGAGCAGCCCGGCGAGGTTGACCACGTCGGCCTCGTGCTCACCGAGGGCCTCGCCGCCGGTGGTCCGAATCGACCCGCGCCCGCGCAGCACCGCGTCGATGACGAAGCCGATGAGCTTGACCGAGCCGGCCTCGGTGACCATGACGTTCTCGGGCAGCAGCCGGCCGTGGGCGATGCCGTGCCGGTGCGCGGTGGAGATCGTCTCGGCGACCTCCTTGACCACCCAGGCCGCGCGCCGCGGAGGCAGCGGCCCGTCCTCGAGGATCCGGTCCAGGGTCACCCCGGAGCCCCACTCGTTGACGACGTAGACGACGCCGTCCTCGGCGGCCGCGTCGAGCACACGCAGCAGGTGGCCGTCGGAGACGGTCGCGGAGGTGCGGGCGGCGGCGAGCAGCGCGTCGGCCCGGCGGTCCGCCCGCGAGATGACGTGCACCATGACGTTGCGCATCAGCGTCTGGTCGGTGGCGCGCCACAGCCGGGCGCCGTCGGTGTCCTCGAGCAGGTCTTCGAGCCGGAACCTGCCCGCGAGGACGGTTCCGGGTCCGACCGGTTGCTCGACCACGTTGCTCCTCTGCTGTCCCGTCTCACCCGTATTGTCACGCCCTGTCCCGTGTCGACCGATGATGCCCCGCCTGTCGGGATCGTGGCGGCTTGTCCCCGTTGCCCCGGTGCGGTCACCCCGGGCCGCTGTCGAAACTACATGCTAGGCGCGGCCGGTCACCTCCGGAGCCGGCTCGTCACCAGCTCCAGGACCCCGGTCACCTCGCGGATGCGCATGGTCCGGGCCAGGGCCAGGAACACGCCGAGGTCGACGAGGCCGACCGCGCCCAGCAGCACGATCGAGTAGGCCTTTCCGGTGCCGTGCGGCCAGAGCTGCTCGACGCCGTACCGGACCGCCCAGGCGACCGCGGTGGCAAGTGCGGCGGCGACCACCAGCCGCACCAGGAACCGCAGCAGCACCGGCGTCTCGAGGCTTCCGAGCAGACGGCGCAGCAGCGCGTAGGAGATCACCGCCCCGACCACGTAGGAGCCGCCGTAGGCCAGCACCAGCCCGGGGGCGGTGTCCGCGGCATCGGTGCTGCGGGTGAACAGCACGGCCAGCCCGATGTTCGTGGCCGCGATCACGCACTGCACCCAGAAGACGGTGCGGGTGCGCTCCAGGGAGTAGAAGCCGCGCAGCACCAGGTAGTGGGCGGTGAAGAACACCAGACCCGGCGCGAACAGCGCCAGCGCCGCGGCGAACGCCGGGACGCTGCTGCCACCGGCGCCCCAGCCGTAGATCAGGTTGCTGACCGGGGTCGCCACCAGCGGCAGCAGCAGTGCGAACGGCAGGATCACCGCGTAGGCGGTGCGCAGCGTCGAGGCCACGTTGGTGGCCACCCCGGACAGGTCGTCGTCGGCGGCGTGTGCGGAGAGCCGCGGCAGCATCGCGGTGGCCAGGGAGACGGTCACCACCGAGTGCGGCACCATCACCAGCAGGTACGCCATCGAGTAGATGGTGTAGCCGGTGCCGTTCTCCGCGCCGGCGGCGCCGCACCCCTGGGTGGCGGCCTGGGCGGTTCCGCTGGAGGCGAGGCGTACGACGATGGTGTAGGCCAGCTGGTTGACCACCACGAACAGCACTGTCCACACGCCCAGCCGCAGCGTGTGGCCGAGCCCGGTGCCGCGGAAGTCGAAACGGGGACGGAACCGGAACCCGACGCCGCGCAGGTAGGGCAGCAACACGAGCAGCTGCACCGCGATGCCGAGGGTCGAGCCGAGCCCGAGCAGCAGCTCCTGGCCGTTGCCGTAGGCCGACGAGGCGGCCGCGCAGCCGTCGGGGTTGGCCCCGAACCGCCCGAGGTAGAGCGCGAGCACCAGCACCGACACCACGTTGTTGGCGATCGGGGCCCACATCATCGGGCCGAAGCTGCCGCGGGAGTTGAGCACCTGCCCGACGAGCACGAACATCCCGTAGAAGAACACCTGCGGCAGGCAGTAGCGGGCGAAGGCGATCGCGGAGTCGCGCTGGGCGGCCAGCTCGGGGGTGAAGTAGGCGCCGTCGAGGAAGACGCGCATCAGCAGCGGCGCGGCCACCACGAGCACGGCGGTCACCCCGGCCAGGAACAGGCCCGCCAGGGTGATGATCCGGTTGGTGTACCCGTCCCCGCCGTCGCTGTCGTTCTTCATCGCCCGGACCAGCTGCGGCACCAGCACCGCGTTGAACACCCCGCCGGCGAGCAGGATGTAGAGCATGTTCGGGATCGTGTTCGCGATCGTGAACTGGTCCCCGTGCAGGCCGCCGCCGATCGCGGCCACCAGCATCGCGTTGCGCACGAAGCCGCTCAGCCGCGAGACCACGGTGCCGGCGGCCATCACCGCGCTGGAGGAGAGGATGCTGCGCTGCTCGGCGGAGGTGGACGGGTCGGGACTCATCGGTTCCTCATCGGTCTCTCGTCAGCAGCGGCCCGTGGGTGGCCCTGCGGCGGCGCACCCGGCGCAGCACGCGGACCCCGATGGCGGCCAGCAGCACCACGCCACCGGCGGCCATGATCACCCAGATCACCAGACCGACCTGGCTGGTGCGGACGGTGAACACCGTGACGCTACCGAGCCGGTGGCCCTCGGAGTCGGTGGCCTCGAGCAGCACCCGGTGCACGCCGATGTCCTTCGCCTGGGCCGTCAGCCGCAGTGAGGCGCGGCGGCCGGGGCCGAGCGTGACCGGGTCCGGGGCGCTGAGGGTGAGGTCCCCGCTGCCGGTCATCGCGCGGACCGCGACGGTCACCTCCTGGTCCAGGCCGTTGACCACGGTGATCTGGATCGGCCCCCGCTCGCTGGACATGGTGACGAACGGCGGGCCCTCCACCTGCACCTGGCTCATCAGCTGTCGGACGTGGCTGATCGTGCGGCGCATCCGGGTCAGCGCGTGGACCGGCTCGCGTCGGGCGACGCTGCCGGAGCCGATCAGGGCGAGCTGGGCCAGCTGCTCGTCGACGGTGTCGTTGCGGGTCAGCAGCTGGGCGAACACGTCGCCGGTCCGGATCAGTCGGTGGGAGGCACGCAGGTTCGCCGCCGGCACCTCGCGGCGGCGGTGCCGCGGCGGGTAGACCGGTCCGGAGCCCGTCGTACCGGGGGAGGAGGTGGCCACCACCGTCGGCAGGCTGACCAGCCGCAGCCACGGTACGTCGAGCCCGCCGAAGAAGTCGGTGCCGTCCACGGGGCCCGGG
Source organism: uncultured Actinomycetota bacterium (assembly GCA_963816325.1). Lineage (GTDB taxonomy): Bacteria > Actinomycetota > Actinomycetes > Propionibacteriales > Nocardioidaceae > Nocardioides_B. Next base: position 221,050 of record CAWFKC010000016.1, on the reverse strand, counting down.
TTCCAGTCCTGGGGGGTGCGGACCACGAGCGGCTGCGCGTGCTCGGGGGAGAGGGCGTGCAGGGCCGCCTCGCTGAGCAGCCGCTGGCGCACGGAGAGCGCGGACCAGCGGGTGGTGGGGTCGGGACCACCGGCGCCGGCGGCCGAGTCGGTGAGGACCACGTCGGCACCCCGGTCCGTGGCCAGCACCGGCCGGCCGGTCTTCGGGAACGCCGAGTCGCGCAGCAGCACCGGGCGGCCGGCCTCGACCCGGGACAGCGCCTTCGGTGGGAAGTAGCCGTCGACGGGGGCCACCACCGGCGTGGCGCTGACGTTCAGGTCGGCCATGGTCCGGGCGCTGAGCCGACGGCCCTCGCGCAGCACGTTGGCCTGGCCGTGGCGCAAGGTGGCGGCCACGTCGAGGTCGCCGTACGGCAGCGTCATCACGGACTGGCTCGCGGCCAGCCGTTGGAAGCTCTGGATCCACGACGTCGCCTCGAGCAGCCCGGCACCGGCGACGCCGCCGTTGTCACTGGTCTCGCCGGTGTCGCTCGGGACGCTCGGGCTTCCCGAGGCCGGGGCGGACGTCGGGGCCGCGGGCGAGACGGGTGCGAGCCCGGACGGCCCGGCGGTGAGCGGCCCGGCGGGCGAGGGCGTGGGCGACGGTGAGGGTGAGGGTGACGCGGAGGGCGAGGCCCCGGTCGACTCCCCGGACCCGTCGGTGGTGGGGGCCAGGTCCAGCGGCGGGTTCTGGCCGGCCACCGAGCGGGCCGCGTCGAGCACCGCAGGGTCGACCAGCCAGGTGACCGGCCGTTCGCCGGCCTGGGCGCCCAGCGACAGTAGTCGCGACAGCCGGCCGTCGGTGTCCAGCCTGCGCCGCCAGGCGCGCAGGTCGACGAGCTGGCCCTGCGCGTCGCGGCGGACCGGAGCCCGCAGCGGCACCACCAGCGCGAGCCGGGTCCGTGGCACGTGCTTGGGCAGCAGCGGCAGGAAGGTCCGGGCGCGGCCGTCGGCGACGGCGTCCCGCATGCCGTCGAGGGCGCCGAGTACGTGGACCCCGAACCAGTAGACGCCGGGATCGCCGGTGAGGCCGAGCTCACGGCGCGGCACGCTGAGCAGGTAGGGGGTGCTCTCGCCCGGCGCGAGATCGCCGATGTCCTGGTAGAGCCCGGTCCCGGCCAGCCGGGTGCCGACCTCCGTGGCGGGGTCGGTCCGGGCCGCGGCGGCCAGCTCCGAGGTGGAGGTCAGCGGGCTCGTCGCGCGCAGCATGAAGACCTGCAGGTTGGTCCAGGTGTCGTGCGAGGTGTTGGTGACCTGGCCGCTGATCGTCACCCGGCCATGAGCCGGCACGGTGGACGGGCTGAGCGTGTCGATGGTCACCTTCAGCGGGTCCGCGGGCTGGTCGGCCGCCGCGTGCGCCGGCGGCGTCGGCACGCCGAGCAGCACCAGGAGGACGGCCGTGACGAGGCACGCCGCGGCGCGGCCGTGGGATGTCCAGGTCACACGGGCAAGGCTAACCACTGCGCGGCTTCGCATAGAGTTGCCTCCCGTGTCCGACGAGCCCCGCACCACCGAACCGGCGACCCCGAGCATGGCGGACGTCCAACGCAACGTGCTCGCCGAGCTCGAGCGCGTCGCGCCGGTGATCGACCCGCTCGGCGAGCGGTTTCGGGCGGCCGGCGAGCAGATCGCGCTGGTCGGCGGCCCGGTGCGGGACGCGATGCTCGGGCGCCTGCAGAACGACCTCGACTTCACGACCTCGGCACGCCCGGAGGTGACCGAGCGGCTCCTCAAGGGGTGGGCGGACGCGATCTGGGACATGGGCCGCGCGTTCGGCACGATCGGCTGCCGCAAAGGACAGTGGCAGGTGGAGATCACCACCTACCGGTCCGAGGAGTACGACGCGACCTCCCGCAAGCCCTCGGTGGACTTCGGCGACTCACTCACCGGAGACCTCGGCCGCCGCGACTTCACCGTCAACGCGATGGCGGTCTCGCTCCCGGACCGCGCGTTCGAGGACCCCTACGGCGGTGTGGTCGACCTCGCGCACCGGCTGCTGCGGACCCCGGGCCGGCCCGAGGACTCGTTCTCCGACGACCCGCTGCGGATGATGCGCGCGGCGCGCTTCGCCGCCCAGCTCGGGTTCGAGGTGGACCCGCCGGTGGTCGCGGCGATGACCGCGATGGCCGACCGGATCGAGATCGTGTCCGCCGAGCGGGTGCGCGACGAGCTCGTGAAGCTGGTGATGGCCCCGCACCCGCGCCGGGGCCTGACGCTGCTGGTGCGCACCGGCCTGGCCGAACAGGTGCTGCCCGAGCTTCCCGCTCTCGCGCTCGAGCGCGACGAGCACCACCGGCACAAGGACGTCTACGAGCACACCCTCACGGTGCTCGAGCAGGCGATCGACCTCGAGGGCCGGCTGCCCGGCGGCGGTCCGGACTTCGTCTCCCGGTTCGCCGCGCTCATGCACGACATCGGCAAGCCGCGCACCCGCCGCTTCCAGGGCGACGGGACCGTCACCTTCCACCACCACGACGTCGTCGGCGCCAAGCTCGTGCGCAAGCGGATGAAGGCGCTGCGGTTCTCCAACGACGCGATCAACGCCGTCTCCAAGCTGGTCGAGCTGCACCTGCGCTTCCACGGCTACGGCACCGGCGAGTGGACCGACTCGGCGGTGCGCCGCTACGTCCGCGACGCCGGCGACCAGCTCGAGCGGCTGCACGTGCTGACCCGCGCCGACTCCACGACCCGCAACAAGCGGAAGGCAGACCGGCTCCGGCGCAGCTACGACGACCTCGAGGCCCGCATCGACCGGCTCGCCGAGGAGGAGGAGCTCGCCGCGATCCGGCCCGACCTGGACGGCAACCAGATCATGGAGGTCCTGGGCATCAGCCCCGGCCGCGAGGTGGGAGAGGCGTACCACTACCTCCTCGAGCTGCGCATGGACAAGGGGCCGATGTCGACCGAGCAGGCGACCGAGGCGCTGCTGTCGTGGTGGTCCGCCCGCCGTTGAGCGGCGCAACCACGGGGGGTTGCCGCGGTTCCGGACAGCTTCGTGACCGGCTCCTCAGGGACGACCGGCATCGCTGCGGTCGCCGCCTCAGCGCAGCGGCCTGCTGACCAGCTCGGTCCGCGGCTGCTCCCCGCGGGTCACCCGGGCGTAGCCGAGGGCGGTCAGCGCGTAGCCCGCGGCCAGGGCCACCAGGACGCCGTAGGACTTGCCCGTGAGCGGCAGCACCACCGCCGCGAGGGCGGCCGCGGCGACGAAGGCGACGTTGAAGATCACGTCGTACAGCGAGAAGATCCGGCCGCGGTAGGCGTCGTCGACGTAGGTCTGGACCAGCGTGTCCACGCAGATCTTGATGCCCTGACTGGCCAGGCCCAGGAAGAACGCCGACACCAGCAGCGCCGGCTCGGTGTAGAGCGCCCCGGGCACGATCTGGGTGAGCGCCGCGCAGCCGAGCAGCACCAGGATCCAGGTGCGGGAGGTGACCCGCTCGGTGACCACCGGGGTGAGCACGGCCGCGGCCACGAACCCGACTCCGCTGACCAGCACCGCCACCGACAGCTCGGCGAACGCGGAGTCGGCCTCCGCCGGGTCGTGGAAGTAATTGCGGTAGAGCAGGATCAGCGAGACGGTCGCGATCCCGTAGAAGAACCGGTGCATGCCGATGGCGGCCAGGCCGTGCGCGGCGGGCCGCCGGCGGGCGAGGTGGCGCAGCCCGTCGAGCAGGCCGCGGGCGACGTCCCAGACAGCGGTGCGCACGCCCGGGCGCTCGGGGTCCGGGTCCGGTCCGAGCAGCGGGCGCGGGATCCGCAGCGCCAGGGCGCCCGCGACGCCGTACAGCACGGCGGCGACGACGAGCACCGCGGTGTCCCCGTCGAGGCCGGCGGAGTTGCCCGCGATCCGGCTGACGGTGCCGAAGGCCAGGCCGACGAGGAAGGCGAGGGTGCCCGCCGTCGGGGTCAGCGCGTTGGCGGTGATCAAGTCCTCGGCGGTGACCACGTGCGGCAGTGCCGCGGACAGGCCCGCGAGCAGGAACCGGTTGACCGATAGGCAGGCGAGGATCAGCACGAACAGCGCGGGCCCACGCAGGCCGGCGTGCACCGTGACCGCGAGGACGGCCACCAGGCCGACCCGCACGAAGTTCGACCAGGCCAGCACCTGCCGGCGCGACCACCGGTCGAGCAGCACGCCGACGAACGGGCCGAGCGCGCTGAACGGCAGCAGTACGACGGCCAGGGCGGCGGCGATCGCGCCCGGCGAGGGCTGCCGCTCGGGGGAGAAGATCACGTAGGCCGCGATCGCCACCTGGAAGACACCGTCGGTGAGCTGGCTGGCCACGCGTACGGTGAACAGCCGTCGGAACCACTGGCCGCGCAGCAGGTGCGCGAGGTGTCGAGCGGCTCTCACGGGATCCAGCCTCTCAGGCCGGACCAGAGCCGGGCGGACCAGGGCACGCGGCGCCTCCCTGACCAAACTGCCGCTTCCCGCACTGAGCAACGTGCGGGAAGCGGCAGCTTCGCGACATACCCTGCGAAACAGGGGGCGGGGCGGAGCCGGAGGTCAGCGCTCCACGTCGCCGGCGATGAACGCCTCGAGCCGGGCGCGGCCCTGGTCGTCGGGCATCTGGACCGGCGGAGACTTCATCAGGTAGGTCGAGGCCGACAGGATCGGGCCGCCGATGCCCCGGTCGAGCGCGATCTTGGCGGCGCGGACCGCGTCGATGATGATGCCGGCGCTGTTCGGGGAGTCCCAGACCTCGAGCTTGTACTCCAGGTTCAGCGGCACGTCACCGAACGCCCGGCCCTCGAGGCGGACGTAGGCCCACTTGCGGTCGTCGAGCCAGGCGACGTAGTCCGAGGGGCCGATGTGGACGTTCTTGTCCGACACCTTGCCGGCCAGCGAGCCCTGCAGGTTCGAGGTCACCGACTGGGTCTTGGAGACCTTCTTCGACTCCAGACGCTCGCGCTCGAGCATGTTCTTGAAGTCCATGTTGCCGCCGACGTTGAGCTGGTAGGTGCGGTCCAGCGCCACGCCGCGGTCCTCGAACAGCTTGGCCATCACCCGGTGGGTGATGGTGGCGCCGACCTGCGACTTGATGTCGTCGCCGACGATCGGGACGCCGGCGTCCTCGAACTTCTGGGCCCACTCGGGGTCGGAGGCGATGAAGACGGGAAGCGCGTTGACGAAGGCCACCCCGGCGTCGATCGCGCACTGGGCGTAGAACTTGTCCGCCTCCTCCGAGCCCACCGGCAGGTAGGACACCAGGACGTCGGCCTTGGCCTCCTTCAGCGCGGCGACCACGTCGACGGCGTCGGCGTCGGCCTCCTCGATCGTCTCGCGGTAGTACTTCCCGAGCCCGTCGTACGTCGGACCACGCTGGACGGTGACCCCGAGCGGCGGCACGTCGGTGATCTTGATCGTGTTGTTCTCCGACGCCTGGGTCGCCTCGGACAGGTCGAAGCCGACCTTCTTGGCGTCCACGTCGAACGCGGCGACGAACTCGATGTCGGAGACGTGGTACTCCCCGAACTTCACGTGCATGAGACCAGGCACGGACCCGGCCGGGTCGGCGTTCCTGTAGTACTCGACGCCTTGGATCAGGGAGGTGGCGCAGTTGCCCACTCCCGCAATTGCCACGCGTACCGAACCCATAGGGGTGCTCCTCGTTTCTGGTGGTTCCAGTCGTTCTGTCTTGTTCGTTGGTCTGCGGCCGCTCAGGACGACCCAGCGGGAGGACGGGCGTGCGGCGTGCCCGTGCTGCCGGCGCCCTGGTCAGGCCCGGAGGTGGCCCGCTCGGCGTTGATCAGGTCCGAGAGCCACCGCACCTCCCGCTCCACGGACTCGACGCCGTGGCGCTGCAGCTCCTCGGCGTAGCGGTCCATCTGCCTCTGGGTGCGGGTCAGCTGCGACTGCACGCGGTCGAGCCGTTCCTGGAGGCGGGTGCGCCGTCCCTCGAGGATCCGAAGCCGGATCTCCATGTCCGTGCGGCTGAAGAACGCGAACCGCACGTCGAAGTTGTCGTCCTCCCAGGCGGAAGGACCGGCGTCGGCCATCAGCCGGGTGAAGCGCTCGTCGCCGGCCTGGGTCAGCTCGTAGACGATGCGCTGCCGGCGACCGGCCCCGGGCTCCGGCGCCTGGACGTGCTCGGCGATCCACCCGGCCCGGAGCATCTTCTTCAGCGCCGGGTAGAGGGAGCCGTAGGACAGCACGCGTCCCCAGCCGAGGACCGCGTTCAGCTGCTTGCGCAGCTCGTAGCCGTGCATGGGCGACTCGTGCAGCAGCCCGAGGACCGCCAGCTCGAGAGTCTCGCCACGACGGGGCACGGCTCGGTCTCCTTCCGGGGAGGACGTCGATGGACCGGGGGGATATCAGCGCGACCTATCGTACCGATATATCGAGCCGCAGTCACACCGCGCGCGGGCACCCGGCGCGACGATTTACCGGATCTTCAGCAAGTGCCCGTACTCTGTGCGGGGTGTTCGCTGGGGCGCCCCGGGGAACACTGCTGCAGTCCTGCCCGTTTGGCCCCCGGAGAACTCTTGAGTCCACAGCGCAAGTCCACCGGTCCCACCCCGGGTGGCAGCCACGGCAACCAGGCTCCTCGAGCTCCCCGCTCGCGCAAGGCAGCCAAGCCGCGCGCGAGCTGGCCGCGCCGCCTCCTGCGCTGGGGGGTGCTGGCGCTTCTCGGGGTCATCCTCCTCGGCGCCGCGGCGTTCGCCTTCGCCTACATGTCGATCAACATCCCGGACCCGAACAAGGACTTCCAGGCCCAGACCACGATGGTCTACTACAAGGACGGCAAGCACGTCCTGGGCCGGTTCGCCACGCAGAACCGCACCAGCATCCCGCTGGCCGACGTGCCCCAGCACGTACAGGACGCGGTGATCGCCGCCGAGGACCGCACCTTCTACACCAACAAGGGCATCGACCCCAAGGGCATCATCCGGGCCGCGTTCAACAACGCGCAGGGCAACGCCACCCAGGGCGCCTCCACCATCACCCAGCAGTACGTCAAGATCCTCTACCTCTCGCAGGAACGCACGATCACCCGCAAGATCAAGGAGGCGTTCCTCTCCCTCAAGGTCCAGCGACAGCAGTCGAAGAACGAGATCCTCCAGGGCTACCTGAACACCATCTACTTCGGCCGGGGCGCCTACGGCATCCAGGCGGCCGCGCAGGCCTACTTCGGCAAGGACGCCAAGGACCTCACCGTCCGGGAGGGCGCGGTGCTCGCCGCGGTGCTGAACTCCCCGGGCAACCTCGACCCGGCCGTCGACAAGGACAACCGCCAGCGGCTGCTGAAGCGCTACCACTACGTGCTCGAGGGGATGGCCTCGATGGGCACCCTCCCGAACGACGTCGCAGCCAAGGCCGAGCGGCGCCTGCCGAAGTTCCCCGACGCCACGCAGCAGGACAACCAGTACGCCGGGCAGCGCGGCTACATGCTCAGCATGGTGAAGCGCGAGCTGGCCGACAAGGGCTTCACCGACGCCGAGATCGAGGGCGGCGGCCTGCGGGTCACCACGACATTCACCCGTGGCGCGATGTCCGCGGCGGCCAAGGCTGTGAAGCAGGAGAGGCCCAGGGGCCTCAAGCAGCTGCACGTCGCGGTCGCGTCGGTCGACCCGCACAACGGTGCGCTTCGCGGCTTCTACGCCGGCCAGGACTACCTGAAGTCCAACGGCGCCCTGAACTGGGCCCTGGCCGGCTCGCTCGACCACGGCGGCTCGCACGGCGGCGGCTCCCCGGGCTCGGCCTTCAAGCCGTTCGCACTCTCGGCGGCCCTCAAGAACGGCTTCTCGCTCAAGAGCACGTTCCAGGGCAACTCGCCCTACGTCTTCCCCAACGGCAAGGACAAGGTGGTCAACGAGGGACCCGGCAGCGGCAACGACTACGGCAGCGCGATCAGCCTGCTCACCGCCACCGAGGAGTCGGTGAACACCGCCTACACCGACCTGACCATGTCCATGAACAACGGCCCGAAGAAGATCCTGGACACCGCGGTCAGCATGGGCATCCCGAAGGACACGCTGGGGCTGGCGGCGGAGCCGACGATCTCGCTCGGCTCCGCGACCGTGAGCCCGGTCGACATGGCCAACGCCTACGGCACGATCGCGGACGGCGGTCGGGCCAAGGACTGGTTCGTGATCTCGAAGGTCGCCTCGCAGGCCGGCGACAAGCTGTTCGAGCACAAGAGCGACGCCAAGAAGGCATTGCCCAACGACGTCGACCGGGACGTCAGCTACGCCCTCCAGCAGGTCGTGAAGTCCGGCACCGGCCGCAACGCGCTCGCGCTCGGGCGGCCCGCGGCCGGCAAGACCGGCACCGCCACGAACGGCCACGGCGACGTGTCCTCGTCGTGGTTCGTCGGCTACACCCCGCAGCTGTCCACCGCGGTGATGTACGTGCGCGGCAAGGGCAACGAGCCTCTCAACGGCTACCTGCCGAGCTACTTCGGCGCCGACTACCCGACCCGCACCTGGACCGCGACGATGCGGGCCGCGCTCGCGGGCCAGCCGGTCAAGGACTTCCCGCCGCCCGCCTGGGTCACCGCGACCAGCACCAGCCCGGGCCACGCGCCGCTCCCGACGTACACGCCGACGCCGACGCCGACCCACCAGGCCAAGCCGTCGCCGAGCCCGACGCCGAGCCCCACCCCGACGCCCACCCCCACCCCGACCCCGACGCCCACGCCGACCCCGACCCCGACCCCGACGCCACCCGGCGGCATCTGCGTCCCGGGCCCGTGCCCGACCGCCTCGCCGACGCCGACCAGCGGTGGGAACGGCGGTGCGTCGGCGAGTCCGGCGCCGTAGCGGGCCGGCGGCAGGTCCCTAGACTCGCGCGGTGAGCTCACCCGTCCGGCCCTCCCTCGAGGACCCGCTGCTGACCCGGGGCAGCGAGGTCGTCGGCGGGCCGGTCGGGAGCCACGCCGCACCGCACCCGTGGTGGACGCCGGTGCGGGTGGTCCTCGCGCTGGCCTGCCTGGCGTTCGTGCTCGGCATGGCGCAGAAGGGGCCGTGCGTCGCCGACCACTGGTCCGGTGGTGACATCCGCTACGCGCAGATGTGCTACTCCGACGTGCCCTACCTCTACACCGGCCGCGGCCTGGCCGAGCGCATCGTGCCCTACACCGACACCGGCGGGCGCTACCAGGCGATGGAGTACCCGGTGGTGATCGGCTACTTCGCCTACGGAGCCGCCCTGGTCACCCAGGCGCTGGCGGGCTGGCCCGACGTGTCCGGACGGGCCGCGCTGCCGGCGGACAAGGTGTACTCCGCGCCGGGGGTGGCCGCCGAGTCGTGGCTCTACTTCGAGGTGACCGCGGTGCTGCTCGCGCCGTTCGCGCTGCTCGCGGCGTGGTTCCTGGCCGGCGCGCACCGCGGCCGGCCGTGGGACGCCGCGCTGTTCGCGGCGGCGCCGACGCTGGCCCTGGCCGGGCTGATCAACTGGGACCTGCTCGCGGTCGCCGCCCTCGCCGGCGCCCTGTGGGCGTGGTCGCGGGACCGGCCCGTGCTCGCCGGCGTGATGATCGGGCTCGGCACGGCCACCAAGCTGTACCCGGTCTTCCTGCTCGGCGCCCTGCTGGTGGTGTGCATCCGCCGGGCCCGGCTGCGCACGTTCGCGGTCACCGCGTCGGTCGCGGCGGTCACCTGGCTGGTCGTCGACGCGCCCGCGATGATCGTCGACTTCCGCGAGTGGTCGGTCTTCTGGTCGTTCAACAACGACCGCGGTGCCGACCTCGGGTCGCTGTGGCTGGTGTGGGAGCAGGCCGGGCACGACGTGTCGCCGGCCCTGGTGAACGCGGTCTCCTCGGCGGTGTTCGGGGCGATCTGCGTGGGCGTCCTGGTGCTCGGCCTGGCGGCCCGTCGTACCCCCCGGGTGGCGCAGCTGGCGTTCCTGGTGGTGGCCGGCTTCCTGCTGGTGAACAAGGTCTACTCCCCGCAGTACGTCCTGTGGCTGCTGCCGCTGGCGGTTCTGGCACGGCCGCGCTGGCGGGACCTGCTGGTCTGGCAGGCCGGGGAGGTCTTCTACTTCACGATGGTGTGGCTCTACCTGGGCGGGTGGACGGCCCCGGCGGCCTCGGGACAGCCGGACCGGGTGTACTGGCTCGCGATCGTGGTGCGGGTCCTCGCCGAGCTCTACCTGGCGGTGCAGGTGGTCCGCGACGTCCTGCAGCCGTGGCGGGACCCGGTCCGCGCCGACGGGCTCACCGACGACCCCGCCTTCCCCACCACTCACCCCGTCGGTGCGCCGGTGTCGGAACGAGCGACTTCTCACCGCTGATTAAGCGCCTCCTCAACGCGAGCGGGTATGACAGGAGCATGCGAGCACTGACCACGGTCCCCCTGCAGGCCGGCACGCTGGCCGTCACCGACGTCCCTGCGCCCGAGCCGCGCGAGAACGAGCTGCTCGTCGACGGGCTGTCCGTCGGCGTGTGCGGCACCGACCGGGAGATCGCCGCCGGCGACTACGGCTGGGCGCCCCCGGGGGCGGAGCGGCTGATCATCGGCCACGAGTCCCTGGGCAGGGTCCGGCAGGCCCCCGAGGGCTCGGACTTCGCGCCGGGCGACCTCGTCGTGGGCGTCGTACGACGGCCCGACCCGGAGCCGTGCGGCGCCTGCGCCCACGGGGAGTTCGACATGTGCCGCAACGGGCAGTACACCGAGCGCGGCATCAAGGAGATCCACGGGTACGCCAGCGAGCAGTGGGTGGTCGAGCAGGACTACGCGGTCAGGCTCGACCCCGGCCTCGAGGAGGTCGGCATGCTCATGGAGCCGACGACCGTGGTCGCCAAGGCCTGGGAGCAGGTCGAGCAGGTCGGTGCGCGCTCGTGGTTCGAGCCGAAGCGGGTGCTGGTCACCGGCGCCGGGCCGATCGGGCTGCTGGCCGCGATGCTTGGCGTCCAGCGCGGTCTCGACGTGCACGTGCTCGACCGGGTGAAGGGCGGGCTCAAGCCGCGGCTGGTGCACGAGCTCGGCGCCCACTACCACTGGTCCGACATCGACTCTGTCACCGAGCGGGTCCAGCCCGACGTGGTCATCGAGGCGACCGGGGTGCCGAGCGTGATCTTCGGCGCGATGGCCGGCACCGCGTCGTACGGCATCGTCTGCCTGACCGGCGTCTCCGCCACCGGCCGGACGCTCAGCCTCGACGGCGGCGAGCTCAACCGCGAGATCGTGCTGGAGAACGACGCGGTCGTCGGCTCGGTCAACGCCAACCACCGGCACTACGCCCAGGCCGCCGACGCGCTCGCGAAGGCCGACCTGGACTGGCTCGGCCGGCTGGTCTCGCGGCGCGTGCCCCTGGAGAGCTTCGCCGACGCCTTCGACCGGCGCGACGACGACGTGAAGGTCGCGCTCACCCTGGGCTAGGTTCGGCAGCAAGCGTTGGTTCCATGTGTGAAAACCACCGTGCTGCTGTTCTGACTCACCTGGTGGGTGGGTCGCCGGGGAACCTATGCCCGGCATCCACCTGCTCCGACAGCCCTTCAGGCGTGGCCACCCCGACGTTCGGGGTGGGCGCCGGGAGGGCTGTCGTTCGCGAGCTGGACCGGTCGTTGGCTCGTTCACCGCCTCGCGCTGCCGCCAGGTCGCTGTTCCGGGCCCGGGTCAGGTGCGCGCCGACCGCAGACAGCAGGGCCCGCTCGTCGGGGTCGAGCCGCAGCCGCGTCCTCACCGAGACGCCCGCGCTGGGCGCGACCACCCGGGGTCGGCAACTGTGAGCGACGCGACTTCGGCATGAGGCGTACTGCTCCTACACGCCCTCCCTGGACGCGACCACCCGGGTCGGCAACTGTGAGCGACGCGACTTCGGCATGAGACGTACTGTGCCGGCCGCCACGCACACTTTCACATCCACCAACGCTTGCTGCCGAACCCGCCCTGGGCTGACCCCCGCGGGCACCGCCGCGTGCCCTTCGGCCCTGCACGAAGCCGTCGTTCGTCACTGTCCGGACCGGTCGGGCAAAGCCCACGATGGGGTCATGCGAGACAGCAGGGGATCGTCGGGCCGCTCCACCCTGCGGACAGGTTGCGCCATCAGCCCTTCTGGCTCGCGCGTTCACCTATCGGGGAATGGAGCGAACCGACATGTCAAAACGGAGTAGGCGCAGGACGTGGCTGACAGCCGTCGTCGCGGTGGTGCTGGCGGTGCCGGCACCGGCACTCGCGGCCGGCAGCGGCGCGGGCGGGGGTGAGAGCGGGTCCGGCGGCGCCGGCGGGGGCGAGACCACGGGAGACACCTACTCGGACCTGGTCCGCATCCTCCGCGCGGGGAACGGCACGCCGGTCCTGAAGAAGTACGTCGTCCCGGCGACGGCCGAGACCCCGGCGACCACCGAGTACTGCGTGCAGCCGGTGTCCTACCAGCAGGCGCCGGGACTGGTCACGACGCCCAACCCCGCCGACGGCAGCACCGTCTACGCGATCCCGCTGCAGGGCGAGTGGCTGACCAGCGGCACTGTGCCGGCCGAGGAGGTCACCGCCTGTGACCCGCAGCCGGCGTACGCGATGTTCGTCAACGAGGTCGAGCTCGAGCGGCTGAACATGGCCCGCACCTCCGACAGCGTGATGGACGACAAGCTGGCCGCCGTGCAGACGAAGCTGGAGCTGGCCGGCGACAAGATCGCGCTGGACCCGGCCGGCCGGATCACGGCCGACGGCGTCCCGATCGACGCGGCCCCCGAGCAGGCCGCCATCTACCAGTCGCTGATGAAGACCGGCACGATCCCCGGCCTTCCCGACGACATGACCGGTCCGACTCGCATCGGCCCCGCCGAGACGCCGGGCCACAACAGCCGGTTCGACGCCTGGGAGCTTGCCGCGGCAGCCGTCGGCACCGCTGCGAGCAAGGGCGTGCCGATCAACATCGACAGCATCGAGTACTACAACCAGGTGATCGGCTTCCCGCCCGACGACGCGTACGCCTCCGACTGGGGCGTGAGCTTCGTGCGGCCCCTGGAGCCGGGCACCGAGACCGCGCAGCCGACCGGTCAGCGGTACGTCGACTACAGCGGCTTCCGCTACGACCGTGCCGAGACCTTCCCGGGCAGCGTGACTTGGCTCGACGTGGCCTCCCTCGAGTGGCACGTGACGCCGATCCTGCAGGCGGTGCCGTTCACGAACCCGGGCGTCAGCCACGAGACCTTGCACGGAGTGCAGGCCTTCGCCCAGCTCGCCGACGACACCCGCGCGGTGATCTCTTACCTCCACGAGCACGAGGTCGTGCTCCCCGGCTTCTCCATGGACCCGGTGGGCACCGACACGACCGAGGCGCAGCTGGAGGCCGTCCACGACCCCGCGGTGGACCTCGGCGCGCTCCCGGCCGACGTCTTCGCGACGCAGCCGTTCGACGTGACCGCGTCGCTGTTCAACCCGCACGCGACGACCACGGATCCCGAGCTCGGCGGCCAGCTGATCGACCACGCCCGGCTGCGCCTGACCGTGCACGCCGGCGACGCGTTGGCGACCGGTGAGGTCACCGCCGCCGCCGACGGTCAGGCGCTGCCGTTCGCGGCCGAGGGTGGAGACCTGGTCGGGTGGTGGGGGCCGGAGACCGGGTTCCCGGTCCCACCCGGCTACCACGTCTCGACCACCGTCGAGGCGACCGTGGCCGACGGCGCCCCGACCGGTCCGTACGAGGTGACCCTGCAGCTCGTCGACGTCGACAACGATGCCCAGGTGCTCGCCACGGACCACGGCACGATCACCGTCCACGCCAACCAGCTGACCCTGCTGTGGGGCGGCGAGGTGCCGGCGGTCGCGACCCAGGGCAGCTACGTGGCCGTGCCGCTGCTCGTGCACGCGCCGACTGCCGGAACCGCTGAGATCCGGCTGGGTGTCACCGGGCCGGACGGCGTCACGCCGGAGGCCGGCCAGGTCGCGGCGTACGGCAGCAGCGAGGACGGCGCCGCGATGACGGTCCTGCCGCTCGCCGAGGACGGCGCCGGACGAGTCGCCACCACCTGGCGGGTCCCGGTGCAGGCCGGTGACACCGCGCTGACGTGGTACCTCCTCGTCGCGCCGGGTGCCCCCGAGGGCGGGTACGCCCTCGACGCCGGCCTCGTCGGCGGCGAGAGGCTGGACTCCCGGGTCGTCGCCATGACGGCACCCGAGACGCACGGGGAGAGCCCGAGCGTCGCGGTGCGGATCACGGTGAGCTCCGTGGGCGCCGACCCGTCGTTCACGCTCAGCGCCGTACCCGCGGACACCACCGGCACCTTCCAGTGCCGGCTCGGTGTGGACGGCCAGGACGCCGCGTGGGAGCAGGACTGCGGCACCGCGCCGAGCGCCGTCAGGACCTACTCCGACCTCGGCCCGGGGACCTACGAGTTCTCCGCGCGGCTCAAGCTCGGCTCGAGCCGGATGTCCGAGATCGCCTCGGTGACCTGGACGGTTCCCGACGACGGCACCACGCTGCCGCCGTCGGACGGTGAGGACACCACCCCGCCGGCCACGGGAGGCGGCGACACCACGCCGCCCTCCACGGGCGGAGGCGACAGCGACACCACCGCGCCGATCGTGACCGTCACCTCGTCCGGCCTGCTGACCGGGACGGCGACGTTCCTGCTCACCAGCGACGACCCGACGGCCACGTTCACCTGCCGCCTCACCACCGACGGCACGACCGGGCAGTGGGAGCCCTGCGACGGCACGGTGATCTACCAGGCACTGGAGCCGGGCAGCTACCTGTTCGAGGCCCGCGCCACCGACCCGGTCGGAAACGTCTCGACCGTGGCGACGCGGCAGTGGACGGTCACGACCGAACCCGCTGGCCATGCGACGGCCCCGCGCACGTCCGTAGCCGCCGGTCCCCGCAACCACGCCTGGGTGCTCGCCCACAGCGCGACGTTCCGGCTGCGCAGCGACGCTCCCGGCGCGCGGTTCCGGGTGCGGGTGAACGCGGGCCCGGTGCGGACCTGCACCGCGGATCGCTGCCGGGTCACCGGCCTGGTGGCTGGCACCAGCCGGATCCGGTTCGCGGCGGTGGCGAACGGCATGGTCGACCGCACCCCGGTCGTCCGCTACGTGTCCGTGCCGCGCGGCGTGCTGGCGCTTCGCCGGCACCAGACGTGGCGGGTCGGGCGGGACGGCCAGGCGCTGTTCGGCCACTACGCCCGGACCCGGACGCACCACCGCACGCTCGCCCTGTGGGCGCCGCGGGTCAGGCGCGTCGCGCTGGTGGTCTCCACCGGACCGCGCGCCGGCGCCGTGGACGTCTACCTCGGCAGCAGGAGGCTGACCCGCACCCCGCTGCGGCTCGCCAGCCGCACGCGGCAGAGCCAGGTGGTGGTCCCGGTCGCCACGTTCGCCCGTGCCCGCAAGGGGCTGGTCCGCGTGGTGGTGGTCAGCCGGCACCGCACCGTGCGCGTCGAAGGGATCGCCGTGGCCACGCGGTGACCACCAGGTGGTGGGGTCGCACGACGTGCGGCCCCACCGTCGCGCGAAGACTCAGCTGACGAGGGTGCGGTCGAACGTGGCGGTGGTGAGCCGCATCCGCACGGCCACCTCGTCGCCGATCTCGGGCACCTCGGCACCGCTGGGCAGGAACAGCATGGAGACCTGCATGTGCGGCGGCTCGGCGAAGAGCCGGTGCTTGCCGCCGATCGTGAACGGCGAGCGCACCAGCCCGGCTGCGTCGAGGCCGCCCTGCGCGACCCGGGCGACCCGGTCCCTGAACGTCGCGCCGCTGGTCGGCGCCTCCAGCCCGATGCCGTGCGAGGTGCCGCCCGAGACCACCAGGATCGTGCCGTTGCGCGGGGCCGTGCGGCTGCGATAGCCGAACACGTCGCCGCGCTGGACTGGGTGCACGTCGAGGACGTCGGCGCGGACCCGCAGCGCAGCGGGGGCGCCGAGCCACAGCGCGGTGCCGATGCGCGGCCGGAACTCGTACTCCGGGTACGACGCGCTCAGCGCGCCCAGCTCGTCGTCGGACAGGTGGGAGACGTAGACGCGCCGGGTGTCGAGCCCGGCGGCTACCACGTCGGTCATCAGCCGGTGCATCTCCGGCAGGTGCGAGCCGTGCGCGAGGGGCAGGTGCATGGCCACGCCCTCGACGACGATCCCGCTGCCGGACAGCCCGCGGGCCGCGGCGCGCAGCTCGCGGGCGCTGAACCCGTGCCGGCGCATCGAGGTCATCCGCTCGAGCAGCACCCGCGGGGCGTCGCTGCGAGAGGCGAGGTCGCGCAGGTCGGCCAGCCGGCCCACCGTGTGCACGACCCGCTCGTCGAAGACCGCCGCGGTCTCGAAGGGCCGCCACGGCGTGAGCACCAGCACGGTGCCGTCGAACAGCGCGGCGGCGGTGGGTACCTCGTCGTAGGTGCCGACCGCCATCGTGTCGACCCCCAGCGAGGTCGCCTTGGTGGCCAGCCGATCGACGCCGAAGCCGTAGCCGTTGCCCTTCGCCACCGGCACGATCCCCGGGTGCCGGTCGTGCATCTGCTTCATGTGGGCATGCCACCGCGGGCCGTCGACGTACAGCTTCAGCGACATGCGTTCACCGTCCCAGACCGGAACGACGCTGCATATAGACCGAGAACGCCTTGTAGAGGAGCCCGTTGAGGGGCAGGTCCCACTCGCCGGCGTACTCGACCGCCTCGCCGCCGGTGCCGACCTTGAACTGGATGAGACCGACGTGCGGGTCGTCGGGGTCGAGCGTGTCGGTGATCCCGCGCAGGTCGTAGACGTCGGCACCGCACGCCAGCGAGTCCTGGATCATCGCCCACTGCGCGGCGTTGGAGCCGCGGACCTCACGCTTCTCGCTCGAGGAGGCGCCGTAGGAGTACCAGGTGTGCGCACCGACGCGGACCCAGATCGTGGCGGCCACCAGCACCCCCTCGTGCCGGGCCAGGTAGAGCCGGATCCGGTCCGGCTCCTCGCCGAGCAGCGCAGAGAACATCGTCTCGAAGTACGACAGCGGGCGGGGGACGAAGTGGTCCCGCTCCGCGGTGTGCACGTAGAGGTCGTGGAAGGCCTTCAGGTCGGCCTCGAACGCGTCCGGGTCCGAGCGGCTGACCTCGACACCGGCCTTGGCCGCCTTGCGGATGTTGCGACGCCACTGCTGGTTCATGCCGGCGAGCACGTCGTCCTCGGGGCGGGGGTCGCCGGCGGCGTCGCGCAGCGGGATCTGGAAGTTGTACTGCGGCTGGCCCGCGGCGAAGCCGCCGGAGACCGACTGCCGCCGCCAGCCCAGCTCCTGCAGCTGGGAGACGACGAGCGCCCCCTGCTGCGAGCGCTCGGTGGGGGGCAACTCGTCGAGCGAGCGCACTTCGTCGTCGGCGACACCCTTCTTCACGTCGTCGGCCGCCCAGCGCCGGGTGATCACCGGCGGGCCGATCCGGACCCCGAACGCGCCGGCGCGCCGCAGGTGTCGCGCCAACGGCGCCAGCCAGGCCTCGAGCCGGTCGGTGCTCCAGTCGATCGCGGGTCCCTCGGGGAGGTAGGCCAGGTAGCGCCGGACCTTCGGCAGCCGGCGGTAGAGCACCAGCCCGGCGCCGACGAGCTCGCCGTCGAACCCCGGGCCTGAGGAGGGAGTGTCTCGGAACCACCCGATCGACTCGCGCCGCCACTCGCTCTTGACCCGGCCCCACGCCGGCGTCTGCAGGAAGCTCGCGGAATGCTGCGCGCGCAGGAACTCCAGGTGCTCCTCGGGCGTGATCACACGGACGGTCAGCGAGGAACCTGCAGGGGCGGAAGTCACGGTCCCCGAGCCTAACGGAGCAAGACGTGGCCGCCCGGCTCGCGGGTCACAGCCGCGCGCGCAGCCAGTCGAAGTCGGCGCGGTGCTCCTCCGGCCCGCCCGGCGTCTCGCAGACCACGGGCGCCCCGGCGTCGCGGACCACCGCGGCCAGGTCGTCGGGGTCGATCCGGCCGGCGCCGAAGCTGGTGTGCCGGTCCGCGCCGGAGTCGAAGGCGTCGCGGCTGTCGTTGGCGTGCACCAGGTCGATGCGGCCGGTGATCGCGCGGACGTCCTCGACCACGGTGTGCAGGTCGTTGCCGCCGGCGTGCGCATGGCAGGTGTCCAGGCAGAAGCCGACCTGCTCGAAGCCTTCCGCGGCCGCGATCGCCTCCCAGACCCGGCCGATGCGGTCCAGGTGTCGGGCCATCGCGTTGTCGCCGCCGGCGGTGTTCTCGATCAGCAGCGGCAGCTTGAGGTCCGTGGCCTCGATGGCCTTGCGCCAGTTGTCGAAGCCCTTCTCCGGACTGTCGGCCTTGTTCACGTGCCCGCCGTGCACGACCAGCCCCTTCGCGCCGATCTCGGCGGCCGCGTCGACGTGCTGCTGGAGCAGCTTGCGGCTCGGGATCCGGATCCGGTTGTTCGTGGTCGCCACGTTGATGAGGTACGGAGCGTGCACGTAGAGGTCGATGCCCGCCTCCTCGGCCGCCGCGCGCAGGGCCTCCGCACCACCGTCGTACCGGATCTCGGGGCCCTGGTAGCCCTGCGGGTCACCGAGGAAGAACTGCACGAGGTCCGCGCCGCGGGCGAGCGCCTCGGCGACCGGGTCGGTCTGGTCGACGTGCGCGCCGATCTTGAGCTCAGCCATGGACCCAGACTAGGACCGCCCGCCGACGCTCCCGGCAGGCCCACGACGGGGGCGTGCACCGGGGCGCACCTTGGCGGTGGGCGCGCGCCCCGCGTCGGGTGTGCTCGGGTGCGCACGGTGATCGGTGGGCACCGGTCCGGTACCCGGATCCCGGCCGGCGGACCCCTGTGGACCGAGATTTCCGGGCGGTCCCCGCCCGCTGATACCCTGAGGTGTCGATCGGCTCGACCTCAGGACATGACTGGGCGTCGGGCCGTTGGCTCGCCGGCCCCGAGCAGGGGTACGGCGGACGCAAGCCCTCCTGCCACGGAGACGCCGTGGCCGCCTGAGTCCGAAGGAGGTGGAGACCGCTTTGCGTGCCTATGAAGTGATGGTCATCCTCGACCCCGATCTCGAAGAGCGCACTGTCGCGCCCTCGCTCGACACGTACCTCAACGTCGTCCGTCAGGACGGTGGCACCGTGGAGAACGTCGACGTCTGGGGACGTCGTCGCCTCGCCTACGAGATCAACAAGAAGCCCGAGGGCATCTACGCCGTCGTCGAGCTGAAGGCCGAGCCGGCCACCGTGAAGGAGCTCGACCGTCAGCTCGGCCTGAACGAGTCGATCATGCGCACCAAGGTCATCCGGCCTGACGTGCACTGACGCACACGATCAGCACATCGGTAGTCCGACCGTTTCCCCCGGTCACCTCACACCACGACCTGAGACCAGGGAGGCCTGACATGGCAGGCGAAACACCGATCACCGTCATCGGCAACCTGACCGCCGACCCCGAGCTGCGGTTCACCCCGTCGGGTGCGGCGGTCGCCAACTTCACCGTCGCCTCGACGCCGCGCACGTTCGACCGGCAGAGCAACGAGTGGAAGGACGGCGAGGCGCTGTTCCTCAACTGCTCGGTGTGGCGCCAGGCGGCCGAGAACGCCGCCGAGTCGCTGCAGCGCGGCATGCGGGTCATCGTCTCGGGGCGGCTCAAGGCGCGTTCGTTCGAGACCCGCGAGGGCGAGAAGCGGACCGTCTTCGAGATCGACGTCGACGAGGTCGGGCCCAGCCTGCGCTACGCCACCGCCAAGGTCACCAAGACCAGCCGGTCGGGTGCCGGCCAGGGCGGCGGCGGCCAGCAGGGCGGCTCCTGGGGCGGCAACCAGGGCGGCGGTGACGACCCCTGGTCGTCCGGCGGTTCCTCCGGCGGCGGCCAGCAGGGCGGTTCCTGGGGCGGCAACCAGGGTGCTGGTGGCGGTCAGCCCGCCAACGACCCGTGGGCCGCGCCGGGCGTCGGCTCCTCGGACGAGCCTCCGTTCTGATCCCCGCGGCGGTCACGTGCACCGTGACCGTCGTACCCGGGTGGTCGCCGACCACCCACTGCACAAGTCCATCCACTGACCATTCCGGCGCCAGCCGGGCTTCACGAAGGGAAGCACCACAATGGCCAAGCCCGTACTCCGCAAGCCCAAGAAGAAGGTTTGCCAGTTCTGCAAGGAGAAGGTGTCCTACGTCGACTACAAGGACACCACTCTGCTGCGCAAGTTCATCTCCGACCGCGGCAAGATCCGCGCCCGTCGGGTGACCGGCAACTGCGTGCAGCACCAGCGTGACGTCGCCACGGCGGTCAAGAACGCCCGCGAGGTCGCGCTCCTGCCCTACACGTCCACGGCTCGCTGAACGGAGACTGACTGATGAAGCTCATCCTGACTCAGGAGGTCGACGGACTCGGCGCTCCCGGCGACATCGTCGAGGTGCGCGACGGCTACGCCCGCAACTACCTGATCCCGCGGGGCTTCGGCATCCGCTGGACCCGGGGCGGCGAGAAGCAGATCGAGTCGATCAAGGCCGCGCGCTCCTCCCGCGAGGTGCGCGACCTCGACCACGCCAAGGCGATCAAGGCCAAGCTGGAGGGTACGACGGTGCAGCTGCCGGTCCGTGCCGGCCAGGGTGGCCGTCTCTTCGGCGCGGTGACCGTCGGTGACATCGCCGAGGCGATCACGGGCGCCGGCGCCGAGGTCGACAAGCGCAAGATCCTCGTGGGCAACCCGATCAAGTCCCTGGGCGCCCACCAGGTGACCGTGAAGGTGCACGACGAGGTCGACGCGACCGTCAACCTCGACGTCGTCGCGGCGCAGTAGCCGGCAGCTGCCGAGCAGCACCGCCGAGAACAGCGAAAGGGGCCGTCCGAAGGGGCGGCCCCTTTCTGTTGCCCGGTCTCAGGGTGTGACCGGGCCGTTCGGGCATCCGCGATCGTCCCACGCACGCGTGCCTCGCGGGGGCCTTCTTCACAAACTTCGCGCAAGGCCCGGGTGATCGGGGACACCACCGGCGACAGGGACGAATCCTGCCGCTTCCCTGCGGAAGGGGTGCTCGCGGTCTAATGTGGCCCGGACGGGACCAACTCGGGCCTCCCGCCACGGCACACGGGGGTGAGCATGCGCAAGCGGCTGGTCGGGGTCCTGCTGGTTCTTCTGGTGCTGGTGGCCGCGATGGCCACGCCCGCGACCGCCGGCGGTGTGCGTCCGAAGTGGTCGCCGGGCCACTACACCCCCGGAGGCGGGCCCCGCTTCAACAACCCGCTCGGCAGCAAGGCCGCGCGACGGACCCTGCTGCGACACGTGAACAACACGATCATGAGCGTGCGCGGCTACCGGGTGAAGGACCCGCGCAACTGCCCGACGGACCCGGCGAGGTACCCGGCCGAGATCAAGATCTCGTTGTACTCCATCGCCGACATGGCCTTCGTCGACCGCCTGATCGCGGCGAACCGTCGCTGCATCAGCGTGCAGCTGCTGATGAACGACCACCTCGACGCCTCCAACTCCCCCTCGTGGGCGAAGCTCGTGCGCGCGCTGGGCAGCAACCGGAAGGCCCGCAGCTTCGCCTACCGGTGCAGCCACTCCTGTCGCGGCAACGCGATCCTGCACTCGAAGTTCTACCTGTTCAGCCAGGCGGGCAAGGCACGCGACACGGTGATGGTCGGCTCCTCCAACATGACCACCAACGCCTCGGGCGTGCAGTGGAACGACCTGCTCACGGTCAACGGCAAGCCCGCGCTGTACGCGGTCTTCCGGCGGATGTTCGAGGAGATGGTGCCCGACATCCGCCGCAAGAGCCCGCTGCGAGTCTTCGACGCCGGCCGCTACCAGGCGGTCTTCTACCCGCAGCCGGGCGCGAACCCCAGCACCGACCAGGCGATGAAGCTGCTGCACACCATCCACTGCCGGGGTGCTCAGGACGGCGCCGGCCGCGACGGGCGCACCGTCGTCGAGATCAACATGCACGCCTGGAAGGGCGACCGGGGGATGTACCTCGCCCGCCAGGTGCACGACCTCTACAACCAGGGCTGCATCGTCCGGGTGCTCTACAGCTTCATGTGGAGGCGGACCTACCAGGCGCTCGTGCAGGGCACCGGTCCCCGCATGGACGCGCGCCGCACGATCTTCCCCCGGCCCTACACCGACATCGCCGCGGTCTACTCGCACATGAAGTCGATCGCGGTCTCCGGCAACGTCGGGAACGACCCGTCGTCGTGGGTGGTGTGGACGGGGTCGGCGAACTTCAGCGACCTGGCGAAGTACAGCGACGAGGTGACCCTCCGGGTTCCGACGCGCGCGGCCTACGAGAAGTACGCCGCGCACAACGCCTTCATCCGCCGCACGAAGTCCTCGCCGGTCTGGGCGATCTACCAGGAGCCGGCGGGCGGCGGCCGGGAGCCGTAAGCCTCAGCCGCCGGTGACCATCCAGGCGGTGCCCCGCGCCCGCAGCAGGAGTACGACGGCCCGGCTGCCCATGAACAGCACGCCGAAGACGGCCCACAGCCACGGCAGGGTGGCGGCAGGCAGGTGCACCACGACCAGGGCGGCGGGGGCGAAGACGGCGAGCACCGCCAGGCCGCCCCACGCCAGGTAGCGGCCGTCACCGGCGCCGATCAGCACCCCGTCGAGCACGAACACCACTCCGGCGACGGGCTGGAACGCCGCGGCGACCAGCAGCACCGAGGTGAGCAGCGCGCGGACCGCGGGGTCGTCGGTGAACAGCGCGCCCAGGACCGGTGAGCACAGCGCCAGCAGCGCACCGGTGACCACTCCCGAGAGCAGCCCCCACCGGGTCATCCGGTCGGTGACCGTCCGGGTGCGGCCCAGGTCGCCGGCGCCCAGGTAACGGCCGGTGATCGCCTGGGCGGCGATCGCGATCGCGTCGAGGGCGAAGGCGAGGAACGTCCACAGCGTGCTGGCGAGCTGGTGGGTGGCCACCTGCGTGGCGCCGAGCACCGCGGCGCCGTACGTCATCACCAGCAGCGAGGCCCGCAGCGTCAGGGTGCGCACCACGAGCGCGGCTCCGGCGTGGGCGGCCCGGCCGACCCCCGCGAGGTCGGGGCGTAGCGGCGCGCCCGAGCGGCGGGCGGCGCGGGCCACGACCGCCACCAGGGCCGCAGCCGACGCGAGCTGCGCGAGGTCGGTGCCGAGGGCGGAGCCGGCGATCCCGAGCCCGGCGCCGTAGACGAGGCCGTAGTTCAGCCCGATGTTCGCGACGTTCCCGGTGACCGCGATGACCAGCGGGGTGCGGGTGTCCTGGAGCCCCCGGAGGATCCCGGTGCCGGCCAGCATCATCAGCAGCGGGACAACGCCGAGGAAGGCCCAGCGCAGATAGCTCACGGCGTAGCCCGACACCGTCGCGGAAGGCCCGAACAGCCCCACCAACGGCCCGGAGAGGAGCACTCCGGCGAGTGTGGTGACGGTGCCGATCAGCACCGCGAGCCAGACCCCGTCCACCCCTTGGGCCAGGGCGCCGCGCAGGTCGCCGGCGCCGAGACGGCGGGCCACGGAGGCGGTGGTGCCGTAGGCGAGGAAGATGCACAGCCCGACCGCGGTCTGCACGACCGCGCCGGCGATCCCGAGAGCGGCAAGCTGCGGGGTGCCGAGGTGGCCGACGATGGCGGCGTCGGCGAGCAGGAACAGCGGTTCGGCGACCAGGGCGAGGAAGGCCGGCACCGCGAGCCGGAGGATCTCCCGGTCCTGCGCGGAAGGGCGGGACCGGACGCTGGGCACCCCCTGATCGTAGTCCGGCCAGGCACATGCACTGACCGAACGGTGCAGGCGTGGCATAGCCCGTTCGGGCTGTGTGTAAGTAGTCCCTTCCTGGGGATATCGGTGGTCCGACCGGTCGCTGTCCCCCCGCCGCGCAGGGTCGGCGGCGGCCGAGAGAAAAACCTTGCCGACTTTCTTGGGTCCACACCGCGCCGACGGTGTTTCCGCAGGTCAACGGCCTTCCCGGCGGACCGTGCCCAGGTTCGTCCACAGGTGTGTAAACAAGCTGTGCACAGCGTCGCTGGCGTGTTCCACACGGCGTTCCGGCTTATCCCCAGGTGCTGTGGACAACGGGCTGTCCAGACCGCACTGCGGCCCCGTAGCGTCGACGTTCGCAGAGTCGCTCTCGACGGCCGGGCCCGCGTTTCGGGGGGTGGGCGTCCGTAGTGTCTTCGGCAGTCGACGAAAGGTCCACCATCAAGTGAGCATCGCGAGCTCGAGCGCCGGGTTCCCGCACGACCCGGCGGAGGGGTTCGATCCCGGGGGCAGCTGGGACAGCGACGAACCGGTGCCCGCCGGGCCCCGCCCGGGCGACCGCACCCCGCCGCAGGACAACGCCGCCGAGCAGAGCGTCCTCGGGTCGATGCTGCTGTCGAAGGACGCGATCGCCGACGTCGTGGAGACGGTCCGCGGCACCGACTTCTACCGGCCGGCCCACGAGACCATCTACGACGCGATGGTCGAGCTCTACGGCCGCGGCGAGCCGGTCGACCCGGTGACCGTGGCGGCCGAGCTCCAGCGTCGCGGCGAGCTGGTCAAGGTCGGCGGTGCGCCGTACCTCCACACGCTGTCGGCCAGCGTGCCGATCGCGGCCAACGCCTCCTACTACGCCGAGATCGTCCGGGAGAAGGCGATCCTGCGCCGGCTCGTCGACGCGGGTACCCGCATCGCGCAGATGGGCTACGCCGGCGAGGGCCTCGTCGACGACGTGGTCGACCGCGCGCAGCAGGAGGTCTACGCGGTCACCGACAAGCGCAGCTCGGAGGACTACGCGCCGCTGAGCGCGATCATGGAGTCCGCGCTCGACGAGATCGAGGCGATCTCCAACCAGGAAGGCGGGATGTCGGGTGTGCCCACCGGCTTCGCCGACCTCGACGAGCTGACCAACGGCCTGCACGGCGGCCAGATGATCATCGTCGCGGCGCGTCCCGCGGTCGGCAAGAGCACGCTCGGCCTGGACATCTGCCGCTCGGCGTCGATCCACCACAACATGACCAGCGTGATCTTCTCCCTCGAGATGACGCGCAACGAGATCACGATGCGCATGCTCTCCGCGGAGGCGCGGATCCCGCTCAACCACATGCGCAACGGCCACATGAACGACGAGGACTGGGCCAAGCTGGCCCGCAAGATGGGCGAGGTCTCCTCGGCGCCGATGTTCATCGACGACTCGCCGAACATGACGATGATGGAGATCCGGGCCAAGGCCCGCCGGCTCAAGCAGCGCCACGACCTGCGGCTGATCGTCATCGACTACCTGCAGCTGATGAGCTCGGGCAAGAAGGTCGAGTCCCGCCAGCTCGAGGTCTCGGAGTTCTCCCGCCAGATCAAGCTCCTCGCCAAGGAGCTCGACGTCCCGATCATCGCGCTCTCGCAGCTCAACCGCGGCCCCGAGCAGCGCTCGGACAAGCGGCCGATGATGAGCGACCTGCGGGAGTCTGGCTCGATCGAGCAGGACGCGGACATGGTCGTCCTGCTGCACCGCGAGGACGTCTACGAGAAGGAGTCCACGCGTCCCGGCGAGGCGGACCTGATCGTGGCCAAGCACCGCAACGGCCCGACGCGCGACGTGGTCGTCGCCTTCCAGGGCCACTACTCCCGGTTCGTCGACATGGCCCACGGCTGAGGGCGCCGTCCGGATAGACATGGCAACACTCCTTGTCATGTCATCAGCAAGAGCGAATCAACGTCCGGACATGCTTGTTATGCCGGTGACCGTGCCTTCTCAAGTCAGGCATGGCCGAGGAGACCAGCACCACGGGAACATGGTCGGCGGTGAGTCGCGAACCGGTTACACGGCCCACCGTCCGACCCGGTTGTCGTGTCGGCTCCGCGTCTGTGGGCGCGGCGCGGCTCGTTCGTCTGCCCTTGGAGTCAGGGATTCATGGCCGGGCTGGCGGGAAGTTCCAGGTACTGTCGCAGCAGTCGGTGGAGCATCGCGAGGGCGTCTGCGCGTGTGAGGCCTGGGGGCTGGTCGAGGGTGTGGGAGACCTGCAGGATCAGCGCGTCGACGAGTTGTGCCATGGCGGCAGGTTGGGGTTCCCCGAGCTCGGCCAGTGCCGCGCGCAGGGGCGCTTGCAGGCTGGCGTGGAAGGTGTCCATCGGCCCCTGGAGGACGTGGGGGTCGACGGCGGTCGCCAACGCTCTGGCGACGGCCTGTTCGGAGCTGGCGAAGAGCTCGACGTTGGCGACGACATAGGCCCATACGCGTTCGCCGGGGGTGGCCGCCGCCTCGATCTTGTCGTTCACCTGGCGCGACCAGTCGGGGAAGACGTCGGCCACGACTGCGGCCAGCAGCTCGTCGCGGGAGGAGAAGTACTGGTAGACGCTCGAGCGTGGCAGGCCGGCTTGCCGTCCGACGGCGGCGAGCGTAAGGGGCTGGGTCGAGGAGGCAAGTAGGGACCGTGCCGCGTCGAGGATGACCCTTTCCTGGCGCTGACGATGCTCCGCCACGGTCGGCGCGTCGATGCGGGGCACGGGCTACCTCCTCACCTCAGGCTTGACTCATCACCGTGAGCTTTCCGTCGACCATTTCGTAGATCTCGTCACAATGATGCAGCACGTCGTGGTCGTGGGTGACCATCACCGTGGCGACGCCATGCTGGTGGGTCTCGCGGGCCAGCAGCGCCACGACGTCTTGGCTGCGTTGGCGATCCAGGGCAGCAGTCGGCTCGTCGACGAGCAGCACTTGTGGCCTGGTGACGAGTGCTCGGGCGATGCCGACCCGTTGCCGTTCGCCGCCGGAGAGCTGGTGGGGACGGCGATCGGCCTTGTGTGCCATGTCCACCTCCTCGAGCAGCGCTCGTGGGTCCCGTGGCTCGCTCACCTTCCCGAAGGTCAACGGGAGCCGGACCTGGTCCACGGCGGTGAGTGCGGGGATGAGGTTGCCGCTTTGGAACACGAACCCGAGCTGGTCGCGGCGGATCCGGCTGCGTTGGCGGCGGCTGGCGGTGGCCAGGTCGGCCCCACCCAGGCGGACCCGGCCGCGCGTTGGGGTGACCAGAGCACCGGCGACTGCCAGCAGGCTGGACTTGCCTGAACCGGACGGGCCGACGACGGCGACCATCCGGCCGGGGGCCACGTTGAGGTCGACGGCGTCGAGCGCGGTGACGGTCTCCTCGCCGTCGCCGTGCACCAAGGTGACCTCGGACAGCTCCAACACAGCGGTCATCGGTTGCCTCCCAGGGCGATGAGGGGGTCGACACGCGTGATGCGGATGACGGCGACCGCGGCCCCGACCATGCCCAGGGCCACCATCAGCACGGTGGCGGCGGCGATGGGACCGGCCTCGAGCGCGAAAGGCATGGGGCTGGAGGAGATCGCGGCGCCGGCCGCCAGGCCGAGGCCGAGACCGACCACGGTGGAGGCGACCAGGAGCAGCAGCGACTGCAGGATGCTGTCGCGCAGCAGGTAGCGGGTGCTGGCGCCCATCGCGCGCATGACGGCGATCTCCTGCCTGCGTTGGATGGTGAGGACGGTGAAGAACGCGCCGACAACCAGTGCGGAGATCACGTAGAGGAACGCCTCGATCATCTGCAAGGTCGAGGTTTCGGCGGTGTACCCCGGGGAGGCGCCGTAGGCCTGCTTCTTCGTCAGCGATGTCGTGCCGGCCGCTCGGTCTCCCGCACCCAGGTCCAGCGTCGCGCCCTGCCGGGCGGCGACCGCGACCGCGGTGATCTCGGAGTAGACGCGGGCGGGGACCTGGTCGCCGGGATGCGCGCCGGCATGGATCTGCTGCCAGGTGCGTAGCGGCACGTAGCCGATCTCCACGTGACCGAAGGTGTTCTGGGAAGGCAAGATGCCCGCTACTCGCAGCTTCGTGCCCAGCGGTTGGACCGTGACCACGTCACCGACCGCGATGCCTTGCTCGGCGGCGGTGGCGCTGATCACCACCTCGTCGGGGCCCACGCCGAGCCGGGAGCCTTTCGAGACGGCCGGAGCGATGAACGACCCCGGCTCGACCCCGAACAGGGCCAGGTCGATGTCGAGACCCCGGTTGGTCCGGGCATGGACCAACGAGGTGCCCAGCGGCGCCGCCGCGGCAACCCCCGGCTGGTCGGCCCAACGGGAAACCGCTGAGCGCGACACCACGCTGCGCGAGAACGCCGAGTCCTTCGCGACGTTCTTCTGGAACGCCAACGACGTCACCGGCAACCGCTGCAAGCCGGAGACACCGTCATTGGCCAGACCCACCGACAAGCCGCTCAGCAGCACCATCAACATCGCGATCAGCACCACCACCAGGCCCATCAGGGCGAACCGGCCGCGAGCAAACCCCAGCTCACGCAAGGCAAGGAACATCTCAGATCACCCGGTCGCACGTGGTTAC
The DNA here is from genome assembly GCA_963816325.1 of uncultured Actinomycetota bacterium. Taxonomy (GTDB): domain Bacteria; phylum Actinomycetota; class Actinomycetes; order Propionibacteriales; family Nocardioidaceae; genus Nocardioides_B. Next base: position 192,899 of record CAWFKC010000016.1, on the reverse strand, counting down.
CGACATCATGTCGGTAACTATACCGACGGGCCGTCGGGAAAGACCTGGAGGGCTCACCGCGTTCCGTCCACGGCTCGCGCCACGGAGTGGGTCAGGTCCGCACAAGGCAGGATTCACCCTGCCGGGCTCCGCGCGGGCGAATCTTGCCGCCGCCTGTCGGGAGCGCTGACTTTCACTCTCTATGCCGCCGTTGGTGAAACGGATCTTCGACCTGGGTCAAACTGGCAGGTCGTAAGGCTCACGGAACAGCAGCGCCGAGTCTCTGTGGAGTTCCAGGTTCCGCAAGGTCTGACCGGACACCTCGCGCCCATGCGCGCGAGCAGTAGCGTGCTCGGCCGACAGCCAAGTGGCCATGCTCTCCAGCCACTCCACCAACTCCTGCACCGTGGAGCGGTCGAGGCCTGGAGGTCGGGGAAAGGCTCGTCCATGACCGAAAGTTCCCATGCGCTGCCCACCTTCCACGGCTGTCCAGACGTCCGGATTTGCCGGGATCCGCGTGCATAGCCGTGATCGTGCGTTCTGGCATGGTTACGCGGACAGAGGCGGGCAAGTCGTGGACACTTGCCCGTGTGCTTCGGGGCCTTGCGATCTGGTCGGCAGCAATCGCCATATGCGTCGTCGGCACGTTCTGGGTTCTGCTGATGACAGCCTCTGGGTCAGCCAACTACTTCGAAGACTTTTGCGGAGAGCCGGGGAGGTTGCCGCCGGGTCTGAACGGCTATCAGGGACCGCAATGGGTCGGGCCGGCCACCTTTCGCTGTGCCTACCCCAGTCACCCCGACTTGGTCGTGACGGACTGGACACCAGCCATCGGGCTTGTGCTCGTTTCGGCGGTCACCCTCAGCGGGGTCGTGGCTGTCTTGTGGGTCGCCGATCGACTCAGTCGAGGGTGAGAGCCCCGTCAGACCGGACTGCTGAATGCGCGCTCATGCCGCATAGTGCGCGCGTCAGCGCGCGCGGATCTGCCGCAGACTGGGAAAGCGCTGACGTGCTTGAGCGGACTTTCGGCGTGGGCCGAGGACCATGCACGCGACTGGAGGTTCACTCGGTTGCCTCGTCCGCCGCTGACATGGTGCAGGCGGGCCGAGCCGCACTGGGCTTTCCGGTTGTCCGCTGACCGACGCGTCGTCGCGGCGACCACTTACGCTCACCAGAACGAGTGAGGCGACACGATGAGCTTCGACACCGGCGGCCAATGGCGTACCCGTGGCAAGGCGGCTGCGAAGACGTTCGCGCAGGAGAAGAACCAGGAAAGAGCGCTGCGTCTGCGTGCCCAGCGCGAGCGCGAGCGGGCCGCCTGGACGGCATTCACCCAGCGGCTTCGACGGGCCTAGGTTGGGTTGCGGCGCGGAAATGAAGCGGTGTCGACAGGCTGCCCTGTAACGTCACGTCGCGTACGAAACAGGGCAAACCGACACGCGGGCCAGGCTCACCGCGCCCGGATGCCAAGCACATTCAAGGCAGAGGGTGGTCACGGCCGGGCGGTCATCTGGTCGGAATGGAGGCTCCGTGCGCTTGGGCACGACGGCACTGCAGGCGGTGCGGACACCTGCGTTATTACTTCTCCTGTGGGCGATGCACTGGCCGCTCGAACCGCTCGAGTGGAACTTACGTCGCCTCAACGTGTCGGACGCGCGTCTTCCCTGGGCGTACGTGTGTGTGATCAGTCTGGCCTTCGTCGTGGTGATGCTGGCCGGTCGTCATCGCATGCATCCCTGGGCAGTGCTGGCCGTCGAAGGGGGTGTCGCGGGCCTCGTCGCGTTCGTACCGCCGTGGCGATGGTTGTGGTGGGAGTCCTCTCTAGGGCAGCCGTGGACCAGGGCGATGAGCGGTAGGTTCGCCCAGCCGCTGGCGGTGGCCTGGTTCGGCGTCGTCCTAGTGCTGGCCCTGCGCCAGTACCGCCGTGCACGCGTAGCAGCCGCGGCGACGGAAAGCGACGGGCTCACGATCTCCGACCAGGCTGGCACGGACATCGTCGAGCAGTGAGGCGTCCCTGACGTTTACCGGATGTCTGCCGCAGTTAGGAACAGTGCTGATGCCGAGAGTGGGTTCCGGACGCCTCGTGCTGGGTCTGGCGATGTTCAGGCGGTGGGGGATACCGGACGTCTTGCGGCGACGCCCTCGCGCTTGAGGATCGCGAGGGTTGCGGCTTGGCGAGCACGCGAGGAGGATCGCGCGCCCGCGTGGCAGGTGGGACGCTGGGCCCTGACGCTGCCCACGTGAGCCGGGCAGCCTGTGCGTCGGGAGGTGCGGGCATGCACCGCTACATCGACGAGTTGCGCCTGCTGCAGGCGATCCGGTTGGCGGTTCTCGCGACCGACACGACGGGGGCTCATCACGTTCGCCAACGACGCCGCGACGGACGTGTACGCCGCCGCCGAGGGCGACCTGCTCGGCCACGACGTCGCCGAGCTGCTGCTGCCGGACGCCGAGGGCGAATCTCTCGACTTCGGCGCGGTGGTCGCCGGGGAGACGTGGCGCGGCGAAGTGACCTTGCGGCGCCCTCGGGGAGACACCTTCCTCGCAGCGGTTTCCGCCACGCCGATCCGCGACTCTTCCGGCCAGCTCACCGGCACGGTCGTTGTCGCGGAGGACATGACCGAGATTCGCTCCGCAGCGGCCGCCGCGGAAGCCAGCGAACAACGCCTGCGGCTCGCCCACGATGCCGCGCAGCTCGGGAGCTGGCATTGGGACGTCACCACCGGACAGGTGGTGTGGGACGAGCAACTCGAGGCGATCTACGGCATGGCGCCGGGCACGTTCGGCGGGACCTACGAGGCGTGGCTGGCCACGGTGCACCCCGACGACCGCGACCGGGCCCTCGCAGCCGTCGAGGAGGCGTGGAACTCCCGCTCCAGCTACGTGCTCCAGAACCGCATCCGGTGGCCTGACGGGACGTTGCGCTGGATCGAGGCGCACGGCAAGGTCACCACCGACGCCCAGGGCAACCCCACGGGCACCATCGGCTGCGTCCGAGACGTGACCAAACGGATCGAGATCCAGCAGCGAGAAGCCGCTGCGACGGCCCGTGCCCGCCTCCTCCAGCACGTCACCGCCGGCCTGGTGCGCGCCTCGACGCTCGACCAGGTAGCGGCCGTGATCACCGACAGCCTGGAGCAGCTGGCCGAGATCCTGCCGGCGACGGTCACGCTCGCGGTTCCCGGCGACCTCACGATGCCGGGCACCGGAACCGCCTTCGTGGCCGGCGGCAAGGAGGCGCTGACGGTCGAGGACGAGCAGATGTTGGACACCCTCGCCTCCCAGCGCGCCATTGCCGCCGAGCGCGCCCAGGCGCTGGCACGCACCGTCCACATCGCCGAGCAGCTCCAGAGCAGCCTCGCCGCCAGCCCGCTGCCGGTACTCGAGACCGTCGACCTCGCGGTCCGCTACGCGCCCGGGGGCGATGACATCGAGCACGTCGGCGGTGACTGGTATGACGCCGTGGCCACCACCGACGGCCGCCTGGCGCTCGTTGTGGGGGACGTTATGGGGCGCGGGGTGAGCGCGGCGACCACCATGATCCGGGTACGAGCAGGCATCCGCGGCCTGCTCACGGTGAACCCGGTCCCTGCCGCCGTGCTCACCGCAGCCGATGAGATGGTCGCCCGTGACTCGCCGGACCAGTTCGTGACGGCCACGGCGGTGCTGGTCGACCCCCGCACCGGCGAGATGTTGCTCTGCAACGCCGGGCACGTGCCGGCCGTCGTGGTCGACGCGGTCGGCGCGGTCGGCGGCACCGACGTGCTCAACGGCGAACAGGGCACGCCGCTGGGCGTAGAGCCGAACGCTCACAGGGCCATGAGCACCCACCGCCTTGAACCCGGCTCGCTGCTGGTGCTCGTGACGGACGGAGTCATCGAGTCCCGGCACCACGACCTCGACCACGGCATGAGGCTTCTTCGCGAGCGGGCCACCGACCTCCGCGGCGCGCCGATGACCGAGCTCGTGCACGGCATCGCGGCCCTCGCCGACCCCTCCATGCGTGACGACGTCACCGTTGTGGCCTTGCGGCTGCGGTGACGCTGTTTGCCCGGGGCGGGAAGTCCGCAGGAGGCGGTCACCGGACTCGGCGCGGGGCCGAAAGGACGTGCCGTCGGGTCGGGAGGCCTGCCCGTCGTCGACTGCGCGCGTTCCGCGCCGGACCCGAGCCCTGGCTTTGCACCGCCTCCAGCGGTCTTCGACCTTTCCTCTCTATGCCGCACAGTGTGCGCGTCAGCGCGCGCGGATCTGCCGCTGTCCGCCCGGCTCGACGAGGCCCGCCCCGGCTCCGTGTTGCTCGGGTCCCACCCGTGTCTGCCAAGTGGTACCTTGGATTCATGAGTGGTACTTACCATGTGGTGGTGGGTGACCGGGGCCGGTTGGTGGTCCCCGCCGAGGTGCGCGAGCACGCGGGCCTGACCCCCGGAACCGCTCTGGTGCTCCTCGAGACCCCCACCGGGCTCGTGCTGCTCACCCGCGAGCAGCTCCGTGACCGGGTGCGGGCCGAGTTGGCGGGGACCGACCTGGTCGCCGACCTGCTCGCCGACCGGCGTGCTGCCGCGGCTGCCGAAGACGTCGCGTGAATGTGTTCGACGCCTCCGCGCTGCTGGCCTGGCTGCAGGGCGAGCCCGGCAGCGATCTGGTCGAAGCCCGGCTGGCATCCGGAGGTCGCTGCGGCGCGGCCAACTGGTCGGAGGTGGCCCAAAAGGTTCGGGCAGCTGGCCGCGACTGGGACCTAGTGCGAGCGCTGCTCACCGCCTTCCCTCTGGTCGTCGAACCGGTGACGGCCGATGACGCCGAGGCGGCCGCCCGCCACTGGCGACCCGGATCCGGGCTCTCGTTAGGCGACCGGCTGTGCCTGGCCCTGGGAGGTCGGCTCGAGGCAGAGGTGCTTACAGCCGACGCCGCGTGGGGCACCGGCGGCCGTGTCCGGCAGATCCGTTGACCCGAACTCGGACGGTCGAACGCGCGCATCTGCCGCATAGTGTGAGCGTCAGCGCGCGCGGATCTGCCGCTGTCCGCGCGGCTCACCCATGCGCGAGATAGGTCTGGATTAGGTCGAGCTGGCCACACGGGAATGGATGTGCGCTCCACAGCTCTCGGTACCCGTCCTTGCCGTACTCGTCGAGGACCCTCTGCGCGCCGCGGGCGACGGCATTCGCCAGCTCAAGGAGAGGCGCGGTGGTCTCGAACACGACTCTGCCCCGGTCGTCGGGCTCCGGAAACTCGGCGTCATGGAAGGCGAGCACCCGCAACCGGACTTGCGCGCCGGCGCGATCGAAAATCCACCGAGACTCACCGGGCTCCTGCACCCACGAGCACCGGGCCTGCTGGGTGCCTTGGAGCAGCGCGGAGACCGCCTTGAGAAGGCCCCCGAGCGTGTCACCGAGGTAGGACGCGGTGAGTGTGGCGGAGGCATGCTCGTCCGACAGCCGCCCCTCGGACCAACCGGTACCTGTCAGGCGATAACTGAACTCCACAGCAGCAGCCTGCCAGCCGAGCGCCCGCCGCGGGTGTAACGCACTGACATGCCGCGGACAGGGACAGCGCTGACGTACCGGTGAGGGGGCGGGTCCATTTCCGTCATTCTCGCTGTCTACTGCTTCGCCTGTGCACGGCCACGGCGGCGAACACCACTGCGAGGGCCAGACCGGTCGCCAGCCCTAGCCACCCGTCCTCCCTCCAGATTGCGATCGCAAACACGCCGGCGGGGGCGCACCACAGCCACCGGATGCGGCGCCGCCTATCGGGGTCGGGAGTCACAAAATCATCAGGGTGCCTCAAAGCCTTCATGTCCTTCCTGACACCCGGCCGAGCGGTATGCCGAATGGTCAAGAACGAACCACAGCCACTCGTCCGCGTCCGGCATCTCACGGTAGGGCGACGGTTCGCAGACCCGTAGGTACTTTCACGTAGCCGCGGACAGGTAAGTCGACGCAGTGCCGAGGAGTGGACTGCAGGAGCCGACTGCCCGCCTGACAGCCCACGGCAGAGATCTTCGTGTCAGAGGGGGCACTGCTAACTACGCAAGAGGCCCGAACACGGGCCTTTTCCTCAGCCAGTTCTCCATGCCATGAGCGTTAGGGGTGTGGACTTGCGCCACCTCGGGCCCGTCCGGTGCGGCGTCTGGCCAGTACCGCTTGACCACCCGACGGTCCCCTGGCAGCAGCTCATCCCAAACGCCTCGGACGGTGGCGACCAGCTCGAGCACACGTCCCCGACTGGCTGCGTGGCGCACCAAGTACGTGACGAGGACCGCTCCGGAGGGAGGGTCGGCGATCTGTGCGCGGCGCCGCCATCTCGACAACCGGGACAGCATCATGTGCCACGCGCGGTCGTCGCCGAATGCGGCAAGGGTCAAGACGCCGTAGTCCCGGACGTTGAGGCTGCGACTGTTGCACGCTGTCTCGTATTCCGCGGTCGCCTCCGCGCCGCACCGCTTGGCGAGCGCGATCAGAGCCGTGCATCGCAAGTCGGATGACTGCTCGGTCTCCAGAACGGAGCGCAAGTACTCCGGACCCTCGTGCCCCTCAGCGTCGCCCAGCAGCGCGATGAGTTCCGCCCGGTGCGCGCCTCGGACCTCGGCCAGGTGCGCCAGTACGTCAGCGTCATGCAAGAAGCACGCACATCCTCAGGTTCGTCTCCAACCTCCAGCCTCGCACCGATCGTACGAGCAGGTGCTCGGGTGGAACGCGCGGATCTAATGGCTTTTGCCGGCCTGTTTCGGCAGGCTCGGTTCCGGTAGCGGCCGGCGGGTCAGCACTCCTCGGATCTGACCCCTGTGTAGGTCTCGCGGCAGACCGTGCGCCCGCTGGTCGTGAGGAGGCGAGAACCACTGCTGGGATGTCGTGCCCCTGCTGGGTGAGCACTTGACCATTAGATCGCCGGTTGTCCTCCTCCGCGCTGCTGTGCCAGGAGAAGTCGAGCAGGAAGGTGAGGGGCGGTTGCTGTTCATCGGAGATGACTGGGCCGAGGACCCATCACGACATCGAGCTGGCCCACGACGAGGGCCGCCTGTTGACGCGCAGGCGGTCGCCGGAGGGCATCGACGGCATCGCCGGGTTGCACGCGTTGGTTGCCGAACACCTGGTGAGGACTCTGACAAGCTCGGGCCCGACCAGCTGCAGGGACAGGTGAAGGTCGGTATCGAGACCGACCGCGGTGCGTGGGTCGCCGCCCTGGTCGCGGCCGGGTACGAGGTGTTCGCCATCAACCCGATGTCGGTGGCCCGCTACCGGGAACGTCACTCCACCTCCGGGGCGAAGTCCGATGCCGCCGACGCGCACCTGCTGGCCGAGATCGTCCGGGTCGACCGGGCCCACCATCGTCCGCTGGCTGGTGATTCGGAGGGGGCCGAGGCGATCAAGCTGGTGGTCCGCACCCACCAGAGCCTGGTCGGGGAACGCAGCCGGCACGTGTTGCGGCTGCGGGCGGCGCTGCGGGAGTTCTTCCCGGCCGCGCTGCGGGCGTTTCCCGATCTGGATGCCCCGGACGCGCTCGAGCTGCTGGTCGCCGTGCCCGACCCGGACTGCGCCGCCCGGCTCACCAAGGCACGGATCGCCGCGGCGCTGCGGCGCGCGAACCGGCGCAACGTCGAGGCCCGAGCAAGCGAGATTCGCCAGGTCCTGCGCGCGGAAGAACTACGCCGCTCACCGGCGCTGCAGTCTGCCTACGCCGCGATCGTGGCCAGCCAGGCCAGCGTCGTGCAGGCCCTGAACGCCCAGATCCAGCAGATCGGGGCGGTGGTGGACTCCCATTTTGGGCAGCACCCGGAGGCTGAGATCTACGCCAGCCAGCCCGGCCTCGGCGTGGTCCTCGCGGCCCGGGTGCTGGGCGAGTTCGGCGATGACCCGGATCGCTATACCGACGCCAAGGCGCGCAAGAGCTACGCCGGCACCGCCCCAATCACCAAGGCCTCGGGCAAGAAGAAGATCGTGCTGGCCCGCTACGCCCGCAACCGCCGACTCGGCGACGCGCTGCAGCAGTGGGCGTTCTGCTCGCTGCGCGGATCACCCGGCGCCACCGCCTACTACCGGCAGCTCCGCGCCCGCCACATCGGCCACCAGGCCGCGCTGCGCCAGGTCGCCAACCGCCTCGTCGGCATTCTGCACGGCTGCCTGAAGACCCACACTCGCTACGACGAAGCAACCGCCTGGAGCCACCACATGACAGGCGCCGCTTGACATTGAAAAACCTGGGATGTCTGCCGCGATCCGCGCGTTCGCGTCCGGATCAACTTGGCAATGCTGCTGCTCGGTTACCCGACCCAACGGTGCATTGTCATGTCACCTATACCCGGACGACGCACTGAGTGCAACCGACTTCCGACTGCAGGCGGGGTGTTGACGTTCCATTCCATCTCGGCGCTGTTGTAGTTACCCTGCCGGCCCATCGCGGCAACGTCCGGATCTGCTTGTCATGCCGGTGAGCGGGCGTTGCGCGACACTCTCCCTATGCCCATAGCGCCGGGTCGCGACCATCCATCATCCCTCCAACGCCTTCGGTCCGCGCCGTCGGTGACCTCCGGGCGCGCTCTCCTCCTCGCCATGCTGGGCTTGCTGGTCTGTGACGTGATCGGGGGATTCGTTGCCCTCGCCTCGGACGCGAACTCGTTCAACGAGGCGTGGGGCTTCGACACCCAGAACACAGTGCCGCTGCCGATCGGGGCGGCACAACTTGTTCTCGCGTGGTTAGCCGCGCGTAACACACGGCCTCCAATCGGCTTGATCGCGGCTGTCCTCCTCAGCGTGTTCTGCCTCATCAGTCTCATGGCCGGACTGTTCGACGGTGACCTCATCCACAACGTCGCGTCGGATGGCGTCCTCTCCTTGGGAGTCGCCTGGGCAGTCGTTCTTCTCGCGGTCACCGCGGTGGTCGGTCTGCTCGCCGCGATCCGGGCGAAGCAGTTGCGCCAACGTCGCTGACGGCCCTCCGAGTCGACGCGCGGAAGACTCACTGAGGATCTCGACGGCCCGGTCTGCTCGCCGGTGAGGCGGAGCACGAGGGCGACGAGCTCATCCTCAGCTGGTCGTTTCACGTCGAACATCCGCCCGCCGGACCTACCATGGCAGTCCGATCCTCACCTCCATCCCGGCGGAGCCGGACCGCCGTGCAGCGTCGCGCGGCAGCCCGCCGGCCCAAGCGGCGGAGGGCCACCCTGGAGCACGGTGGGATGAACTGCACGATGCACCTGCGGGTGCTGGCCCAGATGGCGTTTGCGGGCGCCGCGGCGCGCACCGACGAGCACAACACCGATCTGGTCGTGATCGACCGGTCGCTGCTGGAGACCGCCGCCGCGGTCTACCGCGAGACCTGCGAGCTCTGCCGGCCCCGCTGACGTGGTGTGACGGGGCTCGCGCCGGAACCCGGGGCCGGCCCGGAATACCCCAAGCGCCCGACCCGTTGTGCCCCTCAGCCGGTCCGAATCATGCCCCCGGGCCTCACCACAAGCCGCTACGAGCGGCCACTCGCCGAGAGGCGGCTGACGGACCGGTGAGCAGCAGCACGCAGCCACCTGCGGGGTAAGCCCCCGTCAGGTGGCTGTTGTGTGTGCGGCCGCGACGGCTCACCGGACTGGGCCTGCCGCGCGTGCCGCGGATGCCGGTGACGCGCGCGGAGTCGACCGGGAGACTGGTCGCCGTGACCTCACGTTTCTCTGAGAACGGGCCGTGTCCCTGCGGCAGCGGTCGGGCCTACCGGGCCTGCTGCGGTCCGCTGCACGACGGTGAGCCGGCCGCCACCGCCGAGGCGCTGATGCGGGCCCGCTACGCCGCCTACGCGACGGGGCGCACCGACTACGTGTTCCGCAGCTGGCACCCGCGCACCCGCCCCGCCGAGGTCGAGCCGGACCCCGCGGTCGGCTGGCGTCGCCTCGAGGTGCTGCGCGTCGAGCGGGGCGGGTCCGAGGACGACGCAGGGACCGTCGAGTTCCGTGCGCACTTCGCACGGGGCGGCGAGGAGCACGTGCTGCACGAGACCAGCCGGTTCGAGCGGCGCGCGGGCCGATGGGTGTACGTCGACGGTGACGCAAGCTTCGCCTGAGTGCGGGTCCGCTGTGCTCGGTGGCCGCCGCGCCGGCAGCTGCCTGGCCGGTCTGGACCAGAAGGCATCGCAGCAGCTCACCCGGGTAGCGGTACGGCAGCGCCAGCTGACATCCAACCATCAGCCGGCCGCGAGCACGGGGGCTCCGGTGCCCTGCCGCGGGCGGCCAACGCACCTGGAGGAAGCATGTCGATCTCAGACGAGCGCGCCCCGCAGGACGCCGGCACCCACTGGGGTGGCACCCGCGTCGAGGACCCGAACTACCACGGCCGCAACGAGGACCTCAGCCCCGAGGAGATGCAGTCGATGTGGTCGGACCGCTCGCGGGTGGTCCTGACACCCGTTGCGCCGCCGTCGATCCTCGGCCTGTTCGGCTTCATGGGCGCCACGATCATGGTGGCGGCGTGGATGGCCGGCTGGTACGGCAACATCGCGACGCCGTTCACCCTCTGGCCCTTCGCCCTCGCCTTCGGGGGTATCGCCCAGCTGGCCAGCGCCCTGTGGGCCTACCGGGCCCGTGACGGTGTGGCGACCGCGATGCACGGCATGTGGGGCAGCTTCTGGATCGCCTGGGGCGTGCTGGTGCTCAGCGCCCAGCTCGGCCTGCACCCGCCGCTGGTGCTCGGGTTCGACTCCGCGATGGCCTGGTGGTTCATCGTGCTCGCCTCGGTGACGATGATGGGCGCGCTGGCCTCGCTCGGTGAGAACCTGGCCATGTTCGCGGTGCTCGGCTCGCTGGCCGCCGGCAGCGCGTTCGCCGCGATCGGCTTCTACGGCGGGGGCCACTGGGCCTTCGTGGTGGCCGGCTGGGTCCTGGTCGGTTCGGCGGCGGCCGCCTGGTACGCCGCGAGCGCGATGATGCTCGCCGGCTCCTTCGGCCGCACGATCCTGCCGATGGGTCACCTCAAGAAGGCGCACAACATCCCCGGCGGGCGGCCGACCCGTCCCGTCGAGTACCCGATGGGCATGCCCGGCTCGAAGGTCGGCCAGTAGCGGTCGGTCACCGACGGCGTACCCACGAGAAGGCGGGAGCCGCTCTCACGCGGGGCGGCTCCCGCTCCGTGTCAGCTCCGTGTCAGCCCCGTGAGAGCTGGGCGTGGTCCTCGCGCAGCTGCCGCTTGAGGATCTTGCCGCTCGGGTTCTTCGGCAACCCGTCCGCGACGACCACGTGCTTGGGTGTCTTGTAGCCGGCGAGCAGACCGCGGGTGTGCGCGATCACCTGCTCCGCGGTCAGCGCGACCCCCGGCTTCGGTACGACGACCGCCGCCACTGCCTCGACCCAGCGCGGGTCGCTCACGCCGAAGACCGCCACCTCCGCGACGCCCTCGAGCTGGTAGATCGCCTCCTCGACCTCCCGGCTCGCGACGTTCTCGCCGCCGGTCTTGATCATGTCCTTCTTGCGGTCGACGACGTAGAGCCGGCCGGCCTCGTCGACGTACCCGAGATCGCCGGAGTGGAACCAGCCGTTGCGGAAGGCCTCCGCGGACTTCTCCTCGTTCTTGTAGTAGCCGAGCGTGGCGTGCGGGGAGCGGTGCACGATCTCCCCGACCGTGCCGGCCGGGACCGGCTGGTCGAGGTCGTCGACGATCCGCGTCTCCACGTTGAGCGCCGCCCGGCCCGCGGACCCGGCGTACGCCAGCTGCTCCTCCGGACCGAGGATCGTGGCCAGCGGTGCCATCTCGGTCTGCCCGTAGAAGTTCCACAGCGCCACGTCGGGCAGCCGCTGCTGGAGCTCCTTGAGCACCTCCACCGGCATCGCCGAGGCGCCGTAGTAGCCCTTGCGGAGGCTGGACAGGTCGGTGTTGTCGAACTCCGCAGAGCGCAGCAGCCCGATCCAGACCGTGGGCGGCGCGAAGAACTTCGTCACCCGCTCGCGTTCGATGGTGCGCAGGATCGTGGCCGGGTCCGGCGCGGGGAGGATCACGCTCGTCGCGCCGAGGTAGACGTCCGGGCCGAGGAAGCAGTCGAGCTGCGCGCAGTGGTAGAGCGGCAGCGCGTGCACCTCGACGTCGTCGGCGCTCATCCCGCCGTCGACCACGCAGGAGACGTACTGCCACATCAGCCCACGGCTCGACAGCAGCGCGCCCTTGGGTCGCGACTCGGTGCCCGAGGTGTACATCAGCCGCAGCGGGTCGTCATCCTCGACGAGCACCTCCGGTGGGCGGCCGTCGTGGTCGAACCAGCTGCGTACGTCGAGCCAACCCCGGGGCGTCGTGTCGCCGTTGCGGATCACCGCGCGGGTGCGGACCGAGCCGCTGGAGGCCGCCAGCGCGCGCTCGGCCACCTCGACCAGGGCGTCCTCGACGACGAACACCGCTGCCTCGCTGTGGTCGAGGATGTAGGCGATCTCGTCACCGCCGAGCATGAAGTTGACCGGCACCAGCAGCACCCCGAGGCGCGCGGTGGCGAACGACAGCACCGCGAACTGCCAGCTGTTGTGCGACAGCAGCGCGAGCCGGTCGCCCTTGCCGAGGCCGGCCGCGGCGAGCGCGGCGGCGGTGCGGTCGACCACCGCGTCGAGCTCGGCGAAGGTCAGCCGGGTGTCCCCGTCGACGACCGCGGTCTTGTCCGGGTAACGCCGGGCGGTGCGCCGGGGAAGGTCGCCCAGGGCGTGCTGCCGGGCGTGGGAGACGAGCGAGGCGGTGGACCGGGGCGGTTCGGGGGACACGGGCGGTTCGGGGGACACGGGCGGCTCCTTACGACGGGAGGCCCAGCCTAGAGACGCGGCCACCGCCCCGCCCACCCCCGCGACTCCGCGCTTGTGCCGCGCGTCCGACTCGGCGGGGATGCGGGGCGGCGGAAGCGCCGGGTCGGTCAGGGGGCGCGGGCGAGGACGACGGTGGCGTAGGACGCGGGGTCGTGCTCGAACCAGGCCGTCAGGCCGGCGGCCGCGAACGCCGAGACCGCCACGGGCGCCTGGCGCGGCCCGGTCTCGACCAGCACGTGGCCACCCGAGCGCAGCCAGCGGGGGGCGAGGCCGGCGATCCGCCGGGTCAGGTCGAGCCCGTCCGGGCCGCCATCGAGCGCGACGCGGGGCTCGTGCTCACGCGCCTCGGGTGGCAGCAGCGCGATCTCGCCGGTGGGGACGTACGGCGGGCATGCCACGAGTACGTCGACCCGCCCGGCCAGCGACTCCGGCAGCGCCGCGTCGAGGTCACCGCGGTGGACCGCGCCACCGAGTCCGGCCACGTTGCGGCGAGCGCAGCGGACCGCGACCGGGGCCACGTCGGTCGCGTGCAGCTCCGCGACGGGGAGGCGCGAGGCCACCGCGGCGCCGATCGCCCCGGAGCCGCAGCACAGGTCGACCACCACCGGACGGGGACCAGCCAGCGCGACCGCACGGTCCACGAGCCGGGCGGTGCGCCGCCGGGGCACGAACACGCCCGCCTCGAGTGCGATACGCAGCCCGCAGAACTCGGCCCAGCCGAGCACCTGCTCGAGCGGCTCACCGCTCACCCGCCTGGCCACCAGCTCCTCGAGCCCGGACGCCGAGGGGGCCTCGGCGCGTAGCAACGCAGCCTCCTCCTCGGCGAACACGCAGCCGGCCGCGCGCAGCCGGGCGACGAGGCCCGGTTCCGCGGCGGTCACCGCAGCACGGTCCGCGTGGTGTCCTCGCCCTGCAGGTGCGCGCGCCCGTAGACCATCGGGTGGTCGCTGGTGCGACGTACCAGCGGGCCGTCGTCCTCCCAGTAGCCGGTGAACATCACGTCGTCGGAGCCGAAGATCCAGTCGACGTAGCGGTTCCCCGGCGGCTGGCAGCCCGCGGAGCTGGTGCCGCTCGTGCCGCCCAGGGCTGCGTGCATGTCGGTGCGCGTGGTCAGCGCGCAGTAGTACCCCGCCCGGTCGTTCATGTCGCCGGTGAGCAGGACCGGCAGCTTCGTGCTCGCACGCAGCTCGTTGACCAGCGCGGCCTCGCGGTCGGTGGCTTCCGCACGCCAGCGGCTGTTGTTGCCCCAGTGCGGGGTGTCGGCAGGGTTGTGGAAGTTCGCGAACCAGACCTCGATACCGGTCTCGGGGTTGCGCAGCAGCACCACCGGCATCAGCCGCGGGTGGCCGCGGAAGTAGGGGATCGAGAGCGTGCGCGCGGAGACCAGCTCCCAGGTGTCCTTGCGCCAGGCGAGGGAGTTCTCGGTGTTGAGGCGCCCGAGCCGGAAGCCGGGGTAGGCGTCGTAGCGGTAGCCGGTGGCGTTCATGAAGGCGTTGAGCTGGTCGGCCTGCATCTCCTGGAAGCCGACGACATCGGCCTGGTGGGCGTCGACCAGCGCCGCGACGTTGCGGGCACGCACCGGGCCGGGACCGTAGCGTGCGTGCGTGCCGCCCTTGGCGGTGTGGCTGCTGCCGAGGACGTTGAACGAGCTGACCGTGAAGTCCAGCGTGGGTCCGGGCACGGTGAGGGTCACCGGGCGCTTGTGCCGCAGCGTCACCGGACGGGCCGTCCGCTGCCGGTGGACCAGCTCGGTGCGGGGCGCGACCGACCCCGCCACGTCCAGACCCGGAGGGCTCGGCGGGTGCAGCGTCGAGGCACTGAGCCGGGGCGGCGCCTCGGACGACGGCGCGAGAACGAATCCGGCGAGCACGACGAGGCCGACGACGACGCACGCGGTCGCCAGCAGGCTCCACAGTCCCGACTTCTCGCCCACTCCAAGAAGATAGCCCGGTGCCGGTTGGGGCAGCCACCGCGAGCCGCGGGCCGGTCGACCGGAGCGCCCGGACCGCCGGGCCGGCCTCAGCTCACTGGACTGCCATCTCGCCGAGCTCGGACCAGCCGTCCTGCGGGAGGGAGAAGTTGACGATCTGCGGCGTCTCCTGGAGGTACGACGGGAGCTGGGAGGCGGCTTGGCGGAAGTGCGCGGACTGCACGTGGGCGCCGCCGGCCTCGTCGTCGCGGAAGGCCTCCACGAGGACGTACTCGTCCGGGTCGTCCAGGCTGCGGGACCAGTCGAACCACAGGCAGCCCGGCTCCGCTCGGGTGGCCCGGGTGAACTCCCGGGAGATCTCCGGCCAGGCGTCGGCGTGCTCGGGGCGGACCCGGAACTTGGCGGTGATGAAGATCAAGACGGTCTCCTCGGCGTCGGTGGGACATCCTCGACCCTAGCCACGGCCGCCCGGCTCGCGCCCCGCGACTCCGACGGTCCCGCGTCGACGCGGGACCGTCCGGCTAGTCTCGTCCCGTGACCGAGCACGTGGACGTCCTGATCGTGGGGGCCGGCCTGTCCGGCATCGGGGCCGCCTGCCACCTGGTGGAGCGCCGGCCCGGGAGCAGCCTCCTGCTCCTCGAGGCGCGGGAGGCCAGCGGGGGCACCTGGGACCTGTTCCGCTACCCGGGCATCCGCTCCGACTCCGACATGTTCACGCTGGGCTACCGCTTCCGCCCGTGGACGGAGGAGAAGGCGATCGCCGACGGGCCGTCGATCCTGCGTTACGTCCGGGAGACGGCCGCGGAGTACGGCGTCGACGAGCGGATCCGCTACGGCCTCAAGGTGGTGCGGGCCGAGTGGTCGTCGGAGGACGACCGCTGGACCGTGGATGCCGTCCGCGCCGACACCGGCGAGCCGGCCACGTTCACCTGCGGGTTCCTGTGGTCGTGCAGCGGCTACTACGACTACGACCAGGGGTTCACTCCGCAGTTCGAGGGCACCGAGCGCTACGCCGGGCAGATCGTGCACCCGCAGGCGTGGCCCGAGGACCTCGACTACGCCGGCAAGCGGGTCGTGGTGATCGGCAGCGGCGCCACCGCGGTCACCCTGGTCCCGGCGATGGCCGCCGACGCCGCGCACGTGACCATGCTGCAGCGCTCCCCGACGTACATCGTCTCGCTGCCCGGCATCGACAAGGTCGCCCAGAAGCTGCGCGCCCGGCTGCCGCACAAGGCCGCCTACGCCGCCACCCGGTGGAAGAACGTGCTCGTCTCCACCGGGATCTACCAGCTCAGCCGGCGCCGGCCGGACTTCATGCGCAAGCTGATCCGCAAGGGCACGGTCCGGCAGCTGCCGGAGGGCTACGACGTCGACACCCACTTCAAGCCGAGCTACAACCCGTGGGACCAGCGGCTGTGTCTGGTCCCGGACGGCGACCTGTTCAGGACGATCCGCCACGGCGACGCCGACGTGGTCACCGACCACGTCGAGCACTTCACCGAGAAGGGCCTGCGGCTCCGGTCCGGCCGCGAGCTCGAGGCCGACGTGGTCGTCACCGCGACCGGGCTGAACCTGCTCGCGTTCGGCGGGATGGACCTCGTGGTCGACGGCGAGAAGGTGGAGCTGCCGCGCACGATGGCCTACAAGGGCATGATGCTCTCCGGGGTGCCGAACTTCGCCTACGTGGTCGGCTACACCAACGCGTCGTGGACGCTGAAGGCCGACCTGGTCAGCGAGTACGTCTGCCGGCTGCTGACCCGCATGGAGCGGCAGGGCAGTTCGGTGTGCGTGCCGGTGCGCGACCCCGACGTCGGCGAGGAGCCCTTCCTCGACTTCGACGCGGGCTACGTGAAGCGCTCGGTCGACGCGTTCCCCAAGCAGGGCACGCGGGCGCCGTGGCGGCTGCGGATGAACTACCTGCGCGACGTGGTCGCGCTGCGGCACGGCTCGCTCGACGACGGGGCGATGACCTTCCGCTGAGCGCGCCGGGGCTCAGCCGGCGTGCGGGAACGCCGGCGCCTGGTGCGCGGCCTGGTAGGCGCGCTGCCAGCGGTTGCCGTGCTGGGTCACCCACGACAGCGGTGTGGGGTCGGTACGACGGGCAGCCGCCCGCCGCACGGCCGGGCCGCGGGCCACGTCCGCGCCGCACCGGAGCAGCTCCTCGCCGAGCCGGTCCACCGCGGCCACCCCGTGGACCGGTTCGCCGCCGTCGACGTACAGCACCGGCACGGTGCCCTGCCCTTCCTCCTGCCAGGCGCGCTGCCAGTCGCGGACCAGCCGCCAGGCCGTCGTGGTGACCGGTCCGCCGGTGACGTCGACGGCGTACCCCCAGTCGTGCAGCGCGTTGCTGGCCGAGGTGCCGCTGCGGATCGCGTCCACGAGCAGGGTACGGACCAGGCGCGCCTGGCCGAGGTCGGCGCCGTGCATCCAGAACGCCTCGAACAGCAGCTGCCGCACCTGCCCGGCGACCCCGGCGCCGTACGCCTCGGCGAAGCCCGAGACCGCGGCCTTCGTGTGCGGCAGGAACCCGCTCAGCGCGTGCGGCAGCTGCTCGTCGGGCAGCAGGTGCGTCTCCACGTCGGCCACCTCCGCGCGCAGGTCGCGGAACCGGACCGAGCTGTCGCTGAACCGGCGCGGCACCCAGGGTGCGTGCTCGACGGCCCGCCAGTCCACCGTGACGCCGCAGTCGGCCAGCAGCGCGGCACGCTGCGAGGCGAGGTAGCTCCACGGGCAGTTGAAGTCGCCGTAGAGCACCACGTGGCGGATCGCCGCCCCCGGCCGCTCCGGGCGGACGGCGCGTTCTTCACGGACATCGAGCTGGATCGTCATGGTCTCTCCCCTTGTCTGCGGGACGTCAATGGCTTCATTTCTACAATCTATTCGGTAAAACAACAAGAGGCCGTCCACGGCCGAGGTCTTTGACGCGGGTGCGCGCGCATGGTCGGATCGACGCCGTGGCCAGACTCCGCACCCGGTCCCCGCGTGCCGCCCTTCCGGACCCGTCCCGGTCCTCACGGCGGCGCCGGGCCCGAGCGTTCCCCGTGCTGTCCGGGCTGGCGGCGCTGTGCCTGCTGGCGTCGGCCTGCAGCGGTGCCTCGGCCCCCGAGCAGACTTCCGAGCAGGCCGCCACGAACCTGGCGCACCACCTGACCGCGGGCCGGCTCGCGGGCGCACCGATCCGCGGCGGCGGGCACCCCCAGCGCTGGTGGGACGACGCGGTGGCCGGCCTGCACGGCTCGCACCGGACCGTCACCGTCGAAGCGGTCGAGCCGGGCCGGGACGACGCCCACGCGACGGCGCGACTGCGCTACCGCTGGCGGCTGGCCGGCACCGGGGCGACCTGGACCTACACCACCACCGCGAAGCTCGTCCGCGGCCAGGCCGGCCACTGGTCGACGACCCTCACCCCACACCTGCTCGCCCCCACGCTGGCCCGGGGGGAGCGGCTGGTCCTCGAGAGCAGGCCGGCCCCGCGCGCCGACATCCTGGGTGCCGGCGGGGTGGCGCTGGTCAAGGACCGGCCGGTGGTCCGGTTCGGGATCGACAAGACGCACGTCGGCGCGGCCCGGGCGGTCGCCTCGGCCAAGGCGGCCGCGCGCCTGCTCGGCGTCGACGCCGCCTCCTTCGCGGCCCGGGTCAAGGCGGCCGGCGACCAGGCCTTCGTCGAGGCGATCGTGCTGCGGCGCAGCGACGTGAGCCGGGTGCTGCCGCGCAGCTACCCGAAGATTCCCGGCTTCGTCGGGCTCCCGGACACCATGCCGCTGGCGCCCACCCGCGACTTCGCCCGCCCGATCCTCGGCGCGGTCGGGCCGGTCACCGCCGAGATCGTCAAGCAGTCGCGCGGCGCCTACCGCGCCGGCGACATGGCCGGCCTGTCCGGCCTCGAGCAGAGGTACGACGAGCAGCTGCGCGGCACCCCCGGCGTCACCGTGGTGGCCGTCCCGCGCAGCGGTGACCCGCGGCAGCTGTTCGCCACCGATGCGCACCGGGGCAAGCCGCTGCGCACCACGATCGACCCGCGGCTGCAGGCCACCGCCGAGCGGGCGCTGGCAGGCGTCGGACCGGCCAGCGCGCTGGTCGCCATCCGCCCCTCGGACGGACACGTGCTCGCCGCCGCCAGCGGGCCCGGGTCCGACGGCTACTCCAGCGCGACCCTGGGACGCTACGCCCCCGGCTCGACGTTCAAGGTGGTCAGCAGCCTGGCCCTGCTCCGGCGGGGGCTGACCCCGGACAGCGTCGTGCCGTGCCCGCCGACCGTGGTGGTCGACGGCAAGGCGTTCAAGAACTACAGCGACTACCCGTCCTCGGGCATCGGCCGGATCCCGCTGCGCACCGCCGTCGCGGACTCGTGCAACACCGCGTTCGTCTCCCAGCACGGCCGGGTCTCCGCGGGGGACCTCGTCGACGCGGCCGCGAGCCTCGGCCTGGGGGTGGACCACGACCTCGGCTTCCCGGTGTTCCTCGGGTCGGTGCCCGGGAGCGGCACCGCGACCGAGCACGCCGCCTCGCTGATCGGCCAGGGGCAGGTGCTCGCCTCCCCGATGGCGATGGCGGCGGTTGCGGCGTCGGTGGCGGCCGGCCGGACCGTCGTACCCGACCTGCTGCCGGCCGCGCAGCCCCGGCTCGACCCGCCGCCGCACCCGCTCACCGCCGCGGAGGACCGGGACCTGCGCGCGCTGATGCGCGGCGTCGTCACCTCCGGCAGCGGGTCGTTCCTCGCCGGTCTGGGCGGGCCGCCCGTGCTCGCCAAGACCGGCACCGCGGAGTTCGGGGACCGGACCCCGCCGCAGACGCACGCGTGGATGATCGGCGTGCACGGCGACCTCGCGGTGGCCGCGTTCGTCGACGTCGGGGACTCCGGCTCGCGCACCGCCGGGCCGCTGCTCGAGCAGCTGCTCCGCGCCGCCTCCTGAGCCGCCGCGCTGGACCGGCGTTTGCCCGATCGCGATGGGGGTAGTGCCCGGCGTACCCCCGGTCGTGGTGGAAGGAGCCGCTGTGCGAGTACTTGTTCTGGGTGGGGACGGATATCTGGGGTGGCCGACCGCCCTGCATCTCTCCGACTGCGGGCACGAGGTCGGCATCGCCGACAACTTCGCGCGGCGCGGCTACGACCACGAGATGGGCGTTGAGAGCCTGGTGCCGATCACGTCCCTGAAGACCCGCACCGACGTCTGGTCGGACCTGACCGGCAAGCAGATCACCACCTATGCCGGTGACCTGACCGACGCCGAGTTCACCTGCCACATGGTCTCCGACTTCGAGCCGGACGCGATCGTCCACTTCGCCGAGCAGCGGTCCGCGCCGTACTCCATGATCGACCGGCGGCACGCGGTCTACACCCAGCACAACAACGTGGTCGGCACGCTCAACCTGCTGTTCGCGATCGGGGAGACCGACCGCGACATCCACCTGGTCAAGCTCGGCACGATGGGGGAGTACGGCACCCCCAACATCGCCATCGAGGAGGGCTGGCTGACCGTCGAGCACAAGGGCCGCACCGACCGGGTGCTCTACCCGAAGCGGCCGGGCTCGTTCTATCACCTCTCGAAGGTGCACGACAGCCACAACATCGAGTTCGCCTGCCGCACTTGGGGGCTGCGCGCCACGGACCTCAACCAGGGCGTCGTCTACGGTCAGCAGACCGAGCAGACCGCGCGCCACCCGCTGCTGGCCACCCGGTTCGACTACGACGCGGTGTTCGGCACGGTGCTGAACCGCTTCGTGGTGCAGGCGGTGCTGGGCCGGCCGCTGACCGTCTACGGCTCGGGCCGGCAGACTCGCGGCATCATCGACATCCGGGACACCGTCGAGTGCATCCGGCTGGCCTGCGAGAACCCTGCGGAGCGCGGCGAGTTCCGCGTGTTCAACCAGATGACCGAGTCGATGTCGGTCTCCGAGATCGCCAAGACCGTCGCCGAGTGCTACCCCGACCACGCCGAGATCGAGCACGTGGACAACCCGCGGGTGGAGCTCGACGACCACTTCTACGAGGTCACCCACACCGGCCTGCGCGACCTCGGCCTGCGCCCGCACCTGCTGTGCGACACGCTGCTGGAGTCGCTGTTCGGGATCGCCGAGCAGCACCGGGACCGCGCCGACGTCTCCTACTTCCAGCCCACGGTCAACTGGCGCGAGACCTCCAGCCCGCTGCGGGCGGACGCGGCGCCGGCGCCGAAGCTGGCCGCCGTGCAGGGCTGAGCCGGGGGGAAGACGCCGCCGGGGCCGATGCTCCGGCGGCGCCTCTCTGTGTGCTGCGGGGTGCTGTGCGTCGGGCCGGCTAGTCGGCCTGGGCGGCCGGCTGGTTCTCCGCCGACTCGTCCTCGCCGTCCTTGTCGCTGTTCGCCTCGTCGCGTTCCTCGCGCTCGATCTGCTGCTCCTTGCGGACCACCGGGGAGGTGTCCAGGCCGACGATGCCGGCGATCACCAAGGCGATCCCGACCGTGCCACCGAGCAGTCCGAGGGTCGACGTACGCACGGACTCATTGAAGATCCCCACGCCCAGGCCGATGGCCACCAGCGGCAGGGTCGCGTCGATGACCGGCGTGCTCGCCGCGAGCGGGCCGGACTGGAAGGCGTTCTGGATGAGGAACGCGCCGAGCAGGCTGGCCACCACGAGCACGTAGGGCTCCCAGTGCAGGAACGTGCCCCACATGTCCTTGCCGAGCATGTGGATCGTCGAGGAGTAGAGCGCGGACTGCAGGCCCATCACCGCGGCGCCGGCCAGCGCGAACGCCGACGCGGTGGCCGGGCCCTCGCTCGTGCGTTTCGCGACGACGAGGCAGACCACGGTGATGAAGGCGATGGCGGCCAGCGCGGGCGCCCACACCGTGATCGGCTGCACCGAGGCGCCCTGCCGCGGGTTGGCCGCGATGATGCCCACCGCGAGACCGGCCACCACTGCCAGCACCGAGGCCCAGTCGCGCGGGCGCAGCCGCAGCCCACGCATGCGCACCGAGATCGGGACGGCGAAGAGCATCTCCGAGACCACCAGCGGCTGGACCAGCACCAGCGGCCCCAACGCGAGCGCCACCGCCTGGAAGCCGTAGGACAGCACCGCGGCGCCGATGCCTCCGACCCACCAGTGGTCCTTGAACAGGTTGATCATCAGCCGTAGCGAGAAGCGTTCCTTGCTCGGCCGCCGGCTGGCTGCCCGCTGCTGCAGGACCCCGGCCGTGGCCAGGAAGCCGCCCGCGGCCACCGCGGCCATCGCGGAGACGACCGTGTGCCACCCTCCCATGTACTACTCCTGTTGTCTCTGGCCGCCTCGGGCCAGCTCGGATTGCTGCGCGGGCCCGGAGGGCGAGGTCTCGCTTGCCACGAGTCGAGACCGCGTGATGATGAAGATGCCGGCGACCATGGCGGCCAGGGCGGCGACCATCACCGCCAGCTGCCAGGCCCCCAGTGACAGTCTCCCCCCGAGCACCAGCACGCCGAGGCCGATGGCGGTGAGCAGCTGGGCGGTGACCACGCCCGGGTACGACGCGTCCAGTGGCGCCGACTCGAAGGCGCTCTGGACCAGCAGCATGCCGAGGAGCGCAACGGCGACCACGGCGTACCCGTGCCAGCCGGTGAGGAGCGCGACGATCCCGTCGTCGGTCATCACGCCGACCGCGGCCTGGATGAGCGAGGCCTGCACGCCGAAGCAGATGCCGGCGCCGAGGCCGAGCATCAGGGCGCGGCGGCCGCCGCGCCACTTGCGCGCCACCAGACCGAGAGTGGCGGCGAGGACGACCGGGATGCCGGCGCCCAGGGCCCAGTGGAAGTCGGTGACGGTCACCTCGCCCGCCTGCGGCTTGCCCACCAGCAGGAACGCGACGAGTCCGAGGGTGATGCACAGCCCGCCGAGGATGTCGCGCACGGGGACGCGGTGCCAGCCCCACAGCGCCGCGATCACCAGGCCGAAGATCAGCCGGATCACGAAGACCGACTCGACGAGCACCACGCTGCCCCGGTTGAGCGCGGCGGCGAACGCGATGTTGCCGGCCAGCGAGCAGCCGACCCCGGCGAGCCAGCGCGGCTGGCGGACCAGCCACAGCAGCAGCCGCGGGGAGAGGTTGTCCTGCGGCGGCGCCTGGGCCGCCATCCGCTGCTGGACCACCTCGCCGGTGGAGACGATGAGTGCGGCGATGACGGTGAACGCGTAGACCACGTGTCACCCTCCCTCAGCCGAGTTTCATCCTTGGGCACCTACCCGAGGGGCCCGCCTCCAAACGCGGGTCGGTGGTGGTCGGTGTTTAGGGTCGCGGGCTGGGGGAACCCGCCGAGCAGCAGACCCGCACGCAGGAGGACCCCCATGGCGCAGAGCACCGGCCGACGCGTACTCATCCTGTCGGCGGCCATGGGCGGCGGGCACCTGCAGATCAGCCGGGAGCTGGCGCGGCGGGTCGAGGAGCGCGGCCACCAGGCGCTGGTGGTCGACGTGCTCGAGGTGATGCCGCGGCCGGCGGGCCGGTGGCTGCACCGGCTCTACCCGTGGCTGGTGAACCAGGCGCCGCGGCTGTACCAGTGGGTCTACGAGGTGTTCATGGTCGCCGACCAGGAGGCGGGGGAGCGCGCCGGGATCCCGGTGCGGCTGTCGCTGCCCGGCGTCCGCGCCGTGGCGGGCTCTTTCCGGCCCGACGTCGCGGTCTCCACGCACCCACTCGCGGCGCTGGCCCTCGGCGAGCTCCGCGCGCGCGGTCAGCTGCCCTGCCCGACGGTCACGATGATCACCACCTTCTCGGTCAACAACATGTGGATCCACCCGGGCGCGGACCTGGATCTGTGCATCTCCGACGACGCGGCGGCCGACGCGACGCGTCGTACCGGCCGGGCGGCGGAGGTGTCCGGGCCGGTCGTCCGCCCGGCGTTCCTGGAGCCGGTGGGCGAGGCGACGCGGGCCCGGGTGCGCGACCGCCTCGGCATCGCGCAGGACGCCCGCGTCGCCCTGGTGACCACCGGCTCGATGGGGCTGGCGGGCTCGGCCGAGGACGCCGCCGCCGCGATCGCCGCGCGTCCCGGATGGGTCCCGCTCGTGCTCACCGGCCGCAGCCGCCCGCTGCGAGAGCGGCTGGGCCGGATCCCCGGCGTGGTCGCCCTGGGCTGGGTCGACGACGTGCCCTCGCTGCTCGCCGCCGTCGACGTCCTGGTCGACAACGCCGGCGGCATGAGCTCGAAGGAGGCGCTCGGCTTCGGCCTGCCAATCGTGACCTTCCGCCCGATCAGCGGGCACGGTCGCGACGACGCCGCCGCCCTGGAGCGCCTCGGCCTCACCGACGTGGTGGAGGAGCCGCGCCGGCTGCTGCAGGTCATCGACGACCTGGTCGAGGACGAGGCGCGCTACAAGGAGCGCGCCGCCCGGGGCAAGGAGCTGTTCGTGGCCGACGCCGCGGTCATCGTGGAGCGGATCGCCCGGTCCCCACACGGCTGACGCCCCCCACGGCGCGCGGGCGGCCCGCGACGGAGACCGCGGGCATACGCCAAGGCGGGCGGACCCGTGATCGGGTCCGCCCGCCCTGTCGGTGTCGCAGGTCGGTCAGCTGCCGGAGCCGGGCAGGTGCTCCTTGACCTCGGCCAGCTTGCCCTTGAAGCCCTTGGTGGCGATGCCGACGGCGTCCTCGTCGCCGGAGGCCAGCGCCTTCGCGGTCTTCTTCATCTGCGTCATCCGCACGTGCGGCGGCAGCGGCGAGATCTGCGGGTCGGTGACGAACTCCAGCAGCACCGGCTTGTCGGCGGCGAACGCCCTCTCCCAGGCCGGTACGACGTCCTCGGGCTTGTCGACGCGGATGCCCTCGAAGCCCAACAGCTTGGCGAACTCCGCCGCGGGGACGTAGGGCACCGTCTGGGTGAACGGGTTCTTCGGGTCGCCGGCCTGCGCCCGCTGCTCGAAGGACACCTGGTTGAGGTCCTCGTTGACCAGGACCGCGAAGATCAGCGTCGGGTTCTTGCTGAGCAGCTGGTCGGCGTAGCGCTTGACGGTCAGCAGCTCGTTCATCCCCAGCATCTCGAACGCCCCGTCACCGGTGAACGCCACGACCGGCCGCTCGGGGTAGGCGAACTTCGCGCTGATCGCGTAGGGCACGCCGGGCACCATGGTGGCCAGCGTCCCGGACAGGTTCGACCGCATGTCGCCGCGGTTCTGGATGTAGCGCGCCCACCAGTTGGTCGCCGAGCCCGAGTCCGAGGTCATGATCACGTTGTTGGGCAGCAGCTTGTTGAGCTCGTAGAAGACCAGCTGGGGGTTGAGCGGATCACCCTTCTGGTGCGCCCGGTCCTCCAGCACCCGGTGCCAGGCCAGCACCTCGGACTCGATGATCTCCTGCCAGCCGCGGTCCTCCTTGCGCTCCAGCAGCGGGATCAGCGCCTGCAGGGTGTCCTTGGAGTCGCCGACCAGCGAGACGTCGTTGGGGTAGCGCACTCCGATGAGCGAGCCGTCGATGTCGATCTCGACGCACTTGGCCTGCCCCGGCTTCGGCAGCCACTCGCTGTAGGGGAAACTGGTGCCGACCATCAGCAGCGTGTCGCAGTTCTCGATCATCTTGTTCGTGGCCTCGGTGCCGAGCAGCCCGATCGACCCGGTGACGAACGGCAGGTCGTCGGCGATGACGTCCTTGCCCAGCAGCGTCTTGGCGACGCCGGCGCCGAGGATGTCCGCGGTCTCCATGACCTCCTTGGAGGCCTTCTGCGCGCCCTGGCCGATCAGCATCGCGACCTTCTCGCCCTCGTTGAGGATGTCGGCCGCCTCCCGCAGGAGGTTGTCGTAGGGCACCATGTGCGGCTGGCTCCAGCCGACGGAGGTCTGGACGCCGCCGTGCTTGCGCGGCGGGTCCTGGTACTCGCTCTCCTGCACGTCCTCCGGGACGATCACCACGGCCGGGCGGCGCTCGGTGAGCGCGGACTTGATCGCCCGGTCGAGGACGTGGCGCGCGGAGTGCTCGTCCATCACGGTCGAGACGAAGCCGCCGATGTCCTTGAAGAAGGACTGCAGGTCGATCTCCTGCTGGTAGTGGGCGCCGACCGACATGCGCTTCTGCTGGCCGACGATCGCGATCACCGGCTGGTGGTCGAGCTTGGCGTCGTAGAGGCCGTTGGCGAGGTGCACCGCGCCGGGACCGGAGGTGGCGATGCAGGCCCCGATCTCGCCGGTGAACTTGGCGTGCGCGCAGGCCATGAACGCCGCCATCTCCTCGTGCCGGGTCTGGATGAAGAACGGGTCCTCACCGACCTCCTCGAAGGCGCCCAGGAAGCCGTTGATGCCGTCCCCCGGGTAGCCGTAGATGCGGTGGATTCCCCACTGCTGTAGGCGCTGGAGCATGTACTCAGCAACGTTGGCCATGGTGTCGTCCGTCCTTTCCTGGTCCTTCGCGGTCAGTTCTCTTGCGCGGTCGTGCGGGTCGCGACCGCCGCGGCGAGGCCGAGGGTCGCGGCGCCGGCGGCGCCCACGACGGCCACCCGGGCGGCCCGCCGGTGCAGCGGTGGCGCCGGCTGCGTCGCCGACACCTTCTTCTCGGTGCGCCGCGCGGTGCCCTTGTCGGCGTTCTCGCGCGCGACCTTCATCAGCTGGGCGACGTGCAGCGCCCGGCGCCCGGTGCCGGCGTCCTTGATCTGGGTCTTGCAGGAGAAGCCGTCGGCGACGACGTACGTCGTCTTCTTCGCGTCGCGTACGGCGGGCAGTAGGGCCTGCTCGCCGCAGTCCATGGAGATGTCGTACTTGCCCTTCTCGAAGCCCCACGAGCCGGCGAGCCCGCAGCAGCCGCCCTGCGGCTGGTCCACGTCGAGGCCCATCTTCTGCAGCAGCGACTGCTCGGCGTCCACGCCGCCGGTGGCCTTGTGGTGGCAGTGTCCCCACATCAGCGCCGAGCCGTCGAGCTTCGGCGGCTCGATGTCGAAGGACTCGAAGAACTCCGCGAAGTGGTAGGCGTTCTCCGTCAACCGCCGAGCGTCCTCGTCGTGGGGCAGCATCTTGACCAGCTCGTCCTTGAAGACCGCCAGGCAGCTCGGCTCCATCCCGACCACCGGGGTGCCGGCCCGGGCGTGGTCGCGGAGCGCGTCGAGGACGCGCGCCAGGTACTTCTCGGCGGCGTCGAGGAACCCGTAGTCGTAGAGCGGACGGCCGCAGCACACGTGGCCCTCGGGCATGAGCACCTGCCAGCCGGCGGCCTCGAGCGCCTCGACGCAGGCCACGCCGACGTCGGTGTGCATGTGGTTGTTGAAGGTGTCGGGGAACAGCACCACCGGCCGTCCCTTCGGGTTGGTGGTGCCGCCGCGGCGGCGGAACCACTCCTGCAGCGTCATCGGCGCGAACTTGGGCACGGGCCGCCGCTGGTCGACCCCGCCGGCGAACCGCACCAACGACCGCAGCACGGGCGTCTGCGTGACGAAGTTGGCGACCTCGGGCATGGTGGAGGCGACCCGGGCGGCCTGGTCGATGAAGCCCATCGCGTAGGCGTAGCGCGGCCGCCACCGCTTGCCGGACTTGAAGTGGTGGTAGAGGAACTCTGCCTTGTAGGTCGGCATGTCGACGTTGACCGGGCAGTCGTTGGTGCAGCCCTTGCAGGACAGGCAGAGATCGAGCGCGTCGTACACCTCCTCCGACTGCCAGCCGTCCTTGATGACCTCCCCGCGGAGCATCTCGAACAGCAGGCGGGCGCGGCCGCGGGTGCTGTGCTTCTCCTCGCGGGTGACCTGGAAGCTGGGGCACATCACCTGCTCGGTCTGCGGGACCCGGCACTTGCCGACGCCGACGCAGCGCAGCGCGGCGTGGGAGAAGTTGTAGTCGTCCTGCTCGTAGGCGAACTTGGTGGCCGGATGCGCCGGGTGGTAGTCGACGCCGAGCTTGAGGTGCTCGTCGAGCTTGTAGGCGTCGACGACCTTGCCCGGGTTCATCTTCCACTCCGGGTCCCAGATGCGCTTGAACTCCCGCATCGCCTCGACCAGCTCGGGGCCGAACTGCTTCTCCAGCAGCTCGGCCTTCTGCTGGCCGTCGCCGTGCTCGCCCGAGAGCGAGCCGCCGTAGGACGCCACCAGGTCCGCGGCCTCCTCCATGAACGACCGGTAGTTCGCGACACCGGCCGCCGTGCGGAGGTCGAAGCTGATCCGGGAGTGGATGCAGCCCTGCCCGAAGTGGCCGTACATCGCGCCGCGCAGGCCGTGCTTGTCGTAGAGGCGCTGCAGGTCGCGGACGTAGTCCCCGACCCGCGTCGGCGGCACGGCGGAGTCCTCCCAGCCCGGCCAGTGGTCGTGCTCGTCCGGCGGGAAGGCGGTGGAGCCCAGGCCGCTCTCGCGGATCGCCCACAGCTCGCCGCTCTGCCCGCCCTCCTCGACGCTGCGGGCGACGAGCATCTGGTCGCGCTCGAACCCCTTCTCGTCCTGGAGCCACGCGCAGAAGTCGTGGGCGGTCTTCTCCGACTCGCCGTGGCGGTCGGAGCCGAACTGCACCAGCAGCCAGGCGCCTGAGCGGTCCCGGGCGGGGAGCACCCGCAGGTCGGCGAGGTTCATGGCCAGCTCCTGCTGGTCCTCCACGAGCAGGTCGTCGACCGCCTCGAGCCCGATCGGCTTCCAACGGTCGATGATCTCCGGGACCCGGTCGCCGGCCGCGCCCACGTCCGGGCAGCCGACGACCACCAGGGTCCGGTGCAGCATGGCGGGGGTGAGCAGGAGGTCGGCCTGCAGCACGGTGGCGCAGGTGCTCTCGGTGCCGACCAGCGCGCGCGCGACGTTGAAGCCCCGCTCGGGCAGCAGCTCGTCGAGGTTGTAGCCGGAGACCCGCCGCGGCAGCTCGCTGACCGGTCGGATCCCGGCGCGGATGGCGTCGGCGTACTTGTCGCGCAGGTCGCGCAGCTGGGCGTAGATCTCGCCCTTGCGCCCCCCGGCGGCGATGATCTCGTCGAGCTTCTCCTCCTCGTTCACGCCAACCCAGAACCGCTCGCCGTCGTAGGTCACGACCTCCAGGGCGTGCGTGTTGTCCGACGTACGCGGGCCGGGCCCGTAGAGCTGCGACTGCACCGAGTGGATGCCGCAGGAGTTGTTGCCGAGGTTGCCCCCGATGGTGCAGCGCGAGTGCGACGACGGGTCCGGGCCGAAGACGAGGCCCTGCTTGCCGGTGACCTCGTTGAGGTTCTCGTTGATCGTGCCGGTCTGGGTGCGGACCCGCCGGTTCTTGCGGTCGATCTTGCCGACCTCCGTGAGGTACTTGGAGTTGTCGATGATCACGGCGAAGTTGACGGTCTCGCCGGAGAGGCTGGTGCCGCCGCCGCGGTTGGTGATAGGGGCGCCGAACTCGTGGCAGATGCGGTGGGTGGCCACCACGTCGTCGAGGGTGCGGGGGATCACCACGCCGACCGGCACCTGGCGGAAGTTCGAGGCGTCGTTGGCGTACATCGCCTTGGTGCCGTCGTCGAACCGGACCTCCCCGGTCACCGCCTTGCGGAGCGCACGCTCGAGCCCGCCGACGTCGATCACGGCACGTGACCGCGGCTCCCCGGGGACCCGCGGGTCGGTCTTGGCCGGCACCGTCACGGTGCCGTCCTCCAGCAGCTTGGCCATGCGCACTCCTCGACAAGGCATCGGTTCCAGACCGGACCCGTACCCAGGAATGCGGGCAGTATTAGCGTCGGAATACGACGCGGTTGGGGTGCTGTGGTCAGCCGATCTTGATGACCCGGGTGCCGCCGGCGAAGTGGTCGTGCCAGCCCTGACGGGTCGAGGAGTTGCTGATGGTGACCGCGATGCCGATCATCGCCGCGAGCTCCGCGAGCCACCCGATGAACCCGCCCACGACGGGGACCAGGCCGAGCACGCCGAGGGCCACCCACAGGTTGCGGCGCAGTGCCTGTTCGAGGGTGGGCCGGGCCCCGTCGGGCCCCTGGGTCTGCAGCTTGAGCATCATCTTGCCGACCGTCTGCCCGAGCCGGTGCTCCATGAACGTGAAGTAGCCGAGGTAGATCGCCGCGGTCAGGACGGCGCTCACCGCCCCGGTGGCGTACGTCGGACCCGTGCCGAGGTAGCCGCCGCTGCGCCCCATCAGCGCGCCCACCACGATCACCGCGACCACGACCACGGTCACGATCCACAGCAGCACGTAGTCGATCAGCCGGGCCAGGAACCTCATCAGGAGGTCCGCGGGCTGCCCCACGCCCGGGGGGCCGTAGGGCGGGGGTGGTGCCTGCTGGTAGCCGGTGCCACGGGGCCCGGGCGCGCCGTACCCAGGACCGCCGGGGCCCGGGGGCGGCGCGTCGTACCCGGGAGGAGGCGGCGCGGATCCGGACGGTCCGCCTTCGGGTGAGGAGGCAGGGGGCTGGTCGGGGTTGCTCATGGTTCCTCGCTTCGGGGCTGCGGTGTCGGCACGGTGGCGGAGGTCCCGAGAACGTCCTCTTCCTCCGACGCTAGTGACCGGACGGGGCCTTGTCATGGTTCCTCGCTTGTTCTGGCCGCCCTCGCGCCGTCATCATTCGGGTATGGCCGACTGGGACCTCGCCGCGGTGGCGGCCGAGCGCACGCGGATCCGCGCCGCCTACCTGCGACCGGCCGGGTCGCGCCCGGCGTCGACCGCCCGCGGGCTGCACCACACCGCGCTGGTCTCCGGTGACGTGGAGCGCACGGTGCGCTTCTACCAGGACGTCCTCGGCTTCCCGCTCACCGAGCTGATCGAGAACCGGGACTTCCCCGGCTCCTCGCACTTCTTCTTCGACATCGGCAACCACAACCTGCTGGCGTTCTTCGACTTCCCCGGTCTCGAGCTCGGCCCCTACCAGGAGGTGCTCGGCGGCCTGCACCACGTCGCGATCTCGATCGCGCCCGAGCAGTGGCGCAGCGCCGTACGCCGGCTCGAGGAGGCCGGTGTACCCCACGAGGTGCACAGCGAGGTCTCGGTGTACTTCCGGGATCCCGACGGTGCCCGGCTGGAGCTGATCGCCGACCCGCTCGGCCAGATGTACGGCGACCAGGTGCTGTGACCGTGCTGCGCTTCCGATCCGCCGGCCGCAGCCATCCCGGTCTCGTGCGGGAGCACAACGAGGACTCCGGCTTCGCGGGGCCCTACCTGCAGCTCGTCGCGGACGGCGTCGGCGGGGCGGCGGCCGGCGAGGTGGCCTCGGCGACCGCGGCCTACGTCACGTCGGCGTTCACGATGGGGGCCGGGTCCGGGCCGGAGGAGACCGACCTGCTCGACGTGCTGGCGAAGGCGGTCGAGCTGGCGCACGAGCAGCTGAGCGCGGGAGTCGCCGCCGACCCGGACCGTGAGGGGATGGGCACGACCCTGACCGCGGTCCTCACCGACGGAGACAAGGTCGCGCTCGCTCACCTCGGCGACTCGCGCGCCTACCTGTGGCGCGACGACACCCTCTCGCAGGTCAGCCGGGACCAGACCCTCGTGCAGCTGCTGGTCGACGAGGGCCGCATCACCGAGGACGAAGCACGCAGCCACCCGCGGCGCAACGTGGTGCTGCAGGCCCTCGACGGGGAGCGCCCCGCCGAGCCGGACCTGCTGCTGCTCGATCTGGAGGCCGGTGACCGTCTGCTGCTGTGCAGCGACGGGCTGAGCGACATGGTCGACGACGCGACTCTCGCGCGGTGCCTGCGGGTGACCGACCGCGAGCAGGCGGCGGACGCCCTCGTGCAGGCCGCGCTCGAGGGCGGCGGCCGCGACAACGTGACCGTGCTGGTCTCCGACCTCGAGGACGGACCGGCGCTGTGCCGCGACGGCACGCCGCTCGGGGCGCTCGGCGACCCGGGCCTGGTGCTGGACCCGGCCGCCGTGCGGAAGTGAGCCCGCGGTCCCGGGTTGAGTACTCCTACTCTGTCCGGCCCGGCACGTCACCGGCCACGCTGGGCACATGAGCAAGCAACGAACCGCGGAGGCGGTGACCGCAGCCCTGGTAGCCGCCGGGCTCGTGGAGTCGGCCCGCGCCGCTGAGGCCGCCGCGGTGGTCGATCGGGCCCTGGCCCCTGCGCAGGCCGCTCCGGGCACCCCGCTGCGGCGCCGGATGGCGGAGATCGCCGGCTACGTCGGCGCCGCGTTCGTGGTCGGCGCCGCCGGGCTGTTCTTCGCCAACGAGTGGGGCACCCTGGGCCACGACGGCCAGGTCGCCGTGCTCGGCGGTATCACCCTGGTGCTGCTGGCCGCCGCACTCGCTGTCGTCGCCGCCGGTGGTCGGCGGGCGCTCACCCTGCCCGCCGGACAGGTGCGCCGGCGCCTCGCCTCGGTGCTGGCCACGGCCGGGGCCGGGACGGCGGGGTTCACCGTCGGGCTGCTGGTGACCGGCGACGGGTCGGAGGCGGTCCTGGCCGGTGCGGCGACCGCGCTGGCGGTGACGCTGGCCGGCTACCGGGTCACGCCGAGCGTCGTCGGCCAGTCCGGGGCGGCGGTGGCGTCCTTCGTGGTCATCACCTCCGGCCTCGACGTGCTGGGCGCGACGGACCAGCCGGTGCCGATGGGCCTCGCGGTGCTCGCGCTGGGCCTGATCTGGCTCGCGCTCGCGGAGACCCAAGTGTGGCACGAGGTCGAGTCGGGCCGGGTGATGTCCGCGGTCCTGGTCGTCGTCGGCGCGCAGTTGCCGGTGTTCGGGGACCACTCCTGGGTCGGGTACGTCGCGACGGCCGTCGTCGGCGTGGCCGCCTTCGTCGGGTACGTCGTACGCCCGGCGTGGCCCTACCTGGCGGCCGGCGTGGTCGCCCTGACGCTCGCGGTGCCCGAGGCGCTCACCGACTGGACGAGCGGCTCGCTCGGCCCGGCCGGGATCCTGCTGGCCACCGGGGTGACCCTGCTGGTCGCCTCGCTGCTCGGGCTGCGGCTGCGGCACGAGGTGACCGGTCCGCCGCCGCAGGCCTGAGCCCGGCACAAGCGCCGACCCGGCCGGCCTGAGCCCGGCGGAAGCGCCGAGTCGGCTGGCCTGAGCCCGGCACAAGCGCCGAGTCGGGGGAGTTAAGGTGTGCGGCATGGACCTGCCGCGGATCGGAACCCTGACCTCCCTGCCGGCTCTCGAGCGCGCGGACCTGCTCGCCGCGCCGGTCGCGGCGGCGCTGGCGGACTGGAAGCACGCCGAGGACGTGGCGGTCGTCGAGATCGACCCCGCGCTGGCCGACACCGCCGCGATGACCGAGGCCTACGACCTGCCGATGACCGCGAGCGCGAACTGCGTGGTGGTCGGCGGGCGCCGTGCCGGCGAGGAACGGGTCGCCGCCTGCGTGGTGCGCGCCGACACCCGGGCCGACGTGAACAACCTCGTCAAGCGGGCGCTCGACGTGCGCAAGGCGTCGTTCCTGCCGATGGACGACGCGGTCGCGCAGACCGCCATGGAGTACGGCGGCATCACCCCCGTCGGCCTCCCCGACGGGTGGCGGCTGTTCGTCGACAGCGGCACCGTGGACATCGAGGTGGCGATCATCGGCTCCGGAGTCCGCCGCTCGAAGCTGCTGCTGCCGGGCCGGCTGCTCGGCGAGCTTCCGGGGGCCGAGGTCGTCGAAAGACTCGGAATCTGAGCCGTCGCGTGGTTGGGTGGGCCGGGTGAGCGAACTGCAGACCTCGGACACGGTCGAGCTTCCCGGGCTCGTCGACGAACTCATGGCGGACCTGCCGAACCATCCCGCCGGCCGCACGGCACGCACCGTGCTCTCCGGCGCGGTGATGCGTGCGGTGGTCGTGGCGCTGGCCGACGGCGTCGAGATGGCCGAGCACGACTCGCCTCCGGGCGCCAGCCTCCAGGTGCTCCGCGGACAGGTCACCCTCCAGGCGGGCGACCGCTCGTGGACGCTCTCGACGGGCGAGCTCGCCCACGTGCCCCCGCAGCGGCACGCGGTCCGGGCACACGCGGACTCGGCGTTCCTGCTCACCGTCGCGCTGCGCTGACCCCCTCGCCGCGCTGGCGGCCCGCCTGCAGCGCCCACGTCGCGGCGCCGGTGGCAGCGGCCCGGTCCGCCTCGACCAGTCCGACGCGGGTGCGCCGGTCGAGCAGGTCGTCGACGTCGAGCGCGCCCTCGTGGGTCACCCCCCACAGCAGCTCGACCGCCGTGGTGGGCACGCCCTCGGCGACCGGCGCGAGCAGCTCGGCGTCGGTGCGTCCGGTGAGCGCGCGGGCGTGCGCCAGGACCGCGTCCGCCTCCGTGCCGTAGCGGCGGACCAGCCGCGCGGGTGCCTCCAGCCGGGCGAGCACCTCCCGCGGTGCCGCGCCGAGCAGCGGGAGCCGGGCGGTGCGGCAGGGGCCCGCGGCCAGGCCCGCGCGCGCGAGCGCGGCGTCGACCGCGTCCTGTGCCATGCGCCGGTAGGTGGTCAGCTTGCCGCCGACCACGGTGACCACGCCCTCGCCCGAGACCAGCACGGCGTGCCGACGCGACAGGTCGGCGGTGCGCCCGCTCGAGGCCAGCAGCGGGCGCAGCCCCGCATAGGCACCCGCCACGTCACCACGGTGCAGCGGCCGGGCGAAGACCGCGGAGATGACGTCGAGCAGGAAGCCGATCTCGGTCTCGCTCGGCACGGGTACGTCGACGGGCTCGTCGACCGGCTCGTCGGTCAGCCCGACGTAGACCCGGCCGTCGGGCTCCGGGAGCGCGAACACGTAGCGGTTGTGCTCGCCCGGCACCGGCGCCATCACCGCCACGTGCAGGCTGTGCAGGGCGGAGGCCCGCAGCACCAGGTGGGTGCCGCGCGAGGGGCGTAGCCGCACCTCGTCGACGAGGGTGCCGGCCCAGACGCCGGTGGCGTTGACGACCGCGCGGGCCCGGACGGTCCCGGTGGCACCGGTCAGGGTGTCGCGGACCCGGGCGCCGGTGCCGTCGAGCTGCGTGGCCTGCGTGCGGGTGAGCACCCGGGCGCCGTGCGCTGCCGCGGTGCGTGCCAGCGCCACCACGAGCCGCGCGTCGTCCTCGAGCTGCCCGTCCCAGGCCAGCAGGCCGCCGCGCAGCCCCTCGGTGCGCAGGCCGGGCGCCACGGTCAGGGTCTCGGTGCGCGAGAGCCGGCGGAGTCGGGGCAGCTCGGCGCGGGGGGTGCGCGCCGCGGCCCGCAGCAGGTCCCCGGCGGCGAGGCCCGCGCGGGTGGTGACCGCCTGGGCGGGCGTGACCATCGGCAGCAGCGGGGTCAGCATCGGCAGCGCGTGGGTCAGGTGCGGGGCGGTGCGGGTCATCAGGATGCCGCGCTCGACCGCGCTCTCGTAGGCGACGCCGACCTGCCCGTGCGCGAGGTAGCGCAGCCCGCCGTGGACCAGTTTGGAACTCCACCGTGAGGTGCCGAACGCCAGGTCGTGGGCGTCGACGGCCACCACCTCGAGGCCACGCGCGGCCGCGTCGAGCGCCACCCCGGCACCGGTGACGCCCAGGCCGACGACGAGCAGGTCCACCGTGCGGCCGTCGGTGGCCTCCGCCAGCTCCCGCTCGCGCCGTACGGCGGTCAGGGCGCTGTCCCGGGGGCTCACGGGGCGAGGTACCTGTCGATCAGGGCCACGAGCTCGGCGTCGAGGTCGGCGACCGAGGGCTCGGCGTGCTCACCGGTCCCGGCCATGGTGCCCGCCGACAGGGCGAACCCGTGCGCCGCGAGCAGCACGCCGCGTGCCAGCAGGGTGGGCGCCCCCGCGCGCACCGAGCCGTCGGCCTGCCCCTCGGCCAGGCGCGCGGCGAGCAGGTCGAGGATCGCGTCCTGGGTGCGCCCCCGGCGGTCGAGGAGGTAGGGCAGCAGGCGCTCGGGGTCGACGTGCAGGATCTTGCCGAACAGCTCGTTGTCGCGCAGCGCGGCGACGGTGGCGGCGACGCCGGAGGCGATCCGGGCCCGGGCCGGCCCGTCCCCGGGCTCGATCGCGATCCCGGACCACTCCCGGGTCATCAGGTCCGCGAGCAGGGTCTGCATGTCGGGCCAGCGGCGGTACAGCGTCATCCGGGAGACGCCGGCCCGCCGGGCCACGTCGGTCAGGGTGGTGCGCCGCCAGCCCACCGCGAGAAGGGCCTCGCGCGCGGCGTCGAGGAGCGCGTCATCCGCGCCGCGGACCTCACCGGGGAGCTCGTTGTGACGATTGGACGTCATGTGTCACACTGTAACACGTGAGCGACCCGATGCACTGGGCCCGCTGGGGAGACCCGGCCGAGGCCGCGCCCCTCCCCGAGTCCGCCCGCGCGCTGGTCGAGCTCGCCTTCGGGCCGGCCACCGAGCACCCGACCACGCCGCTCGCCCAGGTCGCCGTGCCCGAGGCCGCGCTGGCCGAGGAGCTCGTCGGCGACCTGGAGGCGCTGGTCGGCGCGGCGCACGTGCACCGCGACCACGACGCGCGGGTCCGGCACACCCGCGGCCGGTCCACCCCGGACCTGCTCCGGATGCGCAACGGGGATGCCGCCGACGCCCCGGACGTGGTCGTGGAGCCGGCGGACCACGACGAGGTCCAGGCCGTCGTGCGCTGGTGCGCCGACCACCGGGTGGCGCTCGTGCCGTTCGGTGGAGGCACCTCCGTGGTCGGCGGGCTGGCGGCCCGCCGCGACGGTCACGCCGGGGTGGTGGCGCTCGACCTGCGCCGGTTGGACCGGCTGGTCGGCGTGGACCCGGAGTCGCGGACCGCGGTGCTCCAGGCCGGGCTGCGTGGCCCGGACGCGGAGGCGCTGCTGGCCGCGCATGGCCTGACCCTCGGCCACTTCCCGCAGTCGTTCGAGTACGCCACGATCGGCGGCTTCGCGGCGACACGCTCCAGCGGGCAGGCGTCGGCCGGCTACGGCCGCTTCGACGCGCTCGTGGTCGCCCTTCGCGCGGCCACCCCGATCGGCACGCTCGACCTGGGCAGTGCGCCGGCCAGCGCCGCCGGGCCCGACCTGCGTCAGCTCCTGCTCGGCTCCGAGGGCGCGTTCGGCGTGATCACGGAGGTCACCGTGCGGGTCCGGCCGGTGCCCGAGGCCCGGGTGTACGAGGGCTGGCGGCTGGGCTCGTTCGCCGAGGGCACCGCCGCG
This sequence comes from uncultured Actinomycetota bacterium, assembly GCA_963816325.1. Classification (GTDB taxonomy): domain Bacteria; phylum Actinomycetota; class Actinomycetes; order Propionibacteriales; family Nocardioidaceae; genus Nocardioides_B. Next base: position 156,351 of record CAWFKC010000016.1, on the reverse strand, counting down.
GTGCGCGGGCTGGTGCAGGCCGGCCTGGCGCCGACCGTGCTGCGGCTTTCCGACGAGAGCGAGACCTCGCTCAACCTGGCCGACCCCGCCCACGTCGGCGGCGGCGAGGGCGGGGTGCTGCTGGTCGTCGGCCACGAGGGCGAGGCCGCGTTGGTCGAGGTCCGCCGCGCGCTGGTCGCCGAGCGGCTCGAGGCCGTGGGGGCGGTCGGGCCCGAGGTTGAGGCCGGCAGCGCCTGGGTCGAGGGGCGCTTTCGCGCGCCGTACCTGCGCGACTCGCTGCTCGACGTCGGCGTGCTGGTCGAGACCCTGGAGACCGCGGCCTTCTGGTCCGCCCTGCCCGAGGTGTACGACGCGGTGCGGACCGCGCTGACCTCGACGCTCGAGGGCGCCCTGGTGCTCTGCCACGTCTCCCACGTCTACGAGACCGGCGCGTCGCTCTACTTCACCGTGGCCGCGCGCCAGGTCGGCGACGGGGTGGCGCAGTGGGCGGCCGCGAAGCGTGCTACCGGCGACGCGATCCGCGCCGCCGGAGCCACCATCACCCACCACCACGCGGTCGGCCGCGACCACCGGCCGTGGCTGGCCGACGAGATCGGGCCGGTGGGCGTGGAGCTGCTGCGGGCGGTGAAGGCGAGGGTGGACCCGTTCGGGGTGATGAACCCTGGGATCCTGCTCCCATGAGGAGCTTCCAGCTGCTGGTCAACCCGGCCTCGGGCACGGGCAGGGGACCGGCGGTCGCGGTGCCCGTCGCCCGGGTGCTGCGGGAGGCCGGCGCCACGGTCGAGCTGACCTACAGCCCGGGGCCGGTGCGCTGCGCCGAGCTGGCGCGCGAGGCCGCCGGCCGCGGCGACGTCGTGGTGGCCGTCGGTGGGGACGGCATGGTGTCCTCGGTGGCCGGGGCGGTGGTCGAGGCCGGCGGGGTGCTCGGGATCGTGCCGTCGGGCCGCGGCGACGACTTCGCCCGGATGCTCGGCATCGGCAGGGACCCGGAGCAGGTTGCGCAGACCCTGCTCGAGGCTGCGCCACGGACGGTCGACGTGATCGACGCCGGCCGCCGGCTGGTGTTCGGCAGCGTCTATGCCGGGGTGGACTCGCTGGCCTCCGAGATCGTCGAGCGGGTCCGGCGGCTGCCGGTCTCGACCCAGTACGCCTACGCCGCGGTGCGGGCGCTGCTGGGCTTCTCGCCGACCCGCTACACCATCGAGGTGGACGGGACGACGTACGACGAGGACGCCTACACGGTCGTGGTGGCCAACTCCGCCTACTACGGCAACGGCATGCGGATCGCGCCGGCCGCCTCGCTGACCGACGGCCTCCTCGACGTGGTGGTGGTCCGCGCGGCTTCCAAGCTCCGGCTGCTCCGCTGCATGCCCAAGCTGTACGACGGGTCGCACGTCGACCTCGACGAGGTCCGGGTGCTCACCGGCCGGCAGGTGCGGCTGTCGAGCGCGGCCCCGGTCACGGCGTACGGCGACGGCGAGCGGCTCGCTCCCCTCCCGGTGGAGGCCCGGGTGCTGCCCGGAGCCCTGCAGGTGCTCGCCTGACGGTCAGCGCATCTCCCAGACGAGCACCTCCGCCGCGCCCGCCGCGGTGACCACCCGGCCGCCCTCGCCGGTGAACCTGGCCGCGTCCCCCGCCTCGAGCCGGCCGGCCCGGCTGCTGCCGATCGGCACGGCCGCGTCCACGCCGCGGATCCCGGAGGCGACCGGCACCAGGCGGCCGGCGAGCTCACCGGCGTCCGCGAGCGAGTAGCGGGGGCGGTGCCGGGCTCGTCCGGAGGCAGCCACACCTGCACGAACCTGGTCGGTGCGCCCCGGCTGCCCGCCTCGGCATGCCGCCATCGTGCCCGGGCGGGGCGCTAGGCCGGGGAGACCTCGCGGACCGGGGCGGGCTGCTCGGCCACGACGGCGCGCGAGAGCCGCTGCCGCTTCGCGGCGTACTGCGCCCGGTCCGCGGCGACGAGCAGGTCCGCGGCGGTCGTCCCGCAGCCCGCGGTGACCCGCGCCGAGGCGGCACCGACCGAGACCCCTGCGCCGGGGCCGAGGTCCCAGGTCAGCGAGGCGGTCTCGTCGGCGATCCGGACGACCAGCGTCGGCTCGTGGCGCGGCACCAGCACGGCGAACTCGTCACCGCCGACCCGGGCCACCAGCGCGCCGGGGAACCGGGAGAAGTTGCGGTCCAGGCTGCGGGCCACGGACTGGAGCAGCTGGTCGCCGACCACGTGGCCGCAGCTGTCGTTGACCTCCTTCAGTCCGTTGACGTCGACCACGACGGCGGTGACGGTGCGGACCGCGCCGGGCGGCACGTCGAACGTCCTGGGTGCCCGCTCGTCGAGGGCACGCCGGTTGAGCAGGCCGGTGAGCGGGTCCTGGAAGGCCAGCCGCTCCAGGGACTCCTCGCGCAGGGCCCGGGAGATCGCCCCGGCGAGGACCGCCACGAGCGCCTCGAGGTAGGACTCGTCGCCGTCGTCGAAGAAGGCCTCGCCGACGTGCCGGGTGGCGTGGAGCTCTCCCCACAGCCGGCCGTCGACGACGACCGGGGCGCTGAGCGAGCAGCCCCGGCCGAGGTCGCCGACCCGGGCCAGGGTGCGCACGTCCAGGGTGCCGGGCTCGAGCCGGCTCAGCGAGACGCCGGCGGCGCCCAGCCCCTCCCGAGCGGACTCCGCGGCGAGCTCGACGAGCCGGGAGACCGGCAGCGACCGGCCGAGAGCGCGCGCGGCGGCCGCGAGGTGGCGCAGCCGGTCCTCGGCGACATCGCTCATGGTGATCCTCCGTGGCCCTCCCCGAGCCGTGAGGATCATCGGCATTCCCGGGCCGGGACTTGAGGGGAGCACGGTCGCGGCGTCAGTCGCGCAGCAGCGTCACCGCCAGCGACCCCTTGTCGTCGCTGTGGTCGAGGTCGAGGACGGCCAGGCGCAGCGGCCCGGTCTTGGTCATCGTGAACCGGGTGGTGTAGGCGTGCTCCTGGGAGCACCCGCTGGTCCGGCCGAGTGCACGCCAGGTGACCGGCTGGCCGTCCACCCAGAGGTCGAGCGGGTCCTGGGCCAGCGCGATCGCCGGGTCGCGCCGTACCCAGCCGCCGGCGGTGCGCACGCAGGAGGCGTCGGCGACGGTGCGGCCGCTGCGCAGCCGGCCACGGACGACGACCTGCAGCGTCTCGCCCTTGCGCGCGCGCATCGTGGAGAGCAGGCCGTGCGCGGCGGAGGCCGGCACCTCGAACCAGTCCCGCCGCAGCTGCCACGGCTTGGTGCCCGGGCGCACCTTGGCCTGCCACCCGGGCTTCGGCTCGGTGATCGGCGTCAGCCGCTGCACCTGCACGGTGAGCGCACCCTTGTTGTCGCTGCGGTCGAGCGGGTCCCACACCGACAGCGGCAGCCGGCCGGTGCGTGCCGCGGTCCAGGTCGTCGAGTGCCGGTGCGTGCCGCAGCCGCCGCCGGCCGCGAACGGTGTCCCGTCGACGTACAGCTGGCCGTGGTCGGCGCCCGGCCGTCGGCGGTCGAGTGAGGCCTGGCGGTACCACCGCCCGTGGCGGTAGAGGCAGACGCCGTCGGTGCGCGCGCCGTGCAGGGCGACCGTGCCGGTGACCGTGATCCGGTAGTCGACGCCGGCCTGCACCTGCTCGGTGGTGCTGACCGTGCGGGTGCCCGGGACCGCGACGGTCTCCGTGAGCAGGCCGTGGCCGCCGGCGAGCGCGGTGGGCCGGCCCGGCGGCGGGCTGAGGGAGGGGTACGTCGGGAGGGCCGAGGCGACGTCGGCCCCGGGACGCGAGACGGTCACCACCAGGCGGCCGGACGTGGTGCCGCGGTTGGCCACGCGCAGCGAGAGCGTGCGGGTGTGCTTCGCGACGAACACCGCGCGGTAGAGGTGGGAGCGGTGGCAGGTGCTGCCGAGCAGCCGCACGCCGTTGACCCGCAGGTCGAGCCCGCCGTGCCGCCGGAGCACGCCGCGGGCGGGCGCGGGACGCCAGCCGTCGGCGGACCACACGCAGCTGGCGTCGGCGACCCGGCGGGGGCTGCCGTAGTCGAACAGCCCGGCCGCGACGACCTGGTACTTGCGGCCGGCCTCGATCTTGAACCGGGTGGTGCGCACGGTGCCGTCGGTGGGCACGGTAACCCGGTGCACGACCGGGTCCGGCTTCGTCGTGGACGCCTGCGGGGACGCCGGCTCGGGCGCCGGGCGCGGTGCGGGGGGCGCCGGCGTGGCGGCGGACTTCGGGGCGTACCAGCTGGTCAGGCCGAGGCCGCCGCGTCGGGTCAGCGAGATGTGCACGTGGTTGCGGTGGCGCAGGGTGTCGCTGCACGCGCGGCGGGTCCGGCAGCTCGAGCTCAGGTAGTCCCGGCGGGCGAAGTGGTCGTAGGAGCCCCAGATGTGGTCGTTCCACAGCACGTACATCACGCCCATCCGGCGGGCGAGCGCGTCGGGGTTGCCGGCCGCGTCGGTGGCGAACAACCGGTGGAGGAAGTCGCGGACGTAGCCGCGGTCGCGCGCGGAGTGCACGTCCACCGCCCAGTCGAACGCGCGACCCTCCTTGTGCTCGGAGACGCCGCCGCCCTTGCAGGAGCGGGAGATGCCCAGCGAGCCGGTGCCGGGGTAGGTCCGCTGCAGCCAGGCGGCGAGCCGCAGCGTGCCCGGCTTCGGAGCCGGGTTGCAGTGGACCTGCGGGTGGTAGCGGGCGAAGTCCTCGATCGGCAGCGCCGCGTGCGCGCCCTGCGGCAGCAGCAGCACGGCGGCGACGACGAGCACGAGCAGACGGCGCAACGGCATTCCCGGGTCCCCGAGGTCGGTAAAGAAAAAACGACCTGGTGAGGGTATGTCGCACTTGACAACCCTGTCCTGGAAACGCTCGGTTCCGTCGGGTGTGCGGCGGTTGCGTCGGTCCGTCGGCCGGCCCGGCCGGTCAGAGCGTTGCGGCCAGCCGGGTGCCCTGCTCGATGGCCCGCTTCGCGTCGAGCTCGGCGGCGACGTCGGCGCCGCCGACCAGGTGGGCGGACGCCCCGGCGGCCAGCAGCCCGTCGTACAGGTCGCGGACCGACTCCTGGCCCGCGCAGACCACCACGTGGTCGACCTCGAGGACGCGGGTCTCGCCCGGGTCGCCGTCGCCGGCCCCGACCCGCACGTGCAGGCCGGTGTCGTCCACGCGGTCGTAGGTCACCCCTGGCAGCATCGTCACCCCCGAGTCGCGCAGCACCGCGCGGTGCGCCCAGCCGGAGGTCTTGCCCAGGCCCGCGCCGATCCCGGTGGTCTTGCGCTGCAGGAGGTACACCTCGCGCGCCGGGACCCGCGGCTTCTTCTCGGCGAGACCGCCCGGGTGCACGGCGGGGTCGCCCACGCCCCAGTGCGCGTACCACTCGTCGGGGTCGCCGCCCGCGCCGGTCGCGGGCCGGTCCTCGGTGAGGAAGTGGCTGACGTCCACACCGATGCCGCCGGCGCCGACCACCGCGACCCGGCGCCCGACGCGCACGCTGCCGTCGAGCACGGCGGCGTAGGAGACCACCCTCGGGTGAGCCGCCCCCTCGAAGGACACGCGCCGGGGCTCGACGCCGGTGGCGACCACCACCTCGTCGTACCCCTCGAGGTCGGCGAGCCCGGCCCGGGTCGCGAGGCGTACGTCGACCCCGAGCACGTCGAGCCGGCGGGCGTAGTAGCGCAGCGTCTCGGCGAACTCCTCCTTGCCCGGCACCCGCATCGCCAGCCGGAACTGCCCGCCGACCTCCGCGCCCGCCTCGAACAGCGTGACCCGGTGGCCGCGCTCGGCCGCGGAGACCGCGGTGGCCAGGCCCGCGGGACCCGCGCCGACCACCGCGACGCGCTTGCGGGTGCGGGTCGGCGCCAGGATCAGGGAGGTCTCGCGGCCGGCTCTCGGGTTGACCAGGCAGGAGGCGCGCTTGTTGGCGAAGGTGTGGTCCAGGCAGGCCTGGTTGCAGGCGATGCAGGTGTTGATCTCGTCGGCGCGACCGGCGGCGGCCTTGGCCACGAAGTCCGGGTCGGCCAGCAGCGGGCGCGCCATCGAGACCAGGTCGGCCTGCCCGTCGGCCAGCACCGACTCGGCCACCTCGGGGGTGTTGATCCGGTTCGACGCGCACACCGGGATCGAGAGCTCCGGTCGCAGCCGCCCGGTGGTCCAGGACCAGGCGGCGCGCGGCACCTGGGTGAGGATCGTGGGCACCCGCGCCTCGTGCCAGCCGATGCCGGTGTTGATCACCGAGGCCCCGGCCTCCTCCAGGGCTTTGGCGAGGGCGACGGTCTCCTCCCAGGTCTGGCCGCGCGGCACCAGGTCGAGCAGCGACATCCGGTACATCACCAGGAAGTCCTCGCCGAGCGCCTCGCGCGTGCGCCGCACGATCTCGACGGGGAACCGCATCCGCTTCTCCGCGGTACCGCCCCACCCGTCGGTGCGGTGGTTGGTGCCCGCAGCCAGGAACTGGTTGATCAGGTAGCCCTCGGAGCCCATGATCTCCACGCCGTCGTACCCCGCCCGGCGTGCGAGACGCGCGGACTCGACGAAGTCGTCGATGGTCCGCTCCACGCCCCTCCTGCTGAGCGCGCCGGCCTTGAACGGCGTGATCGGCGACTTGGTGGCCGAGGCGCTCACGTTCAGCGGCGTGTAGCCGTAGCGGCCGGCGTGGAGGACCTGCAGCGCGATCGCCCCGTCCTCGGCGTGCACCGCGTCGGTCACCCGGCGGTGCCGGTCGGCGTGCCGGGTGCGGGTCATCATCGACCCGAACGGCAGCAGCCAGCCGCGGACGTTGGGCGCGTAGCCGCCGGTGACGATCAGGCCGACACCGCCGCGGGCGCGCTCGGCGAAGTAGGCCGCCAGCTCCGGCAGGTGGCGGGCCCGGTCCTCCATGCCGGTGTGCATGGAGCCCATCACCACCCGGTTGCGCAGGGTCAGCCCGCCGAGCGTCAGCGGCTCGAGGAGGTGAGGGTACGGCGAGGCGGCGGGGGTTGCGGTCACGGGCGCTCCTCGGGGTCAGCGGGGCCGGTGGGGTCGTAATCGGTCGTCGTGCGGTTGTCGCTCTGCGGGTCGCTGCCGGTCCACCGGTCGAGGCACTCGGTGAGCCACTCGACCCAGAACCGCTCGAGGCGGATGCCGCCGCGCAGCACCAGGTGGACGTCGACGTCGCGGCCGGTGAGCCGCTCGGGCTCGGGGAAGTCGCGGGCGGCGAGCGTCTCGTAGTGCGCGAGCCGGGTGGCGTGCTCGGCACGGTGCCGGGTGACCTCGGCGCGCAGGGCCGTACGGTCGCCGTACGACGCGGCGCGAAGCCGCACCGCGAGGTCGGAGCGGAACGACTCCGCGGGTCCCGGCGCGGCCAGCCACCGGGCCAGCTCGGCGCGGCCTGCGCCGGTCACGTCGTACACCTTCTTGTCCGCGCGGCCGTGCTGGCTGACCTGCTCCGCGCGGACCCAGCCGGCGGCGTCCATGCGCGCGAGCACCCGGTAGATCTGCTGGTGGGTAGCGCTCCAGAAGAACCCGATCGAGCGGTCGAAGCGGCGGGTCAGCTCCAGGCCGGACCCGGGCTGCTCGGTGAGCGAGACCAGGATCGCGTGCTCGAGTGCCACCGCCGCCTCCTTTCGTCGCGCTCCACGATGGCGGACCCGCCCGCCGGTCTGCAACTAGTTGCACGCATGACCTCGCCCACATCTTCGGGACACGATCCGCCGGCCGGATCGGTTCCAGAAGCATGTTCCGGGCGCATGGGAGCCTGCGTCTGGAACCGATCCGTGAGCAGGCGTCCGGCTCGAGGCGCCGGCGTCGCGTCGTGCGCTGTCGGGCCCTCGCGAGTGCCCTTGGGCGCCGAACGTGCCGTCTCCGGGCCCGGACCGGTCGCAGCGCGGCCGCTGGAGGAACGATGCGGTGTACCTACGCCTGGACGGCCGCGCCCGACTCCACCAGCTCGTCCACGTCGCCGACGCCCCACGCGGTCAGCGCCTCGACCGTGTGCCCGCCGGGCACGCTGGGGCCGGTGGTCAGGGTCGCGGCCGTGCGGGAGAACCGGGGTGCGGGCGCCGGCTGCAGGATCCCGTCGCGGTCGACGTACGTCCCGCGTGCCTCCAGGTGCGGGTGGCCCGCGGCCTCCGACAGCGGCAGCACCGGCGCGACGCAGGCGTCGGTGCCGTCGAAGATCTCCGTCCACTCCGCCTGGGTCTTCTGCTTGAACCGCGCGGCGAGCACCTCCCGCAGCGCCGGCCACTGGGCCAGGTCGCCGCGGTCGGGAGCGGTCTCGGTGAGCCCGAGGCCCTCGAGCAGCGCGACGTAGAACTGCGGCTCGAGGGCGCCGACCGACATGTGCCGGCCGTCGGCGGTCTCGTAGACGTCGTAGAACGGCGCCCCGCCGTCGAGCAGCCCGGCCGCCCGCCGCTCGTGCGCGGCGCCACCGGCCAGCATGCTCGCGAACATCGTGCTCAGGTGCGCGGCCCCGTCGACGATCGCGGCGTCGACCACCTGCCCCCGGCCGCTGGCGCGGGCCTCGAGCAGCGCGGCGAGCACGCCGATAACGAGGTACGTCGATCCGCCGCCGAAGTCGCCGAGCAGGTTGCTCGGGAACTGCGGACGCTCCGGCGTCTGACCCAGGCCGTGCAACGCCCCGGCGAGGGAGATGTAGTTCATGTCGTGCCCGGCGGTGTGGGCCAGCGGCCCCTCCTGGCCCCAGCCGGTCATCCGGCCGTACACCAGTCGCGGGTTGCGGGCCAGGCACTCGTCGGGGCCCAGGCCGAGCCGTTCGGCCGCCCCCGGCCGCATGCCCTCGAGCAGCACGTCGGCGGTCTCCACGAGGGCAAGCACCGTCCCCACCGCCCGCGGGTGCTTCAGGTCGAGGGCGACGCTGGGCCGCCCCCGGGTCAGCAGGTCGGTCTCGCGGCCGCCCGCGCTCGCCGCCCCTCCGGGCCGTTCGACCCGGACCACGTCCGCCCCGAGATCGGCGAGGATCGTGGCCGCGTGCGGGCCGGGGCCGATGCCCGCCAGCTCGACGACGCGGAGACCCCGCAGCGGCCCGGTGCCCTGTCCCAGTGCGTAGCGCTCAGCCATGGCCCGCATTCTGACAGCAGCACTGTCAGCCTCGCCACCGCCGACCCGGCGCTTGTGCCGCCGGACCTGATGCCGACCCGGCGCAAGCGCCGAGTCGTGGGTCAGCGGGCGCGGCGGGCGACGGACTCGCGCTTGGTCTCGTTGACCGCGGACTCGTAGGCGGTGACCAGCGCGGCGACGGTGACCGGCTTGAACCGCTCCACCAGCTCGCGCAGCTCCTCCGGGCGTGCGCCGCCCTCCTTGTAGGCCGGCCACACCTTGAGCCGGAACAGCTCGGTCAGCTCCTCCGCGATCGCGCGGCCGTGCGCGGAGAAGATGTCCTGCGCGGCGAGGGCGGCCTCCAGCGGCATGCCGAGGTCGAGCAGCGCGACGCCGACCGACAGGTGCGCGACGGCGACCTCGTACTTCCCCGACTTCGTGGGGTAGACGATGCCCAGCGCGTGCAGGGTGTCGAGGTCCTCGTCGCTGAGTGGCCGCCCCGCGCGGCGGCCCAGCTCGCGGCGGGACACCGTCTCTGGAAGCTCGGCCATCCAGGGCGCGAGCAGGGTGCGGTGCAGCGCGATCGTCTCCGGGGAGGCGCCAGCGGGGATGCGGGCAAGGTACTTCTCGATGGCGGCCAGCGTGAAGCCGTGGGCCTGCAGCTCGCGCACCAGCTCCAGCCGGGCCACGTGGTCGCGCGAGTAGTAGCCCGAGCGACCCTGCTTGATGGGCGGCGGCACCAGGCCTCGGGTGGTGTAGAAGCGGACGTTGCGCACGCTCAGGTCCACGCGCTCGGTGAGCTCCTCGAGCGTCAGCAGCTCGGGGCCCGCGGCTTCCTCCGTGCCCTCGGTGCTCTCGCCGGCCCGGGGGGTCGCGGCGGTGGCGGTCGTGGCGGACCTGGCGGCGGACATGGGAGCGGCTCCTCGGCGGCAGGGGAAGGCGACGTAGATCACAGGACCCGGTCGGTTGACGACGCTAACAGCAACGGTGTCACAATCGAAACACTGTCCGTCTCCGAGAGTCAGGGGCTGTCTCCCTCATGAGCACATCGGCGCAGCAAGCATTCGTGTACGACGCCATCCGCACGCCGCGCGGCAAGGGCAAGAAGAACGGCTCCCTCCACGAGGTCAAGCCGGTGGACCTCGTGGTCGGTCTCCTCGACGAGATCAAGGCCCGCAACCCCGGTCTCGACCCCGAGCGCGTCGACGACGTCGTGCTCGGCGTGGTCTCGCCGCTCGGGGACCAGGGCGGCGACATCGCCAAGACCGCGGCGCTCGCGGCCGGCTACCCCGAGACGGTCGCCGGAGTCCAGCTCAACCGCTTCTGCGCCTCCGGGCTCGAGGCCGTCAACCAGGCCGCCGCCCGGGTCCGCTCCGGCTTCGAGGACCTGATCCTCGCCGGCGGCGTGGAGTCGATGTCCCGGGTGCCGATGGGCTCCGACGGGGGCGCCTGGGCGGCCGACCCGGCCACCGCGATCGGCACCTCGTTCGTGCCGCAGGGCATCGGCGCCGACCTGATCGCCACCATCGAAGGCTTCGACCGCGGAGCCGTGGACGCCTACGCCGTCGAGTCGCAGGCGCGTGCCGCCAAGGCGCAGGCCAACGGCTACTTCGAGCGCTCGGTGATCCCGGTCAAGGACCGCAACGGGCTGACCGTCCTCGACAAGGACGAGTTCATCCGTCCCGGCACCACCGTGGAGTCGCTGGCCGGCCTCAAGCCGAGCTTCGCCGACATCGGCGAGCAGGGCGGTTTCGACTCGGTGGCGCTGGAGAAGTACCACTGGGTCGAGAAGATCGACCACGTGCACCACGCCGGCAACTCCTCCGGCATCGTCGACGGCGCCGCGCTGGTGGCCATCGGCAGCGAGCAGGTGGGCGCTGACCTGGGGCTCACCCCGCGGGCCCGGATCGTCTCGGTCGCGGTGTCCGGCGCGGACCCGACGATCATGCTCACCGGCCCGGCGCCGGCCTCGCGCAAGGCGCTGGCCAAGGCGGGCCTGTCGGTCGACGACATCGACCTGTTCGAGATGAACGAGGCCTTCGCCGCGGTCGTGCTCCGCTTCATGAAGGACCTGGGCGTCCCGCACGAGAAGGTCAACGTCAACGGTGGCGCGATCGCGATGGGCCACCCGCTCGGCGCCACCGGCGCGATGATCCTCGGCACCCTCGTCGACGAGCTCGAGCGGCGCGACCTGCACCGCGGCCTGGCCACGCTGTGCGTGGGCGGCGGGATGGGCATCGCCACCGTCGTCGAGCGTCTCTGACCGCCCCCTCACCCGAGAAGGACTTCACACAGATGACTGAGCAGAACACCAGCGGGGTCTCGACGGGCTCGGCCTCCGAGGAGGAGAGCGCGGTCCGGTTCGACGTCGACAGCGACGGGATCGTCACGCTCACCCTCGACGACCCGACCGCCGGCGCGAACACCATGAACGACCTCTACAAGCACTCCATGGGTGCGGCCGTCGACCGCCTCGAGCGCCAGCGCGAGCAGGTCACCGGCGTGGTGATCACCTCGGCGAAGAAGACCTTCTTCGCCGGCGGCAACCTCAAGAGCATGATGGCCGCGACCCCCGAGGACGCGCCGCGGATCTTCGCCGAGGTCGAGGAGATGAAGGCCCAGCTGCGCCGGCTGGAGACCGCCGGGGTGCCCGTCGTCGCCGCGGTCAACGGCTCCGCGCTCGGCGGCGGGCTCGAGATCGCGCTGGCCTGCCACCACCGGATCGTCGTCGACGACCCCAAGATCGAGCTGGGCCTGCCCGAGGTGACGCTCGGCCTGCTGCCCGGCGGCGGCGGCGTGACCCGCACCGTACGGATGCTGGGGATCTCCAGCGCGCTGCTCGACGTGCTCCTCCAGGGTCCGCGGCTGAAGCCGCAGCAGGCCAGGGACAAGGGTCTCGTCGACGAGCTGGTCGCGCGCGAGGACCTGGTCACCGCGGCGAAGGCGTGGATCAAGGAGCACCGCGACGACCCGGAGGCTGCCACCCAGCCCTGGGACCGTCCCGGCTACAAGGTGCCCGGTGGCGCGCCGTCGAACCCGAAGCTCGCCGCGTTCCTGCCCGCGTTCCCCGCCAACCTGCGCAAGCAGCTCAAGGGCGCGGACTACCCGGCGCCGAAGGCGATCCTCGCCGCGGCCGTCGAGGGCGCGCAGGTCGACTTCGAGACCGCCACCCGCATCGAGTCGCGCTGGTTCACCAGCCTGGTCACCGGCCGCAACGCCAAGAACATGATCCAGGCGTTCTTCTTCGACCTGCAGGCGATCAACGCGGGGTCGCTGCGCCCGGACGGCTACGACCGTTTTGAGCCGGCCCGGGTGGGCGTGCTCGGCGCCGGGATGATGGGCGCCGGCATCGCCTACGCCTGCGCCCGCTCCGGCCTCGAGGTGGTGCTCAAGGACGTCAGCCTGGAGAACGCCGAGAGGGGGAAGGGCTACTCGGTCAAGTTGCTCGACAAGGCGGTGCAGCGTGGCCGCACCAGCCCCGAGCAGCGCGAGGAGATACTCGGCCGGATCACCCCCACCGACGCGGCGGCCGACCTCAAGGGCTGCGACCTGGTCATCGAGGCGGTCTTCGAGGACCCGTCGCTGAAGAACAAGGTGTTCGCCGAGATCCTCGACGTGGTCAACCCCGACGCGCTGCTGTGCTCGAACACCTCGACGCTGCCGATCACCGGCCTGGCCGCGACAGTCGGCCCGCAGGCTGCGTCATCGTTTATCGGCCTGCACTTCTTCAGCCCCGTCGACAAGATGCCGTTGGTGGAGATCATCCGCGGCGAGCAGACCTCGGACGCCACCGTGGCCAAGGCGATCGACGTGGTGCAGAAGATCCGCAAGACGCCGATCGTGGTGAACGACAGCCGCGGGTTCTACACCTCCCGGGTGATCGGCACCCAGATCAACGAGGGTCTGGCGATGCTCGGCGAGGGAGTGCGCCCGATGACCATCGAGCGGGCGGCCACGCAGGCCGGCTACCCGGTCGGTCCGCTGCAGATCAGCGACGAGCTCAACATGGAGCTGATGGTCAAGATCCGCAACGCCACCAAGGCGGCCGTCGAGAAGGAGGGCGGCAGCTACACCGCCCACCCGGCCGAGGCGGTCATCGACAAGATGATCGAGATCGGCCGGCCCAGCAAGCTCAAGGGCGCCGGCTTCTACGAGTACGACGAGTCCGGCAAGCGGCACGGCCTCTGGAAGGGGCTGGGCGAGACCTTCCCCGCCGCGGAGCAGCAGCCCGACCTCGCCGACCTCAAGGACCGGTTCCTGTTCATCGAGGCGATCGAGACCGCCAGGTGCTTCGAGGAGGGCGTCATCGAGTCGGCGGCCGCCGCGAACATCGGCTCGATCATGGGCATCGGCTACCCGCCGAACACCGGCGGCGCGGTGCAGTTCATGCAGGGCTACGAGGGCGGGCTGAAGGGCTTCGTGGCCCGGACGCGCGAGCTGGCCGCGGCGTACGGCGAGCGGTTCGCCCCGCCCCCCTACCTCGTCGACCTCGCCGAGAAGGGCGAGCGCTTCCCGGCCTGACCTTCCTCGCCCCTATGAGCAGGCGTTCCTTCCCCGTCGAGTCGGCCCTGAAGAGCCGACTCGACGGGGGAGGAGGGGAAACCGGACACTGCCGCGGGCGAACTGGGACAGAATGACGCGGTGACATCACCCCTCGTCGAGGTCCGCGGGCTGCGCGTCCGGTTCGGATCGGTCGAAGCTGTGTGCGGGCTCGACTTCGCGGTGCAGGCGGGCAGTGCTACCGCCCTGCTCGGCCGCAACGGTGCCGGCAAGTCCACGACGATGCGAGTGGTGGCCGGGGTGATCCCACCCTCCGAGGGCCTGGTGCGGGTCAGCGGTCTCGACGTACGCACCCAGGCGCTGGCGGTCAAGCACGCCACCGGCTACTGCCCCGACGTCGGCGGCCTGGTGCCGCGAGCCACCCCGTGGGAGCACCTGCAGCTGTCCGCGCGGCTGCGGCGGCTCCCGGCGGGCTGGGAGGACCGGGCCCGGACGCTGCTCGAGCGGTTCGACCTCGGCGGGGCGGCCCACCGGGTCACCGCCGGCTTCAGCCACGGCATGGGCCGGCGGATGTCGGTGCTGCTGGCCGCCTTCCACGAGCCGGCCGTGCTGCTGCTCGACGAGCCGTTCGACGGGGTGGACCCGCTGGGCGTCGAGGCGACCATGGAGGTGATCGGCGACGCCCGTGCCCGCGGCGCGGCGGTCCTGGTGTCCACGCACCTGCGCGAGCTGGCGGTGCAGGCGTGCCAGGACGCGATCGTGCTGCGCGGCGGCTCGGCGGTGGCGGCGCTGCCCGCCCACGAGATGGCGGGGGAGAACGGTGCCGGCGCGTACCGCGACCTTCTGGAGTAGGGCCGCCGCGACCCGGCGCTCCGTCACCGATCTCGGACCGCTGCTGCGCTTCCGGGGCGCGTCGCTGCGTGGCCACGCCCGGGTCGGCGTCCCGGTGGCGCTCGGCGTGATGCTGGGGCTGACCGTGGCCGCGGCCTGGGTCCCGGCGTACGTCGTCGCGCCGCGGTTCCCGCCGGACGACGTCCTCATCTTCCTGCCCACCGGCTTCCTCAGCGTCCTGGTGATCTCGATCGTGTCCGCGATCGCGACCGGCGGCGGGCGCGAGCTGGTGCACCGCGAGCAGGCGGTGGCCTTCCCGGTGAGCCCGACCACCGACCATCTCGGGGCCCTGCTGATGGCCCCGCTCAACATCGCCTGGCTGCTGCAGAGCTGGGCGTTGCTGGCGATGACGGCCTACGGCGTCGGACCCGGGCCGGCGCTGCTGGCCGCCCAGCTCCCGGTCCTGCTGTGGCTGGCGGGCGCGACCGCGATCGCCCAGCTGTTCGCCTGGTCGGTGGAGTGGGTACGGCGCGGTCCGGCCGGACGGCTGCTGGTGCGCACCGGGACCGGGCTCGCCGCCGGCCTGCTCGGCTACCTGATCTTCACCGACCGGCTCGCGCCGCTGCTGGACCGCAGCCCGACCCTGCGCCTCACGCTCGGCGTCCTCGCCGGCGCCCGCGGGCACTGGGGCGCGTGGCTCGACGTGGTGGTCCGGCTCGTGCTGCTGGTGGTGGTCGCGGTGGTGCTCGGCGCCTACGTGAACCGCGGCGTCGCCCGACGGCCGGCCCGCGACGAGGCGCGCGTCGAGACCGCGTTGCAGGCCGCCCGGCCGAACCCCGCTTCGGACTTCGTCGCGATGCTGCGCCTGGACCGGGCCGGCGTCTGGCGCTCGGTCCCGCTGCGCCGGGGTCTGGCCGTGCTGGCGATCCTGCCGGGGCTCGTCGCGATCGCCAGCGCGCTGGAGTGGAACATGCTCTGCCTGATGCCGGGCCTGGTGGCCTCCGGCGGCGCGCTGCTGTTCGGCGTGAACGCGTGGTGCCTGGACGGCCGCGGCGCGCTGTGGCGCGACAGCCTCCCGGTGTCCCCGCGGCTCGCGTTCGTGTCCCGGCTGCTGGTCCTGGCCGAGGTGCTGCTCGTCGCGATCGCGCTCACGCTGGCGATGGCCTCGCTGCGGGCGGGACTCCCCACGGCCTCGCAGACCGTCGCGGTGCTCTGCAGCGCGCTGGTGGTGACCTTCCAGGTGGTGTCCGGCTCGCTGCGCTGGTCGGTGCGCCGGCCGTTCGCCGTGGACCTGCGCGGCGCCCGGGCGACGCCGGCGCCGCCGCTGGTGATGGTGGGCTACTCGACGCGGCTGGCGGTCATCACCACGGTCACCGGGCTGGTCTTCGCGGCCGCGTCGTTGCAGCCGGTGGTCTGGCCGTTGGCGATGGCGGTGCCGTTCCTGGCCGCCTCCGCTCTCAGGCTGCACCGCACGGCCGAGGCGTGGTCGAACCCGGAGACCCGGGCGCGGGTGGTGGCGACCGTCGCGAGCTGAGGGCGTCGTCGCACCCGCGAGGCAGCCCGCTTTCCCCGGCCTGTGCTCGCGGACGCCGGGCTTGTCGGGCGCAGCCGGCGGGCGCCGTACGCTGCCCGCGCGAACCGGGAGCGGCTGCTCGCGTGCAAACGGGCTGTGGAAAGGTCCGGGACGACGCGGCCAGTTGTCCGTGCCCGGTGATGGGGTCGTTCGCACGCCCCGACAGAGAGGAACGCCCATGACCGAGAGCACGACCGGCGCGGGGACCGGTGCCCGCATGAGTGAGCCGATGCTGGCCAAGATCCGCAAGCTGCTCGCCAAGGCCGAGGACCCGGCCACCACCCCCGCCGAGGCCGAGTCCTACACCGCCAAGGCCGCCGAGCTGGTGGCCGCCTACGGCATCGACCGCGCGCTGCTGGCCAGCACCGACCCGACCAGCGACACGGTGGGCGACCGGGTGGTAAGCCTCGACGCGCCCTACCGGCGCGACAAGGCCGAGCTGCTGGCCACTGTCGCGTCGGCACTGCGTTGCCAGGTCGTGCGCCGGCAACGCTGGGTCGGTGAGGGCCGGGAGCTCTCGCTGCACCTGTTCGGGTTCGGCTCCGACCTCGAGCGCGCCGAGCTGCTCTACACCAGCCTGCTGCTGCAGGCCGCCGGCGCGATGAGCAGGGCCGTGGTGCCGGCAGGGGAGTCGGTCGCCGCCTACCGCCGGTCCTGGCTCGCCGGGTTCAGCCGCGCGGTCGGCCAGCGGCTGCGAGAGGCCGAGCGGCAGGCCGAGCATGCCCGCGCCGCGGCCAGGGAGAGCGCGGACGGCGCCGAGGGTGGTCGCGGCTCCTCGTCCGACCGGGGCGCGCCGGCTCCGGGCGCCCTCAGCCTGGTGCTGGCCGACCGCGGCGCCCGGGTGGAGCAGGCCGTGCAGGCGGAGTACCCGAACCTCGGCCGCGCGCGGCGCCGCACGCTCTCCGGCAGCGGCGCGGGCTCCGGATGGGCGGCCGGCCAGCGGGCCGACCTCGGCGGGGCCCGGGTCGGGGGTGGCCGTGGCGCGCTGACCCGCTGAGGGCCCGCGGGCGTGGCACGCCCGCGGCTCACTGGGTCGGGGTGCCGCCCGGCATGGCGCACTTCATCAGCGCGCTGGTCAGGTTCTTGGTGGCTTCCGCCTGCTTGCCGCTGAACATCGCGACGAACATGCCGTGCACGGCGTCCTTGGTGAGCGCCTTGTCGAAGCAGGCCTTCACCTCCGGGCTGACGCCGGTGTTGGTGCTCATCGCGGTGCGCATCATCTTCATCACGTCGGTGCACGCGAAGAACGTGTCGGCGGCGGCGTTGGCGTCGGCCGGCGACATCTTCACCGACGTGACGTCCTTCTTCATCTTCAGGTCCGAGGTGAGCAGGCCGTACTTCTTCAGCTTGTCGGTGCCGACCTTGTCCACGAGCCTGTGCCCGATGCAGTCGGCGCCCTTGCGGTTCACGTCCAGCACCTGCGTGTTGCCGGCCTGCTGGCCCTGCATGATCGAGTCGGAGATCGACGTGGCGGCGGTGGCGTCGTCGTTGCCGCCGCAACCGGCCACCGAGCCCAGGGCCAGCAGGGTCAGGGCGGCCGCGAGGGGCCGGGTGAGGGTCGAGCGCGAGGGTCGCATCCGGGGAGCATACTTCCGCCGCCCGCGGGCGCACCGCGAGAACGCCGCTGTCAGGCGGAGCCCGGCGCCAGTGCGAGCAGGGCGTGCAGCGCGGCCACGGCGTGCTCGACGACCGCCTCCTCGCTCTCGGACCGGCCCGCCGCGGCGGCTGCGGACCAGGTCAGCGCCCGGTCCTCGACGTAGGCCCACCACGCGTGCACCACCGGGCGCGCCCGCTCCCCGAGCCCGAGCGCGGTGAGCACCCGGCCGGTCGCCTCGTCCCAGATCGCGTCGTACACCTCCACCAGTGAGACGTCGGCGGCGCCGGTGCCGTGCAGCAGCGAGAGGTAGAAGGCGCGGCGTCGGTCGATCTGCTCGACGAAGAGGCGGACCATCATCCGCACCTGCTCCTCAGCGGGGAGCGTCCGGTCCGGGGCGGTGTTGCGCAGGATCCGGCGGCCGGCGGCCTCGATGCAGGCCAGGTAGTAGTCGCGCTTGGTCGGGAAGTAGTGGAACAGCAGCCCGCGCGAGATGCCCGCCTCCGCGGCGACCTCGTCGATGGCGAGGTCCTGGATCGGCGTCTGCACCAGCTTGGCCAGGCCGATCCCCACCAGCTGGCGGCGCCGGTCCTCCCGGCTCAGGCGGACCCGGGCGGGGCGGGTGGCGCCGCCGCGCGGCTCGTCGGATTCGGGTGCGGGCACACTATTGAGCATTGCTCAATAGTGGTCTATGGTCAACCCATGGAGTTCTCACCGTCGCCCCGTGCGGCCGAGCTCAGCGAGCGGGTCCGCACCTTCCTCACCGACGAGATCGAACCGATCGAGGAGGAGTACAACCGCGAGATCCGGCGCCGTCGCGAGTCCGGGGGCGACCCCTGGCAGCCGCTGCCGGTCGTCGCCGAGCTCCAGCAGAAGGCGCGCACGCAGGGACTGTGGAACCTCTTCCTGCCCCGCGAGCACGCCGGCGACTACGCCGCCCGCTTCGGCACCGACGGCGGCGAGGGGCTGAGCAACGTCGACTACGCGCCGCTGGCCGAGGTGATGGGCCGGTCGTTCCTCGCCCCGCTGGTGTTCAACTGCAACGCGCCCGACACCGGCAACATGGAGACGCTGCTGAAGTACGGCGACGAGGAGCAGCGCCAGACCTGGCTCGAGCCGCTGCTCGACGGCCGGATCCGCAGCGCGTTCTGCATGACCGAGCCCGGCGTGGCCTCCTCCGACGCCACGAACATGGAGGCCACCGCGGTGGTCGACGGCGACGAGGTCGTGGTCAACGGTCGCAAGTGGTGGTCGACCGGCGCGGGCAACCCCGACTGCAAGATCCTCATCTTCATGGGGATCACCGACCCCGAGACCGACCGGCACCACCGGCACTCGATGGTGCTCGTGCCGCGCGAGGCCCCGGGCGTCAGGGTGGAGCGTGCGCTCACCGCGATGAACCTGTACGACGAGCCGCTCGGCCACGCCGAGGTGTCGTTCGACGACGTGCGCGTCCCGGTGGGCAACATCCTCCGCGGGCCCGGTGAGGCGTTCGCGATCGCTCAGGGCCGGCTCGGCCCGGGCCGTGTGCACCACTGCATGCGGCTGATCGGTCTCGCGGAGAAGGCGCTCGAGCTCGCCTGCCGGCGCGGCATGTCCCGCACCGCGTTCGGCCGCCCGCTGGCCAAGCTCGGCGGCAACAGCGAGCGGATCGCCGAGGCGCGCATCGCTCTCGACTCGGCGCGGCTGCTGGTGCTGCACGCGGCCTGGAAGCTCGACACCTACGGCGCCCAGGGCGCGCTCTCCGAGGTCAGCCAGATCAAGGTGGCGGTGCCGAACATGGCCCAGCAGGTCATCGACATGGCCATCCAGATGCACGGTGGCGCCGGGGTCTCCGGCGACTTCCCGCTCGCGGAGGCGTGGACCTCGGCGCGGACGCTGCGCCTGGCCGACGGGCCCGACGAGGTGCACCGCGGCGTCATCGCGCGGATCGAGCTGGCGAAGTACCGCTGAGCCCGGGGCCCGTCCGACGTACCCGGCGAGGGCGTGCCACGATGGCCCGAGCCGACGAGGAGCGAGAGCACGCATGAGTGAGCAGGCCGTCCCGGGAGCGACCGCTGTCCGCGAGGAGGACGCCTTCGACGTGGCCCGGGTGGCCACGTGGTTGCGCGAGCGCGCCGACGAGGGGGACGCAGGGGGCCTCGAGGGCACGCCGGAGGTGCGGCAGTTCTCCGGCGGCGCCTCGAACCTCACCTACCTGCTGCGCTACCCGTCGGGCCGCGACCTGATCCTGCGCCGGCCGCCGGTGGGCGCCAAGGCCAAGAGCGCCCACGACATGCGCCGCGAGTTCACCATCCAGTCCCGGCTCAAGCCGGTCTTCCCCTACGTGCCCGACATGGTCGCGTTCTGCGACGACGCCGACGTGATCGGCTCGGACTTCTACGTGATGCAGCGCCTCGAGGGCGTGATCGTCCGCCAGGACCTGCCCGAGGGGATGCAGCTGGCGCCGGCCGAGGCGCGCGAGCTGTGCACGCGGTTCCTCGACGTGCTGGTCGAGCTGCACGGCGTCGACCCGGACGCGGCCGGCCTGTCCGACCTCGGCCGGGGCGCCGGGTACGTCGGCCGCCAGGTGGCCGGCTGGTCCGACCGCTACCGCAAGGCGCGCACCGACAACGTCGGCGACTACGAGACCGTGATGCGCTGGCTCGTCGAGCACCAGCCCGACGACGTACGCACCTGCGTGATCCACAACGACTACCGCCTCGACAACGTCGTGCTCGACCCGGCCGGCGGCGGGGTGCCGCTGGTCCGCGGCGTGCTCGACTGGGAGATGGCCACGCTCGGGGACCCGCTGATGGACCTCGGGGGCGCGCTGGCCTACTGGATCCAGCCCGACGACGACGAGTACTTCCAGCGCTTCCGCCGCCAGCCCTCGAACCTGCCGGGGATGCCGACCCGGGCGGAGATCGTCGCCTACTACGCGGAGCGGACCGGCCTGAGCGTGACGCCGGAGCAGTGGACGTTCTACGAGGTCTTCGGGCTCTTCCGGCTCGCGGTGATCGCGCAGCAGATCTACTACCGCTATCACCACGGGCAGACCACCAACGAGGCCTACGCGGCGTTCCTGCCGATCGTGAGGTACCTCGAGGGCCGCTGCACCACGCTCGTCGCGGCGGCGGGCCGGTGAGGCGCTCCGGCTTCGGTCGGGTGCCCTTCGGGGCAGCGTCCCCCGGGGCAGGCGCATGAGCCTGGTGCTGCTGGTCCGGCACGGCCAGGCGTCGTGGGGCGCCGCCGACTACGACGTGCTGTCCCCGACCGGCGAGGAGCAGTCCCGGGTGCTCGGTGCGGCGCTGGCCCAGCGCGGCGTGCGCCCCGACGTCGTCGTGCGCGGCGGCATGCGCCGCCACCGGCAGACCGCCGAGGGGGTGCTCGAGGGCGCCGGCTGGGACCTCCCCGTCGAGGAGGACCACGGCTGGGACGAGTTCGACCACCGGCAGATGCTGGAGCTGCACCCGGCCGCCCCCGGTGAGGGCGAGGAGCTGACCCGCGAGGCGTTCCAGCGGTGGTTCGAGGAGGCAACCGCGCGGTGGACGGGCGGCCGGCACGCCCACGAGTACGACGAGAGCTTCGCTGACTTCGGTGCGCGCGTGGACGCGGGGCTCGAGCGGCTCGTCGGCCGGCTCGACTCCGGCCGGACCGCCCTCGTGCTCACCTCCGGCGGCCCGGTGTCGTGGGTGGTCGCCTCCCTGCTCGGCGGTTCCGCGGACGTGTGGACCCAGCTGAACCCGGTCACCGTCAACGCGTCGGTGACCAAGCTGGTCGCCGGCCGGCGCGGCACCACGCTGGTGTCGTTCAACGACCACTCCCACCTCGAGGCGCCCGAGGGTCGGCTGGTGACCTACCGCTGAGGGGTGGCGCCTCGACAGGCCCGAGGTCCGGAGGCTCGACTCCGCGGCAAGAAAGGATGAGGTCATGCGCAAGACGATCCTGATCACCGGCGCGAGCTCCGGCCTCGGCGCGGAGATGGCGCGCCAGCTCGCGGCCGGCGGCCACGACCTGGCGCTGTGTGCCCGTCGTACCGACAAGCTGAAGGCACTGAGGAAGGAGATCCTGGCGGCGCACCCCGAGCGCCGCGTGGAGATCCGCGCGCTCGACGTGGACGACCACGACCAGGTGTTCGAGGTGTTCCGGGCCTTCCGCGAGGACTTCGGCACCCTGGACCGCGTGGTGGTCAACGCCGGGCTGGGCAAGGGCGCGCGGCTGGGCACCGGCCGGTTCGACGCCAACCGGCAGACGGCCATGACGAACTTCGTCGGCGCGCTGGCGCAGACCGAGGCGGCGCTGGAGATCTTCCGCGACCAGGACGCCGGCCACCTGGTGATGATCTCCTCGATGTCGGCCAAGCGTGGCATGCCCGGCACGGTGACCACCTACGCTGCGAGCAAGGCCGCGGTCGCGCACCTCGCCGAGGGCGTGCGCGCCGACGTGCTCGGGACGCCGATCCGGGTCACGGTGATCTACCCGGGATACATCCGCTCGGAGATGAACGAGCGGGTCAAACACGCGCCGTTCATGGTGGGCACCGAGCAGGGCGTGCGCGCGATCGTCGAGGCGATGGAGAAGGAGCGGGCGCGCGCCGACGTCCCGCCGTGGCCGTGGGTGCCGCTCGGCCTCGCGATGCGGTTCCTCCCGCTGCGCCTGGCCCGGCGGCTGATGGGCTGAGCCGCATGCTCTCCGCCGTGCGCGGGAACCAGGAGGCGGGCGCGCGGAGGGAGGTAGCGATGAGCGGTCGGGTCGTGCACTTCGAGGTGCCGTACGACGATGCCGAGCGGGCCGGGACGTTCTACGCCGAGGCGTTCGGCTGGTCGCTGCGACCGGCGCCGCAGATGTCCTACACGCTGCTGAGCACCGGGCCGAGCGACCAGGGCGTGCCGAACGAGCCGGGCTTCATCAACGGCGGGATGCTCGAGCGCGCCGCCGGGGTACGCGGACCGATGCTGACCATCGACGTCGAGGACATCGACGCGGCCCTCGCGAAGGTGGAGGCGTTCGGCGGCAGCACGGTCGCGCCGAAGGAGCCGGTCGCCGACCACGGCTTCTCGGCCTACTTCACCGACACCGAGGGCAACCTGATGGCGCTGTGGCAGGACGCGTG
Source organism: uncultured Actinomycetota bacterium (assembly GCA_963816325.1). Lineage (GTDB taxonomy): Bacteria > Actinomycetota > Actinomycetes > Propionibacteriales > Nocardioidaceae > Nocardioides_B. Next base: position 133,755 of record CAWFKC010000016.1, on the reverse strand, counting down.
AGCTAGGCGGAGCGCCAGTTCGTCGCGCCCACGACGATCATCCGCAGCTGCAGCTCGGCGGTGCGCACGATCTCCCGCTCGATGTCCGGTCGTTCCGGTGGCGCGCTGATCACCGCCTCGGCGGTGGACACCATGGCGTTGACGATCAGGTTGGCCATCACCCGCAGGTCGTCGGCGGACCAGTCGACCGACCCGGTCAGCCGGGCCAGGTCGGTGGCGAGCTCGCGCTCGAGGAGCTCGAGCTGGTGCCGGATCGCCTCACGCACGACGGGGGGCCCGCTGAACCGCTCGCGCGCGACGAAGCGGAAGTGCGACCGGTGCTCGTGGGCGTGCCGCACCAGGATGGACACCGAGGTGGTGATCACGCTGTGGACGTCCGGGGTGCCGCGCCGGACGTCGCGCAGCATGGTGCGCAGCGAGGCGAACGACTGGTCGACCAGCGCGAGGCCGAGCTCCTCGATCGAGGCGAAGTGCCGGTAGAACGCGGTCGGCACGATCCCGACCTCCCGGGTGACCTGCCGCAGCGAGAGGGTGGCCAGGCTGGTGTCGTCGGTCAGCGCGAGCGCGGCGTCGAGGATCGACTGACGGGTGCGCTCCTTGCGCGCCTGCCGGGTCTCCGCGACGTCGCTCACGTGGTCAGGCTACCCGGCGCACCCTGTGCTCAGTGCACACCTGCGCCCCCACCCACCCGGCGCTTGTGTCCCGCCTGTCCCCGTCGAGTCGGCGCTTGTGCCGCGCCTGTCCCCGTCGAGTCGGCGCTTGTGCCGCCGGACGGAAGGTCGAGCGGTGGGCTGCCCGTCTGCCGCGGCCGGGTCCGATGCCGGACTCAGTGCACGGGTGCACACCGAGCTTCCTCGGTCGTGGAGGCACTCTGCTCCGCTCCGTTAGTGCAGGAGGCGCCGCGCCCCGTCGTACTCGTAGCTGCGCACCGGCACCGTCCGCACGACCGCCCCGGTGTGCGGCGACTCGACCATCCGTCCACGACCGGCGTACATCGTCACGTGGTGCACCCGCCCGTTCGTGGCGTAGAAGATCAGGTCGCCCCTGCGCAGCGAGTCCCGCGCGACCGGCGTACCCCGGTGCGACTGGGGCGCCGCGTCCCTCGGGATGACCCGGCCGTGCGCGCGGTAGTCCGCCCAGGTCAGCCCCGAGCAGTCGAACCCGAAGCCGGAGAGGCCGCCCCACAAGTACGGCAGGCCGGTGAAGCGCTGCGCGGTCGTGACGAGGTCCGCCCGCGTGCGCGGAAGCGCCGAAGCCTCGGGGTCGTGCACGGACACGGCGCCGACCGGCACCCGGCGTACGGCGCCCAGCGGAGTCGTCACGCGCACCCAGGAGCCGCGGGAGCCGCGCACCGGAAGCACCGTGCCGAAGCTGATCTCGACGACCTTCGCGTGCCGGGCGTCGTCGGTCCGTAGCCAGGTGGTCCGCCGCGTCACGGTGGCGACCTGGTCCGCCGTCACCTGTGCCTGCTGCGTCAGCTGCCGTGCCGGCACCCAGCCGGGATAGCCCCGCGAGTCCTTGGGCGTGGGCTGGTCGGGGATCACCACGTGGGCCCATCTGTCGCGTACGGCGGTCACCCGCACCCGTTCACCGAAGATCGCCTCGCTGTCGGAGAGGAAGTAGAGCGCGCGTCGCTCGTCGAGCGACATCGCGCCGAGCCATGCCCGGTAGTGCACCGGGCGGCTGAGGGCCGGCCGGTCGACCGCTCGGGGGGAGGACGGCGACTTCCAGAGCCGGGCGACCGAGACTGCCACCCAGGCGTCGCGGCCGGCGGTGATCGGCGTCGCTCCGGTCGAGGTGGAGGTGTGCGAGAGCGTGCCGACGGCCGAGGCGGCTGTGGTGACGCCGAGGGAGGTGGTCGTGACACCGACGAGGAGGGCGGCCAGGACGCGGGCCGCTCGGATGAGGGAGGGACGCACGTGCTCATCCTCCGCCAACCGCCGCAGCGCCGTCCCTCGATCCCGCCGAGTCGGCGCTTGTGCCGCGGTGGATCCCGCCGAGTCGGCGCCTGTGCCGCGGTGGATCGGGCCGAGTCGGCGCCTGTGCCGTCAGTCTTCGGTCGCGGAGGCCGTCTCCTCGTGGTGGTCGGCGTGCGCGCGTCGGGCCGAGTCTCGGATCTCGAAGACCTCGGTGGCCAGGCTCCCCATCGCACGGGCGATGTCCCGCACGGCACCGGTGACAATCGTCGTGACGGTGCCGACCGTGGTCGCTGTGGCCTCGACCGTGTCCTGCAAGGCGTCCTTGCGGATCTCGGGCCTGCTGATGTGGTCCTTCATCCCCTCATGATCGGTTCGTTCCGGTGCCGCGGGCAACGTGCGGCCCGTCACCCTCCGGCACAAGCGCCGGGTCGAGCCGTCCGGGGGCGGCGTAAGCGCCGGGTCGAGCGTTCTGGGGGCGGCGCAAGCGCCGGGTCGGCGGTCAGCCCCAGGCGGGTTCGGCAGCAAGCGTTGGTGGATGTGTGAAAGTGTCCGTGGCGGCCGGCACAGTACGCCTCATGCCGAAGTCGCGTCGCTCACAGTTGCCGACCCGGGTGGTCGCGCCCAGCGCGGGCGTCTCGGTGAAGACGCGGCTGCGGCTCGACCCCGACGAGCGGGCCCTGCTGTCTGCGGTCGGCGCGCACCTGACCCAGGCCCGGAACAGCGACCTGGCGGCAGCGCGACGCGGTGAACGAGCCAACGACCGGTACAAGGTGCTGTGCGAGCGGTTCGGGATCCACTCCCGGTACGCCGGCACCGTCTGCGTGGACAACGACGCGGCCACCAAGGCCGTCAAGGAGCACCTGTGGCGGCACCGCACCGGCCTGCGTCGTGCCATTGGCACCCTGCAACGACGCACAGCCGCACCACCGCGGTCGGTGTGCGGATGCGAGCAACGACGCGGCTGCGACCGGTGCCGAGACGGATACGCGACCCCGAACGAACGGTTCGGCAAGCAGCGCCGGCTCGCTGCGAAGGTCGCCGAGCTCGCCCGGGTCGAGGCGCAGCTGGCAGCGAAGGACTACCCAGTCGTGTACGGCGGACGCCGCCTGGCCGGCACTCGGCACCACCTAGGCACTGCGCGCCTCACCGTGGACGAATGGCGCACTGCCTGGGACGCAGCGCGGTTCTGGTTCGGCTGCGCCGGCAACAAGGGCGCTCTCGGTGGGAACCCGTGCCTGACGATGACCCGCGGCGCGGGCGGGCACTGGTACCTGACCGTGTCGGTCCCGAAGCCGGTCGCCGAGGAACTCGGTGTGGCCACCCGGGTCCAGCTGCGGCATCGCGTGCTGCTGCACCACCGCGGTGCCGAGCTCGAACAGCGCCTCGAGGATCGTCTCGCGGTCCGCGTCGACGTGGAACCGTCCACCGACGCCAAGGGTCGGCTGCGCACCTATCTGCGTGTCTCTTGGACTCGGCCGACACCCGCGCCGGTCCCGCTCCCGGCCGCGCGGGCCGGGGGCGTAGTCGGGGTGGACCTGAACGCCGACCACCTCGCCGCCACCCGGGTCGACACCTCGGGGAACCCGGTCGGGCGGCCGGTCCGAGTGCCGCTCGACCTAGCCGATGTGTCGACGAAGACGCGGGACGGTCGGCTGCGCGCCGCGATGACCGCCGTGCTCGAGTACGCGAAGGCGACCGCCGCGTCTGCGATCGCGGTGGAGGACCTCGACTTCGCCGACTCCAAGGACCGCGAACGGTTCGGACGCCGCAAGGCGTTCCGGCACCTCATCGCCGGGTTCCCGACCACCCAGTTCAGGGACCGGGTCGTCGCGATGGCGCACACCCGGGGTCTCGCGGTGATTGCGGTCGACCCACGCTACACCAGCCGGTACGGGGGCGCGTCCTGGCAACGCGCCCTGTCCAGCCCCTCCCAGCTTGCGACCCGGCACGAAGGTGCCTCGGTCGCGATCGGACGCCGCGCCCTCGGACACGGCCTCACCACCCGCGCCGGCCGCAAGCCGGCGGCGGGTAGGTCGCCTCAGTGGCCCGTCCCCCACCAGCGCGATGGAAGCAGCGACCCCCGGGTCCAGGGACGGGCAACCACTGAGACGACCGAGGCCGCACCCGCAGCCGTCGTCCACCAGCCGCCAGCTCGCGAACGACAGCCCTCCCGGCGCCCACCCCGAACGTCGGGTGTGGCCACGCCTGAAGGGCTGTCGGAGCAGGTGGATGCCGGGCATAGGTTCCCCGGCGACCCACCCACCAGGTGAGTCAGAACAGCAGCACGGTGGTTTTCACACATGGAATCAACGCTTGCTGCCGAACCTAGCCGAAGGTCAGGTGCAGGTCCGTGAGGCGGAACGACGCGAGCGGGCGCCGGCCGCGCAGGAAGCCCAGCGGTCCCTGGGCGTCGAAGTCCCAGGAGCCCCGGCAGGGCAGGGATCGCGCGCTGCCGCGCATCGAGGTGACCACCGGCGTGCCGGCCCGCAGCTGCGACGTCGAGGCGGCGAACGGCGCGCGCACCACCGCGGCCCCCGGCGTCGAGCGGAACCGGGCGGTCGCGAGGCGCTCGCCGCCGGCGTAGCCGTGTGCAGTCATGCGTTCCACCGGCCCCTCGCTCACCTCCAGCGGCAGGTCCGCGAGCTCCTTGGGGATCGCCCACAGCGCGCGGCCGCCCGCCAGGGACTGCGGGGAGTCGACCCAGATGTCGGTGATCCGGACCCGCGCGCGCGGCCCCTCACGCAGCAGCCGCGCGACGAGCAGCTCGTGGTAGGTGAGCGGGCTGCCCTCCTGGTAGTCGACGAACGCGGCGCCGTACAAGCCGGGGGGTCGGTCCTCGCCACGCTTTGAGGTGAGGACGAACAGGGACAGCCACATCTGCGCGCGCATCTGCCACGGCGGGCTCGGGAACGGCATGCACGGCACTGTAGGCCAGGTACGTCGACCAGGGCAGCCTGCCGATCTGAAACAGGTTCTGGCAAGGTGGAGAGCACAGCACCGCAGGAGCGGGCCACCCAGCTGAAGAGGTGTCATGGACAAGCGCGTGTGCATCGTCGGAGCCGGGTCGTCGGGGATCGCCGCGGCCCAGGTGCTCCACGCCCGGGGCATCGAGCTCGACTGCTTCGAGGTCGGCAGCGAGGTCGGCGGCAACTGGCGCTACCAGAACGACAACGGCATGTCGTCGGCGTACCGGTCCCTGCACATCAACACCTCCCGGGAGCAGATGGAGTACCGGACCTTCCCGATGCCGGAGGACTACCCCGACTACCCGAGCCACTGGCAGATCGCGGCGTACTTCGACGACTACGTCGACCACTTCGGGTTCCGCGACCGGATCCGGTTCCGCACGGAGGTGGTGAAGGTGGAGCCGGGGGCCGGCGGGTACGACGTCACCGTCCGCGGGCGCGACCCGCACGCCGAGCCCGAGACCCGGCGCTACACCGACGTGGTCGTCGCCAACGGCCACCACTGGGACCCGCGCTGGCCGGAGCCGTCGTTCCCGGGGGCCGACACGTTTCCCGGCGAGCAGCTGCACGCGCACTACTACAAGACCCCGGACCTCTTCGCGGGCAAGCGCGTGCTGGTGCTCGGCATCGGCAACTCCGCCTGCGACATCGCCGTGGAGTCCTCGCGGGTGGCCGACGAGACCTACCTCGCGATGCGGCGCGGCGCGCACGTGCTCCCGAAGTACCTGTTCGGCGTCCCGACCGACCACCTCACCGACTCCCCGCTCGCCCGCGGGCCGCTGCGGCTCCAGCAGCTGAGCGTGGCCGTGCTGCTGCGTCTGACGCAGGGGCGGATGACCGACTACGGCCTGCCCGAGCCCGACCACGCGGTGCTTGAGGCGCACCCGACCATCAGTGCCGACCTGCTGACCCGGCTCGGCCACGGCGACATCACCGTGAAGCCGAACATCGACCGCTTCGAGGGCTTGAAGGTGTTCTTCACCGACGGCTCCGCGGGCGAGGTGGACGTGGTGGTCTACTGCACCGGCTACAAGGTCAGCTTCCCGTTCCTGTCCGACCGGGTCGTACACGCCGAGGACAACCACGTGGACCTCTACCGACGGGTGGTGGACCCCGACCACCCGGGGCTGTACTTCGTCGGGCTGATCCAGCCCCTCGGCGCGATCATGCCGCTCGCCGAGGTGCAGTCGGAGTGGGTCGCGGACGTGATCAGCGGCGTGGGCGCGCTCCCGTCGTACGACGAGATGCGTGCGCAGATCCGGGCGTACGACGCGATGCTGCAGAAGCGCTACGTCGCCTCGAAGCGGCACACCATCGAGGTGGACTTCCACAAGTACTTCGCCGAGGTCGAGCGCGAACGACGTGCCGCGCGGGCGCGCGCCGAGGGCCGGAAGGCGCCGGCGGGCCTGCTGGGCCGGCTGGGCCGCCGCTGACACCCGCCAACGCTCAGGCCGGGATCGTCACGCCGGCCGTCCGTGCGGCGGCGGTGGCCTCGACCACGGGGACGTGCTCGAGCAGCATGACCGCCAGGTCGTCACCGAGGTGTCCGCGCGGCACGTGCCGTCGTACGGCGTCCAGCACCAGGTCGAGCGCGTCGTCGATGCCTCGCCCCACCAGCAGCGGTGCCAGCGCGAGCGGCGACAGGAACTCGCCGTCGCGGTCGCGGGCCTCGCTGAGACCGTCGGTGTACATCAGCAGCCGCTGGCCGGCGACCCAGGGGACGGCGGCGTCGCGGTAGTGGTGGCCCAGGCCGAGCGGGAGACCGGCGGGCATCTCGAGGTACGACGCGGTGCCGTCGGGGTTCACCAGCACCGGCGGGGGGTGGCCGCAGCTGACCAGCGCGAGCCGGTCCGGGTCGGAGACGTCCACCAGCGAGGCGGTCACGAACTCCTCATCGTCGAAGAACGGCCCGAGGTAGGCCGTCATGTCCTCGGCGACGTCGTGGAGGGTGGCGCCGGTCGACGCGGACTGGCGGAACGAGCGGATCACCCGAGCCGCCTGCTCGACGGCCACGATGCCCTTGCCCCGGACGTCGCCGACCAGGAAGCGGGTGCGGGAGCCGGACTGGTAGCAGTCATACAGGTCGCCGCCCATCACGGCGTCCTCCGCCGCCGAGAGGTAGCGCGCCGCGACGGCCACCTGTGCCGTCCGCTCCGGCAGGTTGGGCAGGATCGCGCGCTGGGCGACCTCGGCGATCGCGGACACGCGGGCGAACCGCTGCTCGCGGTGCACGCGGACCGCCGCGACGGCGATCGCGGTCGCGCAGATCACCGTGACGTCGACCATCCGGATGAACTGCTGGGGGGTGCCCCAGGCGTGGTTCCACGACCCCGAGGCCGCGGCCAGCGCCATCGCGGCGACGGCGAAGAGGCTGGTGGGCAGGGCAGGCAGCACCGCACACGCGATCAGCGGGGCCACGCCGAACAGCGAGGTGAGGATGACGATCGAGGGGGGCACGGCGAGGTCCACGACGACCACGCCGACGAGCCAGCCGGTCGCCACGAGGGCGCCGATGAGCTGGCCGGTTCGTTCCCTGTCCATCCACGCCTCCACAGCGGTTCGGCCCTCTGCGAAGCCTGCGCCCACGGTAGGTCTGCGACCACGCCCGCACAACGGACCGAAGTCCCTGCGCGCGAAGCGTCACCAGATGTCCGAAGAGGACCAGTGGCGGCCTGTTTCGGGACCTCTGTCCCTTTGGTGCAGATGCGTGCCCGGCCGATATTGGGGGTGTCACGACGACAGGCCGCGAAGGAGCGGCCAAGGAGGCAGAACATCATGCGACGCAGGACTTTCGACGCTTTGCTGGCCACAGCCGGTCTCATCCTCGCGACGGTGCTCGTCGCGGCCGGCGGGCTCCTCACCTGGGCCCACAGCTTCGTGTCCGACCAGGTCACCACCCAGCTCTCCGCCCAGCAGATCTACTTCCCGCCCAAGGGCGACGCGACGGCCTCCAAGGAGATCGGCCCCTACCTCAACCAGTACGCCGGCCAGCAGCTGACCACCGGCGTCCAGGCCAAGGCCTACGCCGACCACTTCATCGCCGTCCACCTCGAGGAGATGACCGGCGGCCAGACCTACGCCCAGCTGTCCAGCAAGGCGATGGCCAACCCCGACGACGCCAAGCTGCAGGGCCTGGTGGCCACCGTCTTCAAGGGCGAGACGCTGCGCGGCCTGCTGCTCAACGCCTACGCCTTCTCCACCATGGGCACCATCGCCCTCTACGGCGCGATCGCGTCCTTCATCGGAGCCGGCCTGATGCTGGTGCTGAGCCTGCTCGGCTTCGCCCACGTCCGTCGGGTCCCCGAGAGCCAGGAGGTGCTTGCCGGCAAGCGCGTCGCCGGGCCGGCCACCGCCTGAGCAGAGGAGCCCGGGCCTGAGGCCTGGCCGGGCTCACGTGCCCCGGAACCCCCGAGGTTCCGGGGCACACTGCTGTCCGGCGCCGGAGACCGGGGCGCAAGCGCTCACCGGGGCAGTGGCCGGGTGTAGCGCATCTCGACCGGGTGCGGCGGCCACGACGCGTCGCGCCGCTCCGACGCCGCCCGCCAGCCCAGGTGCTCGTAGAGCCGCCGGGCCCGGTGGTTCTCCTCCAGGCACCACAGCGAGGCCTCACGAGCCCCGCGCCGTGCCATCCGTGCGGTCGCCTCCGCCACCGCGGCGGTGGCCAGCCCCCCGCCCCAGTGGTCGGGGTGCACCGCCAGGTGGCGCAGCCAGCAGTCGTCGTGCGCGGCGTAGCAGACCAGGCCACCCGTGCCGTCCGGGCTGTCGACCACCAGCACGTCGACGCCCGCCTCCTCAAGCACGAGGACCCAGCGGGTCAGCACCGCGTCGTCGGGGAACGGGTAGCGCTCGGGCGGGAACACGTGGCCCAGGGCCGCGAGGTTGGCGCTGCGCTCGAGGTCGCGCAGGGCGGCCACGTCGGCCACCGTGGCGAGCCGGAACCGGTCGGGAGGTGGTCGCACGCCCCCATCCTGCCCGCACCGGGGGCCGGGTGAGGACCGGGTCGGGTCCGGGTAAGCTCCGGTTGAGAAAAAGTCAGTCTTGACTGTTTGTTTGTCGCGGCCCCAGGATGGCCCGGTGACGTCCTCGACCGCCCGGGTGCCCCAGGAGGAGCGGACCCGGCTGATGCGCCAGCGGCTGCTGGACGCGACCGTCGAGTGCCTGGTCGAGTTCGGCTGGAGCGGTACGTCGACCACGCTCGTGTCGCAGCGGGCCGGGGTGAGCCGCGGCGCCCAGCTGCACCACTTCCCGACGAAGAACGATCTGGTGCTCGCGGCGGTGGCCCACCTGACCGAGGTCCGCGGCGCCGAGCTGCGTGAGGCGGCGACGCGGCTGCCGGCGGGCGGACGTCGTACCCGCGCGGTGCTCGCCATGCTCGCCGACCAGTCCACCGGGACGGCCTTCACCGCGGCCCTGGAGCTGTGGGTCGCCGCGCGCAGCGACGCGACGCTGCACGAGGCGCTCGTCCCGCTCGAGCAGCGGGTCGGCAGGGACATCCACCGACAGACCGTCGAGCTGCTCGGCGTGGACGAGGGGGAGCCGGGCGTCCGCGAGCTGGTGCAGGCCACCTTGGACCTGGTGCGCGGGCTCGGGCTGGCGAACACCCTCAGCGACGACACGGCGCGCCGCAACCGGATCCTGGACCAGTGGGCGCGCACGCTCGACGCCCAGCTGCCCGCCCCTGTGAAGGAGGCCCGATGACCGACCGGCTCGCCGAGGTGCTCGCCGACCTGGCCCGTGAGGGTGACCGGCTCGAGGCGCTGGTCGCCCCGCTGGACGAGGCCGGCTGGCGGACCCCCACGCCCGCCGAGGGCTGGGACGTCAAGCACCAGGTGGCGCACCTGGCCTGGACCGACGAGGTGGCGGTCGCAGCCGCCACCGACAAGGCCGCCTGGGACGGCTACGTGCTCCGCGCGATGGAGGACCCCACCGGCTTCGTCGACGCCGAGGCGGCCCGTGGCGCCGAGGCCCCGCACGAGGAGCTGCTCGACCGGTGGCGCACCGCGCGGCGGTGCCTGGCCGAGGTGCTCGCCGCCCACCCGGCCGGGGAGAAGATCCCGTGGTTCGGCCCGCCGATGAGCGCCACGTCGATGGCCACCGCCCGGTTCATGGAGACCTGGGCCCACGCCCGCGACGTGGCCGACGCGCTGGGCGCCGAGCTGCCGCGCGACGACGCGGTCCGGCACGTCGTGCACCTCGGCGTCCGCACGCGTGACTTCGCCTTCGGCAACGCGGGACAGCAGCCGCCGGCCGAGCCGTTCCGCGTCGAGTTGGCCCTGCCCTCGGGCCAGCTGCTGGCGTCCGGCCCGGAGGACACCGCGCAGACGGTCCGCGGGTCGGCGTACGACTTCGCTCTCCTGGTCACCCAGCGGGCCCACCGCGCCGACCTCGACCTGGTGGCCACCGGCCCGGCCGCCGACGCCTGGCTGGACCTGGCGCAGGCGTTCGCCGGACCGTCCGGCGCCGGCCGCGTGCCGCGCGGGAGCGGCGCATGAGCACGCCGTCCCCGACGCCCGCCGGGGCACCGCTGCGGATCGGCAACTGCTCCGGCTTCTACGGCGACCGGCTCTCGGCCATGCGCGAGATGCTGACCGGCGGCGCGCTGGACGTGCTCACCGGCGACTACCTCGCCGAGCTCACCATGCTGATCCTCGGCAAGGACCAGCTGAAGGACCCCTCGCTCGGCTACGCACGCACGTTCGTCAAGCAGGCCGAGGACTGCCTGGGGCTGGCTCTCGAGCAGGGCGTGAAGCTCGTCGCCAACGCGGGCGGCCTCAACCCCGCCGGGCTGGCCGGCAGGCTCCGCGAGGTGGCGGAGGCGCTAGGCCTCACCCCGCGGATCGCCCACGTCGCCGGGGACAACCTCGTCGACCGCGCCGACGAGCTCGGCCTGTGCGGCGCGGACGGCAAGCCGCTGACCGCCAACGCCTATCTCGGCGGCCGGGGCATCGCCGCGGCGCTCTCCGCCGGCGCCGACCTCGTCGTGACCGGGCGGGTCACCGACGCCTCCCTCGTCGTCGGGCCGGCGCTCGCGCACTTCGGCTGGGGGCCGGAGGCGTACGACGCGCTGGCCGGAGCGGTCGTCGCCGGGCACGTGATCGAGTGCGGCACGCACGCCACCGGCGGAAACTTCTCCGGCTTCACGGCCGACCCGCGGCCGCTCGGCTTCCCGCTGGCGGAGGTCTTCGCCGACGGCTCCTCGGTGATCACCAAGCACCCCGGCACCGGCGGTCGGGTCAGCGTCGACACGGTGACCGCCCAGCTGGTCTACGAGATCCAGTCCACGACCTACCTCGGGCCCGACGTGTCCGCGCACCTCGACTCGATCCGGCTCTCCGCCGACGGCGAGGACCGGGTCGCGATCACCGGCGTCACCGGCGAGGCGCCGCCGGAGGAGCTCAAGGTGTGCCTGAACTTCCTGGGCGGCTTCCGCAACAGCGCCGAGCTGGTGCTGGTCGGCCTCGACATCGAGGAGAAGGCCGCCTGGGTCCGCGCGCAGGTCGAGTCGGCCTTCGCGGCGCGGCGCCCGGCCGCGGTCGAGTGGTCGCTGGCCCGCACCGACCGCGAGGACGCCGACACCGAGGAGGCGGCCTCCGCGCGCCTGCGGGTCACGGTGCGCGACGCCGACCCGCAGGTCGCCGGCAAGGCGTTCACCGCTCCGCTGGTCGAGCTCGCGCTCGCGTCGTACCCGGGCTTCACTCTCACCGCGCCGCCCGCGCCCGCCACGCCGTACGGCGTCTACCGGGCCGGCTACGTGCCGCGTGCGGCGGTGCACGAGCAGGTCTTCCTCGACGGCGCGCCGGTGGAGGTGACCAGTGGCTCCGCCGCGCGCGGGGAGGCGGCCGTCCCGGTCGCTGCGCCGGGCCCGACCTCCGCTCCGCTGCCCGGGCCGAGCCGGCGGGCGCCGCTGGGCCTGGTCGCGCACGCCCGGTCCGGCGACAAGGGCGCTGACGCGAACGTCGGTCTGTGGGCGAAGGACGCCGCCGAGCGCCCGGACCGGGTCGCCTGGCTGCTGGACCTGGTCAGCCCCGAACGGGTCCGCGCGCTCGTGCCGGAGGCAGCCGGCCTCGACGTCGAGGTGTTCGCGCTGCCGAACCTCGGCGCGGTCAACGTGGTGATCCACGGGCTGCTCGGGGAGGGTGTCGCGGCCTCCAGCCGGTTCGACCCGCAGGCGAAGGCGCTCGGGGAGTGGGTCCGGTCGAGGTACGTCGAGATCCCGGAGGTGCTGCTGTGAGCGGGAGCGCTGGTCTCCACGGGCTCGACGGCCTCTACGGCCGGGGGGTTCTGGACCGAGGAGCAGGAGGCGCTGCGGGAGACTGCCCGCGCCTTCGTCCGCCGCGAGGTCGTGCCGCACCTGCAAGAGTGGGAGGACGCCGGCGAGGTGCCGCGCGCCCTGCATGCCAAGGCCGCCGGGCTCGGGTTCCTCGGCCTCGGCGTGCCCGAGGACCTCGGCGGCAGCGGCGGCACCTTCCTCGACGCGCTGGCCGTGAGCGAGGCGTGCACCGAGGCCGGCGCCTCCAGCGGGCTGCTCGCCGCGCTGTTCACGTCCGGGATCGCGCTGCCGCACATCGTCGCCACCGGCAACGCCGACCTCGTCCACCGCTACGTGCGCCCGACCCTGGCCGGGGAGACGATCGGCGCCCTGGCGATCACCGAGCCCGGCGGCGGCTCCGACGTCGCGAGCCTCCGCACCACCGCCGTGCGCCGCAGCGACGACCGGGGCGAGCACTACGTCGTCAACGGCGCCAAGACGTTCATCACCTCGGGCGTGCGCGCCGACTTCGTGACCACCGCGGTGCGCACCGGCGGTCCCGGTCACGCCGGCGTCAGCCTGCTGGTCGTCGACAAGGGCGCGCCCGGCTTCGAGGTGACCCGGAGCCTGGCCAAGATGGGCTGGCACTGCTCCGACACCGCGGAGCTGTCCTTCACCGACGTACGGGTGCCGGCGGCCAACCTCGTCGGCGAGGAGAACAGCGGCTTCGCGCAGATCGCCACCGCGTTCGTCGTGGAGCGCCTGGCGCTGGCGGCGCACGGCTACGGGATCGCGGCGCGCGCCCTGGCGCTGACCGCCGACTACTGCAAGCAGCGCGAGACGTTCGGCCGCCCGCTCGCGGCCAACCAGGTGGTGCGCCACACCCTCGTCGAGATGCACCGCCGGGTCGACGTGGCCCGCACCTACACCCGGGAGGTGGCGCGCCGCTTCGTCGCCGGGGAGAACCCGCTCGCGGAGGCCCTGCACGCCAAGGCCACCGCGGTCGAGGCCTGCGCGTACGTCGTCGACCGGGCCGTCCAACTGCATGGCGGGACCGGCTACATGCACGGGATCGAGGTGGAGCGGGCCTACCGCGACGCCCGGATCCTCGGAATCGGAGGAGGAGCCACCGAAGTGCTCAACGACCTGAACGCCCGACTGCTGGGCTTCACCTCATGACCCGAGTCGGCGCTTGTGCCGCGCCGGAACCCGTCGAGTCGGCGCTTGTGCCGCGCCGGAGGGGGTGAGCTGACGTGACCCAGCTGCAGGAAGCGAGCCCGCGACGGGCCGCGATGCTGGAGAAGCTGGCCGCCCTCGAGGCCGAGCACGCCAAGGCGGCGGCCGGCGGCGGCGAGAAGTACGTCGACCGGCACCACAAGCGCGGCAAGCTCCTCGCCCGCGAGCGCATCGAGCTGCTCATCGACGAGGGCTCGGCGTTCCTCGAGCTGTCCCCGCTGGCCGGCTGGGGCTCGGACTACAAGGTCGGCGCCAGCGTGGTCACCGGCCTCGGTGTCATCGAGGGCGTCGAGTGCATGGTGATCGCCAACGACCCCACGGTCCGCGGCGGCGCGAGCAACCCGTGGACGGTCAAGAAGCTGTTCCGGGCCGCCCAGATCGCCCGGGAGAACCGGCTGCCGACCGTGAACCTGGTCGAGTCCGGCGGCGCGGACCTGCCCAGCCAGAAGGAGATCTTCATCCCCGGCGGCGACCTGTTCCGGGGGCTGACCAAGGCGTCCGCCGCCAAGACCCCCACGATCGCGCTGGTGTTCGGCAACTCCACGGCCGGCGGGGCCTACGTCCCCGGCATGAGCGACTACGTCGTGATGGTCAAGGAGCAGGCCAAGGTGTTCCTCGGCGGCCCGCCGCTGGTGAAGATGGCCACCGGCGAGGAGTCCGACGACGAGTCGCTCGGCGGCGCCGAGATGCACGCGCGGACGTCGGGCCTGGCCGACTACCTCGCCGTCGACGAGCACGACGCGCTGCGGATCGGGCGGCGGATCGTCGCGCGGCTCAACTGGCGCAAGGCCGGGAGCGGCCCGTCGTATGGCTATGCCGAGCCCGACGAGGACCCCGAGGGGCTGCTCGACCTGATCCCCGAGGACCTCAAGGAGCCGTTCGACCCGCGCGAGGTGATCGCGCGGGTGTGCGACGGCACCAGCGCGTCGAACAAGGTGGCCTTCGACGAGTTCAAGCCGCTCTACGGACCCTCGCTGGTCACCGGCTGGGCGAAGGTGCACGGCCATCCGGTGGGCATCCTCGCCAACGCGCAGGGCGTGCTGTTCTCCGAGGAGTCGCAGAAGGCCGCGCAGTTCATCCAGCTGGCCAACCAGATCGACGTACCCCTGCTGTTCCTGCACAACACCACCGGCTACATGGTCGGCAAGGAGTACGAGCAGGGCGGCATCATCAAGCACGGCGCGATGATGATCAACGCGGTGTCGAACTCCACCGTGCCGCACCTCTCGATCATGATGGGCGCCTCCTACGGTGCCGGGAACTACGGGATGTGCGGGCGCGCCTACGACCCGCGCTTCCTCTTCACCTGGCCGAGCGCGAAGTCCGCGGTGATGGGGCCACAGCAGCTCGCCGGGGTGCTCTCGATCGTGGCCCGGGCGGCGGCGGAGGCGAAGGGCGAGGTGTACGACGAGGAGGCCGACGCCGGGCTGCGCAAGTACGTCGAGGAGCAGGTCGAGGCCGAGTCGCTGCCGTTCTTCCTCTCCGGTCGGTTGTACGACGACGGGGTGATCGACCCGCGCGACACCCGGACGGTGCTCGGCATCTGCCTGTCGGTGATCGGCAACGCGCCGGTCGAGGGCACCGACCGCTTCGGCGTCTTCCGGATGTGATCGGGATGGCGATGACTGTGCCCGGCAGCCGGCGCGACGTCCGGAAGGCGCCCGCGAGGAGCGTCGAAGGGCTTGGCCGCGGCGCCGGCAGCGCAACGCAACCACGCACGAAGCCGTCCGAGCGACGCGCCGCCCAAGCGACTGCGGGTGGCTGGAGGACGGCGGGCCGGAGAAAGGTGCAACAGCCATGACCATCAACCGACTTCTCGTGGCGAACCGGGGGGAGATCGCACGGCGGGTGTTCGCCAGCTGCCGACGACTCGGGATCGAGACGGTGGCGGTGTTCTCCGACGCGGACGCGGGGCTGCCGTTCGTGCGCGAGGCAGACTCCGCCGTACGGCTTTCGGGCAGCTCGCCTGCGGAGACCTACCTCCGCGGTGACCTGGTCGTGGAGGCGGCGCGGCGGGCGGGGGCGGACGCGGTCCATCCCGGCTACGGGTTCCTGTCCGAGAACGCCACGTTCGCGCGGCAGGTGCTCGACGCGGGGCTGACCTGGGTCGGGCCCGACCCCGCCTCGATCGAGGCGATGGGGTCCAAGGTCGAGGCCAAGAAGCTGATGGCGGCCGCCGGCGTCCCGGTGCTCGAGGAGCTTTCGCCCGACGTGGTGACCGAGCGGGACCTGCCGCTGCTGGTCAAGGCGTCGGCCGGGGGCGGCGGGCGCGGCATGCGGGTGGTCCACTCGCTCGAGGAGGTGGCCGCGCAGGTCGAGCTCGCCTCGAACGAGGCCGGCTCCGCGTTCGGCGACCCGACGGTGTTCTGCGAGCCGTACGTCGAGCGGGGCCGTCACGTCGAGGTCCAGGTGGTCGGCGACCGGCACGGCAACGTGCTCGTCCTCGGCGAGCGCGACTGCTCGCTGCAGCGCCGGCACCAGAAGATCGTCGAGGAGACGCCGGCCCCGGGGCTGCCCGACGAGGTGCGCGCGACCCTGCACGAGGCGGCGCGGCGCGCTGCCGAGGCGATCGCCTACGTCGGCGCGGGCACCGTGGAGTTCATGGTCGCCGGGGACCGCGTGTACTTCCTGGAGATGAACACCCGGCTGCAGGTCGAGCACCCGGTCACCGAGTGCGTGTGGGGCGTGGACCTCGTGGAGCTGCAGGTCGCGGTGGCCGAGGGGTACGACGTCTCGCGCGGCTCGACGTCCGAGGGAGACGTTCCACGTGGAACCACGGGCCACGCCGTGGAGGTGCGCCTCTACGCCGAGGACCCCGCCGCCGGCTGGCAGCCGCAGAGCGGTCGGCTCACCCGCTTCGAGGTGCCGGGAGTCACCGCGGAGTTCGCGCGCCTGGGCGAGTTCGGGCTGCGTCTCGACGCCGGCTACCAGGCCGGGTCGGAGGTCAGCACGCACTACGACGCGATGCTGGCCAAGGTGATCGCCTGGGCGCCGACCCGCGACCAGGCCCTGCGCCGGCTGGCCGGGGCGCTGTTCGCGGCGGAGCTGCACGGCGTCCGCACCAACCGTGACCTGCTGGTCAACCTGCTGCGCGACCCGATCGTGGTGGCGGGCGACATGCACACCACCTACCTCGACACCGCCGATGTCGCGGCGCTGGCCGCCAGGCCGGCCGGTGCGCAGGCCCGCGAGGTCAGCGCGTTCGCGGCGGCGGTGGCGCTGGCCGAGCGGGACCGGTCCGCGCGCAAGGTGCAACGTCGTGTCCCGTCCGGGTGGCGCAACGTGGCCTCGCAGCCGCTGGTCACCCGGTTCGACGCCGGCGGGGACGAGGTGGAGGTGCGCTGGCACGGCGGCCGCGACGGCTACCGCAGCGCCGACCTCGCCGTACGCGTCGAGCAGGCCACCTCCACCGCCGTCCTCCTCGCCGACGAGTCCGGCGTGACGCGGCGGTTCGAGGTGTACGTCGACCCCGACGACACGGCCCGCGTCGACGTGGAGTCCTCGCTCGGCCATGTGGCGGTGCGCCGGCTGCCGCGGTTCGTCGACCCGGCCGACCAGGTCGCCGCCGGCTCGCTGCTCGCGCCGATGCCCGGCTCGGTGGTCTCGGTCGCCGTGGAGGCCGGCCGCCAGGTCGCCGCCGGGCAGCCGGTGCTGGTGCTCGAGGCCATGAAGATGCAGCACACCGTGACCGCGCCGCACGACGGCCTGGTCACGGAGATCCCCGTGACGGTCGGGGCCCAGGTCGCCGCAGGCGCGGTGCTGGCCGTCGTACAACCCGAGCAAGACCCTGCCGAAGGAGACCAGGCATGACCGAGCAGATCGCCTACACCGAGTCCGAGGAGCGGCAGGCGCTCCGGCGGGAGGTGTCCAAGCTGGCCGCGAGCTACGGCCGCGAGTACTTCACCAAGCAGGCGCGCAGCGGCGCCAAGACCACCGAGCTGTGGCTGGCGATCGGGAAGAACGGGTACCTCGGCATCAACATTCCCGAGGAGTACGGCGGGGGCGGCGGCGGCATCGGCGACATCGCCGCGGCCTGCGAGGAGCTCGCCGCGCAGGGCTGCCCGCTGCTGATGATGGTGGTCAGCCCGGCGATCTGCGGCACGGTGATCAGCCGCTTCGGCACCGAGGAGCAGAAGCAGCGCTGGCTGCCCGGGATCTGTGACGGCACCGCCACCATGGCGTTCGCGATCACCGAGCCCGACGCCGGCACCAACTCCCACAACATCACCACGACCGCGCGCCGCGACGGCGACGGCTGGGTCCTCAAGGGCCGCAAGATCTACATCTCCGGCGTCGACGAGGCCGCCCACGTGCTGGTCGTCGCGCGCACCGAGGACGCGAGGTCGGGCAAGCTCAAGCCCTGCCTGTTCGTGGTGCCCACGGACGCCGAGGGGTTCGAGTACACCCCGATCCCGATGGAGATCGTCAGCCCCGAGCAGCAGTTCTCCGTCTACATCGACGACGTGCGGCTGCCCGCCGACGCGCTGGTCGGCGACGAGGACGCGGGGCTGGTCCAGCTGTTCGCCGGCCTCAACCCCGAGCGGATCATGGCCGCGTCGTTCTCGCTGGGGCTGGCCCGCCACGCCCTCGACAAGGCGGTCGCCTACGTCAAGGAGCGCAACGTGTTCGGGCAGCCGATCGGCGCTCACCAGGGCCTCGCGCACCCGCTGGCGCAGTCGAAGATCGAGATCGAGCTGGCGCGGTTGATGACGCAGAAGGCGGCCGCTCTGTACGACGGCGGTGACGACATGGGGGCCGGCGAGGCCGCGAACATGGCGAAGTACGCCGCCGCCGAGGCCGCGTGCGACGCCGCCGACCGCGCCGTACAGGCCCATGGAGGCAACGGGATCACCCAGGAGTACGGCGTCGCCGGGCTGCTCGTCGCCGCCCGCGCCGGCCGGATCGCGCCGGTGTCGCGGGAGATGATCCTGAACTTCGTGGGCATGCACAGCCTGGGGCTGCCGAAGTCCTACTGACTCGCCGGCGACCGGATGACGTCCCGCGGTGCGTCGTACGCGGTGGCCGCCCGGGCGACCGGAGCGGATGACGTCCCGCGGAGCGTCATACAGTCCGGTCGTCGGCACCGCCGCACCGCATGACGTCCGAGCCGAGCCGAACCACCCGCACCCCTAAGGAGTACGACGTGAGCGAGCAGAACGACGCAGCGCAGCCCAGCGAGCTGGTGCACTACCGGGTCGACGACCACGTCGCCTCGCTGATCCTCGACTCGCAAGCCAACCGCAACGCGCTGTCGCGACAGCTGGTCGGCGAGCTGTTCGCGGGCCTGGAGCGTGCCGAGGCCGACGACGACGTCAAGGTGGTGCTGATCCGCGCCGAGGGCCGCACGTTCTGCTCCGGCGCCGACCTGTCCGAGGCCAGCGCGGACGGCATGGAGAAGGCCGCCGGGGTGCTCGTCGACCTGCAGCGGCGGATCGCCACGCTGGCCAAGCCGGTCGTCACCCGGGTGCACGGCAACGTCCGCGCCGGCGGCATCGGCATCGTCGCCTCCTCCGACATCGCGGTCAGCGCCAGCGACGCGACGTACGCCTTCACCGAGGTCCGCCTCGGCCTGACCCCCGCCGCCATCTCGCTCTCGGTGCTGCCGCGGATGACCGACCGCTCGGCCGCGCGCACGTTCCTGACCGGGGAGGTCTTCGACGGCCGCGCCGCCGAGCAGTACGGGCTGGTCACCCTCGCGGTGCCCGAGGACGAGCTCAACAGCGAGGTCGACGAGATCTGCGCCGACCTGGCCAAGGGCAACCCGCAGGGCCTGCGCGAGACCAAGCAGCTCATCGGCCGCCACCTCGTCGAGCGGATCGAGCGCCAGGGCGACGACCTGGCGAAGCTGTCCGCGCGCCTGTTCGGCTCCGAGGAGGCGAAGGCCGCGATGCTGGCCTTCCTCAACCGCAAGAAGTAGGGGGCGGGGCATCGGCGCCGGCTGAGCGGAAGCTTCGCGCCCGCGAGGAGGAGCGGCGCGGCCACTCCGGGTCCCAGCGCTCGGACGCACCCGCCTGACCGGCGTCGGCTTCCGATACACCCAAGTTCCGAAATGCGGGTTTCCGGTACGGCGGCGTGAGCGTGCGGGGTAGAGTTGATGACTTGCCTCAACCGGGTTCGCACCAGCCAGGAGACGAGAAGCAGCGTGTCCGTTGACCACGCCGTGAGCGTCGGCGCCTCCGCCGACGACGAGACGCAGCAGCAGATCGCGCACGAGCAGCAGTTCGTGGACCGCGTCTACCGCCAGCTCGAGACCTCGACGAAGAACGCCGAGGCGCTGGCGCGCGAGGGGTACGGCCGCGGCAGCCTCGGCCACGAGGGCGGCCTGGTCGAGCGCGACGCGATGGTGTTCCAGGCGGCCAAGCGCATCGCGACGCTCAACGCCGCCCACGAGGGCCTGGTGTTCGGCCGGCTGGACCTGGGCGACCACGAGGAGGGGCCGCGCTACATCGGCCGGATCGGCCTGCGCGACGAGAACCGCGACTCGCTGCTCGTCGACTGGCGCGCCCCGGCCGCGGCGGTGTTCTACCAGGCCACCGCCGCCGAGCCGCAGGGCGTCGTCCGGCGGCGGGTGCTGCGCTGCGCCGGCGCCCGCGTGGTGGCCGTCGAGGACGACCTGCTCGACCCCGACGACCCGGCCGCCGACTCGCTGCCGATCGTCGGTGAGGGCGCGCTGATGGCCCAGCTGTCGCGGGCCCGCGACCGCACCATGCACTCGATCGTGGCCACCATCCAGGCCGAGCAGGACCGGGCGATCCGGGCCCCCGGCAAGGGCGTGGTCACGATCACCGGCGGTCCCGGGACCGGCAAGACCGTGGTCGCGCTGCACCGCGCGGCGTACCTGCTCTACACCGACCGCAACCGCTACGAGCGCGGTGGCGTGCTCGTGGTGGGCCCGTCGGGGGTGTTCATGCGCTACATCGAGCGGGTCCTGCCCTCGCTCGGGGAGACCGCGGTGGCGCTGCGCTCGCTCGGGGAGGTCGTCGACGGCATCCGCGCGACCCGCCACGACGCCCCGGCCGCGGCCGACGTGAAGGGTACGGCGCGGATGGCCGAGCTGATGCGTCGTACGGCGCGACAGGCGGTGCCCGGCGGCCCGCGCGAGCTGCGGATCTTCTACCGCGACGACACGCTGCTGCTCGGCTCCCGCGAGCTCCACCAGCTGCGCCGCCAGCTGCTGAGCCAGGGCAAGCGGAACCGCATGCTGCCGCGCGTGGCGATGACGCTGATCGATGCGATGTGGCGCCAGGTCTCCGGCGAACGCGGCAGGGCGCGCGGCAGGGAGGAGTTCGTCGACGAGATGCTCGGCAACCGGGCGTTCGTCGAGTTCGCGCTGGCCTGGTGGCCGCCGCTGGACGCCGCCGAGGTGCTCGCCTGGCTGCGCGACCCCGAGCTGCTGGCCCGGGTCGCCGAGGGCGTGCTGCCCCGCGAGGAGCAGGACGTGCTGGCCGGCTCGTGGGCCGGCGACGACGGCTTCTCGGTCGAGGACGTCGCGCTGATCGACGAGCTGCGCTACCTGCTCGGGGACCGTCCCGAGCGCTCCGAGCACGAGCCGGACCCGCTCGCCGACCTCGTCGACGAGAACATGCCCGAGCTGACCACGATCACCGACCGGGAGTTCTCCCGCGGACCGCGCACCACGGTCCGCACCGAGGACGACAGCTATGCCCACGTGCTCGTCGACGAGGCCCAGGACCTCACCCCGATGCAGTGGCGGATGGTCGGCCGGCGCGGCCGGATGGCGACCTGGACCATCGTCGGGGACCCGGCGCAGTCGTCGTGGCCGGTGCCGGAGGAGGCGGCCCGGGCGCGCGAGGAGGCGCTCGGCGACAAGGCGCGCCACGAGTTCCACCTCTCCACGAACTACCGCAACAGCGCGGAGATCTACGAGTTCGCCGCCCGCTACGCCGAGCGCGTCGGCCTGGACGCCGACCTGCCGCACGCCGTGCGGTCGACCGGCGTGGAGCCGTCGGAGCGCACGGTCGCGGACCTCCGACAGGGCACCCGGGAGGCGGTCGCCGAGCTGGCCGCCGCCGTCGAGGGCACGGTCGGCATCGTGGTCCCCGTCGGCCGCCGCGCGGAGGTCGAGGGCTGGCTGGCGTCCTGGCCCGAGCACGCCGAGGCAGCCGCCGGCGGCGCCCAGGCACGCGTCGCCGTGCTCACCGGTCTCGACACCAAGGGGCTGGAGTTCGACGGGATCGTCGTGGTGGCGCCGCAGGAGATCGAGGAGGAGTCGGTCACCGGCCGGGCCACCCTGTACGTCGTACTCACCCGGGCGACGCAGCGGATGGTCCTCGTCGCGCAGGGCTGAGGTTGGCGACCACGGGCTAACGTCGGGGACATGCGTGCGATCGAGTACTCCCTGACCGGTGACCCCGACGTCCTGACCCTGGTCGACCGCCCCGTGCCCGAGCCCGGGCCGGGCGAGGTGCGCGTGCGCCTGCACCGCTCCGGGGTCAACCCCACGGACTGGAAGTCCCGCCGGGGCGCGGAGCCGGGGAGGCCCGTCGACCCGGCTCAGGTGCCCAACCAGGACGGCGCGGGTGTGATCGACGCGGTCGGCGAGGGGGTGGAGAGCGCACTCTCCGGGCTGCGGGTGTGGGTGTGGGAGGCGGCGTACAACCGGCCGTCGGGAGGTACGGCGCAGGAGTACACCGTCGTGCCGGCCCGCCACGTCGTGCTGCTCCCCGACAACGCGTCCTTCGACCTCGGCGCCGGGCTCGGCATCCCGTTCCTGACCGCGCACCGCTGCCTGACCGTGACCGAGGACGGACCGACGCGGCTGGGGCCCGGCACGCTGGAGGGTCGCACGGTGCTGGTCGCCGGCGGGGCCGGCGCGGTGGGCAACGCAGCGATCCAGCTCGCCCGCTGGTCCGACGCCACCGTGATCACCACGGTGAGCAGCCCGGAGAAGGCGAACCTCGCCGCCCGCGCCGGCGCCGACCACGTCATCGACTACAAGCGGCAGGACGTGGCCGCGGAGGTCAAGGCCATCGCGCCGCACGGCGTGAACACGATCGTGGAGGTGGCGGCGGCGGCCAACGCCGCGATCGACGTAGCCGTCCTCGCCGCGAACGGGTCGGCGGCGGTCTACGCCGACGACGGCGGGAAGCCGCTCGAGGTACCGGTGCGCGCGTTGATGGTCCCGAACGCCCGCTTCCAGTTCGTGCTCGTCTACAGCGCTCCCGAGGACTGGCGCGCCCGCGCACTCGACGACGTCTCCGCCGCGGTCATGGACGGCGCCGCACGCGTCGGCGAGGAGGCGGGGCTGCCGCTGCACCACTACCCTCTCGAGCAGGCCGCGCAGGCGCACGAGGCGGTTGAGAACGGCGCGGTCGGCAAGGTCCTCATCGACCTCCTCTGACCGACTCGGCGCTTGTGCCGCGGAACCCCGGCCGACTCGGCGCTTGTGCCGCGGAACCCCGGCCGACCCGGCGCTTGTGCCGCGGAATCCCGGCCGGCTCGGGGGTGTGGGCGGCGGCGTAAGCGCCGGCTGGGCGGGTTTGGACGCGGCGGTAGCGCCGGGTCGGGAGAAGGTAGCGTCTTCGCCATGAGCAGCTCCGCCCCCGATGCCGCGCGTGCCCTCCAGCAGCTGCTGGGGCACGAGGCCTGGGCGGCGATCCGGCTGCGCGACTCCGCGACGGTGACCCTGGTCGGCGGTCCCCTGTCCACGGTCGAGTCGCTGCTCGACGTACCCCTCGAACGCGGTGCGCCGGCACCCGGGCGACGCTTCGACCGGCTGCTGGCGATCCCGTTCCGACAGGTCCGCGAACGCGGGTTCGCCGCGCACGACGACGGGACGCCGCTCGCGGTCGTCGACATCGAGGACGAGACCGAGATCCCCGTCGCGGACCTGCTCGCGGCGCTGCCCGACGTACCGGTGGAGTTCGCCGACCGTGGCGGTTTCGAGACCTCCGACGAGGAGTACGGCGAGGTGGTGCGCCGGATCATCGACGGGGAGATCGGCAACGGTGAGGGCGCGAACCTGGTCATCGGCCGGCACTACCGCGCGCAGCTCGACGGCTGGGGGGCCGCGCAGGCGCTGACCGTGTTCCGGCGGCTGCTCGAGCGCGAGCGCGGCGCGTACTGGACCTACGTCTTCTTCACCGGCGACCGCTACCTCGTCGGTGCCAGCCCCGAGCGGCACGTGTCGGTCCACGGCGGCGACGTGCGGATGAACCCGATCAGCGGCACCTTCCGGCTCAAGGGGCTGACCGACCCCGACGCCCGCAAGGAGCGGCTGCTGGAGTTCCTGGCCGACGAGAAGGAGATCTACGAGCTCTTCATGGTCGTCGACGAGGAGCTGAAGATGATGTGCGACATCTGCAACGAGGGTGGCCAGGTGCTCGGGCCGTTCCTCAAGCCGATGACGCACCTGATCCACACCGAGTACCTCCTCGCCGGCCGCACCACCCGCGACGTGCGCGAGGTGCTGCGGGACACGATGTACGCCGCGACCGTGACCGGCTCGCCGGTGGAGAACGCCTGCCGGCTGATCGCGGAGTACGAGCCCGAGGGCCGCGGCTACTACGGCGCGGCCCTGGCGCTGCTCGGCCGGGACCGGGACGGTGAGCCGACCGCGGACTCGCCGATCGTGATCCGCACCGCCGACGTCAGCGTGGACGGCGCCCTGAAGGTCAGCGCGGGCGCCACGCTGGTACGCGACAGCTCGGCGGAGTACGAGGTCGCCGAGACCCACGCGAAGGCGGCCGGCATCCTGAGTGCGTTCGGACTGGTCCCCGGCTCGACGGCCGCGGCCGACGGGGTCGTCGACCTGATCCAGGACGAGGACGTGAAGATCGCACTGGGTTCGCGCAACCAGCGGCTCTCGAAGTTCTGGCTCACCGACCAGGGTGGCTCCCCGCCCGCACCCGAGCTGAAGGGCCGCACCGCGGTCATCCTCGATGGCGAGGACGACTTCGTGAACATGCTGCGCCACGTGCTTGCCGTGATGGGCATGAGCTCCACGGTGGTCCGGCACGAGGACTGGACCCCCGAGGCCCTCGAGGGCTACGACCTCGTCGTCGTCGGGCCGGGCCCCGGTGATCCCCGGGACGGTGAGTCGGCGAAGGTGGCGCAGTTCCGCCGCGCGGTCGATCGGTTGCTCACCTCGCGGCAGCCGTTCCTGGCCGTGTGCCTGGGTCACCAGGTGCTGTGCAGCCGGCTCGGGATTCCCCTTGCCTACAAGGACATCGTCTTCCAGGGCACCCAGTCCCGGGTCGCGCTGGCGGAGCGTGAGGAGGTCGTGGGCTTCTACAACACGTTCGTGGCCCGGCGACCGCAGCAGCTGCCTGAGGGCGTGTCGGTGGCGGCGGACGCCGAGACCGGCGACGTGCACATGGTGGCCGGCCCGCACTACCGGGGGATCCAGTTCCACGCGGAGTCGATCCTCACCGAGCACGGCTACGAGCTGATCCACGACCTGGTGCGCGACCTGCTGACCTGACCCCGTCCTGCCGCGGAGTGGCGGGACCCCGCGGCAGGACAGGGGACCGGGACAGGACAGTGGTGCGCCTGCGGAGGGGCCCCCGCCCCGGGGCAAAGGGCAGGGGCCCAGTACTGGGGAGAGCAGCCGCCTGGGACAGAACCCGGCCCCCGGGGGAAGGGCGGCCCCGGGGGCAGGTCTCAGGAGGCGGCGGAACCGTTGTCGCTGTCGAGGGTGACCTTGACCTGTTGCTGCTTGCCGTTGCTGAGCACGCTCAGCGTCACGGTGTCACCGGGGCGGTGACCGCGGATGATCGCCACCAGCGCCTCGGAGCCGCTGATCGGCTCGCCGTTGACGGCGGTGATCACGTCGCCCCGCTTGAGGCCGGCCTTCATCGCGGCTGATCCGTTGTTGACCGTCTGGACGCCGGCGCCGGAGAGCAGCCCGTTGTTGCTCTGTGCGTCGGTGACGGAGACGCCGAGGCGGGCGTGGGTGGGGGTGGCGCCGTTGCGCAGCTGCTGCACGACCGGCCACACCTTGTCGATCGGGATGGCGAAGCCGAGGCCGATCGAGCCGCCCTCGCTGGTGCCGCCGAACGGGCTGTTGGAGCCGGCGGTGCGGATGGAGGAGTTGATGCCGACCACCTCGCCGGACATGTTCACCAGCGGGCCGCCGGAGTTCCCGGGGTTGATCGCGGCGTCGGTCTGGATCGCCGGGTACGTCGTCGAGGTGCCCTGGCTCTCGCCGACCGACACGGGCCGGTTCAGCGCGCTGATGATGCCGCTGGTCACCGTGGACTGCAGCCCGAACGGCGAGCCGATCGCGAGCACCGCCTGGCCGACCGCCACGTCGTTGGAGGTGTCGATGGTGGCCGGGTGCAGGCCGGAGACGTTCTGGGCCTTGATCACGGCGAGGTCGGTGAGCGGGTCGGTGCCGAGGACGGTGGCGCGGCGGGCGCTGCCGTCGTTGAAGGCCACCGAGATCTGCCCGCCCTGGCCGGCCAGGGCGACCACGTGGTTGTTGGTGAGGATCTCGCCGTTGGAGCTGAGCACGACACCGGAGCCGGAACCCGCGCCCTGGGAGCCGCGCACGTTGATCTTGACCACCGACGGGAGCACCGCGGCGGCGACCTGCTGGTCCGAGCCCTTCGCCGCGGGCGCGCCCTTGGTGTTGTCGACCGGCGAGTTGACCACCCCGGTCGAGGACGGCCCGTTGCCGCCCCCGACCAGGCCGTCGACGAAGGTGAACCCGGCTGCGCCAGCCAAGCCGCCGAGCACACCGACGACGAGAGCGGCCGCGAGGATCGCGGCCACCACCCCGTTACCCGGCCGCCGCGACGCGCGCGCCGGCTCCTGGTACCCGGGGTAGCCATAGGGGTACGCCGGCCCGCCGGACCCGCCGGACCCTCCGGCGCCGTACCGGTGGGTGTGCTCGTCGGAGAGTCGTCGGGTGTCGTCGTCCCGTGACGTGTAGTCCTGCTCGGTCATACCCCCAGCATGCAGAGTGATGCTTAACCACCACTGAGAGCCGGCTTGCGGGAGGCCATGAGCTCAGACGCGCTGGGAGGCGCGTTCGGCCGGCTCCCCCGCGGGTACGTCGGACCCGGGGACGTGCAGCGAGAACGAGGCGCCGCCGTCACGCGAACGGCCGGCGCGCACCGTGCCGCCGTGCCGCTCGGCCACCTGTCGCACGATCGCCAGCCCGAGCCCCGAGCCGGGCATGGTGCGCGCCTCGGGGGAGCGGTAGAACCGGTCGAACACGTGCGGCAGGTCCTCCTCGGCGATGCCGTGGCCCTGGTCGTCGACGACCAGGGTGCCGCCCGAGAGCCGCACCGTGACGGTGCCCAGCGGCGGGCTCCACTTGGCGGCGTTGTCGAGCAGGTTGGTCGCCGCCCGCTCGAGCGCCGACGGCTCACCGGTGACCCACCACGGCTCGGTGCGCACGTCGAACTCCAGGTTCGGGGCGCGGCGTCGCACCCGCCCCACGGCCCGCTGCACCACCTCGGCCAGGTCCACGACCTCCTGGGTGATGTGCGGCCCGTCCTCGCGGGCGAGCTCGGTGAGGTCGCCGATCAGCGTGGTCAGCTCCCCGATCTGGAAGCGCACGTCGTCCATCAGCTCGGTGCGGGCCTCGTTGGACAGGCCGCCGCGCGCCTCGGCCTGGCCGAGCAGGTCGAGGTTCGTGCGCAGCGAGGTCAGCGGGGTGCGCAGCTCGTGGCCGGCGTCGGCGACCAGCTGCCGCTGCCGGTCGCGGGAGGCGGCGAGCGCGGCCAGCATCGCGTTGAAGGCGCGGGCCATCCGGGCGATCTCGTCGTTGCCCTCGACCTCGATCGGCTCGAGCTTCTCGGTGCGGGCGATCTCCTCGGCGGCGGCGGTGAGCCGGCGGACCGGCCGCAGCCCGTTGCGCGCCACCGCCCAGCCGGCCATCGCGGCGGTGATGACCCCCGCGGCGCCGAAGATCAGCAGCACCAGGCCGAGCTGGTCGAGCGCCTCGTCCGTGGGCCGCAGGGACTGCGCGAGCACCAGCGCGGTGCCGGGCGTGTTGCCGGGGACCGCGGCCACTCGGTAGCGGTTGGTGTCGGTGGCGACGTTGCGCACCGACCAGCTCCGCTGGCCGCGGGCCACCTGCAGCTCGGGCCGGCCGAGCTGGAGCACGTCGTGGGTGGCGGTGGACGACTCGGAGCTCAGCTGTCGGCCGTTGGCGAGCACGAGCGCCACCTTCACGTCCGCGGCACCGAGCATCCAGGGCGGCACCTTGCTCAGCGTGAGCTGGGTGAGCGCGGCGGACTGGGAGGCGCCGTGCGCGCGCTGGTAGAGGGAGTGGTCGAGGCTGGCGAACAGCTGGTGGCGGGTGGTGAAGTAGCCGGCGAGCGCCATCGCGGCCACCGAGACCCCGACCGCCAGGGTGGCCAGCAGCGTGACCCGGCTGGCCAGCGAGCGTCGGTAGTGCAGGGACATCAGGCTTCCTTGAGCACGTACCCGACACCGCGGACGGTGTGGATCAGCCGCGGCTCACCCTCCGCCTCCGTCTTGCGGCGCAGGTAGCCGACGTACACCTCGAGCGAGTTGGCCGTCGTCGGGAAGTCGTAACCCCACACCTCCTCGAGGATGAACGAGCGGTCGAGCACCCGGCGCGGCCGGCGCAGGAACATCTCCAGCAGCGTGAACTCGGTGCGGGTCAGCTCGATCGGCCGCTCGCCGCGGTGCACCTCGCGGGTGGCCATGTTCAGGTCCAGGTCGGAGAAGCTGAGGACCTCCTCGGCGAGGTCGTCGCTGCCTGCGACGCTCGCGCGGCGCAGCAGCGCGCGCAGCCGGGCCAGCAGCTCGTCGAGCGAGAACGGCTTGGTCAGGTAGTCGTCGGCCCCGGCGTCGAGCCCCTCGACCCGGTCACCCACCGAGTCCCTGGCGGTGAGCACCAGGATCGGGAGGTCGTTGCCGGTCGCGCGCAGGGCGCGGGTGGTCTCGATGCCGTCGAGCCGCGGCATCATCACGTCGATCACGAGCACGTCCGGTGCCTGGTTGGCGATGCTGGCCAGCGCCTCGGCGCCGTCGGCGGCCAGGCTCACCGAGTAGCCGTTGAACTCCAGCGACCGGCGCAGCGAGTCGCGCACCGCCCGGTCGTCGTCGACGACGAGGACGCGCTGGGTCTGCTGCTCGGTACCGGTGGCCACCTGTCTAGCGTGCCACCTCCTGCTAAGACCGCGCTGAGAACCGGCACGCCGAGGGGTCACGACCTCCCCGACACGCCGGCCACGCGCGCGAGTTGGTGACCCCTCGGCGGGAGTCAGAGGACGGCGCGGGCGGCGTCCCCGGCGCGCGCGCCGTACCCGGACCCGAACAGGCAGGCGTGCACCAGCAGCGGGAACAGCTGGTGCAGCGGCACCCGCTCCTGCCAGCCGTCGGCCAGGGGCGCGGCCTCGGCGTACGCCGCGAGCACCCGCGGCAGCTGCGGACAGCCGAAGAGCGCGAGCATCGCCAGGTCGGTCTCGCGGTGGCCGCCGTGCGCGGCCGGGTCGACCAACCAGACCGTGCGCCCGTCCCCGCCCCACACCAGGTTGCCCGACCACAGGTCGCCGTGCAGGCGGGCGGGCGGCTCCTCCGGCCCGGCCAGCGCGGACAGCCGGCGCACCACCTGCTCGACGGCGTCGGCGTCCTCGGGGGAGATCGCGCCGCGGTCGCGCGCCAGCTTGAGGTAGGGCAGCACCCGACGGGTGGCGTAGAACTCCGCCCAGGAGTCCGCCGGCCGGTTCGGCATCGGCAGCACGCCGATGTAGCCGTCGACGGCGTCGGCCCGCCCGAACGTCTCGGCGCCGGCCGCGTGCGTGGCCGCCAGGGCGCGCCCGAAGCCCTCCGCGGCCTCGACGCAGGGCCGGCCGCTCTCCACCCAGGCCAGCACCAGGCAGTCGTCCTCGGCGGCGAGCACCTCGGGCACGGGGACGCCGCCGGCCTGCCGCAGCCAGCCGAGCCCCTCCGCCTCCCGGCGGAAGAAGTCCGGGGGCGGGCTCGGCCGGGTCTTGACCAGCGCCGAGCCGCCAGTGCTCAGCCGCACCCGGGTGGAGGTGCAGATGTCGCCGCCGGCCACGGGGCTGGTGGCGACCACGGGCGTGCCGAGCAGTGCCTCCGCCCGCTGCGCGATCGTTCCCATCCGTGCCATCGTCAGCCGGCCTCCTCGGTGGGTACGACGCGCGCGGCCAGCGCCGCGACCAGCGCGTCGGCGGTGCGCTCGACCATCGCGAGCACGGTGTCGAACCCGTCGTCGCCGCCGTAGTACGGGTCCGGCACGTCGCGGTCGCCGCCGTCGGCCAGCGGGTCGAAGTCACGGAACATCCGCAGCCGGGCGGCCTGCTCCGGGCCGGCGAGCTCCGTGAGGTCGGCGTGGTTGCCGCCGTCCATCGCGAGGATCAGGTCGCAGTCGTCGAACCACCCGGGGTCGAACTGCTGCGCCCGGTGCCGGCTCGCGTCGTACCCGCGGGCGGTCAGCGCCGCCGCCGCCCGCCGGTCCATCGGGTGGCCGACGTGCCAGTCGCCGGTGCCGGAGCTGACCACCTCGACGGCGTCGGAGAGTCCAGCCTGCGCCAGGCGGTCGTTGAGTACGACGTCGGCCATCGGCGAGCGGCAGATGTTGCCCAGGCAGACCACGGCGACACGGTAGCGGTCCGAGGCGCCGTGCTCACGAGGCGGCGGGAGCAGCGGGTGGGGCATCGAAGGGGGACCTCCCTCTCTCGGGCTAGTCGGGCAGCACCGCTTCCAGTACCCAGCCGGCGATGCTGATCACGATGGCGCCGACCACGGCGGTCCAGAAGCCGTCGACGTGGAACCCGAGCCCGATCTGGGTGGAGATCCAGGCCGTCAGCAGCAGCATCAGGGCGTTGATCACGAAGATCAGCAGCCCGAGCGTGAGCAGGATGAACGGCAGCGACAGCAGCTTGACGACCGGAGCCACCACCGCGTTCACCACGCCGAAGATCAGCGCGACGATCACCAGGTGCACGGCCTGGTTCGGGCCGGTGAGGCGGATACCGTCGAGCAGCCAGGCGGCGAAGGCGAGCGCGAGGGCGTTGACGACGAGCCAGGTCAGGAACTTCACAGGACCCGATCCTGCCAGGTCAGTGCCCCTCCTCGTCGAGGTGCAGCGCCGAGAGCATCGAGGTCTCCGCGTGGGCGAGGTGCTCCTCGAGCTCGGCCACGGCCGCGTCGACGTCCCCGCGCTCGAGGAGGTTCAGCAGCGCCCGGTGCGAGCCGACCTGCTCCTGGGCGTTGCGGCGGATCCGGTTCACCTTGGCCAGGCCGAGCCGGATCTCGGCGGTCAACGTGTCCGCGACCGCGATCAGCCGCGGCGACTCGGTCAGCCCGGCCAGCGCCCGGTGGATCGCCAGGTGCGCGGCGTTGAGCTCGGCGGGGCCCGCGCCGGACTGGGCGGCGACGGTGAAGTCCACCAGGGCCCGGCGTACGGCGTCGCGCGCCTCCTCCGACGCCTCCGCCCACCGTCGTACCCCGGCGGTCTCCACCACCGCCCGCGACACGCACACGTCGTGCACCGACTCCGGGTCGAGGGCGGTCACGTGCACGCCGCGGTTGGGCTCGCGGGTGGCGAGGCCCTCGGCGACGAGCACCGCGAGAGCCTCGCGGATCGTCGAGCGCGACACCCCCATCGCGTCGGCCAGCGCCACCTCGCGCAGCGGGGTGCCGGCGGCCACCTCGCCGTCGAACAGCGCGCGGCGCAGCTCCTCCACGACCCGGTCCACGGTCGAGGAGTGCTCCAGCGACAGCGAGCCGAACGGCCCCGCCCCGCCTGCGGGACCCGTCGCTGCGGGGTCGGTGCTGCGCGCCATGCCGCCGATTGTCCGACAACGAGTTGACCAACGCCCACCCCGTGTCTCACACTGGACTCTCGTCAGTCAGATTGTCCGACAATCAGACGCCAACTGCCGGGGCGGCGAGAGCCCGTCCGGCACGCGGGTGGGAGGGAGAGAGATGGGTCAGCAGCTGCAGTGGGGTCACCGGTACCTGATGGTGGAGCCGAACCACTTCCGGGTCGACTACGCGATCAACCCCTTCATGGACCCGGCCGACCAGCCGGATCCGGTGCGCGCGCGTGAGCAGTGGCTGGCCCTGGTCGAGGCGATCCGGGCGGCGGGCGCGGAGGTGGAGGTGCTCCCGCAGCGCCCCGACGCTCCCGACATGGTCTACGCGATGAACCTCGGCCTGGTCGTCAACCGGCCGGGCGAGGACCACGTGGTGCTCTCGCACATGCGCTACGCCGAGCGCCGGATGGAGACGCTGACCGCCGCTCCCTGGTTCGCCCAGCGCGGCTTCAGCACCACGTACGTCGGACGTGACGGCGTCGGCGCCCACCTCGAGGCGGGCGACCACTTCGCCTACCGCGACGGGCTGGTGGCCGGCTACGGACCGCGCACCGAGGAGCTGGCGCTCAAGCACCTCGCCACCGACCTGAGCGTCCGGGTGCGGGGACTGCGGATCACGCACCCGGGGATGTACCACCTCGACCTGGCCTTCTGCCCGCTCGACGACACCCACGCGATGGTCGCGCCGTCCGCCTTCGACGAGGCGTCCGCGGCCGCCGCGCTCGCTCTGGTCCCCGAGCCGCTGGTGCTGAGCGAGGAGGAGGCGCTGACCTTCTGCGCCAACTCGATCGTCGTGGGCCGCACCGTGCTGATGCCCACCTGCCCCGGCCGGGTCCGCGCGCAGCTCGAGGAGTGGGACTTCGAGATCGTGCTGGTCGACGTCTCGGAGTTCCACAAGGCCGGCGGCTCGATCCGCTGCCTGACCAACCCGACCGACGTGCTGCTCGGGCGCGACCTGCCCGAGATGCCCGTCGGCGAGGTCGTGCTGGCCTGATCGCCCGCTGCGGCTGCGGCGGCGGGCGTGGCCGGGTGCGGTCCGCGGCGCGCTGTACGGCCCCGGCGGCGAGGTCGTGCTGGCCCGATTGCCCGCGTGCGGACGCCGGCGTGGCGCGTCGTACGGGCCCGCGGGCGGTGCGTCGTGGGACCCGGTGGGCGCGGGCGCCGTACTTCCCGCACAGAACTGCCGCTCCCCTCGCGGAGTTACACGAGGGGAGCGGCAGTTTCGCGACATACCCTGTTAAGCACCCAGCAGGTGCTCAGTCCTCCGGGGCGTTCCGCTCCGGCGTCGAGGTCTGCACCTGCGGCCCGCCGCCGCCGCTCCACTGCCAGTCGCGCACCTCGGGCATGTCCTCGCCGTGCGTGCGGATGTAGATCTTGTGCTCGATCAGCTTGTTCTTCAGGCACTCCCGGGCGATAGCCGGAGGTGGCCTGCAGCCGCGGCACCCGGTCGATCACGTCCATCGCGAGGTCGTAGCGGTCGACCTGGTTGACCACGGTCATGTCGAACGGCGTCGTGGTGGTGCCCTCCTCCTTGTAGCCGCGCACGTGGATGTTGTCGTGGTTGGTGCGCCGGTAGGTCAGCCGGTGGATCAGCCACGGGTAGCCGTGGTAGGCGAAGATGACCGGCCGGTCGCGGGTGAACAGTGCGTCGAAGTCCGCGCTGGACAGGCCGTGCGGGTGCTCCCGGTCGTCCTGCAGCCGCATCAGGTCCACCACGTTGACGAACCGCAGCTTGATGTCGGGGAAGAACCCGCGCAGCAGCTCGACGGCGGCGAGCGCCTCCATGGTCGGCACGTCGCCGGCGCAGCCGATGACCGCGTCCGGCTCCTCGCCGCGGCTGCTGCTGGCGAACTCCCAGATGCCGATGCCCTTCGTGCAGTGCACGATCGCCTCGTCCATCGAGAGGTACTGCAGCTCGGGCTGCTTGCCCGCGACGATCACGTTGACGTACTGCCGGCTGCGCAGGCAGTGGTCGGCCACCGACAGCAGGCAGTTGGCGTCCGGCGGCAGGTACACCCGGATCACGTCGGCCTTCTTGTTGACCACGTGGTCGATGAACCCCGGGTCCTGGTGGGAGAAGCCGTTGTGGTCCTGCCGCCACACGTGCGAGGTCAGCAGGTAGTTCAGCGAGGCGATCGGCCGCCGCCAGGAGATGTCGTCGGTGGTCTTCAGCCACTTCGCGTGCTGGTTGAACATCGAGTCGATGATGTGGATGAACGCCTCGTAGCACGAGAACAGCCCGTGCCGGCCGGTGAGCAGGTACCCCTCGAGCCAGCCCTCGCAGGTGTGCTCGGAGAGGATCTCCATCACCCGGCCGTCGACGGACAGGTGGTCGTCGTACGGGAGGGTCTCGGCGTTCCAGGTGCGGTTGGTGACCTCGAGGACGTCCTGGAGCCGGTTGGAGCTGTTCTCGTCCGGGGCGAACATCCGGAAGCTGTCCATGTTGGCCGCCATCACGTCGCGCAGGAACCGGCCGAGGACCCGCGTGGACTCCACCGCACCGGTCCCGGGCGCGTCCACCGTTACGGCGTAGTCACGGAAGTCAGGCATCCGCAGGTCGCGCAGCAGC
The DNA here is from genome assembly GCA_963816325.1 of uncultured Actinomycetota bacterium. Lineage (GTDB taxonomy): Bacteria > Actinomycetota > Actinomycetes > Propionibacteriales > Nocardioidaceae > Nocardioides_B. The sequence continues at coordinate 100,030 of CAWFKC010000016.1, read as the reverse complement.
AGGCCGCCGTTGCTGTGCGGGTTCGCGCTCATCCGGCGCTCGCCCGCCGGGTGCAGGTCGCGGATCTCGGGCACCGGCGCGCCGGTGGCGTCGAACAGCTCCTCAGGCCGGTAGCTCTTCATCCACTGCTCGAGCACGACCCGGTGCTGCTCGTCGGTGCGCGCGTCGGCGAACGGCACCTGGTGGGAGCGCCAGTAGCCCTCGACCTTCTGCCCGTCGAGCTCCTTCGGGCCGGTCCAGCCCTTCGGGGAGCGCAGCACGATCATCGGCCACGGCCGGCGCTCCGGCGTGCTCGCCGCCCCGCGGGCCTCGTCCTGGATCGCGCGGATGTCGTCGAGGCAGCGGTCGAGGGTGGCCGCGAACGCCTGGTGCATCTGCGCGGGGTCGGATCCCTCCACGACGTACGGCGTCCACCCGTAGCCGCGCAGCAACGCGTCGAGCTCGTCGGGCTCGATGCGGGCCAGCACGGTCGGGTTGGCGATCTTGTAGCCGTTGAGGTGCAGGATCGGCAGCACCGCGCCGTCGCGGCGCGGGTCGAGGAACTTGTTCGAGTGCCAGCTCGTGGCCAGCGGGCCGGTCTCCGCCTCGCCGTCGCCGACGACCGTCGCGACGACCAGGTCGGGGTTGTCGAAGGCCGCACCGAACGCGTGCGAGATCGAGTAGCCGAGCTCGCCGCCCTCGTGGATCGAGCCGGGTGTCTCCGGGGCGACGTGGCTGGGGATGCCGCCGGGGAAGGAGAACTGCGTGAACAGCCGGTGCATGCCCTCCTCGTCGAGGCTGATGTTGGGGTACACCTCGCTGTAGGTGCCCTCCAGCCACGTCGAGGCGACGATGCCGGGACCGCCGTGCCCGGGGCCGATGACGTACATCATGTCCAGGTCGCGCTGCATGATCGCGCGGTTGAGGTGGGCGTAGACGAAGTTCAGCCCCGGGGTGGTGCCCCAGTGGCCGAGCAGCCGCGGCTTGACGTCCTCGGGCTTGAGCGGCTCGCGCAGCAGCGGGTTGTCCATCAGGTAGATCTGTCCGACGGACAGGTAGTTCGCCGCGCGCCACCAGGCGTCGATGCGGCGCAGCTGCTCGTCGTCGAGGGGACGGCCGCCGACCGTCGTACCCGTGCGCTCGCTGGTGTCGGTCATCCGGTCTCCCTCACGTCGTCCTCTGTCTCGACCGTATCTGCGTCCGGGTGTCCCGGGAAGGCTGCTTCGATGTGGTGCGCACCGCAGGGGCGCCCGGTGTCCCGGACGCCCCCGCGCCTGGCCTCAGCGCTGCGCACCTCGCCGCCTGCTGCTCAGCAGGAGCGCGCCACCGAGAGCCAGGGACGCCACACCCAACAGCCCGAGGAGCTCGTTGCGCTCCCGTGGCCCGGTCTGGGGCAGCACCTGGACCCCGGCGTACGACGGGCCGGTGACCGCGTGGCCCGCCGCCGGAGCGGCCGGCGGCCGGACCACCTCGACGCCGGCGACCTCCGCGTCCGCGAAGTCCACTCTCACCGTGGTCCCGAGGTCGGCGGCAGCAAGCGTCACCGCCTGGTAGCGCGGACTCGGCAGCGTGTAGCCCTGGGGCGCCTTGGTCTCCTGCACCAGGTAGGTGCCGGTCGCCAGGTCGGTCCAGGTGTAGGTGCCGCCGCTGGTGCGCACCGCGGTGCCGACCTTGGTGTCGACCGCGTGGTCGAGCCGGCCGTTGCCGTCCTCGTCGGTCCACAGCTGGTACGTCGCGGTGTCGATGAGCGTGCCGGTGAGCGACCCGGCGTGCTTGCGCACCTGCAGGTTCACGGTCTGCACCGGCACGGGGACCGGCTGGTCGACGAAGTCGAGCGTGACCGTGCTGCCGGCCTGGGCCGCCGTCAGGCCGACCCCCTGGTACGCCGGGGCGGGCAGCGTGTAGCCGTCCGGAGCCGCGGTCTCCTCGACCAGGTAGTCGCCCGGCGTGAGGGCGTGCCACGTGTAGCTGCCACCGCTGGTGGACACCGCCGCGCCGGCCTTGCTGTCGACCGCCTGGTCGAGCGCGCCGTTGCGGTCCACATCGTTCCAGAGCTGGAACGTCGCGGTGTCGATCAGCGTGCCGCTCGCCGTCCCGGCGTGCTTGCGCACCTGCAGGTCGATCCTCGGCGACACCGGCGGCGGCACGACCTTCGGCTGGTCGACGAAGTCGAGGGTGACGGCGCCACCCACGGCGGTGGCCTGGTAGGCCGGGCTCGGCAGCGTGTAGCCGGCCGGGGCCGCGGTCTCCTGGACGAGGTACTTCCCGTAGGGCAGCTCGGTCCAGGTGGCGGTGCCTTGGCTGGTCGACTTCTCCACGCCGGCCAAGGTGTCGACGGCCGGCTCGAGGGTGCCGTTGCCGTTGACGTCGTTCCAGAGCTGGAACGTCGCGGTGTCGATCAGCGCACCGCTCGTCGTACCGGCGTGCTTGCGGACCGTGATGCTGCCCGTGACCGGCGCCGGCTTCTTGGTGTCGCGGAAGGTGAGCGTCGTCGAAGGCTGGTTCACGGTGACGGCCTGGTAGGCGGGGCTGGGCAGCGTGTAGCCGGCCGGCGCGACGGTCTCCTCGACGAGGTATGTCCCGTAGGCCAGGTCGCCCCACTTCACGATGCCGTCGCTGGTGGTCTTCGTCGGGCCCATCTTGGTGTCGCCGTTGTCGAGCGTGGTGTCACCGTTGACGTCCTTCCAGAGCTGGAACGTCGCGGTGTCGATCGCCTTGCCGGTGGCGTCGTCGACCTTGGTCACCGTGACCTTGGCCTTCACGGGTGCGGGCATCTTGGTGTCGCGGAAGGTGAGCGTCGTCGAAGGCTGGTTCACGGTGACGGCCTGGTAGGCGGGGCTGGGCAGCGTGTAGCCGGTCGGCGCGACGGTCTCCTCGACGAGGTATGTCCCGTACGCTAGGTCGCCCCACTTCACGATGCCGTCGCTGGTGGTCTTCGTCGGGCCCATCTTGGTGTCGCCGTTGTCGAGCGTGGTGTCACCGTTGACGTCCTTCCAGAGCTGGAACGTCGCGGTGTCGATGGGCGCATCCGTTGCGGCGTCGACCTTCTTCGCGGTGAGAGAACCGAGCTCGGGCTGTGGCGGCGTCGGCATGTCGACCTTGACCTGATTGGTCCTTCCGCCGATGTTCTTGCAGTCGAGGGTCTGCAGGGTCAGGTGGAACGACGAGCCCGGGATGCTCGCCGCTCCGTTGCCGGCGCCGTACTGATCCTCGGAGGCCAGGTGGGCGGCGAAGACGATCGTCTGTGTGCGGGTGCCCGCGGGTTGCTCCCAGGTGAGGGTGGTCCGCTTCACCACCTCGTTCGGGTTGCTCTCCTGGCTCGAAAGGGTCGCGAGTGTGACGTCGATGGCGGTTCCTGGCGTCAACGAGAGCTGGTTCAGGTAGTCGAACGCGTACGCGGTCTTCCATTGGTAGGTGTAGTCGAGAACGATCTCGTGCGGTCCGGGGGCGAGATTGCTGAGCTCGACCTTCTCCCACACGTAGCCGCCCTCGAACAGGCCCGTGGTGATGTTCCCTTCCTGCCAATCGCCCGTCTCAGTGGCTCGCTGCTTGAACGAGTCGACCTGGCCGCCGCTCTGCTGGCAGGCCGGCTTGGGCGGGTCGCCACCCTGCGCCTCCACGGGAGCGCCCAGGAACGGCAGAACGAGCACGCTCATCGCCAGGGTGAGGGCGATCCTCAGCCACGACCAGCGCCGTGGCGTTGTTCCGCGGTGGCCGGCCCGGCGGCTCCTCGGCCGCATGCGGGCATGGGTCTGCTGGTAGTTCCTGCTGCTGCGTGTCATCGGATCCCCCCGGACCGCGCGTGTGCCTACGGGTACGCGTTCCCCTGGGCCTGCAAGCGCGCCCCGCCTGTCCCTGCTGTACGGCGGGGCTCCGGATGCCCCCATCGAGAGCCCATGCCGTACTTGCATCGTCTTGCGCGGATATCACGGCAACATCAGGACAAGTGCCCGTGCCGCTCCACCGAACGTCCCGTCGATTCAGGACCTTCGCCCCGGCGCGCCCGCCCCATCCGTCGAGGGGGCCATCTACTTGGGCATCTGGCCGGCGTGTCGCGGCGTTCGTGACCCCTCGGTGCGGCCTGCTGAGGGCCCGGCCGGGCAGACGTCGGCCGGGACAGCGGTCCGCCCGCCCGGGCGGTCGATACGCGGGTGGTCGATAACTGCGCGTTGCCGCGCGGCGGCGCTCATTCTCTGGCCACCGCCGCGGAGTTTGGGGGCGGTGTGGGTACCCCTCGGGTCAGGAGTCGGCGGGGGGCTCCTGCTCGCGCTTCTCGCGCGACACCAGCTTCGACAGGCCGGCGACCGCGTCCGCGCTCGGCGACGCGGCGGCCCGGTTCGTCTGCTCGAGCTCGGCGAGCAGCTCCTGGCGCCGTACCTGTACGTGCCGCGGCGCGTCCACGCCGACGCGGATGACGTCGCCCCGGACCTCGAGCACGGTGACGACCACGTCGTCGCCGATGACCACGCTCTCGCCCACGCGGCGGCTCAGCACCAGCATCTGCTCACTCCTGTCGGACGCGACGGTTGGCGTCCCCCAGTGTCGCCTGTCAGGCGGTGGTGCGCCGAGCCGGGGTCAGCGGCGCGCGCAGTGGGAGGGTGACGTCGTCCAGCACGATCTGGGCCGCCCGACGGGTGCGGTGGTTGATGATCACCGGCGCCATCAGGTTCACGGTGGCGTCGCGCGGGTCCGCTCCGAGGGTCACCACGGAGAGGACGAGCAGGTCCTCCTCGCTCTGCGCGCCGAGCTCCTCGACCAGCTCGTCGTCGACCTCGGGGGCGTAGTCGTCGAAGAACATGGCCGGCGGTACGACGACGAAGCTCAGCTCCTCGTCCAGGCAGCGCAGGTCGCAGATCACGCCCTCGCCGTCGAGGCGGGCCAGCGCGAAGCGGCGCTGCTCGGGGAAGCCGACCATCGGCCGGACCATCTCGAGGACGGGCAGGTCTTCGGACACCGGGTCTGTCTCCTGGGGCTGGACGGTCATGGTGGTCATCGGGTGCTCACTTCAGGAAGTCCACGAGGGAGGGCTGCAGGACACGGGCGGTTGCTCCGAGCGACGCCTGGTAGGCGACCTCCTGGAGCTGCAGGTTCATGGTGGCCTCGGCGAGGTCGACGTTCTCGATGCCGGAGAGCGCGGCCTTGTTGTCGAGGGTGGTGCTGGCGAGCCTGGTCTGGGCGTCCTGGACCCGACCATAACGGGCGCCGAGGTCGGCCAGCGAGGTCTTCATGTTCGCGGAGACCGAGTCGAGCCGGTCGAGGTTGCCGCTCACGCTGGTTCCGTTGCTCAGCTGCTGGATCGCGTCGTTGAGCACCTTGAAGAGATCGTCGCCGTTGCTGCCCGCGAAGGCCTGGCTGCCCGCCACGTTGATCGCGACGGTCACGCCGGTGCCGATCTGCCGCTTGACCTCGCCAGTGTCGCCGTCGAACGTGACAGCTCCCGTGGCGTCCTGCGAGTACGCCGTCTTGCTGCCCGTCGTACCGCCGAAGATCGGACGGCCGAGGTGCTGGGTGTTGGCAAGGCTGAACAGGGACTCCTTGATCTGGCCGAGCTCCGATCCGATCGCGGCAAGCGCGTCGGGACCGTTGCTTCCGGTCGAGGATGCCTGCACCAGCAGACCGCGCGCCCGGCGCACCTGGTCGAGCATCGACTGCATGGTGGAGTCGGTGGTGCCCATCCAGGCCAGCCCGTCCTGCGCGTTGCGGGCGTGCTGGGCGTCGGCGGCGATCTGCGCGCGCATCCGCATCGCGTCGTTGGTGCCGGTGGGCGAGTCCGACGGGCGGTTGATCTGCCGGCCGGTGGAGAGCTTCTCCTGCGTGTCGGAGAGCCGGCCCATGCCGCGCTGCAGCGAGGTGAGCGAGTGCTGCACCATCAGCCGCTGGGTGATCCGTGTGGTCATCGGCCCACCAATCCGGTCCGGTTGATCAGGGTGTCGAGCATCTCGTCGACCGCGGTCATCACGCGGGCCGCGCCCGCGTAGCCCTTCTGCGCCGCGAGCAGGTTCACCATCTCCTCGTCCACGCTGATGCCCGACAGCGACTCGCGCGAGGCGTCGACCTGCGCGACCAGCGTCTGCTGGTTGCTCGCGAGCTGCTTGCTCTTGGAGACGGTGACGCCGAAGTCGGTGACCAGCGAGCGGTACGCCTCGTCGCCCATGTCGAGAGCGGCGGTGTCCAGGGCGTTGGTGTTGTCGTAGAGGCCGGCACCTTGCGCGGCCGCTGCCACCTTGTCGGGGGTGAAGCCGGGCGCGACGCCGATGCTGGCGGCAGTGATCGCGCCGCCGGTGCCGGTTGCGACGAACATCGCCGTACCAGCCCCGCTGTTCAGGTCCGATCCCTTGCCTTGCTGGGCATTGACGTCCTTGGCCAGGTCGTCGGCGACGACGTCGAGCTGCTTCAGGAAGCTGGGCAGGTCGTGGTTCATCAGCTGGAGCGTGCCGCCGACGGACCCCTCCAGGGAGTCGAAGGACTCCGCGGTGCCCCCACTGCCCAGGGTCACGCGGACGGCGGCTCCACCGACGGCGTCCGTCGCGCTGGTCGCGCCACCGGCGCTCACGGTCATCGCCAGTGGGTCGTTCTTCCCGCTGCCGTCGACGAGCGTGCTGCTGCCGACCTTGACCGCGAGCGTGGTGTCGTCGTTGATCGTCACGCCGGCGCCAGTGAGCTCGGACAGCCGCAGCGCCAGCTGGTCGCGCTGGTCGAGCAGGTTCCCCGCGTCGGTGCCCGCGACGTAGGCGGTGCGCAGGCCGTCGTTGAGCCGGTCGAGCGACTGGGCGGTCTGCGTCACCTCGGTGGCCAGCGCGGACAGTCGCTTGCCCTGGTCGTCCCACTCGGTGCTCACCGCGCGGGACTGGCCGTTGAGGGCGGTGGCCAGCGTGTTCGCGCGGGCGATGAGCTGGGAGCGGGCGGCGCCGTCGTTCGGGTTGTTCGCGACGTCCTGCCAACCGGCCTTGAAGTTCGCCATGGCGGCGGCGATGCCGTTCTCGCCGGGCTCGTTGAGCGTGGTCTCGAAGCGGACCAGGGCCGCGGACTGGGTGTCGAGGAAGGAGCCGCTCGCGTGCTCGGTGCGGACCCGGGCGTCCAGCAGCGGGTCGACCATGCGGGTCACCGGTCCGGCCTCGACCCCGTCCCCGGCGCCCTGCCAACGCGACCAGAGTGCGGGTGCGGCCGGCGCGCCGGTGGCCTGCCCGACGACCTGGCGGCGGGCGTAGCCGGGGGTGCCGACGTTCGCCACGTTGCCGCTGGCCACGTCCATCGCGACCTGGTTGTAGCGCAGCGCCGACAATGCGGTGCCGAGGGACGAGAAGGTGCCGGGCATGTCACAGGCTCCGGTCGACGAGGCTGGTGCGACGGTCGGTGGCGACGGCCCCGTCGGCGCCGTACGTCACCGCCCCTTCGGACAGGGAGAGCAAGGTGGCCTGCGCGGCCTGGTAGCCGGCGGTGAGCAGCTCCCGGTTGCTCACGGACAGCTGGGTGATGGAGGCGGCGACGGTGGTGAAGGCCTCCCGGTGGTCGAGCCAGATGCTCTTCCACGGCTCCTCGCAGCGGTCGGCGATCTCGTGCAGGCTGGGGCCCGGCTCGAGCCCGAGTTCGTCGGCCACCTCGTCCAGCTCGATCGCGCGCAGCAGCTCGAGGTCACGGATGCGGGCGAGCACCTCATCGATCTCGCGCGCGGCGCTGGCCAACCACTGGGTCCGGCCTCCGGCCAGCACGAGCTGCTCGACGTCGAGCTTGTAGAGCAGCTTCTCGAGAAGCTCGCGCTCGCGCCACAACAGCGACGAGAGGTCCTCCATCGGCATGTGCGCCACTCCTCTTCCGGTCCGTGCGTGGCATGGCTATCGGCACGCACCGAGGCAGGTTGAGCAGAATCCGGTAAAGCCTCCCCAGTGCGCGTGACCGAACGGATGGCACCGGTCTAGCCCGGATGGGCTATGTCCGATTTGGTCGTTTCGGGGGAGATCTGTGCCGGGCCCTCCAGTACGGCGTACACGACACCGACGTTCACTCCGTGCAGATCTTCTCGACCACGCCCCAGACCCCGGCGCACACCCTGGTCCGCGAGGCGCTTCCCCTGGTCGGCCACATCGTCCGCGAGATGCTCGGCCGCGTGCCGGCCCACGTGTCCCGCGACGACCTGATGTCGGCCGGGATGCTCGCGCTGGTGCAGGCGGCCAACGCGTTCGACCCCGATCGCGGAGTGACCTTCTCGGGCTACGCCGCGACCCGCATCCGGGGCGCGATCGTGGACGAGCTGCGCAGCCTGGACTGGGCCAGCCGCTCCGTGCGCCGCCGCGCCCGCCAGGTCGAGGACACCCGCAACAAGCTGGCGGTCACCCTCGGCCGGGTGCCCTCCGATGCCGAGGTCGCACAGGTGATGGGCATCGGCGTGGCCGAGCTCCAGTCGCACCGCGACGACGTCGCGCGCGCGTCGGTCGCGTCGCTGGACGGGTTCGAGGAGGGTACGGCGGACGAGCTGCTGCCGGCCTCGGGGATCAGCCCGGTCGACGTACTCGAGCAGCGGGAGAAGGTGTCCTACCTGCACGACGCCGTCACCCAGCTGCCCGACCGCCTGCGCGTCGTCGTGGAGAAGTACTTCTTCCAGGGTCTGCCGATGGCGGACATCGCCGCCGAGCTCGGCGTCACCGAGTCGCGCGTCTCGCAGCTGCGCGCCGAGGCCGTCGGCCTGATGCGCGGAGCGCTGACCGCGGCCCTCGACCCGGAGCGCAAGGAGGTGCACGCCCGGCCGAACGGCTGCGTCGCCAAGCGCAAGGAGGCGTACTACGCCGGTGTCGCCGCGCACCGCACCTTCGCCGCGCGGCTCTCCACCCCTTACCCGGTCACGCATCCGGCGTGACCTGAGCCGGGGTCCTGCTTCCCCGGCTCTCCGGTATCCCGGAAACCCCTCAGGTCGGGCGCCGCCCGGCCGATACCCACCGCATCGAGGCCCATGGACGGGCCTGCTCGACCCACTCAGGGAGGAACTCATCATGGGTCTTCGTATCAACCAGAACATCGCGGCGATGAACGCGTACCGCAACCTGTCCGTCACCGACGGGCAGATGGCGAAGTCGCTGGAGAAGCTGTCCAGCGGCTTCCGCATCAACCGGGCCGCCGACGACGCCGCCGGCCTGTCCATCTCCGAGGGCCTGCGCTCGCAGATCGGTGGGCTCAAGGTCGCAGTGCGCAACACCCAGGACGGCATCTCGGTCGTGCAGACGGCTGACGGTGCGTTGACCGAGACGCACTCGATCCTGCAGCGCATGCGCGACCTGTCGGTGCAGGCCTCCAACGACGGTGGCCTGAACGACGACGCGAAGGACAACATCCAGTCCGAGATGAGCCAGCTCAAGGACGAGCTGACCCGGATCGCCGACACCACCCAGTTCAACGGGACGAAGCTGCTCGACGGCAACTTCAACAAGGCCTTCCAGGTGGGCGCCAACTCCGGCGAGACCATCTCGGTGGCCATCGGATCCCCGACCAAGGGGATGGACGCTGCCGGACTCGGGGTCGACGGAGTCGACGTCACCACCGTGAACGCCGGTATCGCCGGCGTGGTCACCACTTCGGCCGACAGCACGCCGACCGCTGGTGTGGTGACGGTGGGTGGGAGCACGGACTTCACCAAGTCTGAGAGCTTCGACGGGCTCAACGGCACCTTCTCCTACGGCGACAAGAGCCTGGACCTCTCCACCGTCAAGTTCGCCTCGGGGTCCGACGCGGCCGCCCGCCTCCAGGCCGTCCAGGACGCGGTGGATGCCAAGTTCGGCAGTGGTGCTGTGACGGTGGCTGCCCCGAGTGCTGCCGGACTGACCTTCACCGGCACCGGACCTTCGGACTCGAACGGCAACGGGTCCATCGACCAGGCCGAGGTTGACGCGGTTCAGGTCGGGTTCACGCAGGCGTCCGGTGCGTCTGTCGCGATCACCAAGATCGACGATGCGATCAAGACCGTCTCGACCACGCGTGCGAACCTCGGTGCCTTCCAGAACCGGTTCGAGCACACCGTGAACAACCTCAACGTCGCGGTGGAGAACCTGTCCGCTTCCGAGAGCCGGATTCGCGACACCGACATGGCGCAGGAGATGACCCAGTTCACCCGGGCGCAGATCCTGTCCCAGGCCGGCACCGCGATGCTCGCCCAGGCCAACCAGAGCTCGCAGGGCGTTCTGCAGCTCCTGCGCTGATTGATGTTGACGGCTGATTCAGCGGCCGTCGCCACACCCGCTCCGGTGGGGGCGGGACGACGAGTCCCGCCCCCACCGAGCACCTGAACAGTTCCAGCGAGGAGATGACGGTGGCCAACACCAGTGTCAGCGGGCTGGTCAGCGGACTCGACACCGCCACGATCATCAGCCAGCTGATGCAGATCGAGGCACAGCCGCAGACCAACCTCAAGAGCCGCGTCTCGGACTTCCAGAAGCAGGTCACCTCTCTCCAGACGGTCAACTCCAAGCTGCAGAGCATCGCCGGCAAAGCCGCCGAGCTCGCCAAGCTGAGCAGCTGGTCGCCGAGCAAGGCGACCACCGACAACACGGCGGTCACTGTCACCGCCGGCTCGGGAGCAGTTCCCGCCTCCCTGTCCCTCACTGTGGTGCAGCGCGCGACGTCGTACTCCATGGACTACGGCCTCCACGCCACCACGGACATGGTCACGTCCAACGGCTCCAACACCGTCATGCTGTCCTTGCACGGCGGCACGGCGGTTTCCATCAACACCGGAGACGGCAGCGTCCAGGGGCTGGTGAACGCCCTCAACTCGTCCAACAACGGCGTCACCGCCAGCCTGGTGAAGGTCGATGCCACCCACTACCGGCTGTCAGTGAGCGCGACGGCCACCGGCGGTGCGTCCGACTTCACGCTCACCGACTCCGCCGGCAACGCGCTGGCGATCAGCGGGACCGCGACAGCCGGTCAGGACGCGAAGATCACGGTCGGCCCCGACACCATCACCTCGGCGTCCAACACGTTCACCGACCTGATGCCTGGGGTCGCTGTCACTCTCGGATCGGGCGCCGTCGGGGGGGCGACCCCGACGACCGCCACGATCACGGTCAGTCGTGACCCGCAGTCACTGTCGGACAAGGTGAAGTCGATGGTCGATGCGGTGAACGCGACCCTCGACGACATCGACAGCCTGACCGCCTACAAGACCGACGCCTCGGCCGCGGGCATCCTCAGCGGTGACGCGACGTTGCGTGACGTCCGAGACCAACTGCTCTCCTCGGTCACCAGCGGCGTGGACGGCCAGTCGCTGGCGTCGGTGGGCATCCAGACCGACAAGACCGGCCACCTGGTCTTCGACGCGGGCAAGTTCACCGACGCCTATAACGCCGACCCGACTGGCACCGCGGCAAAGTTCGCCGGCACCGCCACCTACTCGGGAACCGGCACGGTCGAACTCAACAGCGCGACCTGGCGCACTCAGCCGGGTAGCTACGCGGTGGACGCAACGGCAGGCACCATCGACGGCATGGCCGCGACCGTCACCGGCAGCATCCTCGTCGGTGCCTCCGGCTCACGCGTCGACGGATTGTCGTTGACCACAAGCGCCGGCGCGTCCGGCACGGTGACCTACCACCAAGGGATCGCCGCGAAGCTCGAGGCGTTGGCCCAGCGGGCCAGCGACGCAACCGTCGGCTCCGTGACTACAACCATCAACGGTCGCAAGTCCAGCATCGATGACATGAACGACCGGATCTCCGACTGGGACGTACGGCTCCAGACGAAGCAGGAGTCACTGCAGCGGCAGTACGCCGCGCTCGAGGTCGCGCTCGGCAAGCTCCAGGACCAAGCCTCCTGGCTCTCCGGCCAGATCAGCTCGCTGCCGAAGATGGGCGGCTGAGAGGAATCCGATGAACTACGCGCAGAACTACCTCAACCAGAGCGTCGCCACCGCGAGTCCCGAGCGGCTGCTCGTCATGCTCTACGACCGGCTCGTGCTCGACGTACGGCGCGCCGCCGCGGCCCAGGAGGCCGGCGACCACGCCACCGCCAGCACCAACCTGCTCCACGCGCAGGAGATCGTCCTCGAGCTCAGGTCCTCGCTGCGGCTGGACGTCTGGGAGGGCGCCCAGCAGCTGGCCGACCTCTACACCTGGCTCTACAGCCAGCTGATCAAGGCGAACACCTCGCGAGACATCACTGTCACCCAGGACTGCCTGACGATCGTCGAGCCGCTCGCCGAGACCTGGCGCGAAGCGGCCCTCGTCGCGGCCGCGGGCTGAGCCAGCCGTGGAGACGGCCGACTGGCGCGGCGCCTGGGTCGAGGCGCTCGACGAGCTCGAGCTGACCCTCGATGCGGCCGAGCGGCTGTTGGCGGCCGGTCACGAGGAGGCGAAGGTCCCCGCGTGGACTCCGCCGACCATCCCCGGGCCCCTCCCGACCGAGCTGGTCGACCGCGCCGGCGCGCTGCTCGAGCGCCAGCGGACCGTCATCGCCGCGACCGCCGCGGCGCTTACCGGCACGCGACGGCAGCTGGAGCTGCACGACAAGCTCAGCGGGCTTTCCGGCGCGCGGCAGGCGGCGCGGCCGGTGTATGTGGATCTGACTGCCTGAGGGCTCGACGGGCTCGACCACCGGGGAGTGGTCTCGAGACCGGCGCTGGGCGCCCTCCTCGACCACCGGGGCGCCGGCTCGGCGAAAAGTTCTCAGGTCGCACCGTCGGGTGCCGAAGGCAACCTCGAGCAGGGATCGCTCACCCACCTCGCCACGGATCGGCGCCACGCACCTCACCACGGAGACGTCGCTCTTCCCATGTCGATCCCTGCGTCCGACCCGGTCACCGCTGCGCTCGCGACCGCGCTCGACGGCCTCGCGCTGCGCCAGAAGGTCACCGCGGACAACATCGCCAACGTCGACACGCCGCACTTCACCGCGTCGCGGGTCGACTTCGAGGACTCCCTGCGCGCGGCGCTGGACACCGGCACCCTCGACACGAGCGGACTGGGCGACGCGAGCCTCGCCAGTGTGCTCCCCACGAGCGGCCCGCCGAGCGCGACCGGCAACAACGTCGATCTCGGCACCGAGGAGATGACCGCGGTGCAGGCGACGTTCCGCTACCAGCTGCTCTCCCGGGCGGTCGGCGACCGCTTCGGCCTGGTCACCACCGCGATCGGAGGCATGTGATGGGCGCGTTCGACATGCTCAACATCGCCGGCACCGGCATGAACTTCCACCAGACCTGGCTGGACTGCCTGTCCTACAACATCGCCAACGTCAACACCGCCCGGCCCACCAGCGGCTCGGCGTTCCAGGCGCAGTACGCCATGGCGCAGCCGCTCAGCGGCCAGGGCGTCGGCCTGTCCGGGATCGCGCTCGGCGACCCGACCGGCCGCGTCGTCTACCAGCCCGACGACCCGATGGCCGACGCCAACGGCTACGTGCGGATGCCCGACATCGACCTCGGCAGCCAGATGAGCCAGCTGATCATGGCCCAGCGCGGCTTCCAGGCGCAGGCGTCGGTGGTCCGCAACGCCCAGGACGTGTACGCCAGCGCCCTCTCGATCGGAAAGAACTGATGAGCATCCCCGCCATCGACCCCGTCGGCTTCACCCCGATGGTCGCCCCGACCCTGCCCACGCTCCCCACCACGAGCGCCCCCGGCGCGACCGGCGCGACCGGTGCCACGGGCGCAGCAGGTACGACGGGCCTCAACGGCCTGGCCGGCGTGCAAGGCATCGACCCCGCTATCGCGACGCAGCAGACCGGCGCCGCGCAGGGCCCGGACTTCGGCCAGCTGCTCAGCCAGGGCCTGCAGAACCTCCAGGGCCTGCACACCCAGCAGGAGCAGCTCGCCGTGCAGGCCGCCACCGGTGACCTCAACGCGATCCACGACTACACGATCGCCGCCACCGAGGCCAGCGTCGCCACCCAGCTGACCACCGCCGTGCGCAACAAGGCCCTCGAGGCCTTCCAAGAGATCATGCGGATGTCGATCTGATGCGCGAGCAGATCACCGGCCGGCTGCTGGGGCTGCAGCGCACGTTCGCCTCCTTCAGCGCCGGCCAGAAGACCACCGCGGTCATCGGCGGCCTGGCGCTGCTGCTGGCCGCGGTCATGGTGTTCCGCTGGGCCGCGACCCCGTCGTACGCCCCGCTCTACACCAACCTCGCGCCCGCCGACGCCTCCGCGGTCATCGACAAGCTCGATGCGCAGGGCACGCCGTACAAGCTGGCCGGCGGCGGCAACACGATCATGGTCCCGCAGAAGGACGTCTACGCCGCCCGCATCCAGCTGTCCGGGCAGGGCCTGCCCAGCTCGTCGAGCACGACCGGCTACTCGCTGCTGGACGGCCAGAGCCTGTCGACCTCGCAGTTCCAGGAGCAGACCAGCTACAAGCGCGCGATCGAGGGCGAGCTGGAGAAGACCATCGAGGCCCTCGACGCGGTGGACACCGCGGTCGTGCACGTCGCGATGCCGCAGGAGAAGCTCTTCCAAACCGACCAGCAGCCCACCACCGCCTCGGTGCTGGTCTCCACCCACCCCGGCGTCACCCTCACCACCGAGCAGGTGCAGGCGATCGTCCACCTTGTCGCCTCCAGCGTCGAGGGCCTGAACCCGAAGGAGGTGACGGTCACCGACTCGGCCGGCAACGTGCTCTCGACCGCCGGTGACGGGGTCGACTCCGTCGCCACCAGCCGGGACCAGGAGGTCAAGGCGTTCGAGGACCGGATGACCGGCTCGGTGGAGAGCATGCTCGACAAGGTGGTGGGCACGGGCAAGTCCGCGGTGCAGGTGACCGCGGACCTGAACTTCGACCAGACCGTCACCCACACCACGCGCTACTACACGAACCCGAAGGCCGTGCCGCTGACCGCGACCAGCACCACGGAGAAGTACAAGGGCCCCGGTACGTCGGCCACCACCACCGGCGGCGTGGTCGGTCCCGACGGCCAGCTCAACCAGTCCACGATCCCCGGCGGGGCGACCAAGTACCAGAAGAACCAGCGCACCTCCGACAACGCCGTCGACCAGGTGGTCGAGCAGCGGCAGGCGGCGCCGGGCAACGTGCAGGCGCTGCACGTCGGCATCGTGCTGGACAGCACCTCCCCGACCGGCAAGAACGCCCCCGCGGTGCAGAAGCTGGTCAGCTCGGCCCTCGGCATCAACCCCAAGCGCGGGGACACGGTGACGGTCACGTCCCTGCCGTTCGACCACAGCGCGCAGCAGCAGGCCGCCGCCGAGCTCGCCGCGGCGAACAAGGCCGAGAGCCAGGCGCGGATGTGGTCGATCGCCAAGACCGGCGGGCTGCTGCTGGTCGTCGCGCTGATCCTGCTCATCGCCTGGCGCCGCAACCGCAAGCGCGAGCAGCTGCGCGAGCAGGCCACGACGTACGTCGTCGAGCAGATCCGCCGGCAGGCCGAGCCGGTGGCCGCCGTACCGGCGCCGCCCGCCCAGCCCGAGCTGACCGCCACCGACGCGGCCGGCGAGCTGCGTCTGGCCGCCCGCGACGAGATCGCCGCGATGGTGGAGCGCCAGCCCGAAGAGGTCGCCCAGCTGCTCCGCGGCTGGCTGGTGGAGGCGGAGCGCTGATGTCGACCACGCTGACCGCCAACGGCATCCGCAAGGCCGCGATCCTGCTGGTCCAGCTCGGCCAGGAGAACGCCGCCAAGGTGCTCTCCTTCCTGCGCGAGGCCGAGGTGGAGGCGCTGTCGGCGGAGATCTCCCAGCTCGAGTCGCTGACCGCGGGCGAGACCGAGTCGGTGCTCAGCGAGTTCCGCAGCATGGCCAGCGCGCAGCTGAACATCATGCGCGGCGGCCCCGGCTTCGCCCGGGCGCTGCTCGAGGAGTCCCTCGGCGCCGAGCGGGCGGACTCGATCATGAACCGGCTGGCCGCCTCCGCGATGCAGCTGCCGTTCCAGTTCCTGCACCGCGCCGACCCGCGCCAGCTGCTGTCGTTCATCTCCGGGGAGCACCCGCAGGTGATCGCGGTGGTGCTCGCGCACCTGCCCAGCGACAAGGCGACGCTGGTGCTCTCCGCGCTCGAGCCGGGGCAGCAGGCCGACGTCGCGCACCGGATCGCGGTCATGGACCGGACCTCCCCGGAGGTGCTCGCCAAGCTCGAGAGCGTGCTGGAGCGCAAGATGTCCTCGGTGCTGCAGCCGCTGGACTTCTCCAACGTCGGCGGCCTCGACCCGCTCATCCAGATCATCAACCGGTCCGACCGCACCACGGAGCGGCTCATCGTCGAGGGCCTCCAGGAGCGCGACCCCGCGCTGGCGGAGGAGATCAAGAGCCGGATGTTCATGTTCGACGACATCACTCTGCTCGAGGACCGCGACATGCAGCAGGTGCTGCGTCAGGTCGAGACCACCGACCTGGCCACGGCCCTCAAGGGCGTCTCCGACGAGGTCCGGCTCAAGGTCACCAGGAACATGTCCGAGCGCGCGGCGACCACGCTGCTCGAGGACGTCGACCTGCTCGGTCCCGTCCTGCTGCGCCAGGTCGAGGAGGCCCAGCAGAAGATCATCCTGGTCATCCGCCGCCTCGAGGACGCCGGCGAGATCGTGCTGAGGAGGGGCGGCGATGACGAGTACGTCCTCTGACCGCGTCGTCCTGCGCGACCTCCCCACCGACGGGGTGGCCGCTCCGGCGCCCGCAGGCGACCTGCGCTCGGGCCGCTGGACCCGGCTCGGCAGCCGGGAGGTCCTCGGGGACCCGGTCACCGAGTCCACGCTCGCGGCGCTCGCCGAGCAGACCCGGGCGGCCGCCCGGGCGCAGGGCTACGCCGCCGGCTGGGCCGAGGGCCGCCGCGCGTTCGAGGCCCGGGTGGCCACCGCGGAGTCCGAGCTCGCCGCCCGCGTCGCCGCCGAGCAGGAGCGCGCGCACGCCGAGCACCGGGCGGCCACCAAGGCGCTCGTCCGCGCGATCGACGACGCCGAGGCGGAGGTACGTCGCACCCGCGACCGGCTCGCCGAGCAGGCGGTGACCCTCGCGCTGAACATCGCCGAGGCGGTCATCGGCCGCGAGCTGGAGTTGGCCACCGACCCGGGCGCCGACGCGCTCCGACGGGCGCTGACCTCCTTGCCGCTCGACGTACCCGTCACCGTCCGGCTCCACCCCGCCGACCGCGTGCAGCTGGACCCGAGCGTGCTCGGCGACCGCCCGGTCCACCTCGTCGACGACCCGACCCTCGGCCGTGGCGACACCGTCGTGCAGACGGACGAGCAGGTCGTCGACGCCACCATCGAGGCGGCCCTGGCCCGCGTCCGGCAGGTGCTGACCCGATGAGGACGCTGCACGTCGAGGAGGCGCTGGCCGCCGCGAGGCCGCTCACCTACGGCCGACTGGTCGAGGTCCGGGGCATGCACCTGCTCGCCCGGGGCGTGGATGCCGCGATCGGGGAGATCCTCGAGATCACCGCGGGTGAGCGCACAGTCCCCGCCGAGGTGGTCGCCAGCACCGGAGACGGCACCGTCTGCCTGCCGCTGCGCGCCACCGGGGGCCTGCGGGTGGGCGCACGCGTCCGCGCGACCGGGGCCGCGCTCTCGGTCCCGGTCGGCGCGGAGCTGCTCGGCCGGGTTCTCGACGGGCTCGGCCGGCCGATGGACGACGGCGCGAGCCTGCGCCACCTGCGGCACGTGCCGGTCGAGAACGCCGCTCCCAACGCGCTGCACCGCCGGCTCGTGGACACCCAGGTGGGCCTCGGCGTGCGGGCCCTCGACGCGCTGGTGCCCTGCGGCCGCGGTCAGCGCATCGGCATCATGGCCGGCTCCGGCGTCGGCAAGTCCACCCTGCTGTCGATGGTCGCCCGCGGCACCGACGCCCGGCTGTCGGTGATCGCCCTGGTCGGCGAGCGTGGCCGCGAGGTGCGCGAGTTCCTCGAGAACGACCTCGGCCCCGAGGGCCTGGCCCGCTCGGTCGTGGTCCTGGCGACCTCCGACGCCTCCCCGGTGGAGCGGGTGCGGGCTGCGTTCGTCGCGACCCGGATCGCCGAGTGGTTCCGCGACGCCGGCGAGGACGTCGTACTCATGATGGACAGCCTCACCCGCGTCGCCATGGCCCAGCGCGAGATCGGGCTGGCCGCGGGCGAGCCGCCGGCCACCCGCGGCTACCCGCCCAGCGTGTTCGGCCTCCTGCCGCGGCTGCTCGAGCGCGCCGGTCCGGGCGCAACGGGCAGCATCACCGGGCTCTACACGGTCCTCGTCGAGGGCGACGACCTGCAGGACCCGATCGGCGACACCGCCCGCAGCATCCTCGACGGCCACGTGGTGCTCTCGCGGCGACTGGCGACCAGCGGCCACTTCCCGAGCATCGACGTGCTCGAGTCGATCTCCCGCGTGGTCAACGCGGTCACCACCCCGGAGCAGCGCGCGGACGCCGTCGCGCTGCGCCGGCTGCTGGCCGCGCACCGCGACGTCCGCGAGCTCGTCGAGATCGGCGCCTACGCCGCGGGCAGCTCGCCGGACGCGGACCGGGCGATCGCGCTGATGCCGCGCATCGACGGGTTCCTGCGCCAGGCGGTGGAGGACCCCACGCCCAGTGACGAGACCTGGCGGCTCCTGCACGACCTGGTGGGTGCGGCATGAGCCACCTCCAGGACCGCGGGCTGGCGGCGGTACGACGCGTCCGCGGGGCCCGCGAGCGCGACAGCAGGATCGGCCTGCAGCAGGCCCTGGCCGCAGCACGGCAGCGCGCCGACGAGGCGTCGACCGCCGCGCAGCGGGTGGCGCAGGTGCCCGTCTTCGAGGCCGGGGCGGTCGGCGACTTCCACCGGCACGTCCTGCACACCACCACGCTTGCCGCCGCGGCGGGCCTCGCCGCCGACCGCGCGGAGGGCAGCCGGCTGCTCGCCGAGGAGGCCAGCGGCCGCTGGCAGCGCGAACGCACCGCACTCCGCGTCGCCGACCTGCTGCTGGAGCGCCGCGCTGAGCAGCGCGCCGCCGAGCAGGCTCGCCGCGAGGCCGCCGAGCTCGACGATCTCGCGGCCCAGGGGTGGCTGCGCGCCCGCTCCGAGGAGGGACGATCCCGATGAGCATCGCCGACGTGACCGCGCGGATCCAGCAGCTGCAGGGCCAGTTCGCCGCGCTCGGCGGGGTGGCTGTCGCCCCGGCGGCGCCGCCGACACAGGCGGCGGCAGCCGGTGCCACGTTCGCCGACGCCCTCGACGGCGCCACGGCGGCGGACCCGTCGTACGGTCTCGGCACCACCGCAGCCCCCACCGGTTCCGCCACCGGGCAGGCGGTCGTCGACCAGGCCCGCACGTACCTCGGCGTGCCCTACGTCTGGGGCGGCACCGACCCCGCCAAGGGCCTGGACTGCTCGGGCCTGGTGCAGACCGTCTACGAGAAGTTCGGCATCGACCTGCCCCGCGTCGCCGACCAGCAGGCACGCGCCGGCACCCCGGTGGCGGGCCTGGCCGAGGCGCAGCCCGGGGACCTGCTCGCGTTCGGCAGCCCGGTGCACCACATCGCGATCTACGTCGGCGCCGGGAAGATGATCGAGGCGCCGCGGCCCGGGCTCTCGGTGCGGGTCAGCGACGTCTACGAGAAGCCGAGCGCGATCCGTCGGGTGCTGCCGTCGCACACCCTCGGCGCGCAGGCCGTCGCGTTCTCCGGACCGGCCCGGCCGACCCCGGCCGGCTTCTCGACCGGTCCCGCGCCGACCAGCCTGGCAACGGTGCCGTACTCCGCCCTCTTCCGGTCCGCCCAGGTGAAGTACGGCGTCCCCGCCAGCCTGCTCGCCGCGGTCGCCCACCAAGAGTCCGGCTACAACCCCCGCGCGGTGAGCCCGGCCGGCGCGCGCGGCCTCATGCAGCTGATGCCGGGCACCGCCCGCACGCTCGGGGTCGACCCGGACGACCCTGCGCAGGCCGTCGACGGTGCGGCCCGGATGCTGCGCAACCTGATCAACGAGTTCGGGTCCGCCGACCAGGCGCTGGCTGCCTACAACGCCGGTCCGGGCGCGGTGCACCGCTACCAGGGCATCCCGCCCTACCCGGAGACGAAGGCCTACGTCCCTGCGGTCCTCGGCTACCAGCACCTCCTGGAGGCGTCGTGAGCATCCCGTCCCTCGCCTCGAGGGGCGCCGCACCGTCCTCCGCGCCCGCTCGGGTGGCCGAGGGACGCTCCGCGGACGGCTTCCACGCGCTCCTGCGTGAGCACCTCGACCGTACGGCGGACCGCCGGGCGACCGACGAGGCACGGGACCGCGCGGCTCAGGACCGGACGCAGGCGGCCGAGCGTTCCTACGACCGAGCGGCCGACGCCCGCAACCGCGCCGACGATGCCAGGGTGCGGGCGGACGACCGCTTCCAGGAGCTGGCCGACCGGGCCGACGTCCGCGACGCCTGGGGAGACCGGGCCGAGCGCCGCGAAGCTCAGGCCGATCGCGCCGGCCGGACCGCCTCGGCGACCGCGAACGCGCGGGCATCCACCCGTTCGTCCGCCGCCGAGCGACGGCGCAGGGACGAAGCCCGGGACTCGGAGGTCTCGCCGGATGCGGCTGCGCACGCCGACGCCGGCCTCGCGGGCGTGGGTGGCGCGACAGCCCAGGGCGCCACCGCTGCAGGCCGGGGCTCGGCGTCGTCGCCGGCCGCCCGGTCCGACGGCGTCGCCGCCACGCGGGGGGGTGCCTCCGCCGACGGGACTGTTGGCACCGGACTCGCCACTGGCAGCTCCCGGTCCGGCACTCGTGGCACTGGTGCTGCCGGTGTGACGTCGGCGACGGGGCAGACCACCGGCTCCGGCACCTCTGCCGCAGGAGCCCAGGGCACGGTCACCGGCACGGCTGCCGGGGCGGGCGCTGGTGGCCCCGCCGGGGCTCCGGGCTCGGATCCTGCCGCCGGCCCGCCCCGTGCCGCTGGTCAGGACACGACCGGTCGACCGGCAGGCACCACTGCTCCGACCGGTTCCGGCAAGGCTTCCGGCGCTCCGGCAGCGAACGGCGAGGTAGCGGCCACCGGGCAGCAGGGCGGGGCCGAGAAGACGACCGCGCACGGCGGTGACGCCGGCTCGAGGACGGCTGGCGGCGACGCCGCGACGGCCGCAGCGGCGTCGTCCGGCGGATCGGCCAACGGCGCGGTTGCGCCAGCGGCCGGCGCGAACGCCGACGCCGGCAGCGGCGACGCGAAGCGCGACCCCCGGTCCGGCGACCTCGCGACGACCGGCGTGGGCCCGACGGTCCACACCGAGGCCGGGGTCGCGACGGCCACCGCGTCGACCGTGGCGGCACCTCAGTCCGGCGGCCCGTCCAACGCGGTGCTCGACCAGGTGCTGCCCGTCGTACCCCGCCTCGTCATGCGCGGCGACGGCACCCAGCGGCTGACCCTCAAGCTGCACCCGGCCGACCTCGGCGAGGTACACCTCACCGTCACCGTCAAGGGCGGCGCGGTCGACGTGACGCTGGCGGCCGGCCGCGAGGCGCGCGAAGCGCTGCGCGACGGTTCGACGCAGCTGCGCTCGCTTCTCCAGCTCACCGGCCACACCGCCGGTCAGGTGGTGATCAAGGACCTGCCCGCCTCCGCGACGCCCACCCCGGCGCCGCAGCCGGGCACGGACACCCAGCAGGGCCAGACGGGACAGCAGGGCCAGCCGGACCAGTCAGCGCAGCAGAGCTTCAGCGGCGGCGACGCCTCGGCGATGTCCACCGGCGGCGGCAGTGGAAGCGGCCGGCACCAGAGCCGGGGCCACGCCACGACCCCGGTCACCGCAGGCCTCGCACACGTCGGCGAGCCGACGCCTCCTCGCCCCGGTGCACGCCCCGGCACCTCGTCCCTCGACGTCAGGATCTAGGAGCAACCATGACCGTCACCCCCTCCGAGTCGGTGGTCCCCGGCGGCACCGGCGGCACCGCGACGTACGGCCCCGGCGCGACCGCGGCGTACACCCCGGGAACCTCCGCGCCCACCTCGACGCTGCCGACCGACCAGATGGGCAAGGACACGTTCCTGAAGCTCATGGTCGCCCAGCTGCGCAACCAGGACCCGATGAACCCCACGGACTCGACGCAGTTCCTCGCGCAGACCGCACAGTTCACGTCGCTGGAGAAGATGCAGGACCTGGCCGCCCAGGGCTCCCAGGCGCTGAACGCCCAGCTCGCCTTCGGCGCCAGCGGACTGGTCGGGAAGGACGTCACCTACACGGCCGAGGACGGCACCGAGGCGACCGGCACCGTCGACGGCGTCCGGTTCACGGCCTCGGGGCCGCTCCTGCACGTCGGCGACACGGACATCGCCATGAGTGCCCTCGTCGCCGTCGGCACCGCGCCCGCACCGCCGACCGACAGCACCACCACGGACACCACCGGCACCACCACAGACACCACCGCGGCCACCACCGGGTCGGCCTGAGCCGCTCGCCACCGCAACCGCCAGCAGATCCAGGCAAGCCCCGAAAGGAACCCACCATGCTCCGCTCCCTCTTCTCCGC
Organism: uncultured Actinomycetota bacterium; assembly: GCA_963816325.1. Classification (GTDB taxonomy): domain Bacteria; phylum Actinomycetota; class Actinomycetes; order Propionibacteriales; family Nocardioidaceae; genus Nocardioides_B. Next base: position 77,684 of record CAWFKC010000016.1, on the reverse strand, counting down.
GATCAGCGGCCTCCGCGCCAACCAGACCATGCTCGACGTCACCGGCAACAACATCGCCAACGCGAACACCGCCGGCTTCAAGGCCAGCAACGTGGTCTTCCAGGACACCCTGAGCCAGATGCTCACCGGTGCGAGCGCCCCGTCGGCCACGGGCGTGACTCCCGCCAACGGCGGTACCAACCCGATCCAGGTCGGCCTCGGCGTCCAGGTCGGGGCCGTGACCACGAACTTCAACCAGGGCTCGGCGCAGACCACGGGGCGACCGACCAACCTGATGATCTCGGGCGACGGCTTCTTCATTGTCAAGCGCGGTGGAGAGGACCTGTACACGCGCGCCGGCGCCTTCAACTTCGACAGCGCGGGCAATCTCGTGACGCCGGACGGAGACATCGTCCAGGGCCTGGACCCCAACGGCAGTGGGGGCCTGGTGCCGATCCAGATCCCCGATCTCGTGACCCCGGGAACCAGCCCCGCTACCTCGTTGCGGTCATACAGCATCGGCGCGGACGGCGTCATCACGGGGGTCTACGGGGACGGCACCAAGAAGTCGCTCGGTCAGGTAGCCCTTGCCACCTTCCCGAACCCTGAGGGCATGGAGAAGGCCGGAGACACCACCTTCCGCACGACCGCCAACTCCGGCAACCCGCAGACCGGAGCCGCCGGGACCGGGCGGCTCGGCTCACTGATGGCCGGCGCCATCGAGATGTCCAACGTCGACCTGGCACAGGAGTTCACCAACCTGATCATCGCCCAGCGCGGCTTCCAGGCCACCTCCCGCGTGGTCACCACCTCCGACCAGGTGCTCGAGGAGCTCGTCAACCTGAAGCGCTGACGGCAGCCCGCCCACGACACGGCGGCGCGCCCGGAGAGGGCGCGCCGCCGGTGCCGTTCGTACCTGGGTCGCCGCGGCTCCGGTGAGATGGGGCGAGGGCGGCCAGCATGGGAGACGGCCGCCCTCGCGGCGCGGGTGGGGCTGGGAGAGTGCCCGAGACCAGGGAATCCGAGGATCGAGAGGTCGCGTGCCCCGCGCACCTGATTCATCGGCAGTCGCACTGCATCACTTGAGACTCAGGCCTCACCGGAATCACGTGGTTCTGCGGGCCTCACCCGACCCTCCGCCGACGGTGACCCACGGTCGGCGCAGCTCTCCCTCAACTGCGGCGTGTGCGGGCCGATGGACTCACCGACGGCCCGCTCATCGGAGGTGCCGAGAGTCGCCAATGGCATGAAGGAGGGCTCGACATGCGCGTCGAGGCTCGACCCGATCCCGGGTCCGGGGCTTCTCGCCATGCCGTCGCGCCTGGGACGCAGCCAGGAGTCTCATGAAGATCCTCGTCGTCGACGAGAGTCGCGTGATGAGGCAGCTCGTCATCCGCACTCTCCGTCAGGCCGGCGCCGTCGGTCACCAGGTCGTGCAGGCGGGCAACGGCCACGAGGGCCTGCAGGCGGTGCAGCAGCACGACCCGGATCTCGTGCTCTCCGAGTGGGACATGCCTGAGATGACCGGCATCGACCTCTTGGGCGCCCTTCGCGCTCGGGGCCTGACCGTGCCGTTCGGATTCGTGACCTCGGAGGGCGGCCGGGAGGTGGTCGACCGCGCGGAGGCCGCCGGCGCCCTCTTCGTGATCACCAAGCCGTTCACCGCCGAGACGTTCCGCGCAGGTCTCGACGCCCTGCGGCCGGCGCCCGTGACCGTGGTTCCGGCGCCCCACGCGGACTCGCACGCCCCGCAGCCCACGGTCGTGGCCAACAGATCATCGGCGCTCACCCCGCTGCCGGCGCCCAAGGACGTCCGTGACCTGCTGCAGCAGCTGCTCGGCCGCGGCGTCGAGGTGGCGCCGAGCGACCCCTACGCGCCGCAGGACGGGGCGCGGGCGACGCTCGCTGTGTACGTCGATGACCAGCTGCGCACCTGCGCCGTCGCCGTGGCCGACCTGCCGTTCTCGGCCTATGCCGGCGCGGCGATCGGGCTGGTCCCGGTCGGCGGCGCCGAGGCCGCGTTGGAGGAGGCCGCGCTCTCCAGGGCCCTGCGGGAGAACCTCTACGAGGTACTCGACGTCGCGGCTGCCCTGCTCAACGCGGAGGGTGTGCCGCGCGTCAAGCTCTACGCCGTGCACGCGCCGGGCGAGATCCCGCCCATCGACGTGTCCGGGTTCGCCCGCACCCTGGGCCGACGGCTCGACCTCAGCGTCGACATCGCCGGCTACGGTGCCGGACGGTTCTCGGTGGTGGGCCTCGGCCTTGCCTGAAGCCGTGCCCGCGGGCCGGGTCGTCCGGCCGTGGCGTTTCGCCCGGGATCGGTGGTTTCGCGTGTTTCAATGAGCCGAGAATCTGTCCGGGGTGCCGGGATCGGTCCGGGATCGGCTCGATCTCCGGTGCCGTTGAGGACGCGGAAGCAGGAGCAATGAGCATGCCCGGCAGCACCAGCCAGCCCAGCACCCACGGCATGTCGGGCCCGGCCGGCGCGCTGCCCGCCCCGAAGCTGCTGCGCGACCTCCTCGAGGACCAGACCGAGCGCGCGGTGCAGGTCCGTCTGGCCCCGCCGTACCTCCCCCAGGGCACCAAGGCCCGCACCCTCGCGGTGTACGTCGACGCACGGCTGGGCACCGCGGCGGTGCTCGCCGCCGACCTGCCGTTCTCGGTCCTCGCCTCGGCGGCGGCCGCGGGCGTCAAGGCGGCGGCCACGCCCGCGGTGCTCGCCGACGGCTGGCTGGGCCCGGTGCTGCTGGGCCGTCTCCAGGCGTTCCTGGAGTCGGTCGGGTCCCTGCTGCGCGCCGAGGCCGGTCCGGTCCGGCTGCACGCGGCGTACCCGCCGGCCCAGGCGGCCCCGCCCGACGTCACGGCCCGCGCGGTCGCGATGCGGCGCCGCCTCGACCTGCGCGTGGAGATCAGCGGGTACGGCGCGGGGCGGCTGTCGCTGGTCAGCGGCTGACACCTGGTTCGTCCCGCCGCAAACCCCTCAGGTCGGCGTCCGGACTGCCGAAGTCCTCCCCGTGAGGCCACGGACGGCCTCCAGGGTCGACGGCACAAGGACGGTGCACAGATGATCGCGCTCACGCGTCTCACGGGTGCGCAGTTCGCGCTGAACCCGGACCTCATCGAACGCATCGACCACACCCCTGACAGCGTGATCACGCTGGTGGACGGCACCAAGTACCTCGTCCGCGAGGGCCTCGACGAGATCGTCGAGCTGGTCGTCGAGTACCGCTCCAAGGTGCTCGCCGCGGCCGGCTCCTTCGAGCTCGGGGCCACCTCCGTGCGCCGGCAACGGCTCACCGCGGTGGCCGAGCCCACCGACGAGCGGGGCGGACCCGCGCCGGAGCCCGCCGCCACCCCCGTCGTACCGCTGAACCCGAGGCAGGTGTGATGGACCGCGCCACCACGATCGGGGTCGGCATCGCGGTGCTGACGGTCATCGGGGCCAACGTGCTCGAGGGCGGCAACCCGATGTCGCTGTTCCTCGTCCCGCCGATGGTCCTGGTCTTCGGCGGCACCATCGGCGCCGCCATGGCCGGCGGCACCATGGCCGACTCCAAGAGCGCCGTGCAGTCCCTCAAGCGGGCCTTCCTGTGGAAGCCGGTCACCCCGGGCGAGCTGGTCCCGGTGGTCGTCTCGCTGGCCGACAAGGCCCGGCGCGAGGGGCTGCTGACCCTGGAGGGGGCGGCCGCCGAGGTCGGCGACGAGTTCCTGAGCCGGGGGGTGAGCCTGGCGGTGGACGGCACCGACCCCGAGGAGCTGCGCGAGATCCTCGAGGCCGAGCTGCACGCCAAGCGCACCGCGGACCGCCAGGCTGCCAAGTTCTTCAACGACATGGGCGGGTACGCGCCCACCATCGGCATCATCGGCACCGTCATGGGGCTGGTGCACGTGCTGGAGAACCTCTCCGAACCGGACAAGCTCGGCCACCTGATCGCCGGTGCCTTCGTCGCCACCCTGTGGGGCGTGCTCACCGCCAACCTGCTGTGGCTGCCGATCGGCAACCGGCTCAAGCGGCTCAGCGACCTCGAGGCCGCCCGGATGGAGCTGGTGATCGAGGGCGTGATGTCGGTCCAGGCCGGCGCCAACCCGCGCGTGGTCGCGCAGCGGCTGCAGTCGCTGCTGCCGGCCACCGAGCGCGCCGACGAGGCGAAGGCGGCCTGAGATGTCGCGGTCCCGCCGGCGGGAGGTGCATGAGGAGGAGCACGCCAACCACGAACGGTGGCTGCTGACCTACTCGGACATGATCACGCTGCTGATGGTGCTGTTCATCGTGCTGTTCGCGATCAGCCAGGTGGACCAGAAGCGCTTCGACCAGCTGAAGCAGGGGATGGCCGCGGGCTTCGGCGAGAACTCGTCGCCGTTCCAGGGCTCGCGCGCGGTGATGCCGCAGGCGCAGCTCGACCCGGTCAGCCCCGCCGTACCCCTGCCCGCCCAGGGCGCCCGCCCGGAGCAGGTGAGCATCCAGGAGCTCGTGCACCAGCCGCAGCCGCAGCCGGAACGGCCCCGGGCGTACGACGAGGCACGCGCCGAGGTGGCCCGGCTGACCGCGCTGCGCCGGCAGATCGCGAAGGTGCTCAAGCAGCACGGGTACCTGCGCGACGTCGCGATGCGCATCGACGAGCGGGGCCTGGCGATCAGCCTGGTGTCGCGGCACATCGTGTTCCGCGCCAACCTCGCCGACCTGACGCCGCGCGGGCGCAAGGTGCTCGACGTGCTCAGCCCGGTGCTGCGCGGGCTGCCCAACCAGATCGACGTCGACGGCCACACCAACCAGGTCAAGGTCAAACCGAAGTACTACCCGACCGACTGGGAGCTGTCGGCGGCGCGCGCGGTCACCGTGCTCCGCTACCTCGACGAGCACGGCCGGCTGTCGGGGTCCCGGCTCTCGGCGGTCGCCTACGGGCACGAGCGACCGCTGATCGACCCGACGAAGCCGGGCTCCCAGGCCCTGAACAAGCGGGTCGACATCGTGGTGCTGTCCACCGCGCCCGAGGACACCCGCAAGCTCTTCGGCCAGGTCCTCGCGGACCGGGGCCGGTCGTGAGGAGGAGACGACGATGACGATGCTGGACGCCTCGGCGCAGACGGCCGAGATCGACCTGGAGGAGGCTCCGCGCCGCAGCCGCAAGAAGCTGCTGGTGGTCGTGCTGGTGCTGCTGCTGGCCGCGGGGGCGGCGGGGTGGTGGTTCGTGCTGCGCCCCTCGCCCGACGCGCCGCCGGAGCCGGGCGCGGTGCTGAAGCTCGACCCGATCCAGGTCAACCTCGCCCAGGGGCACTACCTGCGGGTCGGGATCGCGTTGCAGGCGAGCAAGGACGCCGCCGCGGACCTCGACGGGAGCAAGGCCCTGGACACCACGATCGGGCTGTTCAGCGGCCAGGACATGGACCGCCTCACCCGGACCCCTTACCGCAACAAGCTGAAGCGCACCCTCGAGCACCGGCTGGGCCAGGAGTACGACGGGGAGGTGATCGGGGTCTACTTCACCGACTTCGTCACCCAGTAGCCCCACCCGGACGTCATACGGTCCGGTGCCCCCGGCCACCAGGTCGTATGACGCACAGGGGGAGGTCATACGGTCCGGTCGCTCCGGCCGCCGCCTCGGATGACGCACCGGCGGGAGGGTGAGGCGCGCTCGTTCGGCGATTTGCCTCAGGTCGTGCGGCGGCGGACCGATGAAGCACGGCGTGACCCCTCCCGTGCCCGGCAACGCCTCGGCGCTGCGCGCGGCCCCGACGCCGCAGCCGCGCCGCCGTCGTGGCGCCGTGGTGACGCCGTACGACTTCCGCCGACCGGTCAACCTGTCGCGCGAGAACTCGCGCATGCTCCAGATCGCCTTCGAGACCTTCGCGCGCCAGGCCTCGATCGTGATCACCTCGGCGCTGCGCTCGGTCTGCCAGATCGACCTGGTCGCGGTCGAGCAGCAGACCTACAACGAGTACGTCGAGACGCTCGGCGACATGACCTACATGACGGTCTTCTCGGCCGAGCCGCTGCAGCAGCACGCCGTGCTCGAGATGCCGCTCGCGGTCGCGATGACCTGCGTGGACCGGCTGCTCGGCGGTCCGGGCGCGGCCGACCAGCCGCACCGCCCCCTGACCGACCTCGAGAGCGCCGTGGTCGCCAGCCTCTACGAGCGGCTGGTGACCGAGGTCCGCTACGCGTTCTCCGCGATCGTCCCGCTCGACCCGCGGGTCCGCTCGGTCGAGTACAGTCCCCAGCTCGCCCAGGTCGGCAATGCCTCCGACGCGATGGTGGTCGGCCGCTTCCTGCTCCGGGAGAACGAGCGCGAGCACCCCATCTCGCTGTGCCTGTCCTTCCCCGGGCTGCTGCCGCACCTGACCGCGGCCGCGAACGGCGCCGGGGAGGTCAGCGAACGCGAGCAGCGCAAACGCGACGAGGCCCGCGACCGGCTCGCCGCCGGTTTCCAGGACGTGCCGGTCGACGTCGCGGTGCGCTTCCGCAGCACCGTCGCCGACCCGCTTGAGCTCTCCGGTCTCCGCGTCGGCGACGTGGTCCGCCTCCGCCACCCCGCCCAGGCCCCCCTCGACGTCACCGCCGCCGACGTCGTCTTCGCCCATGCCGTTCCCGGGAGCCAGGGCCGGCGGCTCGCGGCTCTCGTCGTCGCGCCCCCCACGCAGGAGAACTGATGACCAACACCCTCGACCACAGCCCGCTCGACCTCGAGCAGTCGCTGCTCGCCGCCGGCGAGGCGGCCGCGCCGCTGCTTCCGGCCGTCGGCCCGCTCTCCCTGGGCGTCCCGCAGCCGGCCGCCCTCGTGGACGCCTCCGCCTGGGCCGCGGCCGCGGTCGCGCCGCTCGACCGCGCGCCCGGCGCGATGGTCGGCCTCCTGGTCCGTCAGGACCTCGTCGACGCGCTCGCCGCCGCCCCCACCGGCGCGCTCGACGTCGCCGCCGCCGTGCAGCCCGCGCTCGACGCGGCCGCCGCCGCCCTCGGCCAGGGAGCCGGCCCGGGCCAGACCGTCGCCGGCGAGGAGCTCGCCGCGACCCTGCTGGCCGCGACGAGCGCGTTGCCGCTGCTCTCCGACGGGCAGACCGGCGCGGTGCTGTTCGTGTCCGGCGGTGAGGCACCGGCCGCGGCCCCTGCCGGCTTCCAGGCCGGCGCGGGGTACGGCGCGCCCGCCGCCGCGCGACCCGCGGAGCCGGTCCCGACCCGCGGGGTCGAGCTGCTGCACGGGGTCACCATGGAGGTGACCGTCGAGCTCGGCCGGACCCGGCTCTCGGTGCGCGAGCTGCTCGCGCTCACCCCCGGCGACGTGCTCGAGCTGGACCGCGCCGCCGGCAGCCCAGCCGACCTGCTGGTCAACGGCCGGCTGATCGCGCGCGGCGAGGTGGTGGTGGTCGACGAGGACTTCGCGCTGCGGGTCACCGAGATCGTCGCGCACTCCTCGCTGGGCTGAGCATGGTCGGCCTGATCCTGCGGGTGGTGGTCTCGCTGGCGCTGGTGCTCGGGCTGTTCTGGCTCGCGGCCCGCGCCGGCTCCCGGCGCTTCTCCACCGGCCCGCGGTCCCTGATGCGCGTGCGCGGGCGCCAGTCGCTGTCGCGCACCGCCTCGCTCGCGGTCGTCGAGGTGGGCAGCCGGGTGCTGGTCGTCGGTATCAGCGACGGCGGCGTGCGGCTGCTGACCGAGCTCGACCCGTTCGAGCTCGAGCCGCCGGAGGTCCCGGACGACCCGGCCGGTCTGCAGCCGAAGGCGGGCCAGCACGTCGCGCCGGGCACCGGAGCGGTCAGCGGGTCGCTGCTGTCGGCGCAGACCTGGCGGCAGGCCTGGGCGGCGGCGACCAGCCGGCAGGCGGCCCACCGGTTCGAAGCCGTCGAGGAGGAGTCCGCGTGAGGACACCCCAAGCGGCGGGCCGGGCCGGGCGCTGGGTCGCCACGTTGTTGCTCGCCTGCGTCGCCGGCCTGCTCGTCGGCGGCGGCAGCGCGGTCGCGGACCCCGGTCCCGCGACGACCCCGGGCACGTCGTACTCCTCGGCGACGGGGGCACAGGTGCCCGCACAGCCGCAGGGGCCCACGGGTCCGCACGGCCCCGGGCAGGCGGGCCAGGGCGACGTCACCATCAAGTTCGACGACCTGACCAAGAAGCCCAGCACGCCGATCCTCGTGCTGCTCGGGCTGACCCTGCTCAGCCTGGTGCCGGCGATCCTGCTGACCTGCACCAGCTTCACCAAGATCCTGGTGGTGCTGGGGCTGACCCGCAACGCGCTCGGCCTGCAGCAGACGCCGCCGAATCAGGTGCTGGCCGGACTCGCGCTGTTCCTGAGCCTGTTCATCATGTCGCCGGTGCTCGGCCAGATGAACCACGCCGGCCTGCAGCCCTACCTGCACGGGACCAAGACCCAGACGCAGGCGTGGCAGGACGGCATCGAGCCGCTGCGCGGGTTCATGCTGAAGCAGACCGGGGACAAGGAGATCGCGCTGCTCACCGACGTGGCGCAGCGACCGAAGCCCGACAAGCCCGCCGACGTCGCGCTGTCCACGCTGGTGCCCGCGTTCATCCTCAGCGAGCTCAAGCAGGCCTTCATCATCGGCTTCATGATCTTCATCCCGTTCCTGGTGATCGACATCGTCGTCAGTGCCGGGCTGATGTCACTGGGCATGATGATGATGCCGCCGGTGATGGTCTCGTTGCCGTTCAAGCTGCTGCTGTTCGTGATGGTCGACGGGTGGGGCCTGATCGTGACCTCGCTGGTCAAGAGCTACGGCGGGTGAGGCGATGACCGACAGCGCGGTGATCGAGATCGCCCTGATGACCATGGTGGTGGCGCTGAAGCTCTGCGCGCCGATCCTCATTCCCGCCCTGGTCATCGGGTTCGTGATCTCGCTGGTGCAGTCGATGACGCAGATCCAGGAGTTCACGCTGGCGTTCGTGCCGAAGCTGATCGGCGTGGGCATCTCGCTGCTGGTGTCGGGCAACTGGATGCTGCACACCCTGGTCGCCTACACCCACGACCTGTTCTCCCGGCTGCCCGGCCTGCTCGGCTAGCCGTGGTCGTCACGATCGCCGGGGCGCCGCTGCTGGCGCTCGTGCTCGCCTCCGTCCGGCTGGTGGCCTGGCTGGTCATCGTGCCGCCGTTCTCCTCGCGCGCGGTGCCCGTGTCCGCCAAGACCCTCCTGGCCTTCGGGCTCGCCCTCTCCGTGGCGCCGAGCCTGGCCGGGCACGCGCCGCCGACCGACGCCTGGGAGCTGATCGCCGCCGCGGTGCAGGAGGCGCTGATCGGCGCGACGATGGGCTTCGTCACCTTCCTGGTCTTCGCCGCCGTGCAGGCCGCCGGTGACCTCGTCGACCTGTTCGGTGGCTTCAGCCTGGCGGCCGCCTTCGACCCCATGTCGCAGAACACGAACTCGGTCAACGGCAAGTTGTTCTCGATGCTGGCGATGATGCTGCTGTTCGCCAGCAACGCGCACCTGCTGGTGATCGGCGGGCTGCTGCGCTCGTTCCGAACCATGCCTCTCGGCACCGCCTGGCACCCTGACAACGCCACCGACGTGGTCACCACGCTGTTCGGGATGTTCTTCACCTCCGCGGTGCAGATCGCGCTTCCCCTGATCGCGGTGCTGTTCCTGGCCGACCTCGGACTGGCGCTGCTGACCCGGGTGGCCCCGCAGCTCAACGCCATCCAGATCATGTTCCCCGCGAAGATCGCGCTGACCCTGATGCTCGTCGGGCTGTCGTTCGCGGTGCTCCCGCACGCGTTGGCCCGGCTGCTCGAGGCGCTCTCCGAGGCCCTGAAGGCGCTGGGGTGAGCCGGTGAGCGAGGAGCGCACCGAGAAGGCCACTCCCAAGAAGCTGAAGGACAGCCGCAAGGAGGGCAAGGTCGCCCGGACCCCCGAGGTCGGCGCCTGGGCGTCGATCCTGGTCGTGGCGGTCAGCCTGCACATGCTCGCCGGGCGGGGGCTGGCGTCGGTGCGCGAGCTGCTGCTGCGGACCCTGGATGCGACCGCGCCCGACGTCGCGAGCGCGATGCGCCTGCTGCACGCGGGCTTCGTGCTGATGCTGCTCCTCGCCGTCAGCCTCGGTGCCGGGGTGCTGGTGGTCTCGGTCGCGGCGGCCACCGCCCAGGGTGGCTTCGTGGTGGCCACGAAGGCGCTCAAGCCGAAGTTCTCCCACCTCAACCCGCTCCAGGGCGCCAAGCGCCTGTTCGGGCCGCACGCCCTGTGGGAGGGCGCGAAGATGCTGCTCAAGAGCATGCTGGTCGCCCTCTTCGTCTGGCGGGCGGTGAAGGCGCTGATGCCGCTCGTCGGCGGGCTGCTGCCGATCCCGGTGACGCTGGAGCTGGCCGCCGGCGCGGCAACCGGCCTGATGCGCGACGTGGCGTTCGCCGGGCTGGTGGCGGCGGGCGCCGACTACGCGGTCCAGCGTCGCCGGATCGGCAAGCAGGTGCGGATGACCAAGAAGGAGGTCCGCGACGAGCACAAGCAGAGCGAGGGCGACCCGATGGTGCGTAGCGCGATCCGGTCCCGGCAGCTGGCCGCGGCGCGCAACCGGATGATGTCCGACGTACCCGACGCCGACGTCGTGCTGGTCAACCCCACCCACGTCGCGGTCGCGCTGCGCTACGACCCGGCCCAGGGCACCCCGCGGGTGGTCGCCAAGGGCGCGGGCGTGGTCGCGGCCCGGATCCGCGAGCTGGCCGCCGAGCACCAGGTGGCGCTCGTGCAGGACGTGCCGCTGGCCCGCGCCTTGCACGCCGGCTGCGAGGTCGGGCAGGAGATCCCCCGCGAGCTCTACCAGGCGGTCGCGCAGGTGCTCGCGTTCGTGCTCAGCCGGCGCGCCTCGGGTACGGCGTCGGGCTGGCACCCGAGCCCGCGGCAGGACACCACGGTCCCCGACGTGCCCCGGGCCGGGCGGCGGCGCACAGTGACGGCGCCCAGTCCGGAGGACTCCTCAGGTCCGGCGCCGGCCGGCCGATAGGGACCCTGCCAGGACGGCAGCCAGGTCGCACCACGGAGGGTGCAGGTCCCTTAGAAAGGCGCACCCGCGTGGCCTTCCCCGTCGCGGCCCCTCCGTCCCAGAAGCGGTTCGCCGCCGTCGGCGTGCCGGTGGCCGTCGTGGGCATCGTCGTGATGCTCGTGGTACCGCTGCCGGCCGTGCTGCTCGACATGCTGATCGCCGCGAACATCACCGCCGCGCTGCTCATCTTGCTGACCGCGATGTTCGTGCACCGGCCGCTGGACTTCTCCTCGTTCCCGGCGCTGATCCTGGTGGCCACGCTGTTCCGGCTGGCGCTCAACGTCAGCGCGAGCCGGCTGGTGCTGCTCGACGGCTACGCGGGCAAGGTGATCGACACCTTCGGCCACTTCGTGATCGGGGGCTCGCTGGTCGTGGGCATCATCGTGTTCGCGATCCTCGTGGTGATCCAGTTCGTGGTCGTGACCAACGGCGCCGGCCGCGTCGCCGAGGTGGGCGCCCGCTTCACGCTCGACGCCATGCCGGGCAAGCAGATGGCCATCGACGCGGATCTGAACTCCGGCCTTATCGACGACGACGAGGCCCGCCGGCGCCGCGCCGAGGTGGCCGGCGAGGCGGACTTCTACGGCGCGATGGACGGTGCCTCGAAGTTCGTCAAGGGCGATGCGATCGCGGCGATCATCATCACCCTGGTGAACCTCGTCGGCGGCTTCACCGTGGGCGTCGCCCAGCACGGGCTCTCGCTCGGCGACGCGGTGCAGACCTACAGCCTGCTCACCATCGGCGACGGCCTGGTGTCGCAGATCCCCGCCTTGCTGCTGTCGGTGGCCACCGGCCTGATCGTCACCCGCGCCACCGGCGACGAGGACATGGGCTCCGACCTGGCGCGGCAGATGACCCGGCACCGCCAGCCGCTGCTCATCGCCGGGGGCGCGGCGCTGTTCCTGTGCCTGATCCCCGGCATCCCGAAGATCCCGTTCCTGGTCGCCGGCGGCGCGGTGCTGTTCCTCTCCACCCGGGTGCCGCGGGAGGCGGCCCCGGCCGACGAGTCTCCCGCGCTGGAGCCCGCCCCCGCGCCGGACTCCATGGAGGCGCTGCTCGAGGAGCTGCGGGTCGACCCGCTCGAGCTGGAGCTGGCCGCGGACCTGATCGACCTGGTCGACGCCACCAGCGGCGGCGACCTGCTCGACCGGGTCAAGGCGCTCCGCCGCAAAGTGGCCACCGACCTCGGCGTGGTGGTGCCGCCGGTGCGCACTCGCGACAACCTCGACCTGCCGCTCGGGAGCTACGCGATCCGGCTCTTCGGCGTCGAGGTCGCGCGCGGCGAGGCCCCGCCCGGGACGGTGCTCGCGATCGGCGACCACCTTGACGGGCTGCCCGGCCGCCGTACCCAGGAGCCGGTCTTCGGGCTGGCTGCGGTGTGGGTGCCGGTCGAGCTGCGCAGCCAGGCCGAGCTCGCCGGCGCCACCGTCGTGGACCGCTCCTCGGTGCTCACCACGCACCTGGCCGAGGTGGTCCGCGACCACGCCTCCCGGCTGCTCGGCCGCGAGGACGTGAAGATGCTGACCGAGGCGGTGCGCCGCACCCACCCGGCGGTGATCGAGGAGCTTACTCCCGGGCAGCTGTCCCTCGGCGAGATCCAGCGGGTCCTGCAGGCGCTGCTGGAGGAGCAGGTGCCGATCCGCGACCTGGTCCGGATCTTCGAGGCGCTCTCGCTGCGCGCCCGGACCGGCAAGGACCTCGACGGGCTGGTCGACGCCGCCCGCGAGACCCTCGGCCCGGCCGTCTGCGCGCCGTACGTCCAGGACCGTGCCCTCCACGTGCTCAGCTTCGAGCCGGTGCTGGAGCAGCGCCTGCTCGAGTGCCTACGGGTGACCGAGGACGGCGGCTTCCTCGCGCTCGACGCCCAGCTGTCCCAGACGCTGCTCAACCAGCTCGTCGCGCTCGGCCACGACGCGGAGCAGCGCAACCTCAACCCGGTGCTCGCGTGCGCGCCCCAGGTGCGGTCGGCGGTACGTCGGATGGTCGCCCCGGTCATTCCGCGGCTGCCGGTGCTGGCCTACAGCGAGCTCGGCGGGCCGGTCCAGATCCAGTCGGCAGGCGTGGTGTCCAGCCAGGCGCCCGCGCTGCCGGTGACCTGAGAGGAGAGTGACCCCGGATGAAACTGCTCTCGGCCCCGGTGCTCGGCGGCGCCGCGCTGGTGAGCTCGCCCGCGTGGTGGGCGGCGTTCGTGGACGGCACGCGGGCACCCGACTTCGCGCTGTCGCGCTACCTGGTCAGCGTGCTGCTGTGCTGGGTGGCCCTGGAGGTGGTGGCGTTGATCGTCGGCCCGGTGGAGCCCGCGCCGGAGCCGGAGGAGTCCCCGGAGCAGGGCGGCCATGACGCGCAGGGCTGACGGCCGTCCCGGGCGGGCCTCGGACCTGACGTACCGGTCCTCGCACGCGCGCTGCCGTGACCGGATCGTCACGGCAGCGCGGAGGCGCACGGGCCGCCCGTCCCTCAGCACCACCGGCTCAGGTGACGGTCGGCGGCTCGATGAGCACCGGGGCACGGCGGGCGCTCTGCGCCACGATGATCCCGGCCACCACCGCCACGCCGCCCAGGATCGCCACCGCGTCGAGCGACTCGTAGAACCACACCCAGCCGAGCGCGCTGACCCCGATCGGCTCCAGCATCGCGACCATGGTCACGGTGGTGGCCCGAAGGTGCTGGAGCGCGGTCAGCTCCACGCCGAACGGCAGCAGCGTGCCCATCACCACCACCCAGCCCAGCACCAGCCACAGCGGCACGGTGTGCCCGCCGAGCCGACCCAGCAGGTCCGTGGCGCGGCCGAGGCTGGACCAGTCGAAGCCGGTGATCGGGGTGGCCGCGTTGAGCAGGACGGTCGCGACCAGGAACGACCAGAAGATCACCCGCAGCGGGTCGACCTGGCCGACCCCGTGCTCGCCGACCAGGAAGTACGTCGCGAACGAGACGGCCGCGCCGGCGCCCGCGAGCACCCCGATCACGTCGAAGGACAGTCCGCGCCAGATCCCGGTCGCGGCGGCGAGACCGCCCCAGGCCAGCACCAGGCCGAGCCACATCCGCGGCCGGACGTGCTCGCGCTGCACGAACCGCGCCCACAGCGCGACCAGGATCGGCGCCTGGTACTCCAGCAGCAGCGCCATCCCGATCGGCAGCCGGTCGATCGCCACGAAGTAGGTCCACTGCAGCGCCGCGACGCCCACGACCCCGTGCAGCAGGAGCAGTAGCGCGAGCCGCCCGCGCGGGGGGCGCAGCGCCCGGCGGTGCCGGAGCGCGGCGACCACCAGCAGCAGCACCCACGTGCCGGTGAGCCGGATGGTGGTGAGCATGGCCGGGTCCACGCCGGCGCGCAGCGCGACCCGGGAGACGCCCGCGTTGAGGATGAACATCGAGGCGCCCAGCACCACGAGCACGAAGCCGAGGGCGGGGTTCCGGGTGGGCACCGGACGAGTGTAAGGGGCGAACGTCGTCGATGGTCCTGTCCGGTCGGGAACCGGGATTGGCTAGGGTGCGGACATGAGCAAGCCGCAGGTACGTCCGGTCGTCCGCGACATCCCCGCCTACGTCCCGGGCAAGCCCCCGACGCCGCGCGAGGGCGTCCCGACGTACAAGCTCTCCTCGAACGAGAACCCGCACCCGCCGCTGCCCGGGGTCGTCGAGGCCGCGCTCGAGGCGGCGCGCGGGATGAACCGCTACCCCGACATGGGATGCACGGCGCTGTACGACGCGTTGAGCCGGCGGCTCGACGTACCCGTCTCGCACCTGGCCGCGGGCACCGGCTCCGTGGCGGTGCTCTACCACCTGCTGCAGGCGTTCTGCGAGGCCGGCGACGAGGTCGTCTACGCCTGGCGCTCGTTCGAGGCCTACCCCATCGCGGTGTCGGTGACCGGGGCGACGTCGGTGCAGGTGCCGCTCGGACCCGGAGCGCGGCACGACCTCGACGCGATGGCCGCGGCGGTCACCGACCGCACCAAGGTCGTCATCGTCTGCAGCCCCAACAACCCGACCGGGCCGGCGGTGACGCGGGCCGAGCTCGAGGCCTTCCTCGGCAAGGTGCCCTCGCACGTGGTGGTGGTGCTCGACGAGGCCTACCGGGAGTTCGTGCGCAGCGACGACCCGTTCGACGGCGTCGAGATTCACCGCGAGCGCGACAACGTGGTGGCGATGCGCACCTTCGCCAAGGCGTACGGGCTCGCCGGCTTCCGGGTCGGGTACATCGTGGCCCCGGAGCCGATCGCGGCCGCGGTGCGCGCCTGCGCGCTGCCGTTCGGGGTCTCCACGGTCGCCCAGGCAGCCGCCATCGCGTCGCTCGAGCGCGAGGACGAGCTGCTGGAGCGGGTGGACCGGCTGGTCGCCGAGCGGGACCGGGTGCTGACCGGCTTGCGCGCGCAGGGCTGGGAGGTGCCGGACGCCCAGGGGAACTTCGTGTGGCTGGCGCTCGGCGATCGCACCGCGGACTTCACCGCCGCGGCCGAGGAGGCCGGGATCATGGTCCGCCCGTTCGCCGGGGAGGGTATCCGCGTCAGCATCGGCGAGCCACTGGCCAACGACACTTTCCTTCGGGTGGCCGAGACGTTTCTGGACGCTCGGGCACAGGGATAGCCAACCGGCGCAGCGGTGATCCGCGGGCACCCCACCCCTGCGCGCACCAGCTGCGCGCACCAGCTGACCCTCGCCGGCCGCGACGGGCCCGGGACGCAGCTTCGCGTCCCGGGCCCGGTTATTCGGTTGGGGAGTGTCAGAGGCGGCCAGTAATCTGTGCCTTACACGCAAATCAGGTTCAGGTCCGACCGCCCACCCGCGCGCGCCGGCCCGGCATGACGAGGGGACTGCGACCAGCAGATGTCGAGCACGCTGCCCGAGACCACAGGGCCCGACGACCATCCCCCGGCAGGCGTCCACTCCCTGTGGCGCCTGCGGGGCTACCTGCGCCCGCACCTGACCGAGCTGGTGGTGATGCTCGTCTGCGCGCTGGCCGGGGTCGGCCTCTCGATCGCGATCCCGCTGGTCACCAAGGCGATGATCGACGGTCCCATCGCCCACCACGAGACCGGCCCGGTGCTCCCGCTGGGGCTGCTCGCCCTGGGCCTCGGCGTGCTGGAGGCGGTGCTGATCTGGGCGCGGCGCTGGGTCCAGTCCAACGCGGTGCTCGACGTCGAGACCGCCATGCGCCACGACCTCTACGAGCGGCTGCAGGAGCTGCCGATGGCCTTCCACGGCCAGTGGCAGTCCGGCCAGCTGCTCTCCCGGGTGACCACCGACCTGGCGAGCATCCGCCGGTTCTTCGGGTTCGGCATGCTGTTCCTGGTCATCAACGTCGTGCAGCTGGTGGTCACCACGATCGTGCTGCTGCGGATGTACTGGCCCCTCGGGCTGGTCGTCGCCGCGGTCGCCGTGCCGATCATCATGCTGTCGAACAGCTTCGAGCGGCGCTACGTGCTGATCTCGCGGCGGGTGCAGGACGAGCAGGGCGACCTGGCCACGCTCGCCGAGGAGAGCGCGGTCGGCATCCGGGTGATCCGCTCCTTCGGCCGCGGCCGCTACGTCGCCGACAACTACGACCGGGCGGCGCGCAAGCTCTACGAGACCTCGATGGACAAGGTGCGGCTGTCCTCGAAGCTGTGGACGCTGCTCGAGGTCATCCCGAACGTGGCCGTGGTCGTCGTGCTGCTGCTCGGCGCGTACGGCGTCGGCACCGGCCATCTCACCCTCGGCACCCTGGTCGCCTTCATCACGCTGATGCTCTCGCTGGTGTGGCCGATCGCGGCCCTCGGCTACATCCTGGCGATGGCCCAGGAGGCGATGACCGCGGCCGCCCGGGTGCTGGAGATCTTCGACACCCAGCCGTCGATCGTCGGCGGCAGCACGGTGCTGGACGACCCGCGCGGACACCTGCGCTTCGAGAACGTCAGCTTCGCCTTCCCCGACCAGCCCGACGAGCCGGTGCTGCACCACGTCAACCTCGAGGTCGCCCCCGGCGAGACGGTCGCGGTGGTCGGTGCGACGGGCTCCGGCAAGACCACGCTCACCGCGCTGGTCCCCCGCCTGTACGACGTGACCGGTGGACGCGTGACGATCGACGGGGTCGACGTACGCGACCTGCGGCTCGACGACCTGCGGAGCATCGTGGCGACCGCGTTCGAGGAGCCGACGCTGTTCTCGATGAGCGCCCGGGAGAACCTCACCCTCGGCCGCCGCGACGCCACCGACGAGGAGGTCGCGGAGGCGATCGACGTCGCCCAGGCCGGGTTCGTGCACGACCTCCCGTGGGGGCTCGACACCCGCATCGGGGAGCAGGGCATGTCGCTGTCCGGCGGCCAGCGGCAACGGCTCGCCCTGGCCCGCGCGGTGCTCTCCAGGCCGCGGATCCTGGTGCTCGACGACACCCTCTCCGCGCTCGACGTGCACACCGAGAAGCTCGTCGAGGAGGCGCTGCGCCGGGTGCTGGCCGACGCGACCGGCATCGTGGTGGCGCACCGCGCCTCGACGGTGCTGCTCGCCGACAAGGTGGCGCTGATCCAGGACGGCACCATCACCCACGTCGGCGACCACAGCGAGCTGCTGGCCACCGTGCCGGCCTACCGCGAGCTGCTCGCCGCGGACGCCGACTCCGAGGCGGACCTCGAGGAGGTGTCGGCGTGAGCGAGGCCACCGCGAAGGTCGCCGACGACGCCGAGGTCGTCGTCCCCGACGAGGAGTGGCGCGGCGTCGCCGCCGAGCACCGCGGCGACGAGCTGAGCGCGTCGGCCACCGGGCTGCTGCGCGACCGGTCGCGCCGCCTGCTCGGCGCGCTGCTGCGCCCGCACAAGAAGCTGCTCTGGCTGCTGGTCGGCATCGTGCTGGTGGAGAACGTCTCCCGGCTGTCGGTCCCCTACCTGGTCAAGGAGGGCATCGACCGGGGCATCCCGCCGATCCGCGACCACGGCGACACCAGCACGCTGTCCGTGGTCGTGGCGGTCGTCTTCGTCGCGACCATCGTGCAGGCGCTGAGCCGGCGCACCTTCCTGGTGATGTCGGGCCGGGTCGGCCAGGACATGCTGTTCGAGGTGCGCCGCCGGGTGTTCCGGCACTTCCAGGTGCTGAGCCCGGCCTTCCACGACGAGTACACCTCCGGCCGGGTGATCTCGCGCCAGACCTCCGACGTGGACGCGATCTACGAGATGCTCGAGACCGGGTTCGACGGTCTGGTCACCGCCGTGCTGACGCTCGTCGGAGTCGCCGTACTCCTCCTCACCCTCGACGTGAAGCTCGCGCTGGTGGCGCTGTGCTGCTTCCCGTTCCTGCTGTGGCTGTCGAACTGGTTCCGCACCGAGTCGGCAAAGACCTATCGGGTCACCCGCGAGAAGGTCGCGCTGGTGATCGTGCACTTCGTGGAGTCCATGCTCGGCATCCGCGCGGTGCAGGCCTTCCGCCGCGAGCCGCGCAACCAGGAGATCTTCGACGACGTCAACGACCAGTACCGCCGCGCGAACCTGCGCGCCTTCCGCCTCGTGGCCTGGTTCATGCCGGGCATCAAGCTGATCGGCAACGTCACCATCGCGATCGTGCTGCTCTACGGCGCGCACCTGGCGTTCAACGGCGAGGTGACCGTCGGGGTGCTCGCGGCGTTCCTGCTCTACCTGCGGCAGTTCTTCGAGCCGATGCAGGAGATCTCGCAGTTCTACAACACCTTCCAGTCCGCGTCCGCGGCGCTGGAGAAGCTCTCCGGCGTGCTCGAGGAGGAGCCGACCGTCCCCGAGCCGGCGCGTCCGGTCCCGCTCGCCGACGTCGAGGGCGAGGTGCACTTCGACGAGGTCCGGTTCGAGTACGTCGACGGGGCGCCGGTGCTGCCCGGGCTGGACCTGACCATCCCCGGCGGGCAGACCGTCGCGCTGGTGGGCACCACGGGCGCGGGCAAGACCACGATCGCCAAGCTGCTGTCGCGGTTCTACGACCCGGTGGCCGGTCGCGTGCTGCTCGACGGCGTGGACCTGCGCCACCTCGACGAGCCGACGCTGCGCCGCTCGGTGGTGATGGTGACGCAGGAGAACTACATGTTCTCCGGCAGCGTCGCCGACAACATCCGGTTCGGCCGGCCGGAGGCGTCCCTCGACGAGGTCATCGCCGCTGCGGAGGCGATCGGCGCGCACGACTTCATCACCAGGCTCCCGGACGGCTACGACACCGACGTGGCCAACAAGGGCGGGCGGCTGTCCGCGGGGCAGCGTCAGCTGGTGGCCTTCGCCCGCGCGTTCCTCGCCGATCCCGACGTCCTCATCCTCGACGAGGCGACCTCCTCGCTCGACGTGCCCTCGGAGCGTCTGGTGCAGCGGGCGCTGCGCACGATCCTGGCCGAGCGGACCGCGGTGATCATCGCCCACCGGCTCTCGACGGTCGAGATCGCCGACCGGGTGCTGGTGCTCGAGCACGGCCGGATCGTCGAGGACGGCGCTCCGGCGGCGCTGATCCGTGAGGGCTCGGGCCGCTTCTCGGACCTGCACGACGCCTGGCTGGAGTCCCTCGCCTGACTGCCGAGGGGTCCCCAGCTCGTGCCCCTCACCGGCGTGTCGCCGCGTCCGTGACCCCTCGGCAACGCTGACCGCGGGCTGCGACCGGGTCATACTGAGCCCGTGAGCCGGGAGATGCCGAGCCGGGTGTACGGCTACCGCTGGGTGGTGCTGGCCGCGCTGATGGCGGTCAACCTCACCATCCAGCTGCTCTGGATCAGCTACGCCGCGGTGTCCGCGCCGGCGGCCCGCTACTTCGGCGTCTCCGACGTCGCGGTCGGCGCGCTCGCGATGTCGTTCATGATCGCCTACGTGCCGCTCTCGCTGCCCGCGTCGTTCCTCATCGACCGGCGCGGCCTGCGGGTGGCCTCCGGCGCGGGCGCCCTGCTCGCAGGGGTCGCCGGGGTGGCGCGGGGTCTCGCGGGCGCCGACTACGCGCTGGTGCTGGCCGCGACGCTGGCGGCGGCGGTCGCGCAGCCGTTCCTGCTCAACTCCTGGACGACGCTGTCGGTGCACTGGTTCCCGCGCGCCCAGCGGGCCACGGCGGTCAGCCTGGTCACGCTGGCCAACCTGGTCGGCACGGGCGCCGGGCTGGCCCTCACCCCGGCCCTGGCCGACCGCCTCGGGCTCGCCACCACGCAGCTGGTGTACGGCGGCTGCGCGCTGGTCGCGGGGGTGCTCTTCGTGCTCGTGGTCCGCGACCGGCCGCCCGTCTCCCCGGAACCCGACGAGCAACCCGCGGAGGGGCGCGCGCTGATGGTCGACGGCCTGCGGCACGCCCTGCGGGTCCGACCGTTCCTGGTCTTCCTGGCGCTGGCGTTCGTCGGCATGGGCGTCTTCAACGGCCTCTCCACCTGGGTGGACGCCATCGTGCGGCCCCGCGGCCTGTCCACCGCGGACGCCGGCAACCTCGGCGCCCTGCTGCTGCTCGGCGGGGTGATCGGTGCGGTGGTGCTGTCCTCGCTGTCGGACCGGGCCGGCCGCCGGGTGCCGTTCCTGGCACTCGCCCTCCTCGTCGCGGCGCCCGCGCTGCTCGGCGTGGCCCTGTTCGCCGGCACCGTGCTGCTGTTCGCGTCGGCGTTCGTGCTCGGCTTCTTCATGACCAGCGCGATGCCCATCGGCATGCAGTACTCCGCCGAGGTCACCGCGCCCACCCCCGAGGGCACGTCGAACGGTCTGGTCCAGCTCGTCGGTCAGCTCTCGGTCGTCTTCGTGGCCCTGATGGCGCTCACGCGGACACCGTCGGGCTCGTTCGTCCCGTCGCTGGTGGTGCTGGCCGGGCTGCTCCTGATCGGCGGCCTGGTGGCGTTGCGGCTGCCCGAGCCGCCCGACCGTCGTACCTCAACGGCCCGCGGCGAACCGGCCACCCCCACCCGGTCGCGGCCCTAGCATCGAAGCTGGAGGGCGGGACCCGGCTCCGGACGGTTCGGGGACCAGCGTCCCGTAGGAGCCGATGGCCGAGGACTACCCCTACGCCCAGCGTTTCCCCGTCAACCGGACCTTCCCGGTCCAGGGGCGAGCGCGTGCGGACGTGCTGGGCGAGCTGCACGCGATGGCCGCCGAGGAGGACGCCTTCTGGGAGACCGGCAAGTGCTCGGGGACGATGTACTCCGGGGACCACGACCACTACCGGTTCCTCAACGAGGCGTTCGGCCTGTTCGCGCACGTCAACGTGCTGCAGCGCGACATGTGTCCCAGTGCTACCAAGTTCGAGGGCGAGATCCTCGCGATGGCCCTCGACCTGATGCACGCCGGGGACGTCACCGACGCCACGCCGGCCGGGCTGGTGACTACTGGCGGGACCGGCAGCATCCTGCACGCCGTGCTCGCCTACCGCGAGCACGCCGCCCGGCACCGCGGCATCGACCGGCCGAACTTCGTCAAGCCGGAGACCGGGCACCCGGCGTTCGACAAGGCGTGCCGCCTGCTCGGGATCGAGCTGCGCACCGTCCCGGTCGACCCGGAGACGACGCTCGCCGTGGTGGAGCGGGTCGCCGAGCAGGTCGACGGCAACACCATCGCGATCATGGGCTCGGCCTGCAACTACGGCTACGGCACCATCGACCCGATCGCCGACCTCGGGCAGCTGGCCCTCGAGCGCGGGACCGGGATGCACGTCGACGGCTGCCTCGGCGGCTTCATCCTGCCGTTCGGCGAGGAGCTGGGCTACGACATCGCGCCGTTCGACTTCCGGGTGCCCGGCGTCACCAGCATCTCCGCGGACACCCACAAGTACGGCTACGCGTTCAAGGGCAGCTCCACGGTGCTTTTCCGGGACAAGGCCTACCGCGACGCGGCGTTCTTCCACCTGGTCGGCTGGAGCGGCGGCAAGTACATGTCGCCCGGCGTCGAGGGGTCGCGTTCCGGCGGGCTGCTGTCGTCGACCTGGGCGGCCATGGTGCAGCTGGGCCGGGAGGGCTACCTCGCCCATGCGCGGGAGATCTTCGAGACGGCGGAGGCGATGAAGGAGGTGGTGCGCGGCCACGACGAGCTGCGCATCCTCGGCCGCCCGACGTTCTGCTTCAGCACCACCTCCGACGCGTTCGACATCTATCACGTCGCAGACTTCATGGCGCCGCGCGGCTGGCGGTTCAACGGGCAGCAGTACCCCAACGCGATCCACATGGCCGTCACCCGGCCGCAGACCCGGCCGGGCGTCGTCGACGTGTGGGCCCGCGACCTCGCCGACGCGGTGGCCTACGCCCGCGACAAGCACGCCAAGGGCGAGCCGGCCTTCCTCGGTGCGTTGTACGGCGGGGTGGCCGGCGGGCTCACCGGTGAGGCGGAGGAGTTCATCGTCGCGGTGATGGACGACATGCTCGACACCCAGCAGGCCGTACCGCCGGTGCAGGCGTGAGGGAGGCCGGCTCCGGCCACGTGCTCGCCGTCGACCTCGGGACCACGGGCCTCAAGGTCGGGATCGTCTCGCTGCCGGGCCGGGTGGCGGCCTGGGAGCAGCGCGACCTGCACACCGACTACGGGCCCGGTGGGGCCGCCACGCAGGACGCGGACGCGTGGTGGCGGCTGGTCGTCGACGCGGCGCGGGCCGCGGTGAGCCGCAGCGGCGTGGCCCCCGCCGACGTGGTGGCGCTGGCGGTCACCGGTCAGTGGGGCAGCACCGTGCCGGTGGACGCCGAGGGCCTGCCGGTCGGTCCGTGCGTGCTGTGGATGGACACCCAGGGGGCGCGGCACTCGCGTGCCGTCGTCGGCGGGCACATGCAGGGCTACCGGGCCGGCGCGCTGGCCGGCTGGGTCCGACGTACCGGCGGGGTGCCGTCGACCTCCGGCGCCGACCCGGTGGGCCACATGCTGCACCTCGAGCGGGACCGCCCGGAGGTCGCCGCGGCGGCCCGGTGGTACCTGGAGCCGGTCGACCACCTGACGATGCGGCTCACCGGGCGAGCGGCGGCCACGCACATGTCGATGACCGCGGCGTGGCTGACCGACAACCGGCACCTGGACCGGCTCGCCTACGACGACACGCTGGTCGGCCGGGCCGGACTCCCGGCCGCGAAGCTCCCGCCGCTGGTGCCGTCGCTGTCCGTGGTGGGCTCCGTGACCGCGGCCGCCGCCACGGAGCTCGGGCTCGAGCCCGGCGCCCCGGTGGTGACCGGCTTGCCCGACCTGCACTCGGCCGCCCTCGGCGCGGGCTGCGTGCGCAACTTCGAGGGCCACGTCTCGATCGGCACCTCGGCCTGGGTTGGGTGCCCGTTGCCGGTGAAGAAGACCGACGTGCTGCGACAGCTCGCCGCGGTGCCGGGGCTCGGGGACGGCGGCTACCTGCTCGCGGACAACCAGGACAGCGCGGGCCGGTGCCTGCAGTGGTTCGTCGGTGCCCTGGCCGGCGGGCCCGCGCCGTCCTACGAGGAGGTGCTCGCGGCCGCCGCCACGGCAGCACCCGGCGCCGGCGGCGTGGTCTTCACCCCGTGGCTGACCGGCGAACGCAGCCCGGTCGACGACCGGGCGGCACGGGCCGGGTTCCACAACATCTCGGTGGGTACCACGCAGGCCGACCTGGCGCGCGCGGTCCTGGAGGGCGTCGCCTACAACCTGCGCTGGCTGCTCGCCGGGGCCGAGCACCTCACGCGGCGGCGCCTCGAACCGCTGCGGCTGGTGGGCGGCGGGGCCCGTTCCGACCTGTGGTGCCAGGTGGTGGCCGACGTGTGCGACCGCACCGTCGACCGGGTCGCGGACCCGCTGCTGGTCGGCCTGCGCGGGGGCGCCCTGGCTGCGGCCCTCACCCTGGGGGTGGTGGGTCGCGACGACGTGCGGGCACTGGTGCCGGTGGAGCAGCAGTTCCGGCCCGAGGCCGCGCACCGCCGCGAGTACGACCGGCTGTTCGCGGAGTTCCCCCGGCTGCACCGGTCCCAGCGGCGGATGTTCGCCCGGCTCAACCCGTCCTAGCTCCAGCCCACCGCCGTCCGGCGTTCGCGACGCCTGTTCGGTTCAGGAGAAGGAACCGTGCCGGCCCTCCCCGCCGGCGAAGCGCGCCGCACCCGCGAGGGCATCGGAGTCCAGCGACACCAGCCCGTGCCGCAGCTCGTTGGCGAGCGCCTGCTCCTCCTCGAGCCCGGCCTGCTCGCGCACCGAGAGGCGGTCCTGCCGCAGGCAGGTCTGCGGGAACCCGGCGATCTGCGCGGCCAGCGCCTCGGCCTCCGCGCGTGCCGTCCCGGGCGCCACCACCCGGTTGGCCAGGCCGATGTCGAGCGCCTCCCGGGCGGCCACCGGCCGTCCGGTCAGCACCAGGTCCATCGCCCGGCTCTCCCCGATCAGCCGGGCCAGCCGCACGGTGCCGCCGTCGATGAGCGGCACCCCCCAGCGCCGGCAGAACACGCCGAGCACGGCGTCCTCCTCGACGACCCGCAGGTCGCACCACAACGCCAGCTCCAGCCCGCCCGCGACTGCGTGCCCCGCGACGGCGGCGACCACCGGCTTCGACAGCTGCATCCGGGTCGGTCCCATCGGACCGTCACCGTCGGGAGCGACGCGGTTCTGCCGGTCGGTGCCGAGGGCCTTGAGGTCCGCCCCTGCGCAGAAGGTGCCGCCCTCGCCGTACAGCACCGCGACGGCCGCGGACTCGTCGGCGTCGAAGTCCCGGAAGGCCCCGGCCAGCGCTGCGGCCGTCGGCCCGTCGACCGCGTTGCGCGCCTGCGGCCGGGACAGGATGACGGTGCTGACCGGGCCGCTCCGCTCGACGCGTACGGCGTCCACAGTGCTCTCCATGCCCGGCATCATGGCAGCCCCGACGCCGGCGCCGAGGGGTCACGGACTGCCCGACACGCCGCTGACCTGCCTGAGTGGGTGACCCTTCGGCGGGGAAGGGTCAGGGGGCGCCGGGGGGCGGGCTGCCGTGCCGGGCGACGTACGCCTCGACGTACCCGGCCACCGCGGTCGGCAGCGTCATGAAGATGTGCTCCTCGCCGACGCGGGTCGTGAAGCCCACCGCCTCGAGGTCGTCGCGGATCTCCTGCTTGACCCGGGCGAGCGCGAACACGATGCCGCGGCGGGCGAGCTCGGCGCGGACCTCCTCCAGCGCGTCGAGTCCGGTGAGGTCGAGGTCGATGTTCGCCTCGGCGTTGAGCAGGAACCACTCCACCGGGAAGGGCGCCTCGTCGACCGACGCGAGCGCCCGGCGGCGGAAGTCCTCGCTGTTGGCGAAGAACAGTGGGGAGTCGTAGCGGTACACCACCAGCCCGGGCACGGTCACCGCGTCCGGGTAGTCCTCGATGTCGTGCATCCCCGGCACGCCGGGCGGGTAGCCGAGGATGCCGTCGTGCGGTCGCGCCACCCGCCGCAGCACGTCCAGGATCGACAGCGCCACCGCCACCCCGATGCCCGGCAGCACGCCGAGCACCAGCACGCCGGCGGTCGTGGCCAGCGCGACGACCAGCTCGCTGCGCCGGAACCGCGCGATCCGGCGCAGCTCGTCGACGTCGACCAGCCGGATCGCGGCGAACACCACGACCCCGGCCAGCGCGGCCAGCGGGAAGCCGGCCAGCACCGGACCGAGCGCCAGCAGGCTGACCAGGACGCCGACGAGGGCGACCAGGGAGTACAGCTGCGTGCGGACGCCGAGGGAGTCGCCGATGACCGTCCGGCTGCCCGAGCTGCTCACCGGGAAGCCGGCCAGCAGGCCGGAGGCCACGTTCGCTGCGCCGAGCGCGAGGAACTCCTGGTTGGCGTCGATCCGCTCGTGCCGCCTCGCCCCGAACGCGCGGGCGGTCAGCACGTTGTCGGAGTAGCCGACCACCGCGATCCCGAGCGCGGGCAGCGCCATGGCGAGCAGGTCGGACATCCGCACCTCCGGCAGGCCGGGGGCCGGGAGGGCCTGCGGCACCGGACCGACCGTGTCGACCCCGAACCGCGGCAGGTCGAACGCCCAGGTCACCACGGTCGCGAGCAGCATCGCCAGCAGCGGGTTCGGCCACCGGGGACGCAACCGCTGGGCGACCAGCAGCGCGGCCAGCACGACGACCGCCATGGCCAGCGGCGCACGCTGCACGCCGCCGAGATGGGTCAGGGTGAACCACGACTGGGCAATCGGGGTGTGGCCGGACACGGCCATCCCGGTGAGCTTCCCGAGCTGGCTGACCACCATCAGCACCGCGATGCCGGCCAGGTAGCCCACCAGCACCGGCCGCGAGAACAGGTCGGCGATGAAGCCGAGCCGGGCGACCCAGCCGATCACGCAGAGCGCGCCGACGATCAGGGCCAGGCTGGCCGCGACCGCGGCGTAACGGGCCGGATCGCCGTCGGCCACCGCGCCGGCCGCCGCGGCGGTCATCAGTGCCGTGGTCGACTCCGGTCCGACCGAGAGCAGGCGGGAGGAGCCGAGGAAGGCGTAGAGCAGCAGGGGACCGATCGCCGCCCAGAGGCCGACCACCGGCGGCAGTCCGGCCACGACCGCGTAGGCCATCACCTGGGGCACCAGGTAGGCGGTCACGGTGACGCCGCCCAGCACGTCCCCGCTCAGCCAGCCGCGTTCGTACCGTCGCAGGGTCCCGAGCCCGGGCAGCAGGCGGTCGACCCTCGAGCCGGCCGCGTTGTCGCCCACACGGTCAGTGAACCGGTTCGCGAGCCCGCCCGGTGAGTTTCCCCGCAGGTGGGCCCGGGCGGCGAGCGGTCACGAACCCCCGACACGCCGGTGAGGGGCAGGAGCCGGTGGACCCCTCGGCGGCGTGGAGACGCGGCCGCACCCGGGGAGCCGGCACGACGCCGACGTCCCCGGGTGCGGTCCCCCAGAGCGGGACCGTCGTCCCGCTCATCCCCCCGGCTGCTCGCTCACTTCACCCAGATGCCGCGGTACATCCCCATGAACACGTGCGGCATGCCGCCCATCTCGGCGTCCGGCCAGAAGCAGACCATCACGTAGTGCCCGGCCGGGATCGAGTAGCGCATGGTCATCGACTTGCCGGGGCTGAGCGCGCCACTGTCGATGGACGGACCGTTCTCCGCCACCGGCGGCGGGCCGGCGTTGGGGTCGTTGTTCTTGGCCGCCTCGACCCACCTTCCGAAGTCCTTGACCGTCTTGCCCGGCAGCAGCCGCGCCATCGCGATGAAGTGGTTGTCGGTGCTGTCATTGCGGAAGCCGAGCAGGCCTGAGCGGGCGATGACGCGGGGCGTCTTCGACCAGGTGGCCTCGTCGACGGCGCGGACAGTCTTGACGTGGGGCGCGCTGCCTTCCACGCGCCGCCCGCCCACGCGGAGGGTGAGGATCTTCCCGGCCTTCTGCACCCTGGTGTTGGTGTCGGCGGCGAAGTACCGGCCGGCCGGCAGGTCGACGAAGAGCACGCCGCGCGCGCCCTGCTTCGACGGTGCGCCACCGAGGAGGGTCACGTTGCGCTCGAACCGCTTGAGCGCCTTCACGTCGGGGGCGCCGTTGGTGTTCAGGGCGGCGTTGACGTCACGCGAGAGCTCGGTCTTGGTGTAGCCGGGGCGCGCCTTGAGCAGCTGGAAGGACGAGCCCTTGCCGGAACGGATCACGAAGCGGTGCATCCCCGGATGCATGTGCGTGGTCATCCGGACGGTGTGGGTCTTGGTGACGAACACCTTGATGGTGGGCGGTGCGGTCGCCGCGTCTGCGGCGGACACGGTGGTGGTCGTGAGGGCCCCGGCGGCGACCATGCCGAGTGCCGAGACGACCGCCACGCGGGAGCGGAAACGTGCCATCGCGTGATTCCCCTGGATCGGTGGGCGTCGCCGCACCTGACGCGACGACATTCCCGGAAAGATCCCGCAGATCTGGCCGCCAAGGGAAGATCGGGTAGCGGAAACCCCCGAAACAGGCCATCCCAAAACGGGCTGCCATGCCCCGACCGGGCGGTTGCGACGTCCAACCACGGGAGTACGCCGGCCCGGACGCCGCCCCCGTACGGCGGGCCCGGACGTCGATCCCGGACGCCGCCCCCGGATGCCGAGCCGGTCGAGGAGTGCTGCTCGCGTCGACGGGTCACGGAACCACCGCCACGCCGGCCAGGCAGCCATGCTGATGACCCCTCGGCACGCAGACGGACCGCACCGGGAGACGTTCCCGGTGCGGTCCGGAGCTTGCGCCGTCAGCCGTGCGGCCGAGCGGTCACTTCAAGGTGGTGCCGCGGTACATGCCCATGAGCGCGTGCGGCATCCCGCCCATCTCCGCGTCCGGCCACCAGCACAGCAGCACGTAGTGCCCGCGCGGCAGCGCGTACTTCATCACCATCCGGTGGCCCGGGGAGACCGCACCGCTGTCCACCGGCTGCACCGACATGTCCACCGGCGGCGGGCCGGCGTCCTCACCGTTGGCGGTCTTCTTCATCCAGACCCGGACGTCGTGCATTGTCCTGCCCTTCGCGAGCTTGGCGATCTCGACGAAGTGGTTGTCCATGCTGCGGTTGACGAAGTTGAGCAGCCCCGCGTGCGGCAGCTTCCAGGCGCCCTTGAACGTGATCTCGTCGACGACCTTCAGCGTTGGCGCCTTCGGCATCCGGGCGCAGACCCGGCGTCCGCCGACGGTGAAGCTGAGCAGCTTGCCCGGCTTCTCCACCCGCAGGTTGGTGTCGAGGGCGATGTAATTGCCGCGCGGCAGGTCGAGGAACATCACGCCGCGGTGCCCGCGCTGGGACGGGACGCCACCGAGGAGCGTGACGTTCTTCTCGAACCGCTTGAGCGCCTTGAGGTCCGGCTGGCCGTGCGCGTTCATGCTGGCGTTCACGTCCCGGCTGACGTCGGCCTTGGAGTAGGTCGGCGCAAGCCGGGCGATCTGGAGGCTGGCCGGCTTGCCCGACCGCACGACGAAGCGGTGCACGCCCGGGCGCATGTGCGTGGTCATCCGGACGGTGTGGGTCTTGGTGACGAACACCTTGATGGTGGGCGGCCTGGTCGCCGCGTCGGCGGGTGAGACGGTGGCGGTGGTCAGGGCGCCGGCAGCGATCATGCCGAGCGTCGAGACCACTGCCACACGTGAACGAAGACGTGCCATCTGATCCCCCTGGATCGGTGAGGTGGCCGCAAACGGATGCGGCGACAAGTGCGCTCACACTCCCCAAACCGGACCCTTCGGCGGAAGAAGACGCGCCGGAAACAGTCAGAACGTGCTATGCCAAAACGGACACCCATCGTCCGAGCGGATGAGGGGGTGTCCGACCTTGGGTGGACACGGCTACGCCGCGAGGCGTACGGCGCTCACCCCACCGGGTCCGCGGTCGGCAGCGGCGGACCGGGCTCGCCGGCCACCGCGACCGCCGGTTCCGCGACGCGTGTCCGCCGCGGGCGCTCGGCCCTGATCACGACCGCGACCGCGAGCACCACGACCGCGCCTCCTCCGACCACCGGGAGGGTGACCGGCTCGGAGAGCACGAGCCAGCCCAGGAAGACCGCGACCACGGGGTTCACGTAGGCGTAGGTGGCCACCAGGCTGATCGGCGCGTTGGCCAGCAGCCAGACGTACGACGTGAACGCGACCACCGAACCGAACACGACGAGGTACCCCAGCGACAGCCAGGTCCGCGGCCCGTAGTCGGCGGCCGTGAAGTGCTCGCCGGCCAGGCGCCCGACGGTCAGCATGATCAGCCCGCCGAAGAGCATCTCGTAGACCGTGGTGACGAAGACGTCGGCGGGCAGCCACAGCCGCGGCTGCAGGTAGGACCCGAAGCCCCAGCAGGTGGCCGCGCCGACCACGATCAGGGCGGCCCCGAGCGGGAAGCCGGCACCGTGCGCGCCGCGCTGCCCGGCGAGGATCAGGAACGCCAGGCCCGCGAAGCCGAGCAGGACGCCGAGCAGGGTGGCGGTGCGCGGGCGGTCCCCGGAGACCAGGCGGAACACCACGATCATCAGCGGGGTCACCGCGATCAGCAGCGCGGTCACGCCGGAGGGAGCGCCGAGGTTCTCGCCCACGGACACCATGCCGTTGCCCAGCATCGGCAGCATCAGGCCGAGGAAGGCGGTGCCGAGCATCTGCCGCCGGGTGAGCCGCAGCCGGCGGGGGCCGCGCTTGAGCGAGAGGATGGTGGCCAGCAGCACGCCGGCGGTCAGGTAGCGCAGCCCCATCGCGGTCAGCGGCGGGGCCTGCTCGACGGTGATCCGGATCGCGAGGTACGTCGAGCCCCACACGACGTACACGATGCCGAGCGCGACCACGACGAGGCCGAACGCGGGCGCGACCTTGGTGGTCGGCGCCGAAGCTGCGGTCATGACCGTTCCCTCCGATGACTCCTGTCAGCGTAGGGCCGGGAGTCCCCACGGGTCGCGCGGATTCCGGACATCGGCACGTCGAGATCCCGCCACCGGGCGACATCGAGCGGATGCGCGGGGCAGATTGGGTCCGGGCGGGACGGACCGGTACCTTATGAACGAGACCGGTGTGGTGCCGGTCACAGCATGATCGGCCGCGGCCGGCGCACACCCTCGCGTCCGGTGTGCGGTCGATCGAGTAGCTCCCCGGACCGTGCCAGCGGCCCGGCAGCCGGTTGGCGGAGACCCCGACCACCGACGACGGATAGGAGTGCAGGTGAGCGAGACAGTCTCGAGCAGGGACGGGGCGGGCTTTCCCGACCTCGGTGAGGTGTTCGGGCCCTCCCACGCGGACGGCGGCCCGGAGCTGGTGCAGCTGCTGACGCCCGAGGGCGAGCGCGTGCAGCACCCGGAGTTCTCCTTCGGCGACGGCCTCAGCGCCGAGGAGGAGGTGGAGGTCATCAAGGGCTTCTATCGCGACATGGTGCTGACCCGGCGCATCGACACCGAGGCGACCGCGTTGCAGCGGCACGGCGAGCTGGGCATCTGGGCGCAGCTGCTCGGCCAGGAGGCCGCGCAGATCGGCTCCGGGCGCGCGATGCGGCCGCAGGACTTCGTCTTCCCGACCTACCGCGAGCACGGCGTCGCCTACTGCCGCGGCATCGACCCGCTGAACCTGCTCGGGCTGTTCCGCGGCGTGGACCACGGCGGCTGGGACCCGGACGACAACAACTTCGGGCTCTACACGATCGTCATCGGCGCGCAGACCCTGCACGCCACCGGCTACGCGATGGGCATGCAGCGCGACGGCGTGGTCGGCACCGGCGACGACGACCGCGACGCCGCGGTGGTGGCCTACTTCGGCGACGGCGCGAGCAGCCAGGGCGACGTCAACGAGTCGTTCATCTTCGCCGCGTCGTACAACGCCCCGGTGGTGTTCTTCTGCCAGAACAACCAGTGGGCGATCTCCGAGCCGATCGAGCGGCAGAGCCGGATCCCGCTCTACCAGCGCGCGCTCGGGTTCGGCTTCCCCGGCATCCGCGTCGACGGCAACGACGTGCTCGCGACGTACGCCGTCACCCAGGCCGCGCTCCAGCGGGCCCGCGAGGGCCAGGGCCCCACGTTAGTGGAGGCCTACACCTACCGGATGGGCGCGCACACCACCACCGACGACCCGACGCGCTACCGGCTCTCGGCCGACGTCGAGAACTGGAAGCTCAAGGACCCGATCGCCCGGGTCAAGGCCTACCTGACCCGCAACGGCCACGTCGACCAGGCCTTCTTCGACGAGATCGACGACGAGGCCGAGCGCCTCGGCGAGCACCTCCGCGAAGGCTGCCGGGCACTGCCGGAGCCGGACGTGCTCGACGTCTTCGACCACGTGTACGCCGAGCAGACGGCCGAGCTCGTGGAGCAGCAGGCCGGCTACCGGGCCTACCTGGAGTCCTTCGACGTCGACGACAAGGCGGGAGCGCACCGATGAGCAAGATCACCCTGGCCAAGGGCCTCAACGCCGGCCTGCGCAAGGCGATGGAGGACGACCCGAAGGTCCTCCTCATGGGCGAGGACGTCGGCAAGCTCGGCGGCGTCTTCCGGATCACCGACGGCCTGCAGAAGGACTTCGGCGAGGACCGGGTCATCGACTCGCCGCTGGCCGAGTCCGGCATCATCGGCACCGCGGTCGGCCTGGCGATGCGTGGCTACCGCCCGGTGTGCGAGATCCAGTTCGACGGGTTCGTCTACCCCGCCTACGACCAGATCGTCAGCCAGGTCGCCAAGATCCACTTCCGGAGCAAGGGCAAGGTCAAGATGCCCCTGGTCATCCGGATCCCGTTCGGAGGCGGCATCGGCGCCGTCGAGCACCACAGCGAGAGCCCGGAGGCGCAGTTCGCGCACACGCCGGGCCTGAAGGTGGTGGCCTGCTCGAACCCGGTCGACGGCTACTGGATGATCCAGCAGGCGATCAAGTGCGACGACCCGGTGATCTTCCTCGAGCCGAAGCGGCAGTACCACGCCGACAAGGCCGAGCTCGACGAGTCGGTCGAGCCGCAGCCGCTGTTCACCTCCCGGGTGGTGCGCCAGGGCAGCGACCTCACGCTGCTGGCCTACGGCCCGATGGTGAAGACCTGCCTGGCCAGCGCCGAGGCGGCCGCCGGCGAGGGTCGCAGCCTCGAGGTGATCGACCTGCGCACGCTGTCCCCGCTGGACATGGGCCCGGTGACCGAGTCGGTGCGCAAGACCGGCCACGCCGTGGTGGTGCACGAGGCGCACGCCAACCTGGGCATGGGCGCGGAGGTCGCGTCCCGGATCAGCGAGTCGTGCTTCTACCACCTCGAGGCGCCGGTGCTGCGGGTGGGCGGCTTCGACACGCCGTACCCGCCCAGCCGGATCGAGGAGCAGTGGCTGCCCGACCTCGACCGGGTGCTGGACGCCGTCGACCGCTCGCTCGCCTACTGACTCGCCGACCGAGGAGACGCATTTCGTGAACGAGTACAAGCTTCCCGACGTCGGCGAGGGCCTCACCGAGGCCGAGATCGTCACCTGGAAGGTGAAGGTCGGCGACGTCATCAAGGTCAACGACATCGTGGTCGAGATCGAGACCGCCAAGTCGCTGGTCGAGCTGCCCTCGCCGTACGCCGGCACCGTGCAGGCGCTCCTGGTCGAGGAGGGACAGACCATCGAGGTCGGCACCCCGATCATCCGCATCGGGGAGGGCGCGTCCGCCGAGGCCCAGGCACCCGCGGGGGCCCCGGCGGCCGGCGCCGGCCCGGCAGCGCAGGGCGACCAGGGCGCGGCACCCCCGGCAGCTGAGGAGGGCGCCCCAGGCGCGCCTCCCACGACCGCCCGGGCCGCGGCCACCCCGGCCGCGATCGACCTGTCCAACCCGGCCGCGACCGGCGGGGAGAACCAGACGCTGGTCGGCTACGGGCCCCGTGAGACGTCGGCCAAGCGGCGTCCCCGCCGCGGCGCGGCGACCGCGGCCAGCGATGCGGGGGCGGCCACCCAGCTGCAGCTGCAGGGTGCCTTCACGCCGGGCGGTGCGCAGTCCGGTGAGGTGGCCGAGGCGGACGAGCCGGCGGTGCCCGCGGCCCCCGCGGCGCACGCGGGTGGTGCCCCGGCCGGGAACGTCCGGGTGCTGGCCAAGCCCCCGGTGCGCAAGCTCGCCAAGGACCTCGGGATCGACCTCGCGTCGCTGACCCCGACCGGTCCGCACGGCACGGTCACCCGCGAGGATGTCGAGTCCGCCGCCTCTTCGGAGGCCGGCCGCCCGGCGGCCGAGCCCTTCGAGACGCCGGCTGCGCGGGCTCCTCAGGAACCTGTCGAGGCCCGGTCCGTCGAGACGCGGGCCTGGGCCGGCGAGCGCGAGCGCCGCGAGCCGATCAAGGGCGTGCGCAAGATGATGGCGCAGGCGATGGTGGACTCCGCGTTCACCGCCCCGCACGTCACCGAGTGGGTCACCCTCGACGTCACGAAGACGATGAAGTACGTCGAGAGGCTCAAGGCGCACCGCGACTTCCGCGACGTCAAGGTCTCCCCGCTGCTGGTCGTCGCCAAGGCGGTCATGCTGGCGGCCCGTCGTACCCCCGAGGTCAACGCGACCTGGGACGACGCGGCCCAGGAGGTCGTCTACCGCTCCTACGTCAACCTCGGGATCGCGGCGGCCACCCCGCGGGGGCTCGTGGTCCCCAACGTCAAGGACGCCGACGCGATGTCGCTGGCCGAGCTCGGCGCGGCGATCAACGAGCTGACCCGCACCGCCCGGGAGGGCAGGACCCAGCCGGCGGAGATGAGCGGCGGGACCTTCACGATCACCAACGTCGGTGTGTTCGGCGTGGACTCGGGCACCCCGATCATCAACCCGGGGGAGTCGGCGATCCTCTGCTTCGGCGCGGTCCGCAAGCAGCCGTGGGTGCACAAGGGCAAGATCAAGGCGCGTGACCTGACCACGCTCGCGCTGTCGTTCGACCACCGGCTGATCGACGGCGAGAAGGGCTCCCGGTTCCTCGCGGACGTCGCCTCGATCCTGGAGGACCCGGCCAGCACCCTGCTCTTCTGACCGCTCCCGACCCACCCCGCCCCCGCACAACCGGCCTCCGGTCCACGGGAGGGGTGGGTCAGCGGCGGCGGAGGGCCCGCAGCCGGGTCGCGGCGCCGGCCACCTTCGCCGCGGCGCTCAGCACCACCGGCGGGACGTTCATGCCCTCGGGGCGCAACGGGTGCAGGATCGCGTCGGTGCCGCCGTCGAGGAACAGCGTCGCCCCGACCGCCAGGCCGGCCTGCGCCGAGAGCAGGAAGGCGATGGCCTCGGCGACCTCCTCGGGGCGCCCGGGCCGCCCGAGCGCGGTGGGGTAGGCGTCGGCGAACACCCCCAGCTGCGGGTCGTCGCGCAGCTGCGCGGTCATCGGGGTCTCGATCATCCCCGGCGCGACCGCGTTGACCCGGATGCCCGCGCCGATCCACTCGGCCTTCACGCCCTCGCGGCGGGCCCACCAGGCGAGAGCCGCCTTGGTGGCCGGGTAGACCGCGACCGCGTCCTTGGACGCCGCCACCGACCGCGCGGCCTCCTCCTTGCCCTCCAGCAGCGGCCCGGCCACCTCGCTGGCCCAGCCGGGCTGACAGGTCACGGAGTTCGAGGACAGGAGCACGACGGCCGCCGGCTCGCCCTGCGCCGCGGCCCGGGCCAGCAACGGGCGCAGGCCCACCGCGAGCTCCACGGCGCCGAAGTAGTTCACCGACACCAGCAGCGCGCTGTCGCTCCCGGTGAAGCCGCCGAGCCCGGCGCACGGCACGAAGCCGGCGATCCCGTCGGGCGCCAGTCGCTCCACCTCCCGGACCGCGTCGGCCCGTCCCGCCGGTGTGGCGAGGTCGGCCGTGACGTCGGTGGGCGTGCGGTCCACACCGATCACCCGGTGCCCGTCGCCGCGGAGACGAGCCGCGGTGGCAGCCCCGATCCCCGACCCGGACCCGGTGACGACGTACGTGCCCATCGGTCTCCCTTCAGCGACGGCCCAATTAGAACACGTTCCAGGCATCTCGGGCGCGGGTGCCTGCCCGGTGTCGCCGGTCGGCACTTCTAGGATGGAGGCCCATGAAGCCGCCTTTCCCACCCGCCGCCGGGCCCGCCGCCGAGCGGGCCTACGAGTTCGCCAAGTGGGCGATCCTCAACGCGGTCTACCGCGGTGGTGAGGTGCTCACCGAGGCGGCCCTGGCCCACGAGCTCGGGATCAGCCGCACGCCTGTGCGCGAGGCGCTGCTCCGGCTGGAGGCGGAGGGGCTGGTGCACCTGCACCCCCGAAGGGGAGCGGTGGTAGCGGAGTTCTCCATGCGCGAGGTGGAGGACGTCCTCGAGGCGCGGGTGCTCGTGGAGAACCACACCGCCGCGAAGTCGTTCGCGGCCCGTGAGACGCTGCTGCCGCAGGTCGAGGCCGCCCACGCCGCGATGGCCAAGAGCCGGCGCGAGGGCGACACCGCCGCGTTCACCACCTGGGACCGGGTGTTCCACGAGGCGATCGTCGACGCGGCGGGCAACGAGGTGCTCTCGTCGGTCTACCGCATGCTCCGCGAACGGCAGACGCTGTTCACGTCGGTGCTCGTGCGGGGCCGCGCCGACCGGATGGACGCCGCGATCACCGAGCACGAGCGGATCGTCGAGGCGCTGCGCGGTGACGACGCGGATGCCTTCTGCGTGGTGGTCAACGAGCACCTGCAGTGGTCGATCCGGCTGGCCAGGGACTCGCGGTGACCACGGCTGCCGGCGTCGCCGAGCCGGCCGGCGGCAGGCGCGCCTTCGTCACCTGGAGCGCCGCGGTCTCGGTCTACTTCCTGGCTGTCTTCCACCGTTCCTCGCTGGGCGTGGCCGGCCTCGTCGCGGCGGACCGCTTCCACATCTCCGCCTCGCAGCTGTCGACGTTCACCGTGCTCCAGCTGCTGGTGTACGCCGGGATGCAGATCCCGGTGGGCGTGCTGCTCGACCGCTACGGCCCCCAGCGGCTGCTGTTCACCGGCGCGATCACGATGACCCTCGCGCAGTTCGGCTTCGCGTTCACCGGCAGCTTCGCCGGGGCGCTCATCGCCCGCATCCTCGTCGGCATGGGCGACGCGATGGTGTTCATCAGCGTGCTGCGCATCATCGCCTCGTGGTTCGCGCCGCGGCGCAACCCGGTCTTCACCGCGTGGACGGCGCTGCTCGGCCAGGCCGGTGCACTGGTGGCCGCCGTGCCGCTGGCGCGGTCGCTGTCCGCGTTCGGGTGGACGCCCACCTTCGTGGTCAGCGCCGCGGTCGGGCTGGTGCTCGGCGTGCTCGTGGTGGTCCTCGTGCGCGACGTACCTCCGGGCGCTCCGCCCGCGCGCAGCGTCAAGGACGTGCGCACGGTCGGCCGCGAGCTCAGGCTCGCCTGGCGCGACCCGGGCACCCGGCTCGGGCTGTGGTCGCACTTCTCCGCGCAGTTCGGGGCCAACGTGATGGGCCTGCTGTGGGGGTACCCGTTCTTCGTGCACTCCCAGCACACCGGCAAGACCGTCGCCGGCCTGCTGCTGTCGCTGCTGGTGGTGACCCAGATGATCGGCGGTCCGCTGGTCGGCGGCTTCATCGCCCGCAACCCGTGGCAGCGCTCGACCGTGGTGCTCGGCATCGTCAGCACGATCATGGCGACGTGGGCCGTGGTGCTGCTGTGGCCGGGCGACGCGCCGCTGTGGATGCTGGCGATCATGGTGATCGCCACCGGCCTGGGTGGTCCCGGCTCGATGGTCGGCTTCGACGTCGCGCGCACCTTCGCGCCGGCGTCCCGGCTCGGGTCGGCGACCGGGATCGTCAACGTCGGCGGGTTCGTCGCCTCGCTGTCCGTCGTACTCGTCGTGGGCATCCTGCTCGACGCCTTCACCCCCGGGTCCTCGACGAACTACTCCCCGCACGCCTACGTGATGGCGATGTCGGTGCAGTACGTCGCCTGGACGCTCGGCGGGTTCCAGGTCCTGCGCTACCGCCGCCGCGCCCGCCGGCATCTCGAGGAGACCCAGCCGGAGACCTACCGGGACATGACCAAGCGCTACCTGGCGGACGGATGAGCGACGTGACCCCGTCCCGGAGCCGTCCGGTCACGCTGTGGTGCGTGCTGCTGGCGTCGGTGGCCCACGTGATCCGGCACAACGCCGTGGACCTGGCGGTGTTCCTCGGCGTGGCGCTGCTGATCGTGGCCGACGACCGGCGTGGCGTGCGCGCTCCCGCGCCATCGGTGCTGCCGCTGCCCCTGTGGCTCGGGGCGCTGCTGTGCGCGGGGTACGCCTTCCTGATGCTTCCGCTGAACCCGTTGGGCGGCTGGATGCGCCTCGCGGTCGCGGTGCCGGGAGTGGTGGCGCTGGTCCTGGTGCTGCGGCACGGGCGTACGGCGGAGCGGCCGCCGCCCCTCGAACGGGCCAGCTGGCTGCCGTGGGCAGTGCTGCTGGTCGTGCTGAGCCTCTTCCAGGCGTTCAACTTCACCCATGACCCGAAGCCCGGCGTGGGCAGCTACGTGCACCCGACGCTGAGCAGCCTGATCGACCCGCTGCTCAACGCCGCGGTGCCGCGCGCCGTCGCGTCCGGGCTTTGGCTGGCCGCGGGGCTGTGGCTGATGGGCCGGGTCGTGGCGACGAGCCGGAGGGGCGTGCGATGACCGAGCGGCTGGTGACCGTGGCGATCTACCTGGTGCTCGGCGCCGGGCTGCTCGCCACCGAGGTCGAGGCGCGCCGACCGGGCAGCCGGGTGCTCACCTTCCCCCGCATGGTCCACGAGGTGATGGAGCACCGGGCCGCCCAGCTCGGGATGCTGCTGGCCTGGTGGTGGGTCGGGTGGCACTTTCTGCTGAACCGCTGAGTTGAGGGGCCGGGGGCTCGTGTCCTTACCGCGGCCGAGGGCGGCGCGGGTAGCTGAGGGGTCCGTTTGTCGATTCCTGGGCCGATCGGGCTATGTTGCAGAGCCTCGCACTAGTTGCAACGGGGGACAAGTCGGGGGACTTTATAGTCATTTCGGGTGGTTTTTGTTGGTCACCTCAACGATCGCGTTTGGTCTGTTCGTCTGACCTTGATGGGCGCTCGTGTCATTTGGACGATCTGGCCTGTTTCCAACGGCTTCGCCCTGCAAGTCTCATAACCGCGGTCGAACAGATGTCGATCGTGAGCGAGGCAGAGATCCGTCCGGGCGTAGTTGGTCGCCTAGGGGGCCGGACGGGGAGTCAGAGGCGAAACCGGCGCTCTTGCCTGTTTCCAAGGGGATTTTCATGCACATCAAGCGCACTGCCGTTGCCCTCGTGGCCACCGGCGCCACTGCCGGGGTTCTGTTCGGGGGCTCCGCGGTTAGCACGGCCTTCACGGCCGAACAGGACGGCTCAGTCACCGCGTCGGCTGCAAAGGTCGCTCTTGCCGTTTCTGGTAGACGGACATGGTGATTGACGGGGCTCCTGCCCTGGACAGTCGGAGACCGCAACGTTCGTCGTGTCGAACCCGCAGAG
The DNA here is from genome assembly GCA_963816325.1 of uncultured Actinomycetota bacterium. Classification (GTDB taxonomy): domain Bacteria; phylum Actinomycetota; class Actinomycetes; order Propionibacteriales; family Nocardioidaceae; genus Nocardioides_B. Next base: position 39,075 of record CAWFKC010000016.1, on the reverse strand, counting down.
CACCGGACGGCGTCAGTACCGACCAACTGCGCTCGGTACCGATGCGTTGACTCCGATCGGCAATGCTGAGGGTCACGCGGCGACACTGCCATCGACAGCACTGGAGCCTGCACGTTACCGTGTCGGATCAATTCGAGCACGTGAAGAACGTGTCTGCTCGACGTTGAGTCCGCGGTCGCAGGCCCACAAGCCCATCTGCTTGGCGACGATCCCGAAGGCGCAGCCACGCGCGACCTCGATCACCGTCGAGGTCAAGCTGGCCCAGAATGCGGGCAACGACTGGAACGGCGCCAGCGGCGAAGCTGCCCTTCACGCTGCACGCTGCAGGACGTGACCGGAACCGACGCATGTGGTTACCGAACTGAGTCGATGAACGGGTGGGGCGGCTGCGACCGCCCCACCCTCACCGAGGGAGAAGGACATCATGTTGCGCAAGATCGCTAGTCTGCCGTCGGAGTTGGTGCTCGTTGGCGTCGTGCCTCGGGGTCGCGCTCGGCACCAACCACAGCTACGTGACCACCCCGTCGATGTACCCGACGATCCCGCCGGGCTCGGAGATCTTCGTCCGGTCCGCACAGGACTACCGCGTCGGGGATGTCATCGAGTTCAAGGCAAACGGCTTGGTGTGGGCTCACCGGCTGGTTGAGATCAAGCCTGACGGAACGTACGTCACGAAGGGCGACAACCCGCAGAACGCGCCGGACGTCTTCGTGCCCGCGCTCACGCGCAAGGACGTGGTCGGCAAGGTGGTCCTGGCCCCGCGGTGGCTGGGCTTCCCCGAGCTGATCCTGCATCACCCCGGGTACGGCCTGTCCTGGATGCGCGCTGAGCTCGGAGTGCCCGGAAAGCTGATCGTGGTCGCCCTCGTGGCGCTCGTCAGCCTCGTACCCGGCTCGTCGGGGAAGAAGCGGTCCGCCCACGCCGAGACGCTCACCTCCGAGCGCGGGCTCGAGAATGACGACTCCGCGCCGTACGGCGAAAGCGCAGCGGTCGCTTGCGTGCGGCCAGAAGTAGGGACACCGTGATCACCAAGAAGTCCGTCGCCGTCGCGGTGGCCACCCTGGCTGCGGCTGGGGCATGGACGGCGACCGGTTCGTCGGTCGCCACGTCATTCACCTCGACCGCTACGGGATCGATCTCCATCAGCACGGCCACCTGGCTGTCGAGCTCCGAAGAGTGCAAGAAGGACGGGTGGCAGAAGTCAACCAACCCCGTCTTCAAGAACCAAGGCGACTGCGTCTCCTCGTTCGAGCCGTCCGGAGCCCCAAGCGACAAGGACGGCACGAAGAACGGGATCGTCCAGTCTCAGTCGCTTCCTTCTCAGGAAGCCAACGCTGACGTCCAGCCGGACGAAAAGGCGGGCGCCGGACCCACGGCGGGCAACGCGCCGGGTCAAATGGCGGATGGACGGGACGCCCCTGCCCCCGCCGCCGGGCAAGCGCCGGCCCCTGAGAACGGGCAGCCGGTGGACGGACAGCCTCCGGTGCAGCCTGGAACTGAGGGCACGCCGAACGGCCCTGGCAGTAACGGGCCTACGAACTCCGCCGAGTGACCGCCCTTCGAGGCGACTCTCAGCCGACCCCCAGCCGGCGATAGCGCGCGGCGCGGTCGGCGACCAGGGTGGATCGGTCGCGATGCAGCAGCTCGGCCAGCTCGTAGCGCAGCACGTCACCGAGCCGCGCGCAGAACTGCTCCGGCTCGTCGGCGGCATCGGGCCGCTCGGGAACGATCCGGTCCACGATCCCGTTCGCGCGCATGTCGAGCGACCGCACACCCTGCGCGCGGGCCATGTCGGGCGCGTGGTCCAGGTCCCGGTGCACGATCGCGCTCGCGCCCTCCGGGGGCAGCGGCGACAGCCAGGCGTGCTGGGCGGCGACGACGCGGTCGGTCGGCAGCAGCGCCAGCGCCCCGCCGCCGTTGCCCTCGCCGAGCAGCAGGCAGAGCGTCGGCGCGTCCAGGGTCACGAGGTCCGCGAGGCATCGCGCGATCTCCCCGGCCATGCCGCCCTCCTCGGCCTCCACCGACAGCGCCGCCCCCGGGGTGTCGATGACCGTCATCAGCGGCAGGTGGAGCTCAGCGGCCAGTCGCATGCCGCGCCGGGCCTCGCGCAGCGCTCCCGGCCCGAGCGGATGCGCCTCGGTCTGGCCGCGCCGGTCCTGTCCCAGGAACACGCACGGCGACCCGCCGAACCGCGCCAGCGCGATCAGCAGCCCGGGGTCGGACTCGCCCTGACCGGTGCCGTTGAGCGGGATGACGTCGGTCGCGGCGTACCTCAGCAACCGCCGTACCCCTGGCCGCTCCGGTCGCCGCGAACGCCTGATCGACTCCCACGTGTCGACGTCGGGGATCTCCTCCTCGTGGGGGTTGGGTACGTCGACCAGGTGGTCGCGCTCAGCCGCGAGGACGTTCAGGGCCCGGTCGAGGATCCCGGCGATCTCCTCGGGCGGCACCACGCCGTCGATGAGCCCATGCGCGTAGAGGTTCTCGGAGGTCTGCACGCCCGACGGAAAGGGCCTGTCGTACAACGCCTCGTAGACCCTCGGACCGAGGAAGCCCACCAGCGCGCCGGGTTCGGCGACCGTGACGTGACCGAGCGAGCCCCAGGACGCCATCACGCCACCGGTGGTGGGGTGGCGGAGGTAGACGAGGTAGGGAAGACCGGCCGCCTTGTGCGTGGCGATGGCCGAGGAGATCTTGACCATCTGCACGAACGCGATCGTGCCCTCCTGCATCCGCGTGCCCCCCGACACGGGAGCGGCGAGCAGCGGGAGGCCCTCGGCGGTCGCGCGCTCGATGGCCCGCACCAGCCGCTCCGCGGAAGCGACGCCGATCGAGCCGGCGAGGAAGCGGAACTCGCACGCTAAGACGGCCACCCGTCGCCCGTGCATGAGGCCCTCGCCGGTGACGACCGACTCGTCGAGCCCCGTCTTCTCCTGGGCGGCGGCCAGCTCTGCGGCGTACGCCTCGGAGACGGGGCCACGCACGGGCGGGGTGTCCCAGGAGCTGAACGAGCCCTCGTCGAGCACCAGGTCGATGAGCTCGGTCGCGGACAGTCGGTTGCTCATGAGGCCATCTCCCGGGGTGCGTGAGGGTACCGTCCCGCCAGGGACACCGCTCCCGGTCACTGATGTCCAGGAGCAGGCTTCACCCTAGGGCGTAGGCACTTCCGAGGGCGGGGTCTCGACGTGACGGCCTGGCCTCGCGGCCGGTTTTCGTCCACAGCGGAGGCGACGAACCGGTTGTGCACAGATTCGAACGCGTGGGCGAAAGTGGGGGTGGTGGTGGCTAGTTTGGACCCATGACCGCAGCCGCCGACGCCCCCCGTGACCCGCGCCCCTCACCGGGTGACCGGGCCGGCGAGGGCGCCGGCGGTGGCGCCCGGTCGGGCTCGCCACGGGCTGGCAGGTCTCACCCGGGGCCCGCCCCGCAGGAGCCCGCCCCGCAGGAGCCCGCCCGGCCGGGGGTGTTGCGGTTCACCGATTCGTTGGGTCGGGCGTTGGACGACCTGGCGGGCACGCCGGCGTGGGCGATGAGCCCGGCCGAGCAGGAGGAGGCGGTGCTGGCGTTGACGCAGGCCGAGCGCCGGGTCGCGGAGGTGCGGTTGCGGGTGCTGGCCGCGGCGGACCGCAACGAGGTCGGCACCGACACCGGTGCGACCTCGACGGCGGCGTGGCTGGCGCACCAGACGGCATCCACGACCCCGTCGGTGGTCGCCGACGTCCACCTCGCCGAAGCGTTGGACACCGACTTCGAGGCCACCCGGGCCGCGCTCGCCGAGGGTGTCATCGACGTGGCGAAAGCCCGGCTGGTGGTGCGGGCGGTGCAGGCGCTGACCGACGAGCACGACGACCTCCCGGCCGGCACCCATGCCCGCGCCGAGGCCCACCTGGTCGACCTCGCGCGGGACTTCGACCTGGCGGCATTGCGGCGCTTCGCGCGGCGGCTGTTCGAGGTGGTCTGCCCGGAGGCCGCCGACGCGGAGGAGGCCCGCAAGCTCGCCGCCGACGAGGCAAGGGCCCGCCGGGTCGCGCACCTGTCGATGCGCGACAACGGCGACGGGACCGTCGAGGGCAGGTTCCGGCTGCCCACCCTGCACGCCGCGGTGCTGAAGAAGGCGCTGGAGGCGTTGACCAGCCCCCGCCGGCTCGGCGAGGGCCGCCTGGACCCCGACACCGGCCGCAAGCTCAGTCAGGCGACCCTGCACGGGCGGGGGTTCATGGACCTGCTCGAGCACCACCTGAACCTGACCACCCTGCCGAGCGCGCATGGGTCGCCGTTCACGGTGGTGGTGACCATCCCCCTCAAGACCCTGCAGGACGGGCTCGGCGTCGCCACCCTGGAGACCGGAGAACACCTGTCGGCCGGCGAGACCCGCCGGTTGTGCTGCCAGGCGGGCATCATCCCCATGGTGCTGGACGGGGAGTCGATGCCGATCGACGTCGGGAGGAAGAAACGCTGCTTCGACTTCTCCCAGAAGCTCGTCATCGACCACCGCCACGCGCGGCAGAACGGCTGCGCGACCACCAACTGCGACCGGCCACCGGCCTGGTGCGAGTACCACCACCAGATCCCCTGGGCCCAGGGCGGCCGCACCGACGCCAAACACGGCATCCCGCTGTGCCCACCCCACCACCACATGGCCGACCACCCCGAGACCTGGGACATGCAACGCCACCCCGACGGCTCCGTCCGCTTCACCAGACGTCAATAGAAAAACGGTGGCGGAGCGGCCATCAGGGCCGCCCCGCCACCGCTAGCGGGATCGAGGAGGTAGCCGGTCAGGCGTTGGTGAGCTCCTCGACGAGCTCGTGCGCCTCCTCCTTCGACGAGGCGGCGGGCGCGGAGCCCCACAGGTGCTTGCGGTTCGACTCGCGGGTGAAGTAGATCGCCACCGCGCCGACGAGGCCGGCCCCGATCAGGTAGTACGCCGGCCAGTCGAGATTGCCGGTCGCGCCCACGAGCGCGCCGACCACCAGGGACGTCGTACCACCGAACAGGGAGACCGAGATGTTGAACGCGATCGACAGGCCGCCGCTGCGCACCTCCGTGGGGAACATCGTCGGCAGCGTCGACGGCATCGTGGCGCTGAACAGGATCAGCAGGAGCCCCATGATCAGCAGCCCGAAGAACACGGTGACCGCGCTGTGCGCCTGCACGAGCAGCACCGCGGGGAAGGCGAGAACCACCAGGCCGATCGAGCCGACCCAGACCAGCGGGTTGCGGCCCACGCGGTCGGAGAGCTTGCCCAGCAGCGGGATCAGCAGCAGGCAGATCGCCATCACGATGATCTGCAGGACCTGCGAGGTCGTCGACGAGACGCCGCCACCACCGTTGTACTTCCCGACGGTGTCGGTCACGTAGGTCGGCATGTAGGAGGTGAGCATGTAGTTCGTGACGTTCCAGGCCAGCACCAGGCCGATGCAGACCAGCATCGGGCGCCACAGCTTCGCGATGGCCGAGAACTGGCTCGAGGTCTTGTGGGCCTTTTCGCGGGCCTCCGACTCCTCCTCCATCTGCACGAACGCGGGGGTGTCGGCGAGCCGGGTGCGCAGGTAGACGCCGACGATGCCGAGCGGCAGGGCCACGAAGAACGGGATCCGCCAGCCCCAGGAAAGCAGCGTGTCGTGCGACATGGTCGCGGTCGCGACGGTCACGATGATCGCCCCGAGCAGGTAGCCGGTGAAGGTTCCGAACTCCAGGAAGCTGCCGAGGAAGCCGCGCCGCCGGTCCGGGGCGTACTCCGCGATGAACGTCATCGCGTTGCCGTACTCGCCGCCGGTCGAGAAGCCCTGCACCAGGCGGGCGAGCAGCAGCAGCGCCGGCGCGGCCAGGCCGATCGTGGACTGGCTCGGGATGACGCCGATCGCGAACGTCCCCAGCGCCATCAGGATCATCGTGGTGGCCAGCACCTTGTTGCGGCCGATCCGGTCGGCCAGCGGGCCGAAGAACATGCCGCCGAAGGGCCGGATCAGGAACGCCACCGCGAAGAGCGCGAAGGTGGCGACGGTGCCCATCGTGTCGGGCAGGTTGCTGAAGAAGACCTGCTTGATGGTGGGCTCGAAGTAGGCGTAGACGCCGAAGTCGTACCACTCGGTGATGTTGCCGATCGCGGCAGCACCGATGGCGCGGCGGATGACGTCAGGGGAGGTGATCACGACGTCGTCGACGGTCAGGTCGCTGAAGTTCTCGTCCTGGACGGCAGCAGTCACTCGGCTCCAGCCTCTGGTCTCGGTTGCATGGCGTGTCCGCGGGAGCCCTGGCGCCCGCGACTGAAAGACCGTTCCCACTCCTTGCGGCCCCGCAAACATGCGATTCGCCGTGGTGCCCCTCACGATGGGGACCACGGCGAATCGGCGGAAGGTGGCTAGAGCGTCGGCTTGGCGTCGTCCAGCTCGGTGCGGAAGAACGCGCTGAGGTTCTTGCCGGTCCTGCGGTTCACCCAGCGGATGTAGGCGTCCCGGTCGCTGCTCTTGTCCAGGTGGGACTGCGGCCAGGCCTTGACCAGGCTGTAGAACATCTTGTTGCCCACCTGGCGGCGAAGCTTGTCGAGCATCCGCGCGGTGCAGTAGTAGACGTTGACCTGCGCGAACTCCTTGGCGTCGTACGCGCCCGGGGGCCCGTAGATCTCCCGCCAGTAGGGGTCGTTGCGATAGAACTCACGGCGCCAGTGCTTCCACGGCTTCCAGTGCTTGGCGACGGAGTACTGCGACTCGAGGAACATCGCCATGCCCTCGTTCATCCACAGGTCGCTCCAGTCGGTCGGCGTCACCGTGTCGCCGTACCAGGCGTGCGTCAGCTCGTGCATGAGCGTCTCGAGCACGTCGCGGTTGCCGTAGCGGAAGTTCTCCCGGCCGAACGTGACCATCGTCGGCGTCTCCATCGCCGAGGACGACCCGGGCGTGACCACGACCCCCACGCTCTCGAACGGGTAGCGGCCCAGCTTGCTCTCCAGCCACTTCATCACGCTCGGCAGGTGCTTCAGCGGCTTGAGCACGACGTCCTGACCCTTCGGGTACCAGTACGTCATCGGCAGGCCGTGCGGGCCGGTCTGCGTGTACTGCCGGTACGGCCCGATCGCCAGCGTCACCAGGTAGGACGGCATGGGGTGCTGGTTGGTGAACTTCGTGATCGTCCGGTGGCCGAGGTGGCGGCGGACCATGGTGCCGTTGGAGATGCCGACCATCGTGTCGGGTACGTCGACCCGCAGCGTGTACATCGCCTTGTCGGCGGGCATGTCGTTGACCGGGTACCACGTGAACGCGCCGTACGGCTCCTGCATCGTCCAGGCCCAGCCCTTGCCGGTGGTGTGCCAGCCGATGCGCGGCATGTCGACCCGGCTGGTCGGCGCCTTGACCGGGTACGGCTTGCCGGCGTAGGTGACGGTGACCCGGTAGGTCTGGCCGGTCGTGATCGGCTGGGTGACCGTCAGCCGGTCGCCGTCGGCCTGGAAGGGGACGGCGGCGAAGGGGCCGTCGGGCAGCGCCCCCGCCTGGACCGCGCTGGCCTTCAGGCGGTGCGAGAGGTCGAGGGAGAAGGAGTCCGCGTCCTGCACCGCCCGCAGGCTGATCGTGGCCACGCCCTGCAGCGCCTTGCTGTCGGGCTGCCAGGTCAGGTCGAGGTTGTAGTCGAGCACGTCGATGCGCGGGTCGCCGTGCTCGGGGTAGACGGGGTCGCTCTGGGTCACGGCGGGGGAGTAGCCCGGGCCGTAGCTCGAGGTGGCCAGGGGCGTGCTGACGGTCTCGCGGACCGCCACGCCCGAGGCGGGCGCGGCCAGCGTGACCGAACCGGCGAGCGCGACGACGACGGCCAGGGTTCTGCGGAGCACGGGTTCACCTTCCGGAGGGCTGCCCGAGCAGTGTACGGGCTGGGTTACCCCCTTTTGTCGGCAATCCGCTTTGCCTTCCCCAGGGACCGCTCGAGCGCGTGCGGGTCGACGACCTCCACCCCGACCGTGACGCCGACGTTGTTCTTCACGTGCCGCCGCAGCTCGGCCCCGAGCGACTCGCGCCGGTCGGCGGGCACCGACGGGTGCGCCTCCACCTGGACGGTGAGCTCGTCGAGGTTGCCGGGGCGGGTGAGCACGCACAGGTAGTGCGGGGTCAGCCCGTCCACCCGCAGGATCTGCTCCTCGACCTGGGTGGGGAACACGTTGACCCCGCGCACGATCATCATGTCGTCGGTGCGGCCGGTGACCTTCTGCATCCGCCGGAACGCCGGGAACGCGCTGCCGGGCAGCAGCCGGGTGAGGTCCCGGGTGCGGTAGCGCACGACCGGCATCGCCTCCTTGGTGAGGCTGGTGAAGACCAGCTCGCCCTCCTCGCCGTCGGGCACCACCTCGAGCGTGACCGGGTCGATGATCTCGGGGTAGAAGTGGTCCTCCCACACGTGCAGGCCGTCCTTGGTCGCCGCGGCCTCCTGGGAGACGCCCGGGCCCATCACCTCGGACAGGCCGTAGATGTCGACCGCGTCGATGCCCGCGCGGGCCTCCACCTCGCGTCGCATCTCGTCGGTCCACGGCTCGGCGCCGAAGATGCCGATCTCCAGCGACGTCGACGCCGGGTCGATCGACTGGGCCTCCAGCTCGTCGAGGATGGCCAGGAAGTACGACGGGGTGACCATGATGACCCGCGGCTGGAAGTCGAGGATCAGCTGCACCTGGCGCTCGGTCATGCCGCCGGAGACGGGTACGACGGTGCAGCCGAGCCGCTCCGCCCCGTAGTGCGCGCCGAGACCGCCGGTGAACAGTCCGTAGCCGTAGGCCACGTGCACGATGTCGCCCGGTCGGCCGCCGGCGGCGCGGATCGAGCGGGCCATCAGCTCCGCCCACGTGTCGAGGTCGGCCTTCGTGTAGCCCACGACGGTCGGCTTGCCCGTCGTACCGGAGGAGGCGTGGACGCGGTTCACCTGCTCGCGCGGCACGGCGAACATGCCGAACGGGTAGTTCTGCCGCAGCGTGTCCTTGGTCGTGAACGGGAACCGGGCCAGGTCGGAGAGCGCGCGCAGGTCGTCGGGGGCCACTCCCGCGTCGTCGAACGCCCGCCGGTAGTGCGGCACGCGGGTGTAGGCGACGTGCAGCGTCTCGCGCAGCCGCTCGAGCTGGATCTCGCGCAGCGCAGACGCGTCGTGATCGGGAATCTCTCCGGCCATGGGTCCTCCTAGGGACGCGGTGGACTTGGCGCAACACTCGGCTCAACGCGTCCCACTCCGGCCACCGGCGCAGCGCGGCCTCCGCCGCTTCGACCAGTGCGTTGAGGCGCTCTAGTCGGGCCTGACCCTGGCGCGAAAGGTGGGCGCTGGTCCGGCGGCGGTCGTCATCGGCCTGCCTCCGGTAGACCAGCCCGAGGTCGACGAGCCCTTCGGTGAGCCGGGTGAGGCTCGCAGCCGGGATGGCCAGCCTGTCGGCAAGCTCCCCCATCGAGTGTCCGTCACCGTCAGCGAGAGCGCGCAAGAGGCGCCACTGGTCGACGGTGAATCCTTCCTCGGCCAGCGCGGTCGCCGCCTGACGGGCGACCCGTCGCTGGGCGATCGTGAGCAGCTCGACGAGCGCCGGCTCGGGCAGGGTTCGCGTGCCAGTTTCGTTCACCGTGCGTCCGTCCCTCTCCTCCGGCGGTGTGACCGGAGCATACTCGTGCGGATGACACTCGAGGCGCGCCTTACCGACTCGCTGCAGGCCCAGGTTCTGCCGCGTGGCGAGGGCTGCCTTCGAGTCTGCCTCGTCATCCCGCAGTCCGGCGCCCTCGGCATCGTCGGCCCCTCCGCGCTCGGCGCGGCGCTTCTCGCCGCGCACGAGATCAATGCCGCCGGCGGTGTACTGGGCAGGTACGTCGACCTGGTGCTGGTCGACGGCGGCCAGGCCCCGATGGCTGTCGCGCGAGAGGTCGAGCGCCTGGGCGCGGCCGGGGCGATCGACGTGGTCACCGGCTTCCACACCAGTGACGTGCACCGAGCAGTGGAGCTGGTGGCGGCGGGACGGACGCCGTACGTCTTCACGCCCCCGCACGAGGGTGGTCGGCGGCGGCGCGGTGTGGTCTGCACCGGTGTCGAGCCGGTCCAGCAGCTGCGTGCGTCCGTGCGGTGGCTCAGCCACCTGCACGGTGTGCGGAAGTGGGCACTCATCGGCAACGACTACATCTGGCCGGCGGCCGTGCACGGGGTGGCGCGCCGACTGGTCATGCAGAACGCCGGGCACGTCGTCCTGGAACGGCGGGTGCCCCTCGGTGATGTTTCGGGGGTGCTCGACCGCCTCGTCGACGATCTGCGCCGGTCCCGCGCGGACGCCGCGCTCCTGAGCCTCGTGGGCCGTGACCTGGCCACCTTCAACGTCGCGCTCAGCCACTCGGGCCTCGACCGAAGGATCGTCCGGCTGTCCGGGGCCCTTGAGGAGAACGGTCTGATGGCGTCCGGGGGTGACGACACCGGCCTGCTCTACGCGTCGATGTCGTCGTTCGCCTCGCTCCAAGACGACCGGCGGCTGGCGCTTGCGGAACGGCACCGGACTGTGCTCGGTCCGCAGGCCCCGGTGCTCGACACGTACGCCGAAGGTGTCTACGAGGGAGTCCAACTGGTGGCCGCCCTGGCCACCGAGGGGTCGCTGACCGTGGAGAGGGCGGGAGCGGCCACCCGCCGCATACTGACCTCGGGCGCGCTCGGGGCTGTGGGCGGGTCAGGTCGGCCCCGCGTGCACCTGGCCCGGGCGACGGGTATGCAGTTCGAGGTGGTCGCCCACCCGAAAGTGCTTCCAATCGGAAGTATTTCGTCTTAGGCTCCCCGCCGTGGCCCCGTTCGGAGGGGCGTGAGGAGAGAGCGTGAGATGACGGAGTTCCCCGCCACAGAGGGCCCCGAGAACATCGGGAAGTATGGTTACGTCCAGGAGTTGCACAGGTCACTGAGCTTCGGCGACCTGCTGGTTTACGGCCTGGTGTTCATGGTGCCGATCGCGCCGTTCGGCATTTTCGGCAGCGTCTTCCAAGGCTCCGGTGGAATGGTGGCGCTCGCCTACGTGGTCGGCATGGTGGCGATGATGTTCACCGCGCTGTCCTACGCCGAGATGTCGCGGGCCTTCCCGATGGCCGGCTCGGTCTACTCCTACGCAGGGCGCGGCATCGCCGCACCGGTCGGCTTCCTGTCCGGCTGGATGATCCTGCTCGACTACGTGCTGGTTCCCGGCCTGCTGTACCTCATCGCGAGCATCGCGATGAACTCGCTGGTGTCGGCCATTCCTGTGTGGCTGTGGCTGGTCGGCTTCGTGGCGCTCAACACCGTGGTGAACTACCTCGGCATCGAGATGACCGCGCGGATCAACAAGATCATGCTGATCGGCGAGCTCGTCGTGCTGATCGCGTTCATCGCGATCGGCATCGTCGCCCTGGCGCAGGGCAAGGGCAACGGCCTCGACTTCATCGCGCCGTTGCACAATTCCGCCACGTTCAGCTGGAGCCTGGTGTTCGGCGCGGTGTCCATCGCGGTGCTGAGCTTCCTGGGCTTCGACGGCATCTCGATGCTCGCGGAGGAGAACAAGGAGTCCGCCCGTGCGATCGGCCGGGCCATGGTCGCCGCGCTGCTGCTGGCCGGCTCGCTCTTCATCGTCCAGACCTGGGTCGCGTCGCTGCTCGTGCCGCACCCCGACCAGCTGATCAGCAAGGGCGACCCGGGCGGGACCGCCTTCTATGACGCCGCCCGCGTGGCCGCCGGCGGCTGGCTGGCCAGCCTCACCGCGCTGGCGACCGCGATCGCCTGGGGCTTCGCGAACTCGCTCGTCGCGCAGGCAGCCACCTCCCGGCTGCTGTACGCCATGGCGCGCGACCGGCAGCTGCCGTCGTTCCTGGCCAAGGTCCACCCCAAGCACGGGGTGCCGGTCAACGCCACCCTGCTCACCGCGGCGGTCTCCCTGGCGCTGGGCCTCTACATGGCCTCGCGCGCCGACGGCATCACGCTGCTGAGCACGCTGGTCAACTTCGGGGCGCTCACCGCCTTCCTGGTGCTGCACGTCTCCGTGGTCTCCCACTATCTGATTCGCCTGAAGAGCCGGAACTACTGGAAGCACCTCGTCGCGCCGATGATCGGGTTCGCGATCCTGCTGTACGTCGTGATCAACGCGAAGGTGGCCGCGCAGACGCTCGGCTTCATCTGGCTCGCGATCGGCGTGGTGCTGCTCGTCGTACTCCTGGCCAGCGGCCGCAAGCCCGACCTCTCCGTGATCGAGAACGCAGAACAGGAGCACGCGTGAACGCCCCCGATGTCGTCAAGCTGAACCCGACCCCTGACCAGTGGGCCTACTCCTTCGGCGGCCGTGAGCCGCTCGTGACGGTCAAGCCCGGCACCATCGTCGAGCTGAGCACCGAGGACTGCTTCGCCGGCAACGTCAAGAGCGTCGACGACCTGCCGAGCGAGGTGTGCACGTTCCCGTTCCTCAACCCGGTCACCGGGCCGATCGCCGTGGAGGGAGCGGAGCCCGGGGACACGCTGGCCGTGCACTTCGTGGACATCCGGCCGGCTCGGGAGTGGGCGGTCTCCAGCACGTTCCCACACTTTGGCGCACTCACCGCCACCCACAGCACCGCGATGCTCCACGAGGCGCTCGAGGAGCGGGTGTGGATCTACGACATCGACCTAGAGGCCGGGGTTTGCCGCTATCAGGCCCGTCGCTCCGACTTCTCGGTCGAGCTGCCGCTGGACCCGATGCACGGCACCGTCGGCGTGGCACCCGCCGCGAACGAGGTTCTGATGAGCATCACGCCCGCAACGCATGGCGGCAACATGGACACGCCGGAGATGCGGGCGGGCACTACGGCCTACTTCGGGGTCAACGTGGCGGGCGGTCTGCTGTCCATCGGGGACGGGCATGCGCGCCAGGGTGAAGGCGAGGTGTGCGGCACGGCTGTTGAGTCGGCGATGAACACTGTCGTCGTGGTGGACCTGGTCAAGGGCCGGGCGCCGGAGACGCCCCGCCTCGAGAACGACGACTTCCTGCTCACGACCGGTCACGCCCGGCCGCTCGAGGACGCCTACCGGATCAGCCAGCTCGATCTGCTGCGCTGGGCCGGCTCCCTGCTAGGACTCGACGACCTCGACGCCTATCAGCTGGTCAGCCAAGCCGGACTGGCACCGGCCGGCAACGTGTGCGACACCAACTACACGATGGTGGCCAAGCTGCCGAAGAGCGTGCTCGGCGGGGCGCAGGCGTACGACGGGTTGCACGAGCGGCTTCGTGCAGCCGGCCGGGAGTACCTCCGCACCCGCTGACGATTCGCCCGGCAGCGCGTCCCGCCGGCACAAAGGACGGCCCGGAACTCCGCGTGACCCGCCCCGATCTCGTGCGGGCCGCGACCTGGCCAGGTGGCGGCCCGGCAGGCGAGGCCGCACAATCAGGCATGGACGCTGCCGAGCTCCGGGCGCTGCAGGCGCCGCTGAAGGAGCGCTACCGCGCTACGCCCGCGACCGCACGCGCACCCGTGCGGGCGCAGGCCTCCTTCGACGATCCCGGAGTGACCTGCACGGTGCCCACCTGGGCCGGACCGGTCCGCGCCGGCCTGCACCCGGCGACGGGAGGCGACGGCAGCGACGCCTGCTCCGGGGACATGCTGCTGCAGGCACTGCTCGCGTGCGCGGGCGTGACGCTGCGCAGCGTCGCGACGGCGATGGGTCTGGAGCTGCGGGCGGTGCACCTGCGCGCGGACGCGGTGTTCGACGCGCGCGGCACCCTCGGGATGGACCGTCACGTCCCCGTCGGCCTGCAGGACGTGGTCGTCACCGCGGAGCTCGACACCGACGCGGACGACGGGGCGCTGGAGCGGCTGGCGCGCTCGACCGAGAGGTACTGCGTCGTGGCGCAGAGCCTGCGGGAGGTGCCGCGGTTCGTGATACGCCGGGCGGGGTGACCGGCATCCCCGGGGACGAGCATTGACGGCGACGGGCCCGGTTCAACAGACTCACGGAGACCCCGCGGGGCAAGGGAGGGCCACCGCGGCGACCCCGCCGGCCGCGCGGGCTGCTCGCCCGACCCTGCCCCACCAGTGAGGAAACCATGAGCCCAGCGCGTAACCCCCGGCTGCTCGACCTCGACGCGCTGAGGGCGAGGATCGCCGCCGGCGAGATCGACACGGTGGTCGTCGCCTTCACCGACATGCAGGGCCGGCTGCAGGGCAAGCGGCTGCACGCGTCGTACTTCCTCGACGTGGTGGCCGAGCACGGCACCGAGGGCTGCAACTACCTGCTCGGCGTCGACGTGGACATGAACACTGTCGAGGGCTACGCGATCACCTCCTGGGACAAGGGCTACGGGGACATGGAGTTCCGCCTCGACCTCTCCACGATCCGGCTGCTGCCGCACCTGCCCGCCACCGCGATGATCCAGTGCGACCTGGTGTGGATGGACCAGGAGCCCGTCGCACAGTCCCCGCGGGCGATCCTCGAGGGGCAGCTGGAACGCGCCGCGGAACGGGGGTTCGTCGCGCTGGCCGGGACCGAGCTGGAGTTCATCGTCTTCGAGGACACCTACGAGGACGCGTGGAACCGCGCCTACCGCGACTTGACGCCGGCCAACCAGTACAACGTCGACTACTCCATCGTCGGTACGACGCGCGTCGAGCCGCTGCTGCGCGACATCCGCAACGCGATGTACGGCGCGGGCATGAACGTCGAGGGGGCGAAGGGCGAGTGCAACCTCGGCCAGCACGAGATCGGCTTCCTCTACGACGACGCGCTGACGACCGCGGACAACCACAGCGTCTACAAGACCGCGGCCAAGGAGATCGCTGCCCAGCACGGCAAGTCGGTCACCTTCATGGCGAAGTTCAACGAGCGCGAGGGCAACTCGTGCCACATCCACCTGTCGCTACGCGGCCAGGACGGGGCGGTCGTGTTCTGGGACGCCGAGTCGGGCACCCGTACGCCGCTCTACGACCGGTTCGTCGCCGGGGTGCTGGCCACGATGGCCGACTTCACGCTCTTCTACGCGCCGAACGTCAACTCCTACAAGCGGTTCGCCGGCGGCTCGTTCGCGCCGACCGCCGTCGCCTGGGGCAACGACAACCGCACGTGCGCCGTACGCCTGGTCGGGACCGGCGCCGGCGCCCGGATGGAGAACCGGCTTCCCGGCGGCGACGTGAACCCCTACCTGGCGCTGGCCGCGATGCTGGCCGGCGGCCTGCACGGCATCGAGAACGACCTCGCGCTGGAGCCGGAGACGACGGGCAACGCCTACCTGTCGGACAACCCGAAGGTGCCACCCACGCTTCGTGACGCACGGGACGCGTTCACCTCGTCGGCGGTCGCGCGGGCCGCGCTCGGCGACGAGGTCGTGGACCACTACACCAACATGGCCGACGTCGAGCTGGCCGCGTTCAACGCCGCGGTGACCGACTGGGAGCTCCGCCGCGGCTTCGAGAGGATGTGAGCCCGCTGTGTCCAGCTGCACGGTGATCAACCCCGCCACCGCCGAGCCGGTGACCGAGGTCCATCTCGCCTCGGTCGAGGAGACCGACGCGCTCATCGAGCGGGCGCACGCCGCCTTCCCGGCCTGGCGGGCCGTCGCCCCGGGCGAGCGCGCCGCCCTGCTGCGCCGGTTCGCCGCCGTCGTCGACGCGCACGTCGAGGAGCTCGCCGAGCTCGAGGTGCGCAACGCCGGTCACACCTGGGGCAACGCCACCTGGGAGGCCGGCAACGTCCGCGACTGCCTCAACTACTACTCCGCGGCGCCCGAGCGGCTGTTCGGCAGGCAGATCCCGGTGCCCGGCGGGGTCAACGTGACCTTCCACGAGCCGCTGGGCGTGGTGGGGATCATCGTTCCCTGGAACTTCCCGATGCCGATCATGGGCTGGGGCATGGCACCGGCGCTGGCGGCCGGCAACACCGTGGTGCTCAAGCCGGCCGAGCTCACCCCGCTGACCGCGATCCGGCTCGGCGAGCTCGCTCTCGAGGCGGGCCTGCCCGAGGGCGTGCTGACGGTCGTTCCGGGCGCCGGGTCGGTGGTCGGCGAGCGGTTCGTGACCCATCCGCTCGTGCGCAAGGTCGCGTTCACCGGGTCGACCGAGGTCGGCAAGAAGATCATGGCCGGCTGTGCCGAGCAGGTGAAGCGCTGCACCCTCGAGCTCGGCGGCAAGTCCGCCAACGTGATCTTCGCCGACGCTGACCTGGCCAAGGCGGCCGCGAGCGCGCCGTACGCCGTCTTCGACAACGCCGGGCAGGACTGCTGCGCCCGGTCGCGGATCCTTGTCGAGCGGTCGGCGTACGACGAGTTCCTCGGCCTGCTCGAGCCGGCGGTGCGGAACCTCGTCGTCCGTGACCCCGGGCGGGACCGGTCCGCGGAGATGGGACCGCTGATCTCCGCGGAGCAGAAGCAGCGCGTGCAGGGCTACCTCGAGGGCGTCGACGTGGCGTTCGCCGGGTCAGCGCCCGAGGGGGACGGGTTCTGGGTGCCGCCGACCGTGGTGCTCGCCTCGTCCGCGGAGCAGCCGGTGTGGCGCGAGGAGGTGTTCGGCCCGGTCGTCGCGGTGCTGCCGTTCGACGACGAGGCCGACGCGGTGGCGATGGCCAACGACACCGAGTACGGCCTGTCGGGGTCGATCTACACCCGCGACCTCGGCAAGGCCCTGCGGGTCTCGCGCGGCATCGACGCCGGCAACCTGTCGGTGAACTCGCACGCGTCGGTGCGGTACTGGACGCCGTTCGGCGGGTTCAAGCAGTCCGGCCTCGGCCGCGAGCTCGGGCCCGACGCGCCGAACGCCTTCACCGAGGAGAAGAACGTCTTCATCGCCTCCGACTAGCCGAGTCGGCGCTTGTGCCGGGCAGGATCGGCCCGAGTCGGCGCTTGTGCCGCCCGGGTCGAGGCGCGGGTCGAGCACCCCACCCATCCACGAAAGGAACCAGCTGACATGGCAGGACGACTCGACGGCCGGGTGGCCGTCGTCACCGGAGGCTGTTCGGGCATCGGCCTGGCGACGGTGAACCGGTTCGCCGAGGAGGGCGCGAGGGTCGTGATCGGTGACCTCGACGACGCCCGCGGTGAGGAGATCGCCGAGCGCGTCGGCGGGCTGTACGCGCACGCCGACGTGACCAGCAAGGAGCAGGTCGACGCGCTCTTCCAGACCGCCAAGGACACCTACGGCTCGGTGGACGTCGCGTTCAACAACGCCGGCATCTCCCCGCCGGAGGACGACTCGATCCTCACCACCGACCTGGAGGCCTGGCGCAAGGTGCAGGAGGTGAACCTCACCAGCGTGTACCTGTGCTGCAAGGCGGCACTGCCGTACATGCTGGAGCAGAAGCGCGGATCGATCATCAACACCGCCTCGTTCGTGGCGGTGCTGGGTGCGGCCACCTCGCAGATCTCCTACTCGGCTTCCAAGGGCGGCGTGCTGTCGATGTCGCGCGAGCTCGGCGTGCAGTTCGCCCGCGAGGGAGTCCGGGTCAACGCGCTGTGCCCCGGGCCGGTCAACACCCCGCTGCTGCAGGAGCTGTTCGCCAAGGACCCGGAGCGGGCGCAGCGCCGGCTCGTGCACGTGCCGATGGGTCGGTTCGGCGAGCCGGAGGAGATCGCGAACGCGGTGCTGTTCCTCGCCTCCGACGAGTCGAGCTTCGTCACCGCCAACACCTTCCTCGTCGACGGCGGCATCTCCGGCGCCTACGTCACCCCCCTGTGACCGGCTCCGCCATGCCGCCGCTGGTCGGGATCACCACCTACCGTGAGCAGGCCCGCTGGGGCGTGTGGGACCAGCGGGCCGACGTGCTGCCGACGCAGTACGCCGTGTCCGTCGAGCTGGCCGGGGGCGCGCCGGTGCTGCTGCCGCCCTCGCCGCCGTCGCTGGCTCCGACCGTGATGGCCCGGTTGGATGCGCTCGTGGTCTCCGGCGGTGCGGACGTCGACCCCGCGTCGTACGGCGAGCGGCCGCACCCGCGCACCGGCGGCTGGCGCCGCGACCGCGACACCTGGGAGCGGGCCCTGCTCGATGCCGCCGACAGGCGCGGCGTGCCGGTGCTCGGGATCTGCCGCGGCATGCAGGTGATGGCCGTGCACGCCGGCGGGACGCTCGACCAGCACACGCCGGACCGGGTCGGCCATGACGAGCACTCGCCGGGTGGCGACGCGTTCGGTGAGGTGTGGGTGGAGACCGTGGAGGGTTCGCTGCTGCGCGACCTGGTCGGCGACCGCCACCGAGTCGGATGCCACCACCACCAGTCGGTCCGCGTGCACCCGGGCTACGAGCCGGCCGCGTTCGCCGCCGACGGGACGCTCGAGGCGATGGAGCGGCGTGGCGGGCCGTTCCGGCTCGCCGTCCAGTGGCACCCGGAGACGCGCGAGGACATCGGCCTGTTCCGCGGCCTGGTCGCCGCCGCCTCCTAGCCGACCCGGCGCTTGTCCCGCCGGTTTCGGGCTCGACCCGGCGCTTGCGCCGCCGCGTGGCCGGCCGAGTCGGCGCTTACGCCGCCGGTCGACTCACGCTCGCCGCGGCACAAGCGCCGACTCGCGGGGGTTCCCGCGCGGCACAAGCGCCAACTCGCGGGTCAGGCGGGCTCGTCGAACAACGCGCCGCGGATCTCCTTGCTGCGCCCGAGGAACTCCGCCACGACGTTCTCGCCCGAGCGAACGACGATGTCGTACACCCCGTCCCGCCCCTCCCGGGAGCGCTCGACCGCCGTGGCTACCAGCACGTCGCCGAGCCGGGTCGGCGCGAGGTAGCGGATCTCGCAGGCGGCGGCCACCGTGCTGCGGTTGTAGGAGTTGCACGCGAACGCGAACGCGGAGTCGGCCAACGAGAAGGTCATCCCGCCGTGGCCGATGCCGTGGCCGTTGACCATGTCCTCACGCACGGTCATCTGCAACACCGCCCGGCCGGGCTCGACCGAGACGATCCTCATCCCGAGCGCCTGGCTGGCGAAGTCGTTCTCCCACATGGCCGCCGCAGCCCGCTCGGCGCGCTCCTGCGGGGTCACAGCCGCTTCTCCATCAGCGACACGAGATGGCTGTCGTCGCCGAGGCGGCCGACCTCCCGGTAGCCGCGCTGCGCGTGGAACGCCAGGGACACGTCGTTGCGCGGAACCACGTTGACCTCGAGGAACAGCCGGCCGTGCGGCTTCCCGGTCAGCTCGATCTCGTCGTACACGAAGCTGCCGAGCCGGCGTCGCCGCATCGACTCCTCCAGCACGATCCGGTCGAGGTAGTAGAAGTCGTCGTACCTTGCGGAGAACCAGCGGTAGTTCTCCGAGTCGTACGACGAGCCGGGCGCGAAGGTGATGACGAAGCCGGCGAAGGCGCCGTCGAGCTCTACGACGTCGAAGCGATCGGCCAGCTCGCGCAGCTCGTGGAAGCGGGCCTCGTCCATCGGCGCGAGCGCCTCGACGTTGTGCTCGTTGAGGGCGATCACGGCGGCGATGTCGGACTGGGAGACGGGGCGCAGGAGAGGCACGTCTGCACCCTATTGACCCCGCCGCGGCTGTGACAGACTGGGCCCGATCCGCCCGAGAGGTGTCACACCGAATCGCCCTGGAGTCCGCGATGACCACGCAGCCCGCCGAGATGTTCGCCGCCCACGAGCAGCTGCTCGCCGACGCGGTCGCGGCCACCCGCAGCCGGGAGTTCTTCTCCGCCTTCAACGAGTCCCCGTCCCCGCGGGTGTACGGCGAGACCGCGGCAGCCGACGGCAAGGCGGCCTTCGAGGCGCTGCTCGGCAAGCCGTTCGCGGTCGACACCCCCGGCTCGCACGGCCAGGTGACCAGCGAGAAGTCGCCGTTCGGGTTCGAGCTCGGGATCTCCTACCCCCGAGTGAGCGCCGACGGCGTCGACGAGCTGCTGGCCGCGGCAGGGGCCGGGATGAAGGACTTCCGCGACGCCGGACCGCGCGCCCGGGTCGGCGTCTGCCTGGAGATCCTGCACCGGCTGCACGGCCGGATCTTCGAGCTGGCCAACGCGGTGCAGCACACGTCGGGCCAGGCGTTCGTGATGGCCTTCCAGGCCGGGGGCGCCAACGCGCTGGACCGGGCATTGGAGTCGGTGGCCTACGCCCACGAGGAGATGACCCGCGTCCCCGAGACCGCGGTCTGGGAGAAGCCGGGCCGGGGCGAGCCGCTCCGGATGGAGAAGACCTTCACCGTCGTGCCGCGCGGCGTCGCGCTGGTGATCGGCTGCAACACCTTCCCGACCTGGAACTCCTACCCGGGTCTGTTCGCGTCGCTGGCCTGCGGCAACGCCGTGGTGGTCAAGCCGCACCCCGGCGCGGTGCTGCCGCTGGCGATCACGGTGCAGGTCGCGCAGGAGGTGCTCGCCGAGGCGGGCTTCGACCCGCACCTGGTCACGCTCGCCGCCGAGGACCCGGTCGTCGGCCTGGCGAAGGTGCTGGCGCTGCGGCCGGAGGTGCGGCTCATCGACTTCACCGGGTCCAACGCGTTCGGCGACTGGCTGGAGCAGAACGCCCGCCAGGCGGTGGTCTTCACCGAGAAGGCGGGCGTGAACACGGTCGTGGTCGACTCGACCGACAGCTTCCGGGGCCTCTGCCAGAACCTGGCGTTCTCGTTCGCGCTCTACACCGGCCAGATGTGCACCGCGCCGCAGAACGTGTACCTGCCCGCCGCGGGCATCGACACCGACGAGGGCCACAAGTCGGTCGCCGACGTCGCGGCCGGCCTCGACGCGGCGCTCGGCAAGCTGCTCGGCGACGACGCCCGCGCGGTCGAGCTGCTCGGCGGTGTCGTCAACGAGGGGGTGCTGGCCCGGCTCGGCGAGGCGCCGTCCTCGGGCAAGGTGCTCGTGGAGTCGCGGGCTGTGCAGCACCCGGCGTACGACGGAGCCGTGGTCCGGACGCCGACGCTGATCGGCATCACCGCTGCGGACCACGAGGTGTACGAGTCCGAGTGCTTCGGCCCGGTGGCCTACCTCATCGAGACCGCCGGCACGGACGAGTCGATCGAGCTGTTCCGCTCGACGGTCACCGAGCACGGCGCGATGACCGCTGCGGTCTACAGCACGTCGGAGGACGTGCTCGGCAAGATGCGGGAGGCGGGGATGGACGCCGGTGTCTCGCTGTCGGAGAACCTCACCGGCGGCGTGTTCGTCAACCAGACCGCGGCGTTCAGCGACTTCCACGGCACCGGGGCGAACCCGGCGGCGAACTCCTCCTACACCGACACCGCCTACATCGCTCCCCGGTTCCGCGTGGTGGCCTCGCGTCGCCACATCTGACCCCCCGACCGGCGTTGCTGCTTTCGTACGTCGAGCCCGTCGAGACGCTCGCACCCACCGGTCCGGCAGGATGACCCCGTGCCCGCCGACGCCCCTTCGCTCCGCGCCGACTGCAGCCGCTGCTTCGGGCTGTGCTGCGTCGGGCTCGGTTTCCAGGCGTCGGCGGACTTCGCGCACGACAAGCCCGCCGGCGAGCCGTGCCACCACCTGCGACGGGACCTCCTGTGCGGTATCCACGACCGGCTGCGCGAGGAGGGGTACCGCGGCTGCACGTCGTACGACTGCTTCGGGGCCGGTCAGCACGTCTCCCAGGTGATCTTCGGCGGCGTGGGCTGGCGCGAGGACCCGTCGCGGGCCGGGCAGATGTTTGCGGTGCTGCCCGTGGTGCGGGCGCTCAACGAGCTGCGCTGGCTGCTCACCGAGGCGCTCGGGCTCGACGTACCGCTGGACCTGCAGGATCTGCTCGCCGAGGCCCTGGCCGACACCGAGGAGGTGCTCGATATCGACGCGGAGCTGCTCGAACGGCTCGACGTGGACGCGCACCGAGCGCGGGTGAACCCCCTGCTGCGCCGGGCGAGCGAGCACGTCCGCGGGAGCGGGGCGCCGGTGCTTCCGCACGACCTGCTCGGGGCGGACCTCGGCGGTCGGGACCTCCGCGGGGCGGACCTACGCGGTGCGGTCCTGGTGGCGGCCGACCTGACCGGTGCCGACCTGCGCCTGGCCGACCTGACCGGGGCGGACCTGCGCGACGCCGACCTCTCCGCTGCGGACCTGACCGGCTGCCTGTTCCTCACCCAGGCCCAGGCGGACGCGGCGCGCGGGGACAGGCGGACCCGCCTGCCCGCCGGCGTGCACCACCCAGCGTGGTGGCCGACCGGTTGAGCCTCTCAGACCGCTCCGAGGGCATCGCCCGGCCCCGGCTCGGCGGGGTCGGCGGTCTGGCCATCGACCGGGCCGGCTACAGGTTCGGCGACCCGCCCGGCGACCGGGCCGAGGACCGGCCCGGCGACCGGGCCGAGGACCGGCCCGGCGACCGACTCCGCGACGGCGCCCGCGACGGGACCTGCAGCGGGGTCAGCGCCCATCGCGTCCATCGCGGCCTGTGCCGCCGGCGCGACCGTGTGCTCGGGCGGCACCGACGGCGCCCCCGCCGCACCCAGCCGGGCCCGTGCCGCCTGCTCGATGAAGAGCGCGCCGGCGCACTCGCAGGCGTCCGCGCACTCGCACACCGTGCGCATCACCACCCCGGCCGGCAGCCCCGGGAACTCCTGAGCAAGACGTTCGGCGACCCCCGAGATCTCCAGGTTCATGCGACCTCCCAAGACGAACATGATCCTGTCGTAAAAGTGTTGACTGCGGTATGTGCGACATTCGGGCAGCTCGCGACGGTCTAGGCCGCCCCCCGGTCTGACCGTCTCCCGCCGACCCGGCGCTTACGCCGTTGCGCAGGCGACCGCGCCCTGCCGGGCGGAAAACGGACACCGGCGAAACCTCCAGGTGGTCGCCCGGCGCGGACACGCCGGTCCACAGCCAGCACGCGGTCCAGTCCGTCGCGATCGCATCCGGCGGTACGACGAGAGCCAGCGCGCGTGTTCGGAGCTCGACGGTGTCGGCCGTCTGCGCGGCGACGTAGACCCCTCGAACCAGCCGTCGCACGAGCCCGTCGGCGACGAGCCGCCCGAGGAGGTGCCGACCGATTCCGGCGGCGGCCGCCTAGTGGTTGCGGCACAAGCGCCGACTCGGCGGGGTCAGGGGTAGAACACCCCAGTGGCGTGCTCGGACAGCTGCCACAGCGCACGTGCCTCCTCCGAGTCGCGCGCCACCTTGCTGGCCCGCACGACCCGCGGCATGCCGTGCATCTCCAGGAAGCCGCTCGGGCCGACGTACGAACCTCCGGGCAGGTCCGCGGTCGCGGCCATCAGCGTGGGCAGGCAGCCGGTCTCCGGCTTCTGCCCGGCGACCGCGAAGGCCGCGCCGAGGATGCTGCCCCGCAGGGTGGGGCCGTCGAGCGCGCGGCCGCTTCTCATCAGCGACGTCGCGCTGTAGCCCGGATGTGCGGCCATCCCTTGTACGGGTGCTCCGGCCGCCCGGGCCCGCCGGTCGAGCTCGAGGGCGAACATGATGTTGGCCAGCTTGGTCGCGGCGTAGGACTGCCAGCGGCCGTACCGTCCGGGCGGCAGCCGCGGGTCGGCGAGCGGTGCCCTGCGCGCCATCCGATGCGCCTGCGACCCGAGCGCCACCACCCGGGCGCCGCCGGAGGCCATCAGCTGCGGCCACAACAGGCCGGTCAGCGCGAAGTGCCCGAAGTGGTTGGTCGCCATCTGCAGCTCGAACCCGTCGACGGTGCGCAGGTGCGGGGTCGCCATCATCCCGGCGTTGTTGATCAGCAGGTGCAACGGGCCGTACGTCGCAGCCTCCTCGGCGGCGCGTCGTACCGACCCCTGGTCCGCGAGGTCCACGAGCAGCGGCCGGACGGTGCCGCCGGGCACCCGGCGGCGGACGTCGGCGACCGTGGCGTCCAGCTTGGCCGGCGACCGGGCGGCCATCACCACCTCGCAACCGTGCCGAGCCAGCTCCAGGACGGTTGCCTCACCCAGCCCGCTGGTGACGCCGGTGACGAGCGCCCGCCGGCCGGTGAGGTCCGGGATGTCGGCGGGCGACCAGGAGATCACGGCGTGACAGCGAGCGAGGCGAGCACCCGGCGGCCGAGCTCCTCGTCGCCGGCCACCTCCACCTGTACGTCGGACGGGGCGCGCCGGCCACCGGCCAGCACGAGGTAGCACTCGAGGTCCATGCGCACCGTCACGTCCGCGGGAGTCGTGTCGAGGTCCACGCCGGCGGCCCGACCGTCCTCACCCACCCGGACCGCCGTACGCACCGGGTGCGGGCCGGTGACCTCGAGGGCGACGACGGTGCCGGCCGGCGGCGCGACCCGCTTGCCCACCACGAACCCGAGCCCGCGGGCGAACACCGCGACCGTGTGCGCCCCGGCCGGGGAGTCCAGGTTGCCGGGACGGCCGACCGCGCGACGAATGTCCTGCTCGTGCATCCACACGTCGAGTGGCCGGTTGGACAGCAGCGTCTCCCAGCTCCACCCCATGCCGCCCGGGGTCGCCTCCGGCACCGCCTTCGGGTCGGTCGGCGGGTCCTCGCGCAGCGCCTTCGCACGTACCTGCGCCGCCTGCTCGAGCTCGTCGACGATCGCGTCCGTGGACCACCCGGCGCGGGCCAGCGGACCACGCTCGGTGTAGGCGCCCATCGGGGAGGCGACGTGCGAGAGCTCGGGGACCTCGACCGGCTGCTGCTCGAAGCCCGCGAGCTCCGACTCCATGTGCGCGAGGTGGGCGGCGACCGCCCGGACGTCCCACCCGGGAAGGTCCGTCGGCCTCGCCCAGTCCTCCGGGGTGAGGCCGCGCAGCAGCGCCACCACGTCGCGCACGGAGCGCTCCCAGATCTCGACGTACCCGGCCAGCCGTGCCGCATCGCTTGTCATGCAGCGCATGCTAGCCAGCGGCATAAGTGCCGGGTCGGTGGGTTCGGCGGCGGCACAAGCGCCGGGTCGTCAGTGGACCTGGCGCTCCTGGCCCTCCCAGTACGGCTGCCGGATCTTGAACTTCTGCAGCTTGCCGGTCGCGGTGCGCGGCAGGCTGTCGACGAACTCGATCCGCTTGGGGCACTTGTAGCCGGCCAGGGGCGTGCGGCAGTGCGCGATGAGCTCCTCGGGCGTGACCTCCGAGCCGTCGGTGACCACCAGCCCGGTGACCAGCTCACCCCACTTCTCGTCGGGGATGCCGATGACCGCGACCTCCTTCACCGCCGGGTGCGACATCAGCACGTCCTCGACCTCGATCGAGGAGACGTTCTCGCCGCCGGAGATGATCACGTCCTTCTTGCGGTCGGAGATCACCAGGTAGCCCTCGTCGTCGACGTACCCGCCGTCGCCGGTGTGGAAGATGTTGCCCTCCTGCACCCGGGCCGTCTCGTCGGGCTGCTCCCAGTAGCCGTCGAGGTTGTGGTTGGACGAGGTCAGCACCTCGCCGTGGCCGTCGACCGCGACCCGGACGCCGAGCGCGGGCACGCCGGCGCGGCCGAGCCGGACCGCCTTCTCGTGCGTGGACAGGTCGTCCCACTCGGCGCGCATCCGGTTCACGGTCACCAGCGGAGAGGTCTCGGTGAGGCCGTAGATCTGGTTGAACTCCCAGCCGAGCTCCTCCATCACCCGCTCGATGGTCCGCGTCGGCGGCGGCGCACCCGCGACGATGATGCGGACCAGGTCGCGGCCGGGGATCTCGCCCTCCCAGGTGGGCACGGCGTCGAGCGCGGCGCTGACCACCGCAGGGGCGGCACACATGACCGTGACGCCGTGCTTCTCGACCCGGCGCAGGATCTCGGTGCCGTCGACCTGCCGCAGCACGACGTGCCGGCCACCGACCCCGGTGATGCCGAACGGCATCCCCCAGCCGTTCGCGTGGAACATCGGCAGCGTGTGCAGGTAGACGTCGCGGTCGCTGATCCCGGCGTGCAGGCCGAAGACCGTGGCGTTCAGCCACAGGTTGCGGTGCGTGAGCTGCACGCCCTTCGGACGCGCCGTCGTACCGGAGGTGTAATTGATGGTGGCCGTCGCGCCCTCGTCCGGCTCGGCCCACTCGCGGGGCTCCGCATCGCGGCGGTAGAGCGCCTCGTCCTCGCCGAGCACGAACTTGTGGGGTACGTCGAGACCGTCGAGCCGGTCCTTGACCGACGGGTCCGCGTAGACGACCTCGGCGCCGGAGTGCCGCACGATGTACTCGATCTCGGGGAGGCTGAGCCGGAAGTTCACCGGCACCAGGATCCGGCCCCAGCCGCTGACACCGAAGAACGAGGTGAGCAGCCGTGCGGAGTTCTGGGAGATGACCGCGACCCGGCCGCCGACGGGCACGCCGAGCTGGTCCAGGCGCGCCGCCTGCGCCCGGGCCAGCGCGGCCACGTCGCGGTAGCGCAGGTTGCCCAGGGTCGGGGCCGGCTGGTCGGGCTCGTCGACGACCGCGATCCGGTCGGGGTAGACGTGCTCGGCGCGGTCGAGGAAGTCGCGGACGGTGAGCGGGTAGTACACGGGGCCTCCCGGGCGAACGGTTCGGGGGTCGGGTGCTGTCGATTCCATCGCACCGAGGCGCGTTTCGCCATAGTCCGCGCGACCAGCGGCAGCGCCGGCCCGCCGAACGGCCGCGGACCGTCGCTGCCTCCGCCTAGGGTGGAGCGATGTTGCTGGCCGAGGACCTGCTCCTGTTGCTGACCCACGACGTGACGGGGCGGCTGGTGCTCCAGGCGGCCCAGGTGGACGCGGGTCTCGGTGGCGCGAACCTCCTGGAGCTGGCACTGACCGGGCGGGTCGGCCTCGACGAGCGGCGCCGGGTCGCGGTGGTGGATCCCTCGCCGACCGGGGAGGAGATCCTCGACGGCGCGCTGGCGATCGTCTCCGGACACCAGGGCAAGAGGCCCAAGTCGCTCATCCAGCCGCTGGCGAAGGGGCTGCGCCCGGCGCTCTACGACCGGCTGGTCGCCCGGGGCGTTGTCCGTCGGCAGGAGACCCGGGTGCTCGGGCTGTTCCCGCTGCGGCGCTGGCCGGCCGTCGGCGGTGGGCAGGAGGCCGCGGTGCGCGCGCAGGTGGCGCAGGTCCTGGTCCAGGGCACGACGCCCGACGAGCGCACCGCGGCGCTGATCGCGCTGCTGCATGCGCTCAAGGTCGAACACAAGGTCGTCGACCCGCTCCCGCACGGCCTCAGCAAGCGCGACCTGCGGGCCCGGGCCACGGACGTCTCGCGGGGCGACTGGGCGGCCGAGGCAGTGCGGCAGGCCGTCGACGACATGCTGGCCGCGGTGGCTGCCGCCTCGATCGCCGCAGCCGCGTCCGGGAGCGCCGCCTCATCCTGAGCCCGTGCGCGACCACCTGGCGCCGCTGAGCGACACTTGACGGCGTGAGCGCCCCCTCCACCCGACGCCTCGCGCGTGTGCGCGCGCCGCAGCTCGCCGGCCGCGGCTGGCTGAACACCGGCGGCACGTCGTACCGCATCGCGGACTTCCGCGGCCGCTTCCTGCTGCTGGACTTCTGGACCTTCTGCTGCATCAACTGCCTGCACGTGCTGGACGAGTTGCGCGAGCTGGAGCAGAAGTACGACGGGGAGCTGGTCGTCGTGGGCGTCCACTCGCCGAAGTTCGTCCACGAGGCCGACCCGGACGCGCTGGCAGCGGCGGTGGCGCGCTACGAGGTCGCGCACCCGGTCCTCGATGACCCCGACCTCGTGACCTGGCAGGCCTACACCGCGCGCGCGTGGCCGACGCTGGTGCTCGTGGACCCGGAGGGCTACGTGGTCGCGCAGTACGCCGGCGAGGGTCACGCGCACGCGCTCGACGCGCTGCTGACCCGGCAGCGGGAGGAGCACCTGGCCAAGGGCACGCTCCAGCCCCGCGACTCGCCGTACGTAGCGCCGCCGGCCGAGGCGGAAGACCTGCGCTTCCCGGCCAAGGCGGTCCGGCTGCCCGGTGGCAACCTGCTGGTCGCCGACGCCGGGCACCAGCAGCTCGCGGAGCTGGCCGCCGCCGACCTCACCGTCGTGCGCCGCATCGGTGACGGCGAGCGGGGACTGGTCGACGGGCCGGCGCCCGCCGCCCGCTTCAACGAGCCCAACGGCCTGTGCGTGCTGCCGGCCGAGGTGGCGGCCCGGGTGGGCTACGACGTGGTGGTCGCCGACACCGTCAACCACGCCCTGCGGGGGCTCAGCGTGGGCACCGGCGAGGTGCGCACGCTCGCCGGCGACGGCCGCCAGTGGATGCAGGGCGAGCAACAGGTGCAGGGCGCGCCCGCCGACCGCGGCAGCCTGTCGAGCCCCTGGGACGTGGCCTGGTGGCACGACCGGGTGTGGGTGGCGATGGCCGGCATCCACCAGCTCTGGACCTTCGACCCGGACTCCGGCGTGGCCGAGGCCGCCGCCGGTACGACGAACGAGGGGCTGCTCGACGGCCCGGCCGCGCAGGCGTGGTTCGCCCAGACCTCCGGGTTCGCCGTCGACGGCGACCGGCTGTGGCTGGCCGACAGCGAGACCTCGAGCCTGCGCTACGTCGAGGACGGCGCGGTGCGCACCGCGGTCGGGAAGGGCCTGTTCGACTTCGGGTTCCGCGACGGTCCGGCCGACGAGGCGCTGCTGCAGCACCCGCTGGGCGTCGCGGTGCTCCCCGACCGCAGCGTGGCTGTGTGCGACACCTACAACGGGGCGGTGCGTCGCTTCGACCCCACCACCGGCGCGGTGACGACGCTCGCCACCGACCTGGCCGAGCCGAGCGGGGCCCTCGTGGAGGGCGAGCACCTCGTGGTCGTCGAGTCCGCGGGCCACCGGCTCACCCGGGTGCCGCTGGGCGCCGCCGCGAAGGTCGACGGTTTCGCGCACGAGACGCAGCGGCCGGTCACCGAGGTCGCGGGCGGCGAGATCGAGCTGGTGGTCAGCTTCGCGCCTCCGCCGGGGCAGAAGGTCGACGACCGCTTCGGCCCGCCCAGCCAGCTGCTGGTCTCGGCCACGCCGCCGCAGCTGCTGCGGTCCGGCGAGGGCCGCGGCGCCGACCTCTCCCGGGTGGTCACCATCGACGGCAGTGTCGGCGACGGCGTCCTGCACGTGGCCGCGCGGGCCGCCTCCTGCGACGCCCACGGTGGCGAGGGCGCGGCTTGCCACATGCACCAGCAGGACTGGGGCGTGCCCGTGCGGGTGGCGCCGGGCGGGACCCGCCGGCTGGTGCTTCCGCTGTCCGCCCACGCGGAGTAGCGGAGTAACGGCGGGCAGGCCCGGCGCGGCCGGCGCCGGGACCCGACAGGGCGTGGGCCCTGGCGAAGAGCGGGGCATGACGAAGGGGCGGGGAGATCCCTCTCCCCGCCCCTGTCGCGAGACATCTCGCGCCCCCGCGATGCAGCAGACGCGGTCCGCCGGTCAGTAACGCGGCGGCGCATCCCCGTCGTACCGTCGCTCCTCCACGTGCGTGGTGCGCGAACGCTGTGCGTTCATCACCAGTGCCAGAACGATCGCGAGTGCTCCGACGATCAGCAGGATCCAACCGAGTCCCTGGTCGTCGACAAAACCGATGTTGAAGTCGACGACGCCGGTGACGAGGACCAGGCCGATCAGCACGAGCACGATGCCCAAGCCGATTCCCATGTTCTCTCCTTAGGGTTGCAGACGACCGTAGCCGCCGGACGGCGTCGTGCCGTCAAACCGGACCACTACCCGGCCCGGGGCCGGCTCAACCACCGCGACGGCACTTCTCTGCCGGCGACGCGACAGGGCCGCCCCTGCCGAAGCGGGAGCGGCCCTGTCTGCGAAACCCCTTGGACGAACGGGGGACAAACCCTGCGGAACCGGGTCAGAAGGCGTTCTCGTCGAGCTCCATCAGCGAGACGTCCGTCGCCTCGGCGATGGCGCGCTCGGCGGCCACCTTCGGCAGCGTGTTGCGCGCGAAGAACTGCGCGGCGGCCACCTTGCCCTCGTAGAACGCCTTGTCCGCGGGCTTCACGTCGCCGCCCAGCTTCTCCAGCGCGACCTCGGCCCCGCGCAGCAGCAGCCACGAGCAGACCAGGTCACCGAGGACCATCAGCAGCCGCGAGGTGTTCAGGCCGACCTTGTAGATGTTCTTCAGGTCGCCGCCCTCGGCGCTCGGGTCGGCCGACATCAGCTGGTTGATCAGCGTGCCGACGATCGCCTGACCGTCCTCGAGGCCCTTGGCGAGCAGCTCGCGCTCGATCTTCAGCCGGCCGTTGCCGGCCTCGGCCTTGATGAACTTCTCGATCTCGCCGGCCACGAAGCCGAGTGCCTGGGCCTGGTCCTTCACGATCTTGCGGAAGAACAGGTCCTGGCCCTGGATCGCCGTGGTGCCCTCGTAGAGCGTGTCGATCTTGGCGTCGCGGACGTACTGCTCGATCGGGTACTCCTGCAGGAAGCCGGAGCCGCCGAAGGTCTGCAGCGACTCGGTGCCGAGCAGCACCCAGGACCGTTCGGAGCCGTAGCCCTTGACGATGGGCAGCAGCAGGTCGTTGACGCGCTCGGCGAGCTCGTCCTTCTCGCCGTTGTGCTCGGCGACCTGCACCTTGTCCTGCCAGGAGGCGGTGTAGAGCACCAGCGCCCGCATCGCCTCGGCGAACGCCTTCTGCGTCATCAGCGAGCGGCGGACGTCCGGGTGGTGGGTGATCGTGACCCGCGGCGCGGTCTTGTCCGAGGCCTGGGACAGGTCCGGGCCCTGGACGCGCTCCTTGGCGTAGTCGAGCGCGTTGAGGTAGCCGGTGGACAGCGTCGCGATCGCCTTGGTGCCCACCATCATGCGGGCGTTCTCGATGACCTGGAACATCTGCGCGATGCCGTCGTGCACCTCGCCGAGCAGCCAGCCGCGGGCCGGCTCTCCCCCACCGGCGGCAGCGTCGCCGAAGGTCACCTCGCAGGTGTTGGACACCTTGATGCCCATCTTCTTCTCGACGTTGGTGACGTAGGCGCCGTTGCGCTCGCCGGTCAGCTCGCCGGTCTCGAAGTCGAAGTGCCACTTCGGCACGATGAACAGCGAGAGGCCCTTCGTGCCGGGGCCGCCCACGCCCTCGACGCCCTGCGGGCGGGCGAGGACGAGGTGGATGATGTTCTCGCTCAGGTCGTGCTCGGCGGAGGTGATGAACCGCTTCACGCCCTCGATGTGCCACGAGCCGTCGCTCTGCGGGATCGCCTTGGTGCGTCCGGCGCCGACGTCGGAGCCGGCGTCCGGCTCGGTCAGCACCATGGTCGCGCCCCACTCGCGGTCGACCATGTGCTGGGCGATCCGCTTGTCGCGGTCGTTGCCGTTGCGGTGCACGATCGAGGCGAAGCTCGGGCCGCAGGCGTACATCCAGATCGGGGCGTTGGAGCCGAGCACCAGCTCGCCGATGGCCCAGTTGAGCGTGGAGGGAGCCGGCTGGCCGCCGAGCTCGGCGGGCAGCGCGAGCCGCCAGTACTCCGCGTCCATCCAGGCGCGGTAGCTCTTCTTGAACGACTCGGGAACCGGCGCCGTGCTGGTCTCGGCGTCGAAGACCGGCGGGTTGCGGTCGCTGTCCTCGAACGATTCGGCGAGGTCCTCGCGGGCGAGGCGGTCCACCTCGGCGAGGATCGACCGAGCCGTCTCGGTGTCGACGTCCTCGAAGAGGCCCTGGCCCAGGACCTCGTCGCGACCGAGCACCTCGAAGAGGTTGAACTCGATGTCACGCAGGTTGCTCTTGTAGTGGCTCACTGCTCCACCTTCAGTCTCGGGGGACGGGGCCGGTGCGCAACGTGCTGGCGACCGAAGCCCGGCGTACTCGTCAGTAACTTCATTATCCTACCCGCCAGTAGCCAAGACAACCCCGACGTCACGCGCATCACAGCGGCGGGTCGTGCGGCCGCCGGTCTGCGGGGCGCAGCCGACCGCGACAGGCAGGTACGGCGCGCTCAGCCGGCCCTGCGCGCGCCCCAGCCGGCGAGCAGGTCGAGCGTCGCGCCGGCGTCGAGCGGACGCGCGAGGTAGTAGCCCTGCGCGCTGTCGCACCCCAGGGCGCGGACCCGCGCGAGCTGCTCGGCGGTCTCGACGCCCTCCGCGCACACGTGCAGCCCGAACGCCTGCCCGAGGCTGACCACCGCGCGGACGACCGCGTCGCCCTGGTCGTCGGCGAGGAAGGAGCGGTCGATCTTGAGCCCGTCGACGAGCGGGAACCGGTGCAGGTAGCTCAACGAGCTGTAGCCGGTGCCGAAGTCGTCGAGCTGCAGGGAGACGCCGGACTCGCGCAGCCGGGCCAGGTTGTCCAGCGTGACCCTGTCCTCCTCGATGAGGAGCGACTCGGTGAGCTCCAGGCCGAGCAGCGACGGGTCGAGGCCGGCGCCGGCCAGCGTGCCGCGGACCCCCGCGGAGAACGTGCCGGTGCGCAGCTCGTGCGCGCTGACGTTGACCCGGAGCGCCACCGGACCGTGCTGCTGCCACTGCACCGCGTCGTGCGCGGCGCGGTCCAGCACGTAGCGGCCCAGCTCCCCGATGAGGCCGGTCTCCTCGGCCACCGGGACGAACACGTCCGGCCCGATGGTCTCGCCGACGGGCGTGGTCCAGCGGGCAAGCGCCTCCATCGCCTGGACGCGGCCGCTGCGCAGGTCGACGACCGGCTGGTAGGCGACGTCGATCCCGCCGTCGCGCAGGGCGGCGCGGAGCTCGCCGGCGACGTTGAGCCGGCCCAGCACCTCGCCGCGCATCGCCTCGTCGAAGACCCGGTACGAGCCGGGGCGGTCCCGCTTCGCCCGGTACATCGCGATGTCGGCCTCGCTCAGCAGGTCGGTCGTGCTCTTCTCGCCCTGGGCGGCGAGGGCGACGCCGATGCTGACGGTCACGTTCACCGAGCGGCCGGTCACCCGGGCGGCGGGCACGAAGGCCTGCAGGAGCCGCTCGGCGACGAACGCCACCTCCTCGTCGCCGCCGAGGTCCTCGCACAGCACCACGAACTCGTCGCCGCCGAGGCGGCCCACGGTGTCTCCGGTCCGTACGGCGCCGCGCAGCCGGGCCGCCAGCTCGGCGAGCAGCTCGTCGCCGGCGCCGTGTCCGAGGGAGTCGTTGATGGTCTTGAAGTCGTCGAGGTCCAGGAGCAGGACGGCCAGGTGCCCGCCGTACCGTGCCGACCGGGCCAGCGCGTGCTCGATGCGGTCCTGCAGCAGCGCCCGGTTGGGCAGCCCGGTGAGGTGGTCGTGCAGCGCCTGGTGCTGCAGCTTGCCCTCGAGCTCGAAACGGCGGACGGCGGCACCGAGGGTGGCGGCCACCGACTCGGTGAAGGCGAGGTCGTCCTCGGTCCATCGGCGCGGGTCCCGGTCGCTGACCCCGACGGTGCCCCACGGTGTCTCGGCCCCGGGCACCGGGCAGACCACCGCGGCGCGCACGCCGAAGGAGGCGGTGGCGTTGCGGGGAGCGAGGCGCGGGTCGCCGAGCACGTCGTCGGACGCGACGATCCGGTCCTCGCGGACCGCGGTGCCGGCCAGCGACGTGTCGTCGAGCGCGATGGTCCCGGCGACGTGGTGGGGCAGGGAGGAGGCGACGATCTGCTCGCTCGTGCCGTCGTCGTTGCACCGCGACACGCTGCAGGCCAGGTTCGGGTAGCGGGACGCGATCAGGTCGACGGCGGCCTTGAGCAGCTCCGGGAAGGGGCGGGTCAGCGCGCAGCGCCCCAGCTCGGCCAGCGCACGCTGCTCCTGCACGCGGTCGGCGAGGTGCCGCTCGACCGTGATCCGGGCCCGGAGGTCGTGCCGCACGGTGGCCACCGCCAGCGGCTCGCCGTCGGCGGACCGCACCAGGAAGGAGTTGCCCGCGACCGGGATCGCCTCGCCGGTCGTGAGGTCGAGCAGCTCGCCCTCGCCCTGCCACTGCCCGTGCTCACGGACCGCGTGCATCTCCTCGCCGAGGCGGCGGCGTCCCTCGGCGCTGACCAGGTCGGCGGCGCTCAGCCGGGGGAGGTCGACGTCGGGCGGCAAGCCGACCAGCCGCCGGCCGGCGCGGTTCAGATAGCTGAGCCGGCCGTCGAGATCGGCCATCCCGATGAAGTCTGCCGACAGCTCCACCAGCGCGGCGAACTTCTCCAGTTCGAGGGCGTGCGCGGCCAGCTCGTGCCCGATCTGCACGCTGTCGTCGAAGGTGAGCACGCAGACCGCGACGGCCGTGCCGTCGCCCAGCGTGAGCGGTTCCGTGGCGATGTGCCAGAGCCGACCGTTGATCGTCGACGTCACGCGTGACGCGCGTCCGGCGAGCGCGTGCTCTACGTGGCGGCGCACGGACGGGTCGGGCGTGATCTGGCCGATCTCGGCGCCGACCAGCCCCGCGGGGCTGTAGCCGACCTGGCGGAGCATGGCGCCGGACGCCGCCAGCACGCGCAGGTCCGCGTCGATGACTCCCACGACGGCGGGGGCCACCTCGCCGAGCAGGGCGACGACCGCGGGAAGGCTCAGCAGGTCCTCGCTGGTGACCGCTTGCCCCGTTGATCCCGACACGAGCACAGGGTTGTCGGGGGATCGGACCACCGCAACCGATTCGGACGTATTGGTCGCCTGGCGGGGGACGGGTGCGGTCCCCGGCCGTCCAGTACCGCCCAGCGACCGCCCCGTGCCCCGCCCCGTGCCCCGCCCCGTGACCCGCCCCGTGACCCGCCCCGTGACCGCGCCCCGTGACCGCCCAGCGACCGCGACCGCCAGTGGCCACCCTCCCGCGAAGCCGGGCGAAGCGGTTATCGTTTGGCGTTGCCCACTAATTCGACTGATTCGACGACGCGGCGGTGAGGATGACCCAGACCCAGGCGACGACCCGGGCCGAGCGACGCGAGGCCCGTGCGGCGGCGGACACGGCGAGCGCCCACTACAAGTGGGTGGTGCTGTCGAACACCACGCTCGGCATGCTGATGGCCACCATCAACTCCTCGATCCTCTTGATCGCGCTGCCCGACATCTTCCGGGGCATCCGGATCAACCCGCTCGACCCGGGCAACACCAGCTACCTGCTCTGGCTGATCATGGGGTTCATGGTGGTCACCGCCGTCCTGGTGGTGAGCTTCGGCCGGCTCGGCGACATGGTCGGCCGGGTGCGGATGTACAACGCCGGCTTCGCAGTGTTCTCGCTGTTCTCGATCCTGCTCGCGGTCACCTGGATGCACGGCACCGCCGGGGTGCTCTGGCTGATCATCATGCGGGTCGGCCAGGGCGTCGGCGGGGCGATGCTGATGGCGAACTCCAGCGCGATCATCACCGACGCGTTCCCGGTCACCCAGCGCGGCCTGGCCCTCGGGCTGAACCAGGTCGCCGCCATCGCCGGGTCGTTCCTCGGGCTGATCATCGGCGGTCTGCTCGGGCCGGTGGACTGGCGGCTGGTGTTCCTGGTCTCGGTGCCGGTCGGCGTGTTCGGCACCTTCTGGGCCTACGTCAAGCTCCACGACACCGGCGTACGGCGTCCCGCCCGCCTCGACGTGTGGGGCAACCTGACGTTCGCGGTCGGGCTGATCGCGGTGCTGGTCGGGATCACCTACGGCATCCAGCCCTACGGCAGCCACATCATGGGCTGGACCAACCCGTGGGTGCTCGCTGCGCTGATCGGCGGCGTCGCCGTACTGGCGGTGTTCTGCGTGATCGAGACCCGGGTTCCGGACCCGATGTTCCACCTCGACCTGTTCCGGATCCGCGCGTTCACCGCCGGCAACCTGGCCAGCCTGCTCGCCGCCCTCGGCCGGGGCGGGCTGATGTTCATCCTGATCATCTGGCTGCAGGGCATCTGGCTGCCGCGGCACGGCTACGACTTCGCGTCCACGCCGCTGTGGGCGGGGATCTACATGCTTCCGCTCACGGTCGGCTTCCTGGCCGCCGGCCCGGTCTCGGGCTGGCTGTCGGACCGGTTCGGCGCGAAGCTGTTCGCGACCGGCGGCATGGTGCTGGCCGCGGCCACGTTCGTGTGGCTGATGCTGCTGCCGGTGAACTTCGGCTACTGGGAGTTCGCCGTCGTGCTGCTGCTCAACGGCGTGGGCATGGGGCTGTTCGCCTCCCCGAACCGCGCCGGGATCATGAACAGCCTGCCGCCGCACCAGCGCGGCGTCGGGGCCGGCATCACCGCCACCTTCCAGAACGCGGCGATGGTGCTGTCGATCGGCATCTTCTTCAGCCTGATGATCACCGGCCTGGCTTCGTCGCTCCCGCACGCACTCACCGCCGGGCTGACCGCCCAGGGCGTGCCGGCGCAGGACGCCGCCCGGGTCGCCGCGCTGCCGCCGGTGTCGGTGCTGTTCGCCTCGCTGCTGGGCTACAACCCGATCCAGAGCCTGCTCGGCCCTCAGGTCCTCGGCGCCCTGCCGCACCACCAGGCCGCCTACCTGACCGGGCGCGGCTTCTTTCCCGCGCTGATCTCCGGCCCGTTCGCCGACGGACTCTCGGTCGCCTTCGAGTTCGCGACCGCGGCCTGCGTGATCGCCGCGGTCGCCTCGCTGCTGCGCGGAGGGAGGTACGTCCACCAGGACACCGACTCCTGACTCCCTGACCCGCCGAGGGGTCATCATCAACTGGTCCCTCTCAGCGGCGTGTCGGTCAGTTCGTGACTCCTCGGCGCGGCGGGCAGGGAGGGCACGCGTGGGTATCCCGGATCACCGGGGCCCGGCGCGCCGCTCCCAGTCCGCGCCCGAGCGGCCGCCCGGCAGGAAGCCCACCCGCAGGATCAACCAGAGCAGCGGGATGCCCGTGCACAGGCTGGCGACCACGTCGCTGAACCAGTGGGTGCGCGCGACCATCACCGTCCAGCCGACCCAGACGACCATCAGCGCGGTGAGCAGCAGCTGGCGGCGGCGGGTGAGCCACCGGCCGACGGGCCAGTCGAGCATCGACGCGAGCGCGAAGAACATCCCCCAGACCACGATCGCGTTCATCTCGTGGCCGGACGGGTACTCGGTGCCGCCGACCCAGAGGACGTCGTGGCCGCTCAGCGGGTTGGTCCGGCCGGTCCAGATCTTCATCCCGGGCACCACGATTGCCAGGAAGACCATCACCACCAGCGGGACCACCAGCGGCCGCCAGGTCCGGTGCTTGCGGGCGAGCAGCGCCGCGGCGATCGCCATCGGGGGTACGTCGACCAGCCGCTGCCCCGGCAGCACCAGGTAGCGCCGGCAGAGCACGATCAGCCAGTGCGGGCAGTACTGCAGCACCCAGCGGTCGATCTGGTGGTCGGCGGCGCGCAGCGGCCCGTCGTACAGCACGTCCAGGGTGACCAGCACGAAACCGACCAGCAGCACGAGCATGCCCCCCGCGACCGGGTCGGGCCGCCGACGCCGCGTGCCGCGCTCGGTTCGCGAGGGGTCCCGGCTGACCGGCTCCTGCTCCCGCGTCTGCTCGCCGGTCGGCCTGGGGACCACGCTTGCCTCCTCTTGGTCTGCTGTCGGGTTCTACCCCAAGTTCGCGGATCGGATTCTCCGGATGTCCGCGGCGGGCACCGGCCGGGTCCGACGTACCAGCGGGCGGGTAAGTTCGGAAGAAAGGCAAGCAACACTCCACACGACGAAAGGTGGCCTCCGATGTCGCTGCACCTGGGGGATGACGCTCCCGACTTCACCGCCGACACGACTGCCGGCGAGATCTCCTTCCTCGACTGGAAGGGCGACAGCTGGGTCGTCTTCTTCAGCCACCCGGCTGACTACACGCCGGTCTGCACGACCGAGCTCGGGCGGGTCGCCCAGCTGCAGTCCGAGTGGGACAAGCGCAACGCCAAGGTGATCGCGCTCTCGGTGGACTCCGTCGAGGACCACCGCGGCTGGAAGCCGGACATCGAGGAGGTGTCCAAGACCTCGCTCGGCTACCCGATCATCGCCGACCCGGACAAGAAGGTCGCCGAGCTCTACGACATGATCCACCCCGGCGAGGGCGACGCGTCCTCGGTACGGTCGGTCTTCATCATCAGCCCGGACAACAAGATCAAGCTGATGCTGACCTACCCCAAGAGCACCGGTCGCAACTTCGACGAGATCCTGCGGGTGCTCGACGCCCTGCAGGTGAGCGCCTCCGGGCCGTACTCGACGCCGGTGGACTGGAAGCCCGGTGACCGGGCGATCATCGGGACCGACGTACCGACCGAGGAGGCCAAGGAGCGCTTCCCGGACCTCGAGGTGGTCAAGCCCTACCTGCGCTACGCCACCCCGAGCAAGTCCTGACCCGCAGCTCCTGAGGCCCGTCCCCGCGCCGAGGGGTCACGCGCTCGCCGACAGGCCGGTGAGGTGCAGCAGTTGGTGACCCCTCGGCCGACGGGTCTAGACAAAACGGTCCAGAGGTACTCACACCGGAGTAAAATCGGTCGATACCAGGGGGTAGGGGAGGACAGGCGTCAGCCTGGGACTGAGAGGAGCGACCCCCATGACATCCGCGCAGGAGACCGACCCGGCCCGCTACCTGGAGTCCGCGTTCTCGCACTCCGGGGCGACGCGCACCGAGCTGCTCTGGTCGGCGATGAACACTTGGGCGCCGCAGCAGCTGGTCCAACGGCTGCTGGCGCTTCCCGAGGGCTACTACCGCAACCTCGACGAGGTCCTCGGCCAGCTCTGACCCCGAAGCATCACCGGCCCCACCGGCCGCCCGGTCCGCCCGGCTCAGCGGTGGCCGGCCACCGCGTGCGGCTGGTACGGCGCCTCCAGGGCCGCGCACTCCTCCGCGGACAGCTCGAGGTCGAGCGCGGCCACCGCGTCGTCGAGGTGCTGCGGCTTGGTCACGCCGACGATCGGCGAGGTCACGGTCGGCTGCTGTAGCAGCCAGGCGAGCGCCACCTGCGCACGGGACACGCCACGGGCGTCGGCCACCCGAGCCACCTGCTCGACCACCGCCGCGTCCTCGTCGCGGTAGAGCGTGCTGCCGAACTCGTCGGTCTCCGTGCGCGAGGTCCGGGCGTCCCAGTCGCGCGTGAGCCGGCCGCGGGCGAGCGGGCTCCACGGGATCACCCCGATTTCCTGGTCCGCGCAGAGCGGGAGCATCTCGCGCTCCTCCTCGCGGTAGATCAGGTTGTAGTGGTCCTGCATGGACACGAAGCGGGTCCAGCCGTTCAGGTCGGCGGTGTAGAGCGCCTTCGCGAACTGCCAGGCGTGCATCGACGAGGCGCCGATGTAGCGCGCCTTGCCGGCTCGCACCACGTCGTGCAGGGCCTCCAGCGTCTCCTCGATCGGGGTGTCGTAGTCCCAGCGGTGGATCTGGTAGAGGTCGACGTAGTCGGTGCCGAGCCGGGTCAGGCTGGCGTCGATCTCGGCCATGATCGCCTTGCGGGACAGCCCGGCACCGTTCGGGCCCGGGCGCATCCGGTTGAAGACCTTGGTGGCGATGACGACGTCCTCCCGGCGGGCGAAGTCGCGCAGCGCGCGGCCGGTGATC
>CAWFKC010000015.1:0-91659 GCA_963816325.1 uncultured Actinomycetota bacterium | reverse complement strand
AGGGCCTTCGGGTCGGGGACGACCTGCCCGGTCTGCACTCCCTCGAGACAGGGACGGCCGGTCCGAGCGTCTGCCGTGAGCACTACCGCGTGGACCGTCGTGTCCGGCGCGGGCTCGCTGGTTGAGCGCTGGTCGATCCCGCCGGCGACCGTGTGCGGGAAGGTGCCGATCAGCTTCAGGTGCAGCAACCGTCCCGACGTGCACGCGTGGCCCAGGTTCGGCTCCTTCACCGTGCCCGGTCCCACCGTGACGGTCGCGCTGGTGAGGGTGGCGTCGGCCTTGCGGACCTGCTGGTGCACCAGCCGGAGTGCGAGGGCGTACTCCCGGTCGGTCAGGTTGCCGTGGGGTGCGCCTATGGGGGCGGTCGCGCGCAGCTCGGCGACGATCATCCAGTTCGCCGCGTGCAGGTAGCGGGTGCTGCCGGAGCCGCTCACCCGCTGCACGTCCTGCAGGCGGGCGATCAGTGGCGGCTCGCCCGGACACTTCTTGTCGGTGGTCCCGAGGCCGCCGGTGAAGCGCAGGTTCTGGCCGCTCTGTGTGTAGTGCCCGAACACGGCGTTGCAGCCGGTGGTGCCGAGCAGCTTTCCGTGGGCGAAGGTGAGCGTCGACGTCGTGGGCGAAGGCGGCCCGCCAGCACCGACCGGCCGTCGCGGCCGACGAGCGCGCGCACGACCCAGGTGCCTTCGATGCTCGCGCTGCCGGTGGGTGCTTGTCGGGTCGTCTGCGTGGACGGCCGGGACGGTACGTCGGCCGGGGCGACGTCTTGTCGCGGGGCGCCTCCTTGCGCGGCGAGGCCGGCGGCGACGGTCGCGAGGACCGCGGCCGAGGCGGTCGCGGCGACGAGCGCCGTTCGGGTGCGCCGTACCCGTCGGGTGCGGGCGATGATGTCGTCGAGCGGCGGCGGGCCGACGTGGGTGCGGTCAGCGGCGCGCTCGAGAAGGTCGCTCAGGTCGCTCACGGTGCTCCTCGAAGCTCTTCCAGGCTCGCGTCCCGGCTCAGCGCGGCCAGGGCGCGGGACAGGCGGCTCTTGACGGTCCCCGGGGCCACGCCGAGGACGGTCGCCATCTGCTGCTCGGTCAGGTGGGCGTAGTAGCGCAGCACGACGGCCGCGCGCTGGTCGTACGGCAGCCGGCGCAGCGCCCG
Organism: uncultured Actinomycetota bacterium; assembly: GCA_963816325.1. Lineage (GTDB taxonomy): Bacteria > Actinomycetota > Actinomycetes > Propionibacteriales > Nocardioidaceae > Nocardioides_B. Next base: position 90,516 of record CAWFKC010000015.1, on the reverse strand, counting down.
CAGCACGGCGTCGGCGAGGTCCACGCGCTCGGTCTCGTCGGCGCGGCCCTGGTCCGGCGGGTCCGCGGTGGGACGCTCGCCGGTCCACCGGCGACGGCGCGAGGAGGTGAAGGTGTTGAGGAGGACCCGGTGCACGTAGGCGTCGACGTCGTCCGCGCGCCGGATCCGCGACCACTTCAGCAGGCAGCGCTCCAAGGCGGCCTGGGTGACGTCCTCGGCCTCGGCCGGCGAGCAGCCCAGGAGTACGGCGGACCGCAGCAGTCGGGGCCAGCGGGCGGCGACGAAGTCCCGGAAGTCGTCCTCCTGATCCATCGCGCTCCTGTTCTCGCCGAAGGCTACGGCCGGCTTCTCGTTCGGTAGACGCGTTGGGGGTGGGTTCCGGTTCCCTGGCCGTGCGAGCCCGGCTCGGCCCCGGCCGGGCGCCCGAGCCTTCCGAGCCCGGAGCTGTGGCCAGGCAGGGACCGGGGACTACCTTCCCGCCCGCGCCGGATTTCGTCCACAGCGGGCGCCGGTGCCTGGTTGTGCACACTTTCCGAACGGGCGTTCGACGGCTGGTCGCTGGGTTTCTAGCGTGGAGCCATGACCTCGTCGTCCACGCCGCTCGAGCAGCGGGTGAACCCGCTGCACCGATTCGCCGGTGAGCTGGTTGCTGCGGTCGGCCGGGTGCGGGATACGCCGGCGTGGGCGATGACGCCCGACGAGCAGGCGGAGACGCTGACCGAGCTGGCGCAGGCTTTGGCCGGCATCGAGGAGGTGGAGCTGCGGACGTTGGTGGCGGCGGACCGCAATGCGATCGGCGACAAGACCGGTGCGGCGAACACGGCGGCCTGGCTGGCGGTGCAGACGCGGGAGACCCGCGCGGACTGCCACGCGAAGCTGCGGCTGGCGCGGGCGCTGGACGAGCCGGTGTTCGCGCCGACTCGGGAGGCACTGGCTGCTGGCGCTGTGAATGTGGCGCAGGCGCGGGTGATCGTGGCGGCGGTCGAGGACCTGCCGGCGACGGAGGTCACCGACGAGCAGCGGGAGCGGGGACAGCGGCATCTGATCGCGATGGCCGCGGACTTCGACGCCAAGGCGTTGCGGCGGCTGGGGCGGCGGTTGTTCGACGTGCTCGCGCCGGAGGAGGCCGACCGCCGCGAGGGGGAGAAGCTGGCCGAGCAGGAGCGTCGGGCCCGGGAGCGAGCGCGCTTCTCGATGCGCGACAACGGCGACGGCACCACCCAGCGGCAGCTTCAAGCTCCCGACCGCCCAGGCGCAGATGCTGGCCAAGGCGGTGGAGGCGTTCGCCGCACCCCGCCGCCAGTCCGGGGAGGTCGTGGACGCGGACGGGAAGCGGGTGCCGTACGCGGTCCTGCTGGGGCAGGCGTTCGCCGACCTGGTCGAGCACTTGCCGGTCGACAAGCTGCCGCAGTCCGGCGGCCTGGCCGCGACCGTGGTGGTGACCACCAGCCTTCAGGCGCTGCGCACCGGGCTCGGAAAGGCCACCCTGGACACCGGGGAGGAGATCTCGGCGTCGGCGGCCCGCCGGATGGCTTGCGCCGCCGGGATCGTCCCGATGGTGCTCGGCGGGGACTCGGTGCCTCTGGACCTGGGCCGCAGAGCACGCCTTGCTACGCCTGCCCAGCGGGTCGCGCTGGTCAAGCGGGACGGTGGCTGCACCGCCGAGCACTGCGACCGGCCACCGGGCTGGTGCGAGACCCACCATCACAACCCGTGGGCCCAGGGCGGCGAGACGAACCTGGAGAACTTGCGGCTGCTGTGCCCGCACCACCACAGGCTCGCCGACGACGACCGCTATGCGATGACAGTGTTGCCCGACAACCAGGTCCGGTTCCATAGGCGGACGTAGACCGGGGTCCGGGGGTCTCGACAAGCTCGACCTCCGGGGCGCTCGACCTCCGGGGTTTCGAGACGGGCGCTGGGCGCCCTCCTCAACCAACGGGGGTTAGCGGTTGAGGGCGGCGCGCTTCTTCAGCGGCTCCCACCAGTCGCGGTGGTCGCGGTACCACTGCACGGTGTCGGCCAGGCCCTGGGTGAAGTCGACCTGGGGGCGGTAGCCGAGCTCGTCGCTGATCTTGGTGATGTCGACGGAGTAGCGCAGGTCGTGCCCGAGCCGATCCGTGACCTGGCGGACCTGGTCCCAGCTCGACCCGGTGGCCTCGAGCAGCAGGCCGGTGAGCTCCTTGTTGGTCAGCTCGGTGCCGCCGCCGATGTTGTAGACCTCGCCGGGCCGGCCGCCGTCGAGGACCAGGTGGATGCCGCGGCAGTGGTCGTCGACGTGCAGCCAGTCGCGGACGTTCGCCCCCTCGCCGTACAACGGGACCGTGCCGCCGTCGATCAGGTTGGTGACGAACAGCGGGATGACCTTCTCGGGGAACTGGTAGGGCCCGTAGTTGTTCGAGCAGCGGGTGAGGCACACCGGCAGCCCGTGGGTGCGGTGGTAGGCGCGGGCCAGCAGGTCGGAGGAGGCCTTGGAGGCGGAGTACGGCGAGTTGGGCAGCAGCGGCTCCTCCTCGGACCAGGAGCCGGTCTCGATCGAGCCGTAGACCTCGTCGGTGGACACGTGCACGAACTTCTCGACGTCGTGGTGCAGCGCGGAGTCGAGCAGCGTCTGGGTGCCGACCACGTTGGTCATCACGAAGTCGGCCGCACCCAGGATCGAGCGGTCCACGTGGGACTCCGCGGCGAAGTGGACGACCGCGTCGACCTCGGCCATCAGCGAGTCGACCAGCGCCCGGTCGAGGATGTCGCCCTCGACGAACCGCAGCCGCTTGTCGTCGGCGACCGGGTCGAGGTTGGCGAGGTTGCCGGCGTAGGTGAGCTTGTCCAGCACCACCAGGGAGTCCGGCGTGCTGCCGCCCCAGGCGTCGGTCAGCACGGAACGGACGTAGTGGGAGCCGATGAAGCCTGCGCCCCCGGTCACCAGAAGCTTCATGGTTCCCCTTTCCGTGTGCTGCGTGGGTGGCGGTGGGTTCGAGACGCTCCTGGGCGAGCTCCTCAACCACCGGGGGTTACTGCTCGACCACCGGCGATCCTGAAGCAATTGAACACAAGGGGCGGCGGGTTTGTCAGACTAAGGAGCATGCGGGGGATCATTCTGGCGGGCGGCAGCGGCACCCGGCTGCACCCGATCACCATGGGGGTCAGCAAGCAGCTGGTGCCGGTCTACGACAAGCCGATGATCTACTACCCGCTGTCCACGCTGATGCTGGCCGGTATCCGCGACGTCCTGGTGATCACCACCCCGCACGACGCCGAGCAGTTCGCCCGGCTGCTCGGGGACGGCTCGCGGTTCGGGATCTCGATCAGCTATGCCCAGCAGCCGTCCCCGGACGGGCTGGCGCAGGCGTTCACCATCGGCGCGGACTTCATCGGCGCGGACTCCACCGCGCTGGTGCTCGGCGACAACATCTTCTACGGCCCCGGCTTCGGCCGGAAGCTCGGCCGGTTCCGCGACCTCGACGGCGCCGCCGTGTTCGCCTACTGGGTCTCGGAGCCGTCGGCGTACGGCGTCATCGAGTTCGACGAGTCGGGTCACGCCCTGTCGCTGGAGGAGAAGCCGGCCAACCCGCGCAGCAACTTCGCGATTCCGGGGCTGTACTTCTACGACAACGACGTCATCGAGATCGCCCGCGGGCTGAAGCCGTCCGAGCGCGGGGAGTACGAGATCACCGACATCAACCGGACCTACCTGGACCAGGGCCGGCTGCAGGTCGAGGTGCTCGAGCGGGGCACCGCCTGGTTGGACACGGGGACGTTCGACTCGCTCAACAACGCCAGCGACTTCGTGCGCACCGTCGAGCACCGCCAGGGGCTGAAGATCGGGGCGCCGGAGGAGATCGCCTGGCGGCAGGGGTTCCTCACCGACGACGAGCTGCGGGAGCGCGGCGAGGGACTGGCCAAGTCGGGGTACGGCGCCTACCTGCTCGGCCTGCTCGACTCCGGCCTGCGCTGACCGCGGCGGGCGGGCGCGGGGTCGGGCGCGGCGCAAGCGCCGACTCGGCGGGCTCCGGGGCGGCGTAAGCGCCGACTCGGCGGGCTCCGGGGCGGCGTAAGCGCCGACTCGGCGGGGGGTCGACCGGCGCGCCAGGGGAAGGGTGCGCCCCTCACCCTGTGCCACAGCCCGGAAGGGGGAGGGGCGCGGAGGTGGACACCAAGCAGGCGGTGTCGTTCTCCCCGTGTCGTCGGCGAGGCGACCCCATGCTTGACGCCGCGCCGACGCGCGCTACCCACACGGGGTCTGGGTGTGGGATCAGCGACCAGTCGTACCCTCCGCCGGTGCTCGCCCGCAAGCCCCGGGTGCGACCTTTACCCCAGCACCCGCGGAGCGGCGGCCTCCCAGCGCTCGCGCCAGTCCCCGATCGGCGCGACCCCGTGGCGGTGCAGGGCGTCGTGCGCGAGCACGGAGTACGCCGGGCGGGGCGCGGGGCGCACGACCTCCGCGCTGCTCGTGGGCCGCACCAGCTCCCGGTCGAGGCCGGCCGCGGCGACCACCTCGCGGGCGAAGTCGAACCAGCTGCACTGTCCCGACGACGTGGCGTGGTAGGTGCCGGCGGGCACGCGGGCGTCGACCAGACGGTGGAGCAGCGCGGCGACGTCGACCGTCCACGTCGGCTGCCCCACCTGGTCGTCGACGACGGTGAGGCTGCTGCGCTCGCGGGCCAGGCGCGCGATCGTCTTGGGGAAGCAGCCGCCGTGCGCGCCGTACAGCCAGGCGGTGCGGACGATCAGGTGGTCGGCCGGCAGGGCGCGGCGCACCGCGTGCTCGCCGGCCGCCTTCGACCGGCCGTAGGCCGACGTCGGGTCGGTGGGGGCGTCCTCGGCGTACGGCGTGGTGGCGGACCCGTCGAAGACGTAGTCGGTGGACACGTGCACGAGGCGCGCGCCCTGCTCGCGGCAGGCCTCGGCCAGCAACCTGGGCACCTCGGCGTTGACCACGGTGGCCTCGGCCTCGTGCTCCTGGGCGTCGTCGACGGCCGTCCACGCCGCGCAGTTGACCACCACGTCGTGCCGGTCGAGCGCGGACGCGACCGCGGCGGCGTCGGTGAGGTCGACGTCGGCGCGGGTGAGCGCAGTGACCGCCTCGCCGCGGTCGCGCAGCAGCGTGACCACGTCCGTGCCGAGCATGCCTGCCGCCCCCGTCACCAGCCAGCGCATGAACCTGCCTCGTCTCTCTCACGGTCTCGCTCGCGGTCTCTCTCGCCTCGGGCCTGCCGTGGATGCCTCGTGTCGTGCCTGTCCTGCAGGGTAGCCGCGCTTTGTAGGCTGAGCGGATGGACGTCCGAGAGCTCGACATCCCCGGCGCCTGGGAGCTCACGCCGCGCCAGCACGCCGACGACCGGGGTGTGTTCCTGGAGTGGTTCCGCGCCGACGAGTTCGCGGCGATGACCGGTCACCGGCTCGACCTCGCGCAGGCGAACTGCTCGGTGTCCGCGGCCGGCACGATCCGCGGCATCCACTTCGCGCAGCTGCCGCCGAGCCAGGCGAAGTACGTCACCTGCATGGCCGGGGCGGTGCTCGACGTGGTCGTCGACCTCCGGGTCGGTTCGCCGACGTTCGGCCGGTGGGAGGCCGTCGAGCTCGACGACGTGGACCGTCGGGCGGTCTACCTCTCCGAGGGGCTCGGGCACGCCTTCATGGCGCTGACCGGCACCGCGGTCGTGAGCTACCTGTGCTCCGCGCCGTACGCGCCGGGACGCGAGCACGGCGTCAACCCGCTCGACGAGGAGATCGGCATCACGTGGCCGCGGTTCGGCCGCGACGGTGCTCCGCTGACCTCGCTGCTGTCCCCGAAGGACCAGGACGCGCCGACGCTGGCGCAGGCAGGGGAGCGCGGCTTGCTGCCCTCGTACGACGAGGCACAGGCGTTCCTGCACGATCTTCGCGAGTCGTGAGGTTCCGGGCTGGGAGGGCCGCCTGCGGGGCCGCAGGACCTTGTTGGGGGCCGGAGTCGTTGCTATTTTTTCGAGCACTACCTGTCCGCTCCGGGCGCCCGGCCCGGAGCCCCACCCCAGACCCCGGGTGGCGACACTTCCTCGGAGGCAGGCATGGGCAACTCTCCCGATGGACGTTTCACGGACGTCGAGCCTGGTGCGGACACACTGGAGACCCCGACCGGCTCGGCGCGGATCCCGGAGCAAGCGTCGGGGGAGGAACGCTCCACGCAGCGGTGGAAATATGCCACGGCAGTCGAGGTCGCTCGGTCCCTCAACTCCCGTCGTTAGCTGTTCGACCGGTCAGGCGGCGGGTTTCCGCCTCGGCTTCTGCTCGGCGCGGGCCAGGGCGCCCTTGATGGACCACGGGGGTCGGTTGACGATCGCCTTCAGGTCACACCCGGTGTCCTTCAGCGTCGCGTCGTAGATCGGCGTGTCGCTCTTGTTCACGCGCGGAGGGTTCCCGCCTCGCGGGATCTGAAACGTGTCTGAACCGTGTGGCTCCCGTCACCCGGCCGGTGGGCCATGTTCGGGCGATGGGACCTGTGCAGGCGGTGCGGCGGCCGACCTGCCCCGGGCCGGCGTAGCGGCTGCTTGTAACGTCGGGGAGGTGCGCAGACTCGCGGCCGTCGTACTCCTGCCCGCACTCGCGGCAGGCCTCAGCGCCTGCTCCGGTTCCGGCCGGTCCGCCCCCTCGCCGCCCATCTCGTCGGGTGCCGTCGGCGCCTCGGGGTCGCCGTCGGCCGGCACCGCCGCCGGCTCGTCCGGCTCGTCCTCGTCGTCAGGGTCGGGGTCGGGGTCGGGGTCGGGGTCGCAGGACATCGCGGAGAACGTGGTGATGCCGGGGCCGGTGCGGCACCAGCTGGTGGCCGCGGGTGCGGCGAAGAAGCAGGTTCCCGCCGCCGACTTCGCCGGTCTGGAGCGCGGACACACCTACTACGCCTACGACTTCACCACCAAGACCTTCTGGGCGGCCGCCGCGCTGCGGCCCCGTCAGGGGTCCACCCCGGCCCAGGTGTCGGTCCAGGACAACGGCTCCTACGACCTGTTCGAGCGACCCCAGGGCGGCTCGTGGCGGGTCTTCGAGGTGGGGGCCGCCGGCACCGGCGGCACGCCGTGCCCGGTGCAGGTGCCGGCCGCCGTCGCGTCGCGGTGGGACTGGCCGGGTGCGGGCTGCCGGCCGCCGCAGCCGTCCTGAGGCTCAGTCCCGCTCCGACCGGTCCGGTGCCTCGTCCTCGTCGGGGATCCGCCAGGCGGCCAGGTTGTTGTCGAACGCCGGGAGGCCGCGGGTCTGGCGCAGGTAGCCCCACACCAGCGGACCGAGCAGCAGCATGGCGGCGCCGGCGATGCCCACCCACACCGGGGGCGCGCCGAGCAGCTTCAGCCCGGTCAGCGCGAGCACGATGACGATGCCGCGCCGGATCACCGACTGGGAGACCCAGCCCGCGATCCGGGCGCCGAGGTAGGTGCCGGGGGTGCCGCCGACCACCAGCGGGATCAGCACCGCCCACTCCACCCCGCTGACCAGCACGTGGCTGATCGCCGCGGAGAGCACCAGCGGGACCGCCTGCACGAGGTCGGTGCCCACCAGCCGCACCGCGGACAGCGTCGGGTAGAGCAGCAGCAGCGCCACCATGATCAGCGACCCGGACCCGACCGAGGTGACGCCGACCAGCAGGCCGCCCACCGCGCCGACCAGCAGCGTGGGGACCGGCCGGACGGTCGGGTCGTCCTCGGAGATGACGTTGCCGGCGGTGACGTAGCGCAGCTGGATGTACATCCGCAGCCCGTAGGTGGCTGCGGTGAACAGCAGCGCGGTGCCGATCGCCTTGGCGACGAACACCTCCTGGTCGACGCCGCCGATGGCGTCGATGATGAAGGCGCCGGCGAACGCGGTCGGCACCGAGGCGACCACGAGCAGCCCGGCGAGCTTGAGGTTGGGCTTGCCGAACCGCCAGTGCACGGCCGCGCCGACCGACTTGTTCACCGAGGCGGCGACCAGGTCGTTGGCCACCGCGGTCGTCGGGTTCACCCCGAGGAAGATCAGCGCCGGCGTCATCAGGGCGCCGCCGCCCATGCCGGTCAGCCCGACGACGATGCCGACGCCGAACGCCACGAACAGCACCGACAGCGCGTCGGAGGTGAGGAGGTCGCTCACCGGGGGTCCTCGGTCGGCAGGTAGCCGGCGTCGGTGAGCACCGTGAGCACCTCGGCGAGGCAGGCGTCGATGGAGCGGCCGGTGGTGTCCACGCGCACGGCGGCGTCGTCGGGCTCCTCGTAGGGCGAGGAGATGCCGGTGAACTCGGGGATCTCGCCGCGACGCGCCTTGGCGTAGAGGCCCTTGCGGTCGCGCCGCTCGCACTCCTCGAGCGGGGTGGCCACGTGCACCAGCACGAACGCGCCGCCGGCGTCCTCGACCATCGCGCGCACCTGCTGGCGGGTGGTGTCGAACGGCGCGATCGGCGAGCAGATCGCGATTCCCCCGTGCCGGCTGATCTCCGCGGCGACCCAGCCGATGCGGCGGATGTTGGTCTCGCGGTCCTCCTTGGAGAAGGTGAGCCCGGCCGACAGGTTGCGCCGTACGACGTCCCCGTCGAGGCTGGTGACGGTCCGCTCGCCCTGCTCGAGGACCACGTCGTGCAGCGCCCGGGCCAGGGTGGACTTGCCGCTGCCGGACAGCCCGGTGAAGAACACCACGAGCCCCTGGTCCTCCGGCGCGGGCCGGTCGAAGGCCACGATCTCGCGCGAGGTCCTCGGGCAGCTCGCCCTGGCCGGTGACCCCGACGACCTCGCCGGGCGCGAACGAGGCGACCACCCGCTCCCCGAGCAGGTGGTCGGCGGTGGCGTCGCCGCGGGAGGCGAGGGGTACGGCGGCCACGCCGGCGTCGTCGAGGTGGTGCCGGGCCGCCGCGAGCGTCGCCCGCAGCAGGCCGGGGGCACTCAGCTCCGGGGTGCCGTGGCCGGTCAGCGCCAGCAGCAGCACCCGGCGGCCCTGCGCGGCCTCCCGGATGCGCGCCAGGTCCCGGTCGGTGAGCGGGCCGGCGACGGGCACGGTCACGGTGTCCTCGTCGTACCTCTCGCGCACCTGCGCAGGCGAGAGGTAGAGCCGGCGGAACGCGCCGAACTCGTTGTGCGCCAGCGGAGTGACCCGGCCCTGGACGCCCAGCATGGTGAGCGCGTGCGCGTCGTCCTCGTGGTAGCCGGGCGTCCGGCTCGGCTCGTAGGTGCCCTGCACGTGACGGTGGCCAGCGGGGTGCCCTCCGGGTCGACCAGCTCCAGCCTGGTGGCGGCCTCGGCGGCGGCCGCGACCGCGACCGGCACGTGCAGCGACACCAGGCCGCCGGGCCCCTCGAAGCCGCGCAGGCCGAGAACGCCGTGGGTCAGCAGCTCGAGGTCGTCGAGCTCGCGGGGTGACGGGCAGTACTGGGGGACGGGGCCTGCGGGGGCCGGGGCCTGGGGGACGGGGGTGGCGTCGGGCACCGGCACATTGTCGCGCACGGCCGCGCCGGGACGCGTGACCGCCTCGGCAGCCGGTCACCGCCGACGCGGGCCCCGTTAGGGTCGCGGCATGAGTGCTCCCGCCGTCGTCGCCGAGATCGTCCGCTCCGGGTTCGTCGAGGGCCACCACTACGGCTCGGTGGTGGCGCTGGCCGCCGACGGGTCCGTCGAGTGGTCGCTGGGCGACGTGGAGTCCCAGATCCTGCCGCGCTCGTGCAACAAGCCGGTCCAGGCGCTGGGCATGGTGCGCGCCGGCCTGCCCCTGGACGGTGAGCTGCTCGCGCTCGCCTGCGCCTCGCACTCCGGCGAGCCGTTCCACCTCGAGGGCGTCCGCAAGATCCTGGCGGGCGCCGGGCTCGACGAGTCCGCGCTGCAGACCCCGCCGGACTACCCGCTCGACGACGAGGCCCGCGACCACCTCCTGCGCGCCGGAGGGAGCCGGTCGTCCCTGGCGATGAACTGCTCCGGCAAGCACGCCGCGATGCTGGCCACCTGCGTCGAGAACGGCTGGGACACCGCGACGTACCTGCGCCCCGACCACCCCCTGCAGCGGGTCATCGCGGAGACGTACGCCGACCTGACCGGCGAGGCCGTGGGGACCACCGCGGTCGACGGCTGTGGCGCGCCGCTGCTGTCCGCCTCCCTGGTCGGCCTCGCGCGAGCGTTCCGCCGCCTGGCGACCGCCACCGACGGGCCGGAGCGCAAGGTCGCCGAGGCGGTCCGCAGCCACCCGGAGTTCGTCTCCGGCACCCGGCGCGACGAGCTGACCCTGCTGCGTGCCCTCCCGGGGGCGATCGGCAAGGCGGGCGCGGAGGCCTGCTACGCCGTCGCGCTCCCCGACGGCCGGGCGTTCGCGCTGAAGGTCGACGACGGCGCCGCCCGGGCCCGCCCGGTGGTGATGGCCGCGGCGCTCGAGCGGTTGGGCGTCACCCGCGAGGAGGGCGTCGACGGGGACGCCGTACGACGGACCGGCGAGCACGTGCTGCTCGGCGGAGGGCGTCCGGTCGGCAGCATCCGCGCGACCTTCTGAGCAGCGCCTGACCTACGCGCGCCCGCGGTCGGGGTGCTCGAGCAGGTACGTCGGCACCTGGAGCCACCACTGCCGCGCCCGCTCCCACACCGGCGCCGACGGGGCGTCGGGTGGCGCGGCCAGACCGGCCAGCACGTCGCGGTGCCCCGACATCGCCAGCGCGTAGGCCCAGGCCTCGAGCAGCTGCGGGCCCGGCGGCGTCGTCGCCGTCCAGGCCGCGGTCACCGCCGCGGCCAGGCGCTTCCCGGTGGTCGGGTCCTGCGGACCGCCGAACTTGGCGTTCCCGAGCGCCCAGCACGCCTCGACCGCGACCTGGTCTCGGTTCCCGGGGACGCCCACCGCCCGCGTGGCCAGGTCGGTGAGCAGGTCGATGCCGTCCCGGGGCGCCAGGCACAGCAGCACGCCGAGGGCCTCGTGGACGCCGAGCGCGTCGCGACGTTCGACGGCGTCGGCCAGCTCGCCGAGGAACGCGTGCCCCACCGCCGGCCCGAAGGGGAGCAGCATGAGCAGGTGCAGCGCGTAGCCGCGCAGCTCGTCGTTGGTCTCGGTGGTGATGCAGCCGAGCAGCTTCAGCAGCGGCGGCTCGTCGTGGAGCGGGATGTCCAGGTGCTGCTCGAGCCGCCGCGCGATGCGCGCGCGCAGCTCGCGCATCTGCTCGCCGGGCCGGGGGCCGTCGCCGGCGACGATCGAGGCCACCGAGAGCTCCGTGGGCTGGCGGCGCAGCTCGTGGGCGATGGACGTGCGGGTGCTCGGGCGCAGCGCCACCAGCACGTCGGCGGCCGACCTCCGCACCCGGTACGCCCGGCTGGTGTCGCGGGCCAGGTCCAGGGACAGCTTCACCAGCTCCACCGCGGCGGGGTGGGGAGTACGCCGGGCACGCACGGTCGGGGCCGCGGCCGAGAGGGCGGCCCGGAGCGCGTTCGGGTTCACCGGGTCGGCGACCACGTCGACCAGGAGCTGGACGGCCCCCGGGTCCTCGCAGTAGCGCAGCAGCGAGGCCGCCTCGCTGTAGACCTGGGAGGCCGGGTCGGTGAGCAGGTCGCGGGCGAGGGCGACCAGGTGCGGGCCGGAGCGGGGGTGGCCGGCCAGCCGGTTCATCGCCTCGGCCCGCTGGCGGTAGCCCAGCCCGACGGTCACGTCCATCTCGCGCAGGCCGCGCCGGAACAGCGCCTGCCAGTCGGAGCCGCGCAGGAACGCCTCCGGCATCTCCCCGAGCAGGGCCGAGAGCCGGTCCCACTCGAGTCCGGTCACCGGGCCGTCGCCGAGCGCCCGGCCGACCAGGTCGTCGGTGGTCGCGCCGGGGTCCGGGGGCAGCGGCCGGCGCAGCGCGGGCCGCGCGGCCACCGGCCGGTCGTAGCGGTGCACGAGGTCGAACGCGGCGGCGAGCCGGCCCTCCTCGAGCCCGCAGAGGGTCTCGTAGCGGCGTACCACCGCGTAGGTCGCCGCGATCTCGCCGCGCTCCCAGCGGGTGACCTGGGAGCGGTGCACCTGCTTGACGTCCCCGCCGCCCGCCGCGAACACGGCAGCGGTGCGCAGCCGGGTGTCGGCCGCCTGGGTGCGGGCCACGTGCAGCAGCCAGGCGGGCTCGGCGAGCTTCATGACCCCCCATCCGGCGCGTACGGAATCCCCCGCGAGCAAAGTACGCGAATCGGTGGCTGCGGATGCCTGGTTGCGCAAACTCTTGTGCTGTGCAACAAGCCGCCCGCCGGCCCCCGGACGGCGCGCGATCGGCCGCCCGTCGCTTGCTGCGAGCGAATTGCCGCAATCGTCGGCGAAGCGCTGACGGAAGAGAGCCTGTGTGCCGACTCACGTCTGGACAGGGTTGAAGTGCTAGCTGATTGCTAGCACTATGGAGACATGGCCAAGAAGTTCGACGTCGGCAAGACCGTGGAGTCGCTCGGCGACTACCTGCGGGAGCAGCGGTTGGCAGCCAAGCTGTCGCTGCGCCAGCTTGCCGAGCAGACCGGAGTGTCGAACCCGTACCTCAGCCAGATCGAACGTGGTCTGCGCCGGCCATCCGCCGAGGTGCTGCAGCAGCTCGCGAAGGCACTTCGGGTCTCGGCGGAGACGCTCTACGTCCGCGCCGGGATCCTCAACCTCGAGGACGGCGAGGTGCGGTCCGTCGAGCTGGCGATCCTCGCCGACACCGGTCTGACAGAACGACAGAAGCAGTCGCTGCTGGACGTCTACAAGTCCTTCCGAGCGGCGAACACCCCATCCACAGGAGGAGACTGACATGGCCAGGACCCAGACCCGCACGTTCCGCGTCGACGCGACGCGCCCGCTCTACGCCGCCGTCGGCGCCGGCGACCTCGTCGTCGAGTACGCCCGGCACACCGCCACCGACGTCCAGTCGCGCTTCGCGAAGGTCGAGCTCGAGCCGAAGGCGCTGCGCGACCAGGCCCGCAACGTGGTCGTGACCCGCGTCGACGAGCTGCAGAGCGAGGCCAAGACGCTGCCCAGCCGCGCCCAGGCGCTGCTCAACGGCTACGTCGCCGACCTCAACGAGACCGTCTCCGAGCTCGGCGGCACCTACGCCGACCTGGCTGCGCGCGGCAAGACGCTGGTGACCCGCATCCGCCGCCAGCCGGCCACGCAGCAGACCAAGGCCGCCGCCGACACCACCAAGGCGAAGGCCAAGACCGCCAACACCCAGGTGAAGAAGTCGGCCTCGACCACCAAGTCGGCGGCGAAGAAGACCGCCAAGACGGCCAAGACCAACGCCAAGACCACCAGCACCTCGGCCCGCAAGACCGCCTCGGCGGCCTCGAAGGCCACCAGCGAGGGTGCTGCGAAGGTCGGTGACTGAACAGCTCCGGCTCCGCCCGGCAGGACTCGCGAGAGCGGCCGGCCCGTCGTCGATGACCAGGACGACGGCCAGCTGACCCTCTTCTAGACCGCCGGCACCCGAGGCCCCGTCCCCCGAGGGCGGGGCCTCGGCGCGTCCGGACCCACGACGCGCGGGCCGGGGCTGTCAGGACGCCGACGCGCGGGCCGGGTGAGCGTCCGCTCGCGCACCACGGTCGCCGCCGGCCGTTGCGGCCCTCGTCTAGTCTGGAGCCGTGCTGATCTTCCAGGCCCCCAGCCTCATCATGTCGGTGCTGACGCTGGCGCTGTTCGTGGTGCAGGCGTGGGCCTTCGTCGACGCCCTGACCCGCCGGCCGGACGCCTACGTCGCCGCCGACAAGCTGACCAAGCCCGCGTGGCTGATCATCCTGGGCCTCGCGCTGGCGGCGCACATGCTGATCTGGAGCCCGATCAGCCTGCTGAACCTGGTCGGGGCGGTGGCCGCGATCGTCTACCTGGTCGATGCCCGGCCGGCCATGCGCGCGCTGACCCGCCGCCGCTGACGCATTGCCCTGACCCGGGGCGGCCCGGCCGTGACGCCCGTCGCGGTTTGAAGCCGCGGGCGGCGGATACGGGACCGCCATGGTCCGCCTGCGCACCTCGTCGCCGAGCGCGCCGGGCTGGACCCGTCGCCGGGCCGGCTCGGGGTTCGTCTACCTCGACGAGCACGGGCAGCGACTCGGCGGGGAGGACGTGGTCCGGATCAAGTCGCTGGTGATCCCGCCGGCGTGGCAGGACGTGTGGATCTGCCCGCAGCCCAACGGCCACCTCCAGGCGGTGGGCGTGGACGCAGCCGGGCGCAAGCAGTACCTCTACCACCCGCAGTGGCGCACCAAGCGCGACGCCGAGAAGTTCGACCGGGTGCTGGAGGCCGCCAAGACGCTGCCGCGCACGCGTGCGGCCATCCTCGAGCACCTCGCGGCCGACGGCATGCCGTTCGAGCGGGCCGGTGCGACCGCCGTACGCCTGCTCGACCTCGGCTACTTCCGGATCGGGTCCGACGCCTACGCCGACGAGAACGGGGGCTACGGCCTGACCACGCTCGAGCGCCGGCACGTGCGCCGCCGGCGCGACAAGCTGGTGTTCTGCTTCGTCGGGAAGTCCGGGATCGAGCACAGCATCGAGATCGACGACCCGCTCTCGATCGCGGCGGTGGAGACGATGCGCCGGCGCCGCAGCCCCGACCACCGGCTGCTGGCGTACAAGGAGTCGAACCGCTGGACGTCGCTGGACGCGTCGCGGGTCAACGACTACCTGCGCGAGACCAGCGGCGCGCCGATCACCGCCAAGGACTTCCGCACCTGGCACGCGACGGTGCTGGCGGCCGCCGCGCTCGGCGGCTCCGACGAGCCCGGCGCGACGAAGGCCTCGCGCAAGCGCGCGGTCCGACGGGCGATGGAGGAGGTGGCCGGCTACCTGGGCAACACCCCGACGATCGCGCGCTCGTCGTACGTCGACCCGCGGGTGGTCGACAAGTACGAGAACGGCGAGACGATCGCCGCCGCCGTGCGGCAGGAGTACGACGACCCGGGCGAGCGGCAGAGCGCGCTGGAGCGGGCCGTCATCGACCTGCTGTCGTGAACGTGCGGGGGCGGAAGGCCCGGCGGACGCTCCGGGAGAGCCCCCTGCGCTTTCCCGGAGCGTCCGCCACCCCCGTCCGGGACGATAAGCGACGTCGGTCCGTCCCGGGCTGCTGTTGCGTACTCCGTTGGCGGCGCAACACACCGCCACACGACGCTTGCTCCGTGCCGGCGTCGTCGTTGCTGTCCAGCGTGGTCGGCCGTCACGGCGACCACGCTGCTGCCCCGGTCGCGAGGCCGGCGACGGCTTCGTCGCCGAAACAGTGCCGGGTGCTCCAGGTCGCGCCCCCGTCCACGGTCCTGAGCAGGGCGTGTGCGCACGACAGTCTGCGGGCGACGGCGTAGCCCGTGCCCGGTCCCGAGTAGGCGATCAGCTCCGCCCGCCGGGCGTGGCCGAGCACCACCCAAGTGCTGCCGTCGTCGGCGGTGCCCAGCACCCGGCCGTCCTCGCAGAGCACGCGCACGGCGCCGGTCGCGCTCAGCCACACCGGCGTGCAGGGAGTCGTGGCCGGACCCTGCGGGCCGTGCACCGCGTCACGCCCGGGGAGCAGGTGCCAGGCGGTGTCGCTGCCGTGGGCGGCCTGCCAGCGCCGGGAGTCGGTGCTCCCGCTGACCGGTGGAGCGTGCAGTCGGCGTCCGTGCCGACGAAGCCGAGGTCGTGGGGGGAGTCGGCGGACACGGCGAGCACCGAGGTCACGCTCGGCTTCATCCGCACCCGGGTGAACGAGGCGCCGCCGTCGGTGGAGTAGCGCACCGTGGCGGTGCCGCCGTCGCAGGAGCCGGTCTCGGCGGTGACCAGCGTCCCGTCGTCGGCGAGCGCGACCAGGAGCCGGCCCGCCGCCGACGCGGAGGCCGCCGCCCCGGTGGTGGCGGCTGGCCCGATGTGGTCGCGCCGGTCCGCACCGGCGGTGAGGGGACGGTCGAACCCTGTCCGCTGGCCCGGGTGTCGGTGTGCTCGAAAGCGGCGATGACCAGGAGCACCGTGACCACGGCGAGCACCAGCCACCCGGCCTTGCGCCGCCGAGCCGGCGCTCGTCTGCGGCGCTTGTCGGTGCGCAGGCCGGTCCTCCCTCTGTCGATGCCCCGGCGCTTGTGTCTCGGAGCGCTTGGTGGCAGCGGTCTCAGCGTTCGAGCAGCATGGTCACCGGACCGTCGTTGACCAGGGCCACCTGCATGTCCCCGCCGAACTCGCCGCGGGCCACGACGGCGCCGAGCCGCTCGAGCTCGGTGCAGAACGCCTCGTAGACCGGTTCCGAGACGTCCCCGGGTGCGGCGGCCACCCACGTCGGTCGCCGGCCCTTGCGGGCGTCGCCGTACAACGTGAACTGGCTGACCACCAGGATCGGCGCCCCGGTGTCGGCGGCGGCCTGCTCGTCGCGCAGGATCCGCAGGCCCCAGACCTTGCGCGCCATCCAGGCCACCTCGTCGGGACCGTCGGCGTGCGTCACGCCGAGGAGCACCAGCAGGCCGGGCTTGCCGATCTCGCCGACGACTTTCCCGTCGACCGAGACCGAAGCCTCAAGAACTCGCTGGATCACGGCGCGCATTGGGAGATCTTCCTGAACTCGGATCGACGGGACCTCTGCAGTCTGGCACGATGCCGCCATGAGCACCGACCCGAGCGCGCTGCTGGTCACGGTCGCCCCCACCGGGGCGGAGACCAGCAAGGAGGACTGCCCGCAGCTGCCGACCACGCTCGAGGAGCTCGTCGAGACCGCCCGGCGCTGCGAGGCCGCCGGCGCCGCGATGGTGCACGTGCACATCCGCGACGAGCAGCACCGCCCGACCCTCGACCTCGGCCGGCTCCGGGCCACCGTCGAGGCGTTGCGCGAGCAGACCGACCTCGTCGTCCAGCTCTCCACCGGCGGCTCCGTGCACGACCCCCTCGAGAACCGGCTGAGGGTGCTCGACGCCGCGCCCGACTCGTGCAGCCTGACCATGGGCACCACGAACTTCGGCGACGACGTGTTCTCCAACCCGTGGCCCTTCGTCACCGAGCTCTACCGGCTCACCCAGGAGCGCGAGGTGGTCCCGGAGTTCGAGCTGTTCGACCTCGGTCACGTGCACGCGCTGCACCGGCTGCTCGACAGGTTCGGGCTGCCGTACGGCGGCCGGGTGCACTGCGACCTGGTGATGGGCGTCCCCGGCGGGATGCCCGGCACCGCGGACGCGCTGGTCGCCGCGGTGGCCGCCATGCCGGACGCGGTCACGTCCTGGTCGGCCACCGGGATCGGCCGCTCCACGCTCGCCGTCGCGCTCGCGGCGCTGTCCAAGGGCGGGCACCTGCGCGTCGGCATGGAGGACGTGCTCACCCTCGCCAAGGGCGTGCCGGTCGAGCACAACGACCAGCTGGTCGCCCGGGCCGTGGAGCTGGCTCGGCTCGCGCAGCGCACGCCGATGACCCCCGGCGGGGCGCGCGAGCTCCTGCAGGTCAAGCGCCGCTGACGCCGGCGCTCAGGCGAGCACCACGCCGTTGCCGCTGGCGCACCGGTCCACCTCGGGGTCGTCGAACCAGTGGCCGTCCTCGCCGAGGTAGCGGAACCGGTACGACGCGCCCGGGGTCAGCGAGACCCCGACGCTGCGGGTGCCGTTGCTGCGCCGCACCAGCGTGTGGGCGCCGGGTGTCCAGCCGTTGAAGTCGCCGACGACCGAGACCTTGCCGGCCGGCTCCTCCTTCGGAAGGACGAAGGTGATGCGGGTCTTGCCCGACTTGCTCTCGCGCCGAATCATGCGGGGTTCCCTCCTCCTGACGACTGCTCCCGCCTCGGGTGCAGTCCGAGCCGCATCAGTGTGCCTCCCGCGGCGCGCGGTTCCGGGAAGCGACGCGCGCTGGTCCGGACCAGCGCGCCCCCGTCGTGCGTGCAGCCACGTCGTGCCGGATGACCCGTGGGGCAGCGGGGACCGTCGTACCCCCGGACCGGGCCATTCGGCCCTACCTGGACCGGGCGGGCGCATCGCACCATGACGGACATGACTGCCCGATTCGACAGCCCGGGGCCTGCCACGCCGTGGCAGTCCGTCACCGCGGCCACCGCCGACCTCGCGCTCGTCAACGGCGTCGGCGTCGCGGCCGGGCTGCTGGTGCGGACCGCCACCACCCAGCAGAGCTTCCTGCCGGTGGCCACCTGGCTGCTGCTCGCGCTGCTGCTGCACGCGGCCAACAGCCTCTGGCTCGCCGGTCGCACCGGCCAGTCGGTGGGGGACCGGATCGCTCAGGTGGCGACGTTGTCACCGGCGACCGGGCTGCCGATGGGCGCGCTGAACCTGGCCCGCGTCTCGGTCCGCGGCGCCCGGCCCTTCGTGGTCGCCCGCGTCTCGCTGACGCCGCGCGACCGGGAGCGGTGACTCAGCCCGGCGTCTGGTGCGACTCGTGCCGGGTCTCCTCCGGGTGCTCGGTGCGCTCGTCGGACTCCTCGAGGATCGCCTCCGCCTGGTCGTGGCGGTCCTCGCTGCCGACGCTCTCCTCCTCGGGCAGGAGCTCGGCGCGGGACTCGATCCGGTCCTCGTCAGGGTGCTCGGTCATGCCGTGGGGGTACCCGTCGTACCGGCGTTCATCCGGTGCGGGTGAAGACCGGCCGGCGTCACCGCGGAACCGTGGGGGCATCCGAACCCTTTCCTGAGGAGACACGTCATGACACAGACCGCCCCGGAGTCCGCACTCGCCGGCATCGCGCAGGGGGACGCACCCGTGCTCGAGCAGCTCGTCGCGATGAACCTCGACTCGCTGGAGGCCTCCGGTCTCGACGAGGAGACCTACTTCCTGGTGCGGCTCGCGGCGCTGGTGGCCATGGACGCCGCCCCCGTGTCGTACGTGATGAACCTGGGGCTGGCCGCCGACGCCGGGGTGACCCTGGAGCAGGTCCAGGCCACGATGATCGCGATCGCCCCGGTGGTGGGCAGCGCGAGGGTGGCCGCGGCCGCCGGCGCGATCCTGCGGGCCGGGTTCGGCATCTCCGTCGCGCTCGAAGCCGAGGTGCCCGAGCAGCGCGAGGGCTGAGTCAGGAGCCGCTGAAACCCTCGTTCAGGTTCCTGGCCCGGCGACCCTCCAGCGGCGCGTAGCCGTACCCGTAGCCGTACCCGTAGCCGCGGCTGCCGCGGGAGGCGACCATGTTCAGCGCGACGCCGAGCGCCCGTGCCCCGACGGCGTCGAGGCGGTCCAGGGAGTGCGCCAGCTGGTCCCGCGTGGTGTGGCCCTGACGCACCACGATGACGGCTCCGTCGGCCTGCACGGCGAGCAGTGCGGCGTCCGTGACCGGGAGCAACGGTGGCGCGTCGATCACGATCACGTCGTACTCCGAGCGTGCCTTGCCCAGCAGCTGGTGCATGGCCTGCGACTGCAACAGCTCGGCAGGGTTCGGCGGTACGTTGCCGCTGGTGAGGACGTGAAGCCCCGACGGGCGGTGGCGCTGCACGGCCTCCTGGAGCTCGATCCGGCCGAGCAGCACCGAGGTCAGGCCGACGGCACCCTCCAGACCGAACATCCGCGCCAGCTGCGGGCGGCGCATGTCGCCGTCGATGAGCAGCGTCCGCTCGCCGGCGTCCTGGAGGGCCAGCGCGGTGTTGCTGGCGGTGCTGGTCTTGCCCTCGCCCGGCACCGAGCTGCTCACCACGAAGACCTTCTTGTCGCGGTCCACGTCGACGAACTGCAGGTTGGTGCGCAGGATCCGGAACGCCTCGACGCGCGGCGCGTGCGGTGAGAGGTCGGTCAGCAGCGGCTGCTTCTGGGCAGTGGGGTCGAAGAGGATGCCGCCGAGCACGGGGGTCTCGGTGACCTCGGCGACGTCGGCAGCGGCCTTCACCGTGGTGTCGAGCAGCTCGCGCATCACCGCGAGCCCGAGGCCGAGCAGCAGGCCGAGCACGGCGGCCAGCCCGAGGTTGCGCAGCGGCTTGGGCGAGACCGGCGTCTCGGGGAGGGAGGCGCTGTCGATGATGGTGGTCTTGATCGGCGGGTTCGCCTTCCCCGGCGGGGTCTCGAGCTCCGTGACGAGCCGGCTGAGCTGCTGGGCCGCGGACTGGGCGATCGCCTGCGCCCGCCGCGGGCTCGGGTCGGTGGCGGAGATCTCCAGGATCACGGTGTCCGGCACCACGGTGGCGCTGATCTTGTCGGTGAGGTCGGTCGGGTCGATGCGCAGGTGGAGGTCGTGGACGACGCGCCCGGCCAGCTCGCGGCCGCTGGCGAGGTCGGCGTAGGAGCTGACCCGCTGGGTCGAGAACAGCGCGCCCTGGTAGGCGTCGCTGGTCGAACGGTCGGTGGTGGAGACGAACAGGCGCGCCCGCGACTCGTACTGCGGAGTGGTGCGGTAGGTGACGACCGCAGCGACCGCGACGACCACGAGGAAGCAGGCGGTGATCAGACGCCATCGGCGACGGACGACCCGGACGTAGTCGCGCAGTTCCACAGTCCCTCGTTTCGTCTCGCCTGTGGGGCCGGTCAACTCTAACCGAGCCGGACCTTTCGTACCGCTTCGGAGCCTTCGGCGCCTGCTTCAGTAGACGAGGGCCTGGGTGCCCTCGGCGAGCGCCTCCTCGACGAACGTCGCCGCGCCGGCGAACCGGATGCCGGGCAGCACGTCGGGCTCCTCGAGGTTGCGGCGGGCCGCGCACTGCGTGCACACGGTCACGGTGCCCGCCGCGAGCACGGCGGCCAGCAGGTCGGCGAGCGGCGCCGCCTCCGGCAGGGCGAAGGCCTCCGCACGGCCGGGTACGGCGAACCACGCGGCCTCCCCGGTCAGCCACAGGCTCACCCGCGCCCCGGCGGTGAGCGCCGCCGCGGCCACGGTGAACGCCTGGTTGCACCGCTCGGGCTCCTCGGCGCCCGCCGTCACCTTCACCAGCAGCTTCTCGGCCATGGCGCGCACTCTAGGTGTTCCGGCCTTGCTCGGTTGCGACGGTGGCGGGCGTCCTGGGCTGGCCCGTGGACGGGGGAGCGAGGCGGGCCGTCGGCGACGCCACTAGACTGCGGGGCATGGAAGCCCTCTTCATCGCGCTGATGGCACTGGTCATCGTGCTCAGCGGCTACGTGTCCCTGCTCGTGCTCTACCGGCTCTTCCGCCCCAGCCACTGATCGCATGCCGTTCCAGCTCCCGGAGAACCTGCACCCCGACTGCGCCCCGATCGCGTGGCTGCTCGGCACCTGGCGAGGCAACGGCCACGGTGACTACCCGACGATCGAGTCGTTCCAGTTCGGGCAGGAGTGCATCTTCACCCACGACGGTCGGCCGTTCTTCCACTACATGAGTCGCGCCTGGATCGTCGACGAGAAGGGCGAGAAGGTCCGCGACGCCGCGATCGAGACCGGCTTCGTCCGGTCGAAGGCCGACGGCTCGCTGGAGTGGCTGCTCACGCACAACACCGGCTTCGTCGAGATCTGGTACGGCAACGCCGAGATCGGCACCCCCCGCATCGAGATCACCACGGACATGGTGGCCCGCACCCAGTCCGCCAAGGAGGTCACCGGCGGCCACCGGATGTACGGCATGGTCGAGGGCGACCTGCTGTGGGCCTACGACATGGCGGCCGCCGGGCAGGCCCTGCAGCCGCACCTGTGGGGCCGGCTGGTCCGCCAGTAGCGTATGACGTCCCGGCTGGCGTCATACGGCCCGGCGGCTGGGGCGACCAGGTCGTATGACGTCCCGGTGGACGTCATACGTCCGGGGGGCTCGCGCGACCACGTCACCTGACGCACGCGCCCGGTACCACGCACGCGCGTCGCGCGGCACTCCCGCGTCTATAGTGACGGGGTGGCCGACGTCATCGAGGGCGGCCCCTCGCGGCCGCCGCGGCGATGGCACCGGTGGGCGCTGGGACTGGCCGCCCTGGCCGTGGCCGGGTGGGCTGTCCTGCACGGCGGCGGCAGCACGCCACCGGTAGCCGCCCCGTCGCCGGACCCGTCGGTCCGCGACTTCTCCGGGCCCGCCCGGCCCGGCAGCGCATCCTCCGGCAAGGCCCGGGCCTGGCCGTCGCGTGAGGGCGCCTGCGGCTCGATCGCCCGCCTGCCGCTCACCCGCACGCCGCGCCCGGCGTGGCTGCCCGACACTCGCCTGCTGGTCGGCGGCTCCGGCGTGCGCTCCGTGGACGCCACCACCGGCGAGTCCACGCCGCTCGCCGGGCTGCCGGGCGACGGGGAGGTCACCGACCTGCTCGGCGGCCGCCACGGTCGCTACGCCCTCGTCACCCGCAGCTGCCGCTACGACCGGGTCAGCTTGTACCGGATCAGCGGCCGGACCGCCGAGCGGGTCCCGATGCGGCCGCACGGAGGCCTGTCCGTGGTCGAGGGCGCGCACGGCCTGTGGCAGGTGCTCGAGCCGGCGACCCGCGTCGGGCCGGGCGGGACCGTCGTACGCTCCGTGACCGGCGTCCGCACCATCCGGCTCCCGGACGCGGCACGGCTGGTGGCCGACACCGCAGCCGGTCTGGTCGTCGAGCTCGGTGAGGGGCCGGGGGGCCCGCCGCGCGTCGCGGTCTTCGACACCGCCGGCCGCCGGTCGCGGGTGCTGGGCCCGGGCGTCGCGCTGGCCGCCACCCGCGGCGGCCGGGTGCTGATGACCGACGGGGCATGCGACCCGGTGGCGACGTCACCGTGTCGGCTGCTCCGTGTGGAGGCGGCCGGCGGCGAGGTCACCGGGCGTTACCCGCTGCCGGCCGGGCGCACCGTCACCTCGCAGGTCGCCCTCGACGCCCGCGGACGGCTGGCCGCCTTCGCCCTGGGGCGGGCGCACGCCGACCCCCGCTACGCCGGCGACCACCCGTTCCCGCCCTCCGACGTCGCCGAGCTGGACCTGCGCACCGGGGCGTTGCGGGTGGTGCCCGGCCTGGAGCTCGCTCCCAAGACGGTCGTCGGCCTCGCCGTGGACGCGGGCGCCGACTGGCTGTTCGTCACCGCCGACGAGGGCGACCGCGTGCGGGTGATGGCCTGGCAGCGACCGATGGCGGGGCCGGTGACCGTCGCCGACCTGCCCGGGGCGGTGAGCGCGGGGCCTCCGGTGCTGCCGGTCGGTGCCGGCGCGAGCGCCCGGTCGGTCAGCCCGCGTTGACCAGGCCCGGGCGCCGCGGCTCGAGCTCGAACCACACCGTGGTCCCGTCGGAGCTGTGCTCGGCGCTCCAGGCGGTGGTGAGGGCGTCGACCAGCGTCAGCCCGCGACCGGAGATCGCCATCGCGTCGTAGTCCTCGACCTGGTGCACGGCGCCGCGCCCGCCGCTGTCCTGCACGAGCACGGTGAGCCGCTGGCCGTCGAAGCGGGCCGCCACCTCCGGTGAGGTCCCCGAGTGGATCACCGCGTTGGTGACCAGCTCGGAGACGCACAGCTCGGCGGTGTCGACCGTGTCCGCGTCGAGACCCCACTCCTCGAGCGTCGCGCGCAGGAAGCGGCGTGCCCGCCCGGACGCGGTGGGGTCCCCGGGCAGCTCCACCGAGGCCGCGAGCGTCCGGGTGCGGCTGGTCGCGGTCAGGGCCAGCACCGTGACGTCGTCGTCGGCGTCCTCGTGGTGCATCAGCGCGCTGATCCGGCTGCACAGGTCCGGGGCGTTGCGCCACCGCGCGGGCAGCGCGGCGACCTTCGCGACCAGCCGGTCGATCCCGGCGAACAGGTCGAGGTCGCGGGTCTCCACCAGCCCGTCGCTGTACAGCAGCAGCGAGGTGTCCCGCGGGAGGTCGACGACATGCTCCGGCCAGGGTCCGACTCCCAGCCCGAGCGCCGGCCCGATGTCGTCGCGAAGGACGAGCGGGGCGCCGGTGTCGGGGACCAGCAGCGGCGGGGGATGCCCGGCTACCGCGTAGCGCACGGTACGGCGGTCGGGCGCCAGCACGCCGTAGACCACGGTGACGATCTGCTCGGGTACGGCGAGGGTGGCGACCAGCACGTCGAGGCGCTCGAGCACCACCGGCGGGCGCGGGTCGAGGATCGCGTAGGCCCGCAGCGCCGCGCGGACCTCGCTCATCACGATCGCGGCCGGCACGCCCTTGCCCATCACGTCGCCGAGCACGAACGCGGTCGCCCCGTCGCGCAGCTGCAGCACGTCGTACCAGTCGCCGCCGACGTCCACGTTCAGGCCCCCGGCCTGGTAGTGCGTGCCGATCGCGACGCCGGCGATCTCGGGCAGCGAGCGCGGCATCAGGCTGCGCTGGAGCTGCTCGGAGGTGGTGGACTGCACGTGGAACGCCAGCGCGCGGCGCACCGCCTGGGTCACCTGGTAGGCGTAACCGGACAGGAACCAGCGGTCCTGCGAGCCGAAGTAGCGCTCGTGGCCGTAGCACAGCAGGAGCGCGCCGATGCGCTCCTCGCCGGCGGTGAGCGGCAGGGCGACGAGCGCGTGCGTGCCCAGCTCGCGCTGCCGAACCGCGACGCCGGGGAACCGGGCGGCCACCTCGCCGAGCGTCTGCAGGAGGATCTCCTCCCCCTGCCGCACCGCGGTGACCACCGGCACGTCGGCGTAGGCGTCGATGAGGCACCAGGTCACGCGGTCGGTCCCCGTCGTCTCGCGGTCGAGGACCGCGAACTGGAGCTGCCGGCCGCCGGTGTACTGCAGCGCCAGGCCGGCGCGGATCACCCCGGGCAGTGCCAGCGCGTGGTTGAGCGTGGCGGCGGCGACGTCGTCGACGGTCAGCGCGTCCCCGAGCGCGGCGGTGAGACTGCGCAGGTGCACCTGCTCCTGCGACGTGGCGGCGTCCCAGCCCGCTGACATGGCGACCAGCCTAGGCCGCACGGGCCGTTTCGGGCAGGGAGATCGGCCGGGCCGTTCAGCCGGCGGCGACCACGCACTCGAGCGGGGCGGACTCGCGGCGCGAGGACGTGCTTTGGTGGCCGCTCGGAGTGGTCCCGAGGGCGCGCTGGAAGTGCGCGCGCCGAGTCAGGGGGTTTCTGCGCGGCAGCGCAGCGGTGCGCTGGCGTGCGGGGCGCGGGCGGCTTGGCGCGCGTAGCCGGCGGGTAGCCGGGGGCGTTTAACAGGGTATGCCGCGTTTCTGCCACTCCCCTCGTGGAGTTCCACTGGGGAAGCGACAGTTTCGCGGCATACCCTGTTAACCTGCCCGCCCCCGGGGCCCCGCGGAACCCCCGGCCTCACCGCGCGCGCGTCCCCCAGCCCGCCACCTGCGCGGCCTCGGCCAGCCGGTCGGCGAGGTCGGCGTGGTGGTCGCGCACCAGGCCGGCGGTGACCCGGATGTGCCCCGGCTGCCCGGGGAGTACGGCGAACGGGGCGCCGGGGCTCACCCCGGTCCCCTGACTGGCCAGCCGCACGATCGCCGCGGCCTCGTCGGCCACCGGGACCCAGACGTTGATGCCCTCGGTGCCGCCGACGACGATCCCGCGCCGGTCCAGCTCGTCGACCAGCGCCGCCCGCCGGCGGACGTACTCGACCTGCGCCAGCTCCACCTGGGCCACCGTCTCGGGGTCGGTGAGCAGCCCGACCAGGATCCGTTGCAGCAGCCGGCTGCTCCAGCCCTGCCCGAGCTGCCGGCGGGCGGCGAGCCGGTGCAGCAGCTCGCGGGGGGCCGAGAGCGCGGCCAGCCGGAGGTCGGGGCCGTGGGCCTTGGAGAAGCTGCGCAGGTGCACCGTGCGCTCGGGCAGCCAGGTGCCGAGGCTCAGCGCCGGCGAGGAGGAGATGCCGTAGGCCGAGTCGTCCTCGAGCAGCAGCGCGCGGGTCGGCTCCAGCAGCCTCGCCAGCTCCGCGGCGCGCGGGCGCGACATCGTCACGCCGGTCGGGTTCTGGGCGCGGGGCTGCAGCACGACCGCGGCCACCGGGCCCGAGAGCGCCTTCGCCAGCGCGCCGGGGTCCAGGCCCTGCTCGTCGACGGGCACGCCCACCACGTCCACCGCCAGCGTGTCGAGCAGGTCGACCAGCGGCGGGAAGCAGGGATGCTCGACGACCACCCGGTCGCCGTACCTCAGCAGCGTGCGGGTGACCAGGTCCAGGCCGTCCATGGCGCCGTCGACGACGGTGAGGCCCTCGGCGTCGTACGGCCAGTCGGCGCGCAGCAGCGCGGCCAGCTCGGGCACCACCGGGTCCTCGAGGTAGCTCGTCGGCGTGCCCGGTGTGTGCACCGACCCCAGCACCCGGTCCAGGCTCGGCAGCAGCGCGCCGTCGGGCACGCCGGTGGACAGGTCCTGGGCCAGCAGCGCGGGCCGCTCCAGGGCACGGCGGTAGCGGCTGCCGGCCAGTGTCGGGTCGAGCACTCGGGTGCCGCGGCGGCCCTCGGTGCGCACGGTCCCGGAGCGGGCCAGCAGCGACCAGGCGGCCGAGACCGTGGTCGGCGACATCGCCAGCTCGGTGGCCACGGTGCGGATCGGCGGCAGCTTCGTGCCCGGTGCCACGACTCCGTCGGCGACGGCCCGGCCGACGGCCGCGGCGAGCCCGCGGGCGGTGGCCGCCTCGAGGCGCTCCTCGACCGCCGACAGCACCTCCCGCATGTTTTGTAACGTAACAGTCGGCTCTTTGTGCCAGCAAGGATCGGTCCTAGTGTGAGCCGCATGAGCACCCGCATCTCGCACTGGATCGACGGCCGCGACCTCCCCGGCTCGTCCGGGCGCACCTCGCCCGTCTTCAACCCCGCCACCGGCGAGCACACCGCGGAGGTGGACCTCGCGAGCGCCGACGAGGTGGCCGCCGCGGTCGCCAGCGCCAAGCGCGCCGCCGTCGCGTGGCGGCAGTCGTCGCTGTCGAAGCGGGCCTCGGTGCTGTTCGCGTTCCGCGAGCTGCTGCACCAGCACAGCGACGAGCTCGCCGCGCTGGTCACCGCCGAGCACGGGAAGGTGCTCGCCGACGCCGCCGGCGAGGTGGCCCGCGGCCTGGAGAACGTCGAGTTCGCCACCGGCGTCCCGCACCTGCTCAAGGGCGGCTTCTCCGAGCAGGCCTCGACCGGCGTGGACGTCTACTCGATCCGCCAGCCGCTCGGCGTGGTCGCCGGCATCACGCCGTTCAACTTCCCGGTCATGGTGCCGCTGTGGATGTGCGCCAACGCGATCGCGTGCGGCAACGCGTTCGTGCTCAAGCCGAGCGAGAAGGACCCGTCCGCGTCGCTGTTCCTGGCGCGGCTGTGGCAGCAGGCCGGGCTCCCCGACGGGGTCTTCACGGTCCTGCAAGGCGACAAGGAGGCCGTGGACTCGCTGCTTGTCCACCCCGACGTGGCCGCGGTGAGCTTCGTCGGCTCCACCCCGATCGCCCGGTCGATCTACCGGACCGGCACCGCGCACGGCAAGCGGGTGCAGGCCCTCGGCGGGGCCAAGAACCACATGGTGGTGCTGCCCGACGCCGACGTGGACATGGCCGCGGACGCCGCGGTGTCGGCGGCGTACGGCGCGGCCGGCGAGCGCTGCATGGCGATCTCGGTGACCGTGGCGGTCGGGGACGTGGCCGACCCGCTCGTCGACGCGATCGCCGCGCGGCTGCCCAAGCTCACCGTCGGCGACGGCGCCGCGCCGGGGACGGACATGGGGCCGCTGATCACCGCCGAGCACCGCGACCGGGTCGCCGGCTACATCGCCGCCGGCGAGCAGTCCGGCGCCCGCGTGGTCGTCGACGGCCGCGAGGCCGACGTACCGCAGGACGGCTTCTTCCTCGGCACCACCCTGCTCGACGAGGTGAAGCCGGACATGAGCGTCTACACCGACGAGATCTTCGGCCCCGTGCTCAGCGTGGTCCGGGTCTCGACGTACGAGGAGGCGCTGGCGGTGGTCAACGGCAACGAGTACGCCAACGGCACCGCGATCTTCACCCGCGACGGCGGGGCGGCCCGGCAGTTCCAGTACGACGTGCAGGTCGGCATGGTCGGGATCAACGTGCCGATCCCGGTGCCGGTGGCCTACTACTCCTTCGGCGGCTGGAAGGCCTCGCTGTTCGGCGACAACCACATGTACGGCCCCGAGGGCATCAACTTCTACACCCGCGGCAAGGTCGTCACCTCCCGCTGGCCGGACCCGGCCACGTCCGAGGTCGACCTGGGCTTCCCGCGCACCCGCTGAAGGAGCACGCCATGACCACCACCGAGACCGCGCTGTCGGACCTGCAGGAGCGCGTGCGCCGCGACGACCGCGCGCACGTGTTCCACTCCTGGTCCGCGCAGGACCGCATCGACCCGGTGCCGATCGCCGGCGCCCAGGGCTCCTACTTCTGGGACTACGACGGCAACCGCTACCTCGACTTCGCCTCCCAGCTGGTCAACGTCAACATCGGCCACCAGCACCCGAAGCTGGTCGCGGCGATCGCCGAGCAGGCCAAGGAGCTGTGCACGGTCGCGCCCGGCTTCGCCTACGAGAGCCGCTCGGAGGCCGCGCGGCTGGTCGCCGAGGTCGCGCCGGTGGGCCTGGAGAAGGTGTTCTTCACCAACGGCGGCGCCGACGCCAACGAGCACGCGATCCGGATGGCGCGCCTGCACACCGGCCGGCACAAGGTGCTCGCGGCCTACCGCAGCTACCACGGGGCGACCGCGGGCGCGATCACGCTCACCGGCGACCCGCGCCGCTGGCCCTCGGAGCCCAGCGTCCCCGGGGTCGTGCACTTCTGGGGACCGTACCTCTACCGGTCGGCCTTCCACGCCGCCACCGAGGAGGAGGAGTGCGCCCGCGCGCTGCAGCACCTGCGCGACATGCTGATGGTGGAGGGGCCGCAGACCGTCGCGGCGATCCTGCTCGAGCCGGTCGTCGGGACCAACGGCATCCTGGTGCCGCCCGAGGGCTACCTCGCCGGGGTGCGGGAGATCTGCGACGAGCACGGCATCGTGATGATCTCCGACGAGGTGATGGCCGGGTTCGGCCGGTGCGGCGAGTGGTTCGCCGCGGACCGGTGGGGGGTCGCGCCGGACCTGATCACGTTCGCCAAGGGCGTCAACTCCGGCTACGTACCGCTCGGCGGCGTGGTGATCTCCGACGCGATCGCCGAGACCTTCGCCGAACGCGCCTACCCCGGCGGACTCACCTACTCCGGCCACCCGCTGGCCTGCGCGTCGGCGGTCGCCTCGATCTCGATCATGCGCGAGGAGGGCATCGTCGAGCACGCCCGCGCCCTGGGCACCGACGTGATCGGGCCGGCGCTGGCCGAGCTCGCCGAGCGGCACCCGAGCGTGGGGGAGGTCCGCGGTCTCGGGGTGTTCTGGGCGCTCGAGCTGGTCAAGGACCGGACGACGCGCGAGCCGCTCGTGGGCTTCAACGCCGCGGGCCCGGACGCCGCGCCGATGGCCGAGCTCGCGGCTGCCTGCAAGCAGCGCGGGCTGTACCCGTTCACGCACTTCAACCGCACGCACGTCGTACCCCCGTGCACGACCACGGCCGAGGAGGTGCGCGAGGGTCTCGCGATCCTCGACGAGGCGCTGGAGGTGGCCGACCGGTACTACACCGGGTGAGACCCCGCTCGGGGGCGCGTGATTAACAGGGTATGCCGCGGATCTCCCGCTTCCCCAGCGGAACTCCACACGGGGAGTGGCAGGTTCGCGGCATACCCTGTTAAACCTCCCCGCGCTGAACCTCCCCACGCTGAACATCCCCGCCCCGCCGCAGCGGCGAGAACACCGTCCACAGCAGCGTCGTGCTCGCCCCCACCGCCGCCAGCCACAGCGCCGGGTGCAGCCCGAGGGCGGTGCCGAGCGCCCCGCCGGCGAGCGCACCGAGCGGCTTGACGCCCTGGGTGAGGAAGCCCATGCAGGCGCTGACCCGGCCGAGCCGGTCGGTCGCCACCAGCGAGAGCACCAGGCCGGACGCGCTCACGTCGAAGAGCATCACCCCCAGCCCGCCGACCAGCTCGCCGCCGCCGATCACGGCCAGCTCCAGCCAGCGCGGGCCGGAGGCCAGCGGCACCGCGAACAGCCCGAACGAGAACACCACCGAGCCGAGCACGAGGGTCCGCCCGGTGCCGAGCCGGCGGGCCAGCCGCGGGGCGAGCAGCGCGCCGAGCAGCGCACCCACGCCGCCGAGGGTCAGCACCACCCCGACCAGGCCGGCGGAGAAGCCGAGCTCGCGGGTCGCGTAGACCACGAACAGCGCCATCACCACCATCCCGAACAGGTTGAGGTTCGCCGCCGCGCCGGCGACGGCCCGCAGCGACGGGTCCGTGACCACCGTGCCGAGCCCCTCCGCGAGCTCGCGCCGCAGCGGCCGGCGCGGCCGGTCCGCCGGGGCCTCTCGCTCGGGGGTCCGCAGCCGCCGCAGGAAGGCCGCGGAGACCAGGAACGAGGCCGCGTCGACCACCACGGCCACGGGCGCGGTGAGCGCCTGCACCAGCAGCCCGCCGAGGCCGGGCCCGGCCAGCATCGCCGCGGACTCCGAGGCCCGCAGGTGCCCGCTGGCCTCGGTCAGCTGCGCGTGCGGTACGACGTCGGGCAGGTGCGACTGGTAGGCCGGCCGGAACACCACCCGGCACGACCCCACGACCAGCTCGACGGCGACCAGCTGGCCCACGGTCAGCGCGCCCAGCGCCCAGGCCAGCGGGATGCTGACCAGGGCCGCCGCGGCCAGCAGGTCGGCGGCCACCAGCAGCGGGCGGCGCCGCGGCAGCCGGTCGACCCACACGCCCGCGAGCAGCCCGAGCACCAGGTGCGGCAGCGTCGCGCTCGCGGTCAGCAGGCCCATCTGCAGCGCGGAGGCGCCGAGCAGCACCGCCGCGGTCACCGGTACGGCGAGCACGGTGACCTCGCTGCCCACGGCCGAGACGGTGTAGCCGGCCCACAGCCGGCGGAAGTCCGGCTGCCGCGCGAGCGAGGGCGCGGAGGGAGCGGCGGCGGGGAGGACGGTGGTCGTCATAGATCTGAAACTAACCTTTCACAACCGGGATGTGAAGAGGTTCTTTCATAAAATCGCTAGGCTGTCCCCATGACCGAGGACCGCCGCCACGTCACGATCACCGACCCGCGCGCGCTCAAGGCGCTGGCGCATCCCGGCCGCAACAAGATCTTCGGGCACCTCCAGGTGCACGGGCCCGCCACCGCCACCGACTGCGCGCGGGTGGCCAAGCTCTCGCCGAGCGCGTGCAGCTACCACCTGCGACTGCTGGAGAGGTACGGCTTCGTCGAGGAGGCCGTCGACGAGCAGCGCACCGATGGCCGCGAACGGCTCTGGCGTGCCGTGGTGCACGCCTGGACCTCGGACGTGGGGGGCATCGAGGACCCCGCGGAGGCGCGCGCGATCGACATGGCGCTGACCCGGGTGCTGCTCGACGCCTCCAACGAGAACGTGCTGGCCTGGATCGACTCGGCGGGGGAGCAGCCGCGCGAGTGGCGCGAGGCGTGGCTGGTGGGCAACAGCACGCTGGTGGCCACCGCCGAGGAGCTGTCGGGCATCGCCGCCGAGATCCAGCGGGTGCTCGCGCCGTACCTCGTCACCGAGCGCGACCAGCGCCCCGACGGCGCCCGGCTGGTGCACGCCGCGGTGCGGCTGACGCCGGACCCGCAGCAGCAGGCCGGGTCCTAGACTCGACCCCGTGCCCGCCCACCACCACGCCGGGGAGCAGCCGGCCCGGACGCCTCCGGAGGAGTGGCAGGCGCGGCTGCGCGCGAAGGGCTACCGGCTCACCCCGCAGCGCGAGCTGGTGCTGCGGGCGGTCGAGCGGCTCGGCCACGCCACCCCCGACGAGGTCCTCGCCGCGGTGCGCGAGCAGTCCGACGCGGTGAACATCTCCACGGTCTACCGGACCCTGGAGCTGCTCGAGGAGCTCGGCCTGGTGCGGCACGCGCACATCACCGACCGCGCACCGACCTACCACTCCACCGCCACCCCGCCGCACGTGCACCTGGTCTGCCGCGAGTGCGGGTCGATCACCGAGGTGCCCGACGGGCTGGTCGCGCCGATGACCGACGCGCTGGCCGACCGCTACGGCTTCGTCACCGACGTCGGCCACCTCACCGTGTTCGGCACCTGCGCGGCGTGCCGGGCGCAGTGACCCCGCCGGGGCCCGCGCCGCTTGGCGGGCTTGCCATGATGGAGGGGCCATGACATCAGCCAGCCCCCTCCTGTCCCTGCCCGGCGCGGTCGCCGGCAACGGCCTCGACGCCCCCGTGGCCGCCCACTACGGCTCCTTCCACCGCGAGCAGCTCACGCTCGAGTCCGGTGAGGGGTTCGTCGACCTCTCCCACCGCGGGGTGCTGCGGGTCAGCGGGCCGGACCGGCTGACCTGGCTGCACTCGCTGACCACGCAGTACCTCGAGAACCTGCCGGCCGGCGTGCCCACCGCGGCGCTGGTGCTGTCCCCGCAGGGTCACGTCGAGCACGCGATGTACGGCGTCGACGACGGCGAGTCGTTCACCGCGCACGTCGAGCCGGGCCAGGCGCCCGCGCTCGTGGCCTGGCTGGACAGCATGCGCTTCATGATGCGGGTCGAGGTCGCCGACGTGACCGAGGAGCTCGCCGTCGCGTGGCGGCCCGCCGCCCGGATCGAGGGCGCGCCGTACTCCGGCTACGTCTTCGTGCCGCGCGCCGACCTGGCCGGCTTCGCCGAGGCCGCGGGCCCGGCCTGCGGCATGTGGGCCTTCGAGGCGCTGCGGATCGCCCGCGGCGAGCCGCGGCTCGGCCTGGACACCGACGCCCGCACGATCCCCAACGAGGCCGGCTGGATCGGCACCGCGGTGCACCTGGACAAGGGCTGCTACCGCGGGCAGGAGACCGTGGCCCGCGTGCACACCCTCGGCCGGCCGCCCCGCCGCCTGACGCTGCTGCACCTCGACGGCTCGGAGAACCAGCTCCCGGCGGTGGGTGCCGACCTGCGCACCGCGGAGGGCAAGGTCGTCGGCTTCGTCGGGACCAGCGCGCGCCACCACGAGCTCGGCCCGATCGCGCTGGCGATGGTCAAGCGCAACGTGGACCTCGCCGCCGAGCTCGACGCCGGCGGTGTGGTGGCGGCCCAGGAGGTCGTCGTCGACCCCGAGGCCGGGCTGCACGTCCGTCCCCAGCTGCGCTGACGCCCGCGGGCTGAGCCGCCGGCCGCTGGCCCGGTCGCGGTCCGGCGTCGCCGGCGTGTTCGGGGCGCCGCGGGGTAAAGCCTTGGCGCTCGCCGCCGAGCGGTGCGAGTCGGGCGAGCGGCGCAACCTACGATGACGTGACCGCGGACCAGGGGGTAAGCAGATGGCAGCCGGACAGCGGCGACCGGGCCGCACCCAGCGCATCGCCTTCGACGCCACCTCCCTGACGGCCGCCCAGCCCGACATCGACGCCCGGATCGGGTGGCTGCTGGCGATGTCGCGGCTGCACCATCCCGACTCCTCCTTCCAGGAGGGCCGCCGCTTCACCGAGGCGCTCGCCGACGCCGGCGCGCACGCGAGCCGCAGCCTGCTCAGCCGGTGGGAGTCCGGCGAGATCCCGATCTCCTACGAGGGGATGACCGCCTACGAGACCGCGCTCGGCATCGAGCCGGGGCGGATCTCCTCGCTCACCGGCTACATCCGGGCCTCGATCCCCGGGGTGAAGGCCAAGGTGGTGCGGCCCCGGCTCGACCCCGCGACGCGGGAGTTCGCCGACCGGCTCGACGAGCTGATCGACTGCGCCGAGGCCGGGGAGGCGCGTGCGCGCGACTGGCAGGAGCTCGGGTGGCACCTCGCCGCGGCGCCGCTGGTGCACCTGCGGGCCTGCACGTGGGAGGCGCTGGCCGCCCAGGTCGTCACCCAGCTGCCGCGGTCGATCAAGGTCGCCTACCGGCAGTACAGCACCGCGGCGATGAACATCGCGACCGTGCCCCGCGCACAGGACTTCCTCGTCGACGCGGTCTCGGCCTACCTCGCCGATCCCGACGTACAGGTGGTCACCAACCCGGTCGGCCTGCTCGACCGGCTGCCGACCCGCGACGCCGCCCGGCTGGTGCTGGACCTGGTGAAGGACCCGCCGCACGAAGCCGCGTTCGCGATCGGCGTCTGGCTGGCCACGCAGAAGATCGCCAGCGGCGGCTTCACCACCGAGGAGCGCACCGAGCTCGACATGATGGTCCTGCGGCTGTGGCGGGCGAACCCGGCCCGGGCCAGTGACGACCTCGCCGAGCTGATCGCCAACCTCCCCGAGGGCATGCGCTCCACCCTGGTCGACGCGGCGGCCAAGGCGGGCCGCCGCCGGCTCGGGTACGTCGTCGAGCACGGCGAGGAGCTGGTGTCCGGCAAGGCACAGCCGCTGGCCGAGGCGCTCGCGGAGCAGGCGCGCCGGGCCGCTCCCCAGGACCCGGCCTACGAGCGGGACCTGATGCTGGCGCGGCTGCTGCGCGAGGCGCTGTTCCACCGCGACTCCGAGCGCCGCCACCTCGCCGCCCTGCTGATCTCGGCGTCCCCGTTCGGGGCGGGTGCCGCCGACGCCCTGCTGGCGCTCATGGGCGACGAGGGCCACCCGACCTGGGTGCGCAGCCGCGCCGCGACCCTGGTGCGCTACCTCGGCGAGGACGTGCACCGGATGCGGATGCTGTCCTTCCTCGAGCACCCGGCGGACGAGCTCGCGATGCCGATCGCGCAGGGGCTGGGCCACCTGACCTACACGCCGCTGGCCGACCAGGCGCTGCGCAACTCACTGGGGCGGGAGTGGTCCGAGCGCGAGCGCGCCAAGATGTACGCCCTCGGGATGACCGGCTCGCCGGGGCTGCCCATGATGGTGCGTGCGGCCGGCGTCCCCGACTGGCAGGCGTCGGCGGCCCGCTGGTGGATCTCGCAAGGCGCGGCCATCAGGGCCTGACCTGCCTTACCCTGGGGACATCATGACCGAGGTGACTGAGGCTGCCGAGGCAGCGAGCGACAAGCCCGTGCTCGACTCCGAGGAGCGGCCGTGGGGTTCGTGGCACGTCATCGACGTGGCGCACGGCTACAAGATCAAGCGCATCCACGTGAAGCCCGGCTGCCGGCTGTCGTACCAGACCCACGCGCACCGCTCGGAGCACTGGGTCGTCATCTTCGGCCTCGCCACCTGCACCATCGACGACGACACGGTGGTGGCCGGCCCGGGGGAGTCGGTCGACGTGCCGCTCGGCGCCAAGCACCGGCTGGCCAACCTGGGCGAGCAGGAGCTGGTGATCGTCGAGGTGCAGCACGGCGCCTACACCGGTGAGGACGACATCCACCGGTTCGAGGACGACTACGGCCGCTGACATGGAGCTGGCCGTCGTGCGGGGCGACATCACCGGGCAGGACGTCGACGCGGTCGTCAACGCCGCCAACGAGCGGATGCGCGGCGGTGGCGGCGTGGACGGGGCGATCCACCGGGCCGCCGGGCGGGGGCTGTACGACGAGTGCGTGGAGCGGTTCCCGCACGGGCTGCCGACCGGCCGGGCGGGCTGGACGCACGGCCACCGGCTCAAGGCGCGGTGGGTGATCCACGTCGTCGGGCCGGTTCACGGCGTGGGCGACCGGTCGCAGCTGGTGTCCTGCTACGCCAACGCGCTCGCGGTCGCCGACGAGCTCGGCGCGGCGTCGGTGGCCTTCCCGCTGGTCTCGGCCGGGGTCTACGGGTGGCCGCGCGGGGACGCGATCGCGGCGGCCGTGGACACGCTGCGCGGCACCCCCACGCAGGTCCGCGAGGCCCGACTCGTCGCGTTCAGCGGCGACGTCTTCGACGCGATCTCGGCCTACCTCAACCCCTGACCTCGCCGAGGGAACAAGAGCTCCCGCCCTGCCGGGGGTCCCCAACTCGCGCACCTCGGCGGCGTGTCGCGCAGGCCGTGACTCCTCGGCGGCCCGGCGGCTTCGGGGCGGCCGGCGAGATCGCCGCGGTCCGCGCCGACCGGGTGGTCCACAGCCTCAGGCGCTGAGCCGCTGCCGGAGGAAGGCCAGGATCCTGTCCACCGCCTCCTGCTGCCGGTGCTCGGTGACCACCGAGTGACCCTTGCCCTCGAACTCGACGGCGAGGAACTGCTGCCCGATCTCCCGCCGCAAGGTGTCGAACCGGGTGCCCGTGGCCGGGTCGCTGCGGTAGCGCAGGCCGAGCACCGGGCAGCCCTCAGCGGCCCGCCGTCGTACGACGTCGAGGTCGTCCGGCGAGAGCCCGAGGTCGGCCGCGCGCCGCTTCCCGACCGGGAACGGCGTGCTCGGCTGGCACAGCACCGGCGCCTCGACGGGCGCGTCGACCATCATCGCGAGCGCGTAGCCGCCGGTGAAGCACATCCCCAACGCACCGACGCCGGGCCCACCGACGTCGGCGTGCAGGTCCCGCGCCAGCGAGCGCAGCCAGTGCGCCACCGGCGTGGTCTCGCCCACCGCGAGCTTGGTGAACTCCTTGTTCACGCAGACCTTCGGGAAGACCTTCGCGAACACCGCAGGCGTCGCCGGGTCCTCCGGTGTCCCGAACAGGTGCGGCAGCACCACGGTGAACCCGGCGGCGACCACCTCCTCGGCAAAGGCGACCACCTTGGGGGTCAGGCCCGGCAGCTCGTGGATGACGATGACGCCCGGGCCGGCGCCCTTCCGGTAGGTGTCGTGGGTGTAGCCGGCCGCGGTGTGGCTGCTCCGCGACCAGGAGTCGAGCAGGCTCATGGCGTCATCCTGTCCGCCGAGGAGTCATCAACTCCGGCACTTCGCCAGCGTGTCGCTCACTCGGTGACTCCTCGGAGCCCGTCGGTCCGCAGGCCCGTGCGGCTGACCACGCATTCCCCGGAAGATAGGTGTCCCCCAAAAACGAGCCATGATCGGTAAATCCGGCTCGAATGTCAGCGAAAACGCTCATTTTTTACCCGGGCTGGCCCATCTGGGGCATGGCCTATCCGCGAAACGGGCATAGCGTGAGCAGTTGAGAAGCGTGCGAGGGGGGCCTTGCGCGCACGGATTTTACTCATTACTCGGCCTTGCGGCTGGGGGGATAGGTGTAGCGATGCATACGCATGCACGTACGCCGGCACGCGCGCTCGCGGTCATCGCGGCGCTGCTGCTGGTATTTCTGAGCCTGGGGGTGACCGGGAGCGCCTTCGCGGACCCGGGCGGCGGCAAGGCTCTCGGACAGGACAACGGCCACGGCAACGACGGTGGGGGCTCCCAGGCCACGCCGTCGGTGGTGAAGGCCGACAACGGTACGACGGGCAACAGCTCGTCCGGCGGCAACAGCGCCGCGGGTCAGAACAACGGCAACCAGGGGCAGGGAAACAACGGCAACGGGAACGGCAATGGCGGCGCTCAGACGGATGCGCCGCAGACCACGACCGTGGCCCCCAGCCTCGCGGCGTCCTCGAACGACAACGCCAAGAAGTCCAACGGCAACAAGTCGGGCGCGAGCACGGTCAAGAGCCAGCCGAAGAAGAACGTGTCGAACGGCTCGACCAGCAAGGGCAACTCCGACCACAGCAAGGGCAACGCCGGCACGTCCGGGACGTACGACCAGCCCCAGCCGCAGAGCAATGCCGACCAGAACAAGGGCGGCGCGAACGGCAAGTGCCCCGGTGGCCCGTACTGCTCCACGCGCAACGGTGACCCGTCCATGAACGGCAACGGTGGCGGCAAGGCCGTCGGCAAGCCGTGCGCCGGCTGCGTGGGCCGGGCGGACAACAAGAACCCCAAGGGGCAGTACCCGAACGGCTCGGACCACAACAAGGGCTACGAGTGCGACGGCAACCACGGCATCGGTCGGACCAACCCGGCGCACACCGGTTGCACGACGAAGCCTCCGTGCCAGGAGACGAACACGTGTCCGCCGAAGCCGTGCCAGGAGACGAACACGTGTCCGCCGAAGCCGTGCCAGGAGACGAACACGTGTCCGCCGAAGCCGTGCCAGGAGACCAACACCTGCCCGACGCCGCCGCCCTACTGCGAGCAGCACCCGGGCAAGTGTGTTCCGCCGCCGGAGTACTGCACCACGAACCCGAGTGAGTGCGTGCCGCCGCCGAGCTACTGCGAGGCGCACCCGAGCGAGTGCGTCCCGCCGCCGAGCTACTGCGAGGCGCACGCGAACAGCCCGGCGTGCAGCCCGAAGCCCCCGGTGGTCGAGGGTGAGGAGACGGTCGTGCCCCAGAAGCAGCCGGCCGTGCTCGGTGTGGAGGCGTTCCGGCCGCCGGCCAAGGCATCGGTGGCTCCGGCGCAAGCCCGAGCCGGCGCGCTGCCCAGCACCGGCGCGGAGTCGGGCATGGGCCTCGCCGCCCTGGCCGGATTCGCGCTGCTGACGGTGGGCGCGGCCACGCTGCTCACGCGGCGCCGGACCAGCTGATCCCGGCGCGGCGGTAGCCGCACAAGAGCGAGGGCCTGTCCGACGTACTCCACGTCGGACAGGCCCTCGTCACGTCCCGAAGGAACCGCGCCCGGAGGACAGGTCAGCGCGGCGCCATCCGCAGCGCGCCGTCCATCCGGATGACCTCGCCGTTGAGGTAGTCGTGGTCGATGATCGCCAGCGCGAGCCGGGCGTACTCGTCGGGCCGCGCGAGCCGCTGCGGGAACGGCACCCCCGCGGCGAGACCGGCGCGGAACTCGTCGGAGACGGTGGCCAGCATCGGGGTCTCGACGATCCCCGGAGCGATCGTGCAGACCCGGATGCCGTGCTGCGCCAGGTCGCGGGCGGCCGGCAGGGTGAGCCCGACGATGCCCCCCTTGGAGGAGGCGTAAGCGGCCTGCCCGATCTGCCCGTCGTACGCCGCGATCGAGGCGGTGTTGACCACGACGCCGCGCTGGCCGTGCTCGTCGGCCTCGGTCCGGGCGATCTCCTCCGCGGCGAGCGCGAGCACGTTGAACGTGCCCAGGAGGTTGACCTTGACCACGGTCGCGTAGAGGTCGAGGTCGTGCACGCCCTTCTTGCCGAGGATGCGGGCCGAGGGCCCGATGCCGGCGCAGTTGACGACCGTGCGCAGCGGCCCGGCCGCCGCGGCCTGGGAGACCGCCTCGCGGACCTGGCCCGGGTCGGTCACGTCGG
Source organism: uncultured Actinomycetota bacterium (assembly GCA_963816325.1). GTDB lineage: Bacteria > Actinomycetota > Actinomycetes > Propionibacteriales > Nocardioidaceae > Nocardioides_B. The sequence goes on along the minus strand of CAWFKC010000015.1, from coordinate 51,869 downwards.
TGGCGACGTAGGTGACGCCCTCGAGCTTCCCGTGGTCGGCCAGCGCCTTGTCGATCCCCGCCTGGAGGTCGAGCGCGAAGACCCGGGCGCCCTTGGCGACCAGGGCGTCGGCTGTCGCCGCCCCCAGCCCGGAGGCCCCGCCGGTGACGATCGCGGACGTGTTGTCGAGCTGCATGCAGGCGCTCCTTCGGGTCGGGACGGTGGTCCCAGGCTAGACGCCCGCGGGCACCGCCCCGACCCAGGCCGGGTCAGGCGGCGGCCGGCTGCGCGGCCGTCAGCGGGGCGCGGGCGTCGCGCTCGACGAGCACCGCCAGGGCGACCGCGCCGGCCAGTGCCAGCGCGGCGGCCAGCGGGCTGAGCGCGCCGGGGTCGTCGCACAGCAGCGAACCCACCCCGAGGGCGGCGAGCATCAGCGTCGCCGACCAGCCGGGCAAGCGGAACCACCGGGCGCGCAGGCTGGCCGCCATCGCCACGAACGGTACGGCGGTCGCGGTGGCCGCGATCGCGGTGTAGAAGGGCGCGTCCTGGTCGCCGGGGTCCGCCAGCGTCATCACGTGCGCGGCGTAGACGAGCAGCGGGCCGAGGGCCACCAGCGCCAGCACCAGCAGGGCAGGGGAGACGCCGGCCGGGCCGGGACGGAAGGCCGTGCGCCGGTCGGGGTGCAGCAGCACCAGCAGGCCCACGACCAGGCCGAACCCGAGGTAGAACACCGGGTCGGGCTCGTGCGCGATCAGCCCGCCGCCGACGTACAACGCCACCAGCATCCCGAGCAGCTGCTGCAGCGCCCCCGTCCGGTGCCGCCCGCCGCGGACCAGCACCGCGAAGGCGAGACACCAGCCGATGCCGAGCCAGGGTGCGTGCGCGATCATCGTGAGCTGGTGGCCCGGGTCGCCGCTGTCCACCACTCCACCTGCCGCGTCCACGGTGAGGAGGAGGGTGAGGACGGCGGCGAGGCCGGCGACGGCACCGAAGGCGAGGCGCCGGGCGAGGCCGGTGCGTTGCTCGGACATGGCTGCTCCTGTCTGCTGCGGTTGCTTGGCCTCAGCATCGGGGCTGGTACGGCGTCGTGGTGGGCCGCTGCGTCCCGACTTCCCCGGGACGGTCCCGGGACACCACCGCGCGGGGTTGGCGACCGGCTCAGCCCGCGGGGCCGAAACCGTGTCGCCGGGCCAGGCGGCCCACCTGCGCACGGTCGGAGCACCCGAGCTTCGCGAAGACGCCCGAGACCACGTTGCGCACGGTCTTGGGGCTCAGCGTCAGCGCGGCCGCGATGGCGGCGTTGTCGAGGTCCCGGGCGAGCAGGTGCAGGACCTCGCGCTCGCGGGAGGTGAGGCCCGCCACCGGCTCGGACGGGCCCCCGATCAGCGACCCGGTGCGGCCGGCCAGGCTGGCGCCGACGACCAGGCCGCCGTCGGCCACGGTGCGCAGGGCACGTTCGACCTCGGCGCGGGAGGCCCCCTTCACCAGGTAGCCGCGTGCGCCGGCCTGCAGCGCTCGGCCCAGCGTGGCGTCGACCGCCGACATGGTGAGGACGAGCACCCCCACGTGCGGGGACTGCTCCACGATGCGTGCGGTGGCCGCGACGCCGTCCTCCGGGCCGGCCATGTCGAGGTCCATCACCACGACGTCGGGGTGGGTACGCGCGGTTCGCACCACCGCCTCGTCGCCGGAGGCGGCCTCCCCGACCACCTCGACGTCGGGCACGGCGGCGAGCATGGTGCGCAGGCCGAAACGGAACGCCGCGCTGTCGTCGGCCACGAGCACGCGGATCACCGGGCACCGCCCCGCCGTGCCGGGAGCACCGCGCGCACGCACGTCCCACCGCCTGCACGGTCGGTGACCTCGAGACGGCCACCGGCCTCACGCGCCCGGTCGCGCATCGAGAGCAGCCCGACGTGCGGGGCCGCCTCCGCGACACCGCAGCCGTCGTCGACCACCTCGACGACGAGCGCACCGGTCTCGCGGCGGAGCTCGACGGTGCACGTGGTCGCGTCCGCGTGCCGCACCACGTTGGTCACCGCCTCCAGGCAGATCCGCAGCGCCGCGGTCTCGGTGTCCTCCGGCAGGCCGTCCAGCGCCTCGGCCGGCGGGAGCCGTACGTCGAGAGCCGGTCCACCGGTCGTCGGCCGGTCCAGGGGAGCCAGCCTCGTCCGCAGCGTCTCGACGAGCCCGGTGCTGTCGAGCTCGACCGGGCGCAGGCCGTCGACGAGCCGGCGGACGTCGTCCACGGCGCGCCGGGCGTACGTCTCGAGCTCGGGGAGGCAGGCGGCGGCCGCCGCGAGGTCGGTCGTCGCGATCTGCCGGGTCCCCTCCAGGCCGAGGCAGACGCCGGCCAGCGTCGGGCCGAGGCCGTCGTGCAGGTCGCGGTGGATGCGGCGACGCTCCTCGGCGCGCGCGGCGAGCAGGTCGTCCCGAGCCTGGCGCAGCGCCGCCGTGGCGTGCAGGGCGTCGACGGTCAGCGCCAGCTGGGCCACGGCCGCGACCAGCGCCGGCTGGTCGGTGCGGAGGCGTTCGTCGTCGTACCTCCTGCCGATCACCAGCCGCCCGACCTCGCGGCCGCCGCGCCGCAGCGGGAGCGTCTCGCCGGTGGTGCGCGGCACCCCGGAGGTCACCTGGAGGGCGCCGCACTCGAGCCGGGCCCAGGGCAGCCGCAGCGTCCGGCAGAGGGTCGCGGCGGCCCGGGCGAGCAGCTCCTCGTCGCTGGGCGGGGCCTCGTCGTCGTCCTCGGCGCCGACCGTGAGCAGCCGGCTGGCCACCCGCTCGGGCGAGCGCCGGGCGCCGAAGAGCAGCTGGTCGGCGCGGCCGCGCAGCAGGTGCAGCAGCGGACCGAAGGCGACGGCGACCACCGCGGCGCCGACCGCGCCGGGCAGCCACTCGACCGCGTGCACCGCCGATGAGACGACCACCACCGCGCCGACGTAGGCACTGATCAGCGCGGCCACCAGCCCGCCGTACACCACCGCGCGGTTGAGGGCCACGTCCGCGTCGTACATCCGGTGCCGGAAGGTCGCCACGGTGACCAGCACGCTGAACCCGATGCCCGCCAGCATTTCCAGGGCCGAGGTCCAGCCCCACGGGCTGAGCAGGCTCAGGCCGAAGCCGACCGGCAGCAGGAGCGCGACCGGGGCCACCCAGCGCAGCCGCTCCCGCAGCTGTCCCTCGGCGGCGCGACGGCGGGCGAGCATCGCCGCGGCGCCGAGGGCGAGCGCCGCCACCAGCGCGGCCGAGGGCCACGGACCGGCCGCGGAGGCGAAGGCAGCGGCGCCCTCGCCCAGCGGGTTGGTCACGGGCACCGGCCGCCAGAACGTCGAGGTGAAGGGCTGGGCCATGTCCTGCACGACCAGCGGCACCACCAGGAGCAGCGCCGCGACCAGCACCGGTCGCCAGCGCGGGGAGGGCAGCCGGCCGTCGGGGAAGGCGAACAGCAGGCCGACCGGCGTCGCGGCGAACAGCACCCACAACCAGCGGTTCAGCCACAGCGACCAGGCCAGGCCCGCCGCGGGCAGCGCGCCGGCGAGCACGGCGTCCACGTGCGCACCCGACACCACCACGAGCGCCCCGGCGGCACCCGACGCCTGCAGCACCCGGGCCACCGGGTGACCGGGGCGGCGTCGCGCCACGGCGGCGCCCAGGCAGGCGTTCAATGTCGAGACGACGAGGACCGCCGGCAGGAACGGGTTCGCGACGCCCACGACCAGGTCGACCGCGACGCCGCCGCCGAGCAGGCACAGGGTGACCACGAGGAGCGGCGTGCCGGTGGCGGCGCGGCTCCCCCGAACCGCCACGTCGGCGTAGGCCACGAGCAGAGGCTAGGGCTTCCGCCCGGCCACCGCGGCGAGTTCGGGTGAACTCAGGGGCGGGTCGAGAGCCGCCCCTCGTCCCCCTTGGCCAGCGCCCGGCCGATCACCATGCGCTGGATCTGGTTGGTGCCCTCGAAGATCTGCATGACCTTGGCCTCGCGCATGTAGCGCTCGACCGGGAAGTCGCGGGTGTAGCCGTAGCCCCCGAACACCTGCACCGCGTCGGTGGTGACCTTCATGGCGTTGTCGGTGGCGACCATCTTGGCGATGCTCGCCTCGGTGCCGTACGGCAGGCCCTGGTCCTTGAGCCGGGCGGCGGCGAGGTACGTCGCCCGCGCGGAGCCGATCGCAGCGGCCATGTCGGCGAGCACGAACGCGAGCCCCTGGTGGTCGATGATCTTCTTGCCGAACGTCTCGCGCTCCTTGGCGTAGCCCACCGCGTTGTCCAGCGCCGCTTGGGCCAGGCCGGTCGCCACCGCGGCGATGCCCAGCCGCCCGGCGTCGAGTCCGGCGAGCGCGATCTTCAGGCCGTCGCCCTCCTCGCCGAGCCGACGCTCGACGGGCACCCGCACGCCCTCGAACCGCATGGTGGCCGTCGCGGACCCGGTCAGCCCCATCTTGCGCTCCGGCGGGTCGGCGGTCAGCCCCTCGGCGTCGGCGGGCACCAGGAAGCAGGAGATCCCGTTGCGCTCGTCCGACGTACGCGCCATCACCTTGTAGAAGTCCGCGTGCCCGCCGTGGGTGGTCCACGCCTTCGCGCCGGTGAGGACGTACTCGTCGCCGTCGCGCCGGGCCCGGGTGGTCATCGCCGCCGGGTCCGACCCCGCGTGCGGCTCCGAGAGGCAGTAGGCGCCGAGCAGCTCGCCGCCGAGCATGTCGGGCAGGAACGTGCGCTTCTGCTCCTCGGTGCCGCGGGTGACCAGGCCGAAGCAGGAGAGCGCGTGCACGCTGGTGCCCACCCCGACGCTGCTCCAGGCGTAGGCGATCTCCTCGAGCACCTGCAGGTACACCTCGTAGGGCTGGCCGCCGCCGCCGTACTCCTCCGGGTAGGGCAGGCCGAGGATGCCGGCCCGCCCGAGGATGCGGAAGACGTCGCGCGGGAAGGTCTCGGTGGCCTCCGCCTCGGCCGCGCGGGGCAGCAGCTCCTTGGCAACCAGGTCGCGGACGAGCTTGAGCAGCTCGGTGGCCTCGTCGGTGGGCAGGACACGAGATGCGGGCATGAAACGCACTCTAACGACCCGCGTCGTCGGAGCCCGACCGCACCGACACCGTGACTGGACGGCTCAGGAGAGACCGGCAGCCCGGCGGGACCGCTCGTCCCACACCGGCTGCACCCGGCGTCCGGCGCGGGCCGTGGCCGCGCCGGTAGACCAGGAGCGTTCGCTCGAAGGTGATCACCACGACGCCCTCCTGGTTGAACCCGACCGTGCGCACCCGGACGACGCCCACGTTCGGCCGGGACTGCGACTCGCGGACCTCGAGGACCTCGGACTGGGAGTAGATCGTGTCGCCCTCGAAAACCGGGTTCGGCATTCGCACGCGATCCCAGCCGAGGTTGGCCATCACGTTCATCGACACGTCGGCGACGCTCTGCCCGGTGACGAGCGCGAGGGTGAACGTCGAGTCGACCAGCGGGCGGCCCCACTCCGTCTCGGCGGCGAAGGCGGCGTCGAAATGCACCGCTGCGGTGTTCTGGGTCAGCAGCGTCAGCCAGCTGTTGTCGGTCGGCAGCACGGTTCGGCCGAGCGGGTGCCGGTAGACGGCCCCGACCTCGAAGTCCTCGAAGTAGCGCCCGCCCCAGCTCACGGTGGGCTCCTGCGATCTGCTCGTCCACGGGTCCTCCGGCTCTGTCTCGGCTACAACTCTATAGACTATAGTTTCGGCGTTGCGGATCGGAAGGAGCTCCCATGCGTCCCCTCGACGGCGTCATGGTCGTCTCCCTCGAGCAGGCCGTCGCTGCGCCGTTCGCGACCCGGCAGCTCGCCGACCTCGGCGCCCGCGTGATCAAGGTCGAACGGCCCGGCAGCGGCGACTTCGCCCGCCAGTACGACGAGTCCGTGGGCGGTCTGGCGAGCTACTTCGTCTGGCTCAACCGCTCGAAGGAGTCGCTGACCCTGGACATGAAGGCCCCCGAGGGGCGGGAGGTGCTCGACCGGCTCGTGGCGCAGGCCGACGTGGTCGTGCACAACCTCGGGCCCGGCGCCGCCGGTCGTCTCGGTGTCGACCCGGACCAGCTCGCGGAGCGGCATCCACGCCTGGTCTCCTGCCGCATCAGCGGGTGGGGCCACGACGGTCCGTGGGCCGACCGCAAGGCCTACGACCTGCTCGTGCAGGCCGAGACCGGCCTCGTCTCGCTCACCGGCAGCCCCGACGAGCCCGCGAAGGCCGGCATCTCCGTGGCCGACATCGCTGCGGGGATGTATGCGTTCTCGGGCATCCTGGCTGCGCTCTACCAGCGCCGGTCCACCGGCCGGGGCACCGCCGTGGAGGTCTCCCTGTTCGAGGCGCTCGTGGAGTGGATGGGCCAGCCGCTCGCCTTCACTGCGGGCGCGGGGCGGCAACCCGCACGCTCCGGGGCGCGTCACGCCACGATCGCGCCGTACGGTCCGTTCGTCCCGCGCACCGGTCGTCCGATCCTCATGGGCATCCAGAACGAGGCCGAGTGGGCCCGCTTCTGCGAGGTCTTCCTCGGCCGGCCCGAGCTCGCGAGCCACGAGCGGTTCCGCACCAACACGCTGCGGGTGCGGCATCGAGAGGAGCTCGACGGGCTCGTCGCCGAGGCCTACGCCGGGCTCGACCACGAGGAGGCGGTGGCGCTGCTCGAGAAGGCCCGGGTGGCCTATGCAGGAGTGAACACCGTGCAGGAGCTGGTCGACCACCCGGTGCTCGCCGGCCGGGAACGCTGGCGCGAGGTGTCCACGCCGGTGGGTCCGACCCGGGCCACGCTGCCGCCGATCGACCTTGCCGGCTTCGAGCCGGTGATGGGCGAGGTGCCCGCGCTGGGCCGGCACACCGAGAGCGTGCTGCGCGAGCTGGGTTACGCCGACCATGACATCGAGGGGCTCCGTGCCTCGGGTGTGGTCTGAGCGAGGCGTCCGGGAGAGGGGAGTGAGCAGATGCTCGATGAGGAGGAGCGCGCGATCGTGGAGACCGTGCGCGAGTGGGTCGACGAGAAGGTGCGGCCCGTGGCCCGCGAGCTCGAGCACGCCAACACCTATCCCGCCGAGCTCATCGACGCCATGAAGCGGATGGGCGTCTACGGGCTGGCGATCCCGGAGGAGCTCGGCGGGGGCCAGGTCTCCACGCCCTGCTACGCGCTGGTGACCGAGGAGCTCGCCCGCGGCTGGATGAGCCTGGCCGGCGCCATGGGCGGGCACACCGTGGTGGCCAAGCTGCTCCTGGCCTTCGGCACCGACGAGCAGAAGCGCCGCTACCTGCCGCGGATGGCCACCGGTGAGCTCCGCGCGACGATGGCGCTCACCGAGCCGGGCGGTGGCTCCGACCTCCAGGCGATGCGCACGACCGCGCGCCGCGAGGGCGACGAGTACGTCGTGAACGGCAGCAAGACCTGGATCACCAACGCCCGCAGGTCCGGACCTGATCGCCCTGCTGTGCAAGACCGACCCGGCCGCGGTGCCGTCGCACCGGGGCGTGAGCGTCCTGCTGGTCGAGAAGGTTCCCGGGTTCACCATCTCCAAGGACCTGCCGAAGCTCGGCTACAAGGGCGTGGAGAGCTGCGAGCTGGCCTTCGACGAGTGCCGGGTGCCGGCCGACGCGCTGCTCGGTCGCGAGGAGGGGCGCGGGTTCGCCCAGATGATGCAGGGCCTCGAGATCGGTCGCATCCAGGTGGCCGCCCGTGCCACAGGGGTGGCCCGGGCCGCCTTCGACGACGCCTTGGCCTATGCCCAACAACGGGAGGCATTCGGCAAGCCGATCTGGCGGCACCAGTCGGTCGGCAACCACCTGGCCGAGATGGCCACCAGGATCACCGCCGCGCGACAGCTGCTCCTGCACGCGGCCCGCAGCGTCGACTCCGGCCGCGCGGTCTGACCTCGAGGCCGGCATGGCGAAGCTGTTCTGCTCCGAGACCGCTCTGCAGGTCGCCGTCGACGCGATGCGGGTCCACGGCGGCTACGGCTACTCGACCGAGTTCGACGTCGAGCGCTACTTCCGCGATGCTCCGCTGATGATCCTCGGCGAGGGCACCAACGAGATCCAGCGCAACGTCATCGTTCGTCAGCTCGTCGAGCGGGGCGGCCTTCCGGGGGTCGTACCCCTGGGAGACGCCGGTGCCTGACCCCACGCACGAGCGGCGTCGGCCCCGCAGGCCGAGACTCAGCGACGAGGTCGCCGACCACGTCCGAGAGCAGATCGTCTCCGGTCGGTTGCCGGCCGGCCAGTTCATCCGGCCGGAGCGGATCGCCGAGGAGATCGGGGTCAGCGCCACCCCGGCACGAGAGGGTCTCCTGACCCTCCAGAGCGAAGGCTTCCTCCGCGTCGAGCCGCGCCGGGGCTTTGTCGTGGCTCCGCTGTCCCGGCAGGACATCGCCGACACGTTCGCCGCCCAGGCGTTGCTGGGCGGGGAGCTCGCGGCGCGGGCGGTATCGACGGCCGACGAGGACTTCGTCGGCCGGCTGGAGGGCCTCCAGGCCGAGCTGAGAGCGGCCGCCGGCGCGGGCGACCTGGACCGGGTGGAGGAGCTGAACTTCGCCTTCCACCGGGCGGTCTATCGCCGGGCCGCCTCCCCGAAGCTTTCCTGGCTGCTGCGTGCGACGCTCGGCTACGCCCCGCGGCGGTTGTGGGCGACGATCGAGGGCTGGCCCGATCTGACCGTCCACGACCACGAGGAGGTGCTGGCCGCCCTCCGCGCCGGCGACGGCGAGCGGGCGCGCGCCGCGATGGCCGGGCACATCCGTGCGGCCGGCGAAGCCCTACTGGCTCACGTCGGCGCCCCGCACGCCTAGGAATCGCGCTGCGGGAGCACCGGGCGCAGCGCCTCCACCGCATGGCGGCGGTGGGCGTCGAGGACCTCCAGGACCGAGTCCGCGTTGCCGGAGCGAACCGCGACGACCAGGGCCCGGTGCTCGCCGTCCACCCGGTCACGGTTCACCTCATCGGTGAAGTAGACCGACCGGTAGACCTCCGTGGTGTCCCAGAGGATCTCGATGATCCGGACCAGCCGGGGCATCCCGCAGGCGGCGATGAGCTCGAAGTGGAAGCGCCGGTTGGCCTGGGCCATCGCGAACACGTCGATCGCTTGCGCGGCCCTCTGGATGTCGAGCTCGGCCTCCTCCATCCGCTCGAGGTCCGCCTCGGACATCAGCGGCAGCGCCCTCGTCACGGCCTCCGCCTCCAGCAGCTCGCGGATCCGGTACACCTCGAGCAGATCAGCGAGGGAGACGTCGGTGACGACGTACCCGCGGTGCGGCTGGTAGGTCACCAGCCCCTCGGCCTCCAGGATCTTCAGCGCCTCGCGCAGGGGCACCCGGCTCACGCCCAGCTCCAGCGCCAGGGCGTCCTGGACGATCTGCTGCCCGGGCCTCATGGCGCCGCGGGCGATCATCAGCCGCAGCTCGGCGAGCACCGCCTCCTGGGTCGTCTGCGGTCGCACCGAGCGGGTCATCCGGGCAGCTCCTCGTCCGGGCCGTCCAGCCACGCGCGCAGCTCGTCGGCGTCGGCGTCGAGAGCCGGGGGAGCAGAGCGGTAGCTCACCGGCGTCCGCGAGAACCGGATCGGGTTCGCCACCTGCGGGCACCCGTCCACCTCGACCATGGGCTCGAGCCCGAGCGACTCGCCGAGCGCGAAGCCCTGCCCCACGTCGTTGATCGGTCCGCACGGCACCCCCGCCGCGGTGAGCCGCTCGAACCACTCGTCGGCGGTGCGCTCCCGCAGGAGCTTCTCCAGCAGCTCGGCCAGGACCTCGCGGTTCGCGACCCGGCTGGCGTTGGTCGCGAACCGCGGGTCGTCGGCGAGCTCCGGCAGGCCGACACAGTGGACGAGTCGGCGGTAGAGGTTGTCGTTGCCGGCGGCCACCACCAGCGGCCGGTCTGCCGTCGCCAACGGTTCGTACGGCGCGATGCTCGGGTGCTTGATGCCCATGGCCTGACCGACCTCCCCCGCGACGGCGTACGCGCCCCCGAAGTTCACCAGCCCCGACAGCATCGAGGACATCAGGTTCAGCTCGACGCGCTGCCCCTCGCCGGTCACGTCGCGGTGCCGGAGCGCTGCCACGATGCCGAGCGCGGCGTGCAGCCCCGTGAGCACGTCGGCGGTGGCGATGCCGGTCTTCGTCGGTTGCGCGGGGTCGTGGCCGGTGAGACTCATCAGCCCCGACACCGCCTGCACCACGAGGTCGTAACCGGGGATGCCGGCTCCGGCGGCCGACCCGAAACCGGTGATCGAGCAGTAGACCAGCCGGGGGTTCTCCTGGTGGACCCGCTCAGGGCCGAGTCCGAGCCGGTCCAGGCTGCCGGAGCGGAAGTTCTCCACCAGCACGTCGGCGCGGCGCACCAGCGCCAGCGCTCGGCGGTGGTCCTGCGCGTCGGCGAGGTCGAGCACCAGGCTCTTCTTGTTGCGGTTGATCGAGAGGTAGTAGGTGCTCACCCCCTCGTCGCTCCAGGGCGGTCCCCAGTGCCGCGTCTCGTCCCCGCGCGCCGCCTCGACCTTCACCACCGTCGCGCCCAGGTCGGCCAGCAGCATGGTGGCGTAGGGCCCCGCGAGCACCCGGCTGAAGTCCGCGATCACGATCCCGCTCAGCGGTCCGGTCAGACCTTCCACATGCACCTCCTGGGCTCGTCGGCAGGGTATCCGGAACGGTATCCGGTGTATACACTCCCCCCGGAGGTATCCGATGGCACGTCGCCCGGTTCGGCCGGGACCGCGATGACGGTCCCCGATGTGATGCTGCGCAAGGGCACTGCAGAGTACCGGCGGGCCAGCGTCGTCCTCTTCGGCGCCGGGTTCATGACCTTCGGCCTGCTGTACGTCGTGCAAGGCATGCTTCCCGCGATCAGCGAGGACTTCGGAGTCTCGCCGGCGACCGCCAGCCTCAGCCTGTCGCTGACGACGCTGCCGCTCGCGGTGATGGTGGTGGTCACCGCGACCTGGTCCGAAGGGCAGGGACGACGCCCGCTGCTCGTGGGCTCCCTGCTCGGTGCTGCGCTGCTCGCGCTGGTTGCGTCGGCCAGCCCGACCTTCGGCGTCCTGCTCGGCCTGCGGATCCTGACCGGGATCGTGCTGGCCGGGTTCCCGGCGGTCGCGATGGCCTATGTCGCCGAGGAGTTCCACCCCTCGGGCCTGGGCACGGCCATGGGGCTCTACATCAGCGGCACCGGGCTGGGCGGCATGACCGCCCGACTGCTCGGCTCGCTGATCGCGGGCTGGTTCTCCTGGCGGGTCGCGCTCGGAGCCACCGGCCTGCTCTGCGTCGTCGGAAGTCTCTGGGTCGCGCGAAGACTGCCGCACTCGCGGAACTTCGTGGCGGCCGGCGGCAGCATGCGAGGGCGTTTGCGGCTGATGCGCGAGCCGGCCCGGGACCGCGTCGTGATCCTGCTGGCACTCTGCGGCTTCGTGATCATGGGCAGTCTGGTGTCCTACTTCAACTACCTGCAGTACCGTCTTGCGCTGCCGCCCTTCGGCCTGTCCGCCACACTGATCTCCATGGTGTTCGCCTTCTACACCTTCGGCACCGTGAGCGCGAACTGGATGGGTCGGCTGACCGACCGGCGCAGCCGACGCTCGGTGATGCTGCTCGGACTCGCGATCATGGCGGCTGGCGCCCTGCTCTCGCTGGCGCACTGGCTGCCGCTGGTGCTGGTCGGGACCGCCGCCATGGTGTTCGGCTTCTTCGGCGCCCACTCGGTCGCCAGCGGGTTCGTGGGCGCGTGGTCGCTGCGACAGCGCGCACAGGCCTCCGCGCTCTATCTCTTCGGCTATCATCTCGGCTCCAGCATCGTCGGCTACGTCGGCGGGCTCTTCTTCGGACGCTTCGGGTGGGGAGGCGAGGTGGGCACGGTGCTGAGCCTGCTCGCCGTCGGTACCGGTGTCGTGCTGTGGCTGCCGAGGACCTCGACGCGGGAGGAGGCGGCCGATGCGACCTGAGGAGATCGCGGCGGCCCTGCGGCGAGCGGTCCGAGAACGCGACATTCCGCCGGGCCGTGCCATGAACCAGGACGAGCTCGCCCGCCAGTTCGGAGTCAGCCGCATCCCACTCCGGGAGGCGCTGCGCACCCTCGTGGGCGAGGGCCTCGTGGTGATGAAGCCCGGCCTCGGCGCGGTGGTGACCGAGCTTCGTCCCGCCGAGGTGCAGGAGCTCTACGGCCTGCGGCTCCAGCTCGAGCCGCCGCTGGCCCAGGACATCATCGACCACGTCCGTCGGCGCGACGTGGAGGACCTCGCTGCGGCCGTTGAGCGGCTGGCGTCCGGGGACCGCACCGATCCCGAGGAGTGGTCCAGCGCGAGGTACCGGTTCAACCGGCGCCTCTACGAGATCTCCGATCGGCGGCACGCCGTACGCCTGGTCACCCAGGTGCTCAACCTCGTCGAGCCCTACGCGCGGGTCGACGCGCACGTCCTCGGGTCGTGGGCGCGCACGCACGCCGCCCATGTGGCCATGGTCGGGGCGCTTCGGGACGGCGACGCCCAGGCTCTCGAGACCCTCGTCCGCGAGAGCATCTCCGCCGAGCGGTCGGAGCTGCTGGAGTCGCTGATGGACCATCTCGACGGTATGGACCACATGGACCCCGTCGAGTAGCCCGTCCGGGTTCCCGCTACCGTCCTTCCGGACCGGATTCTGTATCCAATCTCTTGCGTTCGTGACTCGCATCACTGTATACACCGTATGAACTTGTATCCACGAACGAGAGGTCACGCCCATGAGGACGAGGTCCACTGCGGTGGTGGCGGTCGCCGCCAGCGCCGCGCTGCTGCTCGCCGGTTGCGGCTCGAAGGGTTCGGGGTCCGCGGGCGGCGGCGGAGGCAGCTCCGACACCGTCACCGTGGGGGCCTCGATGTCGCTCACCGGGTCGCTTGCTCGTGAGGGGCAGCTGACCAAGGAGGGCTACCAGCTGTGCGCCGACAAGGTGAACGCCAAGGGCGGCGTCGACGTCGGCGGCAAGAAGCTCAAGCTCAACATCAAGTTCCAGGACGACACCTCGCAGCCGGACACGGCGGCCCAGCTGGTCGACCAGTTCAACGACCAAGGCATCAAGCTCCTGCTGAGCTCGTACGGGTCGGCGAATACCGAGGCCCAGGCCGCGGTCGTCGAGCGCAACGGTCAGGTCATGGTCGACTCCGCGGGCGCGGACAACGCCATCTTCGAGCAGGGCTACAAGCGCACCTTCGCGGTGCTCTCCCCGGCGACCGAGTACGCCGCCTCGATCGTCAAGGCGATCAACGACCTCGCGAAGCCGAAGCCCAAGACGATCGCGTTCCTCTCCGCCGACGACGGCTTCTCCAAGACCGGCGCCAAGGGCGGCATGGACACGGCCAAGAAGCTCGGCTTCAACGTCCTCCCGGCGCAGTACTTCCCCGCCGGCAGCACCGACGTCAGCTCGGCGCTGACCAAGGTGAAGGGCGACCACCCGGACGTGATCATCGGGACGGTGCACCTGGAGGAGGGCGTTGCGATCGTCAAGCAGGCCAAGGAGCTCGGCATCACCCCGCAGGGCTTCGGAGAGACCGTCGCCCCGCCGACCCCCGACTTCGCGAAGGCGCTGGGCAACCTGGCCAACGGGCGTCCTCGGATCCAGCCAGTGGACCGACACCACGGAGGGGTCGGACAAGTACTTCGGCGACGCCAAGCAGTACGCCGCCGACATCCAGCAGAAGTTCGGCCACGCCCCGGACTACCACGACGCCGAGGCCAGCGCTGCCTGCCTGGCGCTGGTGATGGGCATGGAGAAGGCCGGGTCGACCGACCCGGACAAGGTGCGTGACGCGGTCGCCGGCCTGGACACCAAGTCCTTCTTCGGACAGATCAAGTTCAACGACAAGGGCCAGAACGTCTACAAGCCGATGTCCGTGGTCCAGATCCAGAACGGCAAGGTCGTCACCGTCTGGCCCAAGGCCAACGCGGAGGCTCAGCTCGTCTGGCCGGGCACCACGTCGTGAGCGAATTCCTTCAGGCCACCATCTACGGCATCCTCCAGGGAGGGCTCCTCGCGCTCGTCGCGGTGGGGTTCTCCCTGGTGTGGGGGGTGATGAACGTCGTCAACCTCTCCCACGGAGCCTTCGTGATCCTCGGGGCCTACATCAGCTGGGGACTCCACGCCTGGCTCGGCCTCGACCCACTGCTCGGGCATGCTCGTGTCCGCGGTGGCCCTGTTCGCCGTCGGCTACGCGATGCAGCGCTGGATGATCAACCTGGTGATCAACGGGCCGATCTTCATCACCCTGCTGCTCACGTTCGGGCTCTCACTGGTGATCATCCAGGCGATGAACGTGCTGTTCACCGCCAACTACCGCAGCATCCACGCGTCCTACGCCGGAGCGAGCATCGCTCTGGGCAGCTGTCCGGATCCCCACCAGCCGCTTGATCACCTTCGCCATCGCGGTCGTCATCACCCTGCTGCTGGTCGCGTTCGTACGGCGGACGCGGCTGGGCATCTCGATCCTGGCCACCGGCATGGATCGTGGGGCCGCCCGGTTGATGGGCATCCGCGCGGCGCACGTGTACGCGCTGACCTTCGGGCTGGCCGCCGCCCTGGCCGCGATCGCCGGCACCATGGTCGGCACCGTGGGCACCTTCAACCCGGCCGCGGCCGGGTCCTACACGCTGCTGTCCTTCGTCATCGCGGTGCTCGGCGGGCTGGGCAACATGTACGGCGCACTGCTGGGGGGATTGCTGATCGGACTCATCGAGTCGTGGGCTGGTCTCTACCTGCCCGGGAACCTGGATGAACGCGATCGCCTTCCTGGTGCTGGTGCTGGTGCTGATCTTCCGCCCGTCCGGTCTGGTCGGGAGCCCCTACTACGCCGCACGGCAGGAGGTGTGATGAGCGAGGTCGAGCAGAGTGCCGTCGAGGACGCCGTCCCCGAACGGGCGCCCGTCGCCTCCCGGCGGCTGATGTCGCGTCACGGCAGGTGGCTCCCGTGGGGATCGCTCGTGTTGCTCCTCGTCGTCATGCTGGGCCTGCAGAGCCAGCTCTACAGCGGCCAGGAGCGGACCGTCTCGGCGATCTTCATGTTCGTCGCCCTGGCCCAGGGCTGGAACCTGATCGGTGGCTTCGCCGGCTACGCGTCGTTCGGACAGGTGGTGTTCTTCGGCGTCGGTGGCTATGTCGCCGCCGTGCTGATGGTCCACCTGCACACCACCTTCTGGGTCGCCCTGGTGGTCAGCGGGGTGGTCGCGGCGGTCTTCGGTGCCCTGGTCGGGCTGCCGCTGCTGCGGCTGAAGGGCCACTACTTCGCGATCGCCACGCTCGGCGTCGCGGAAGGCATGCGCGAGGTGGTCACGAACCTCCCCAAGATCACCGGCGGCGGCGCGGGCATCACCTTGCCCACCGTCGGCAACGCGGCCAAGACGCCGTACCCGGGCAACGACGGGTTCTACCTCATCTTCCTGGGCCTGGCGGTGCTGGCCCTGGTGGTGGCCACCCTGATCTCCCGCAACAAGTTCGGGTTTGCCCTCCGGGCCATCCACCAGGACGAGGACGCCGCCGCCGCGGTCGGCATCAACACCACCCGGGCCAAGGTCGTGGCCTTCGCCGTCTCCGGCTTCCTGACCGGGCTGGTCGGCGCGACGTACGCCTTCCAGCAGGCGGTCATCTACCCGGAGCGACTCTTCGACGTCGACGTGACCGTGCTGATGGTCGTGATGGTGGTGATCGGTGGAAGCGGCACGGTGCTGGGCCCGCTGCTGGGTGCGGTGATGCTGCAGTTCCTCTCGGAGTGGCTGCGGCAGAACTTCACCGAGGCCCACCAGTTCGTGCTCGGCCTGATCATCGTGGTCGCCGTCATCCTGCTTCCGCAGGGCTTCGTCAACTACCTGGCGGAGGCCCGACGCAGTGGTGACTACTCCCTGCTCTCCAACATTCGGAGGTACCGGCTGTGAGTGCTGTTCCCGTCCTCGAGACGCGGGGCCTGGGACGCCGGTTCGGCGGCCTGCAGGCGGTGGCAGACGTGTCCTTCAGCGTCCCCGAGGGCCAGGTGCTCGGGGTGATCGGTCCCAACGGGGCCGGCAAGAGCACCTTCATCAACCTGGTTACCGGGCACATCAAGCCGACGGCGGGCAAGGTCCTCATCGGTGGCAAGGACCTCACCGGTGCCCGCCCATGGACCATCGCCCACGCCGGTGTCGCCCGCACCTTCCAGATCGTCAAGCCGTTCCGCGGCATGTCGGTGCGGGAGAACGTGGCGGTCGGCGTGCTCTACGGTCCCGACCGCATCTCGTTGATGTCGCACGCGCTTCAGCGGGCCGACGAGCTCCTCGAGGAGGTGGGCCTGACCGCGAGCGGCGACCGCCCCCCAGCCGAGTTGTCGGTCGCCGATGCCCGGCGGTTGGAGTTCGCGAAGGCGCTCGCGGTGAACCCGCGCCTGCTGCTGCTGGACGAGGTGATGGCGGGGCTGCGGCACAGCGAGATCGAGCCGAGCCTGGAGCTGATCCAGAGACTCAAGGAGCGCGGGCTGACGATCATCGTGGTTGAGCACGTCATGCGCGCCATCCTCGCGATCAGCGACAAGGTCCTCGTCCTCAACCGCGGCCAGGTCCTCACCACCGGCGAGCCACGAGAAGTGCTGTCCGACCCGCGGGTGATCGAGGCCTACCTCGGTCAGCGCTACGCGAAGCGGCAGGAAGGCAAGAGCAATGCTTGAGGTCAACGGTCTGAACGCCGGCTACGGCCGCGTCGAGGTGCTCTGGGACATCGACCTCGAGGTCCGTGAGCGGGAGATCGTGGCGCTGGTCGGGCCCAACGGAGCCGGCAAGACGACGCTGCTGCGCGCGTTGTCGGGCATCGTGCGGCCGACGGCCGGCAAGGTGTCCTTCCGTGGCATGCCCGTCGCGGGCCGATCGATGGAGCAGGTAGTCGATCTCGGCATCAACCACGTCCCCGAGGGACGTCGGCTCTTCGCTGGTCTCTCCGTGCGCGACAACCTGCGTCTGGGTGGCTGGCGGACGCGTAACAGCGACCTCGAACCGGTGCTGGAGATGTTCCCGCGTCTGCGCGAGCGCCTCAGCCAGGTGGCCGGAAGCATGTCGGGCGGCGAGCAGCAGATGTGTGCCATCGCCCGGGGCCTGATGAGTCAGCCCGACCTCATCATGATCGACGAGCTGTCGCTGGGTCTGGCCCCGGTGATCGTCGACGAGATCATGGAGCGACTGTCCGACATCGCGGCGGCGGGCACCTCGGTGCTGCTGGTGGAGCAGGACGTCGACGCGGCCCTCAGCGTCGCCGAGCGTGCCTACGTCGTCGAGACCGGCCGAATCGCGTTCTCGGGCAAGGCCGGTGAGCTGCTCGCCGACTCGCGGATCCAGGAGAGCTACCTCGGGGTGGGATGACCGGCACACGCTCCGCGGTTGCGGCAGACTCGCCCCCACCGTTGGGAGAAGAGGGAGCCGCATGTCGACGCACGCATCAGGCCGGCCGCCGGAGAAGCCCGTCTGGGAGCCGGACGAGCAACGAATCGCCGACGCCAACCTGACCCGCTTCTGCGCACACCTGCGCAGAACCCGGGGCCTGACCTTCGACGGCTACAACGAGCTGTGGCAGTGGTCGGTCACCGAGCTCGCCGACTTCTGGGCCGCGGTCTGGGAGTTCTTCGAGCTGGACCGGATCAGCGGGTACGACGAGGTGCTGGCCGACGAGCGGATGCCCGGCACGAAGTGGTTCACCGGCGCCCGGCTCAACTGTGCCGACTACCTGCTCGCCCAGGGCCGCCCCGAGGACGTGGCGATCGTCGGCGCCGACGAGTCCGGGGCGGTGACCACGCTGACCCGCGCGGACCTGCGTGCGCAGGTGGCCGCGCTGGCCGCCACCCTCTCCGGGCTCGGGGTGACCGCCGGCGACGTGGTCGTCGGCTACGTGCCGAACATCGGCGAGGCGGTCGTCGCCTACCTGGCCACCGCCGCCCTCGGCGCCACCTGGTCCTCCGTGGGCCAGGACTACGCGCCCGCGGCGGTCGTCGACCGGTTCGCCCAGCTGCGACCGCGGGTGCTCGTCACCGTCGACGGCTACCGGTTCAACGGTCGCACGCACAGCCGGGTCGAGGCGGTCGCCGCGCTCCGCGACGGGCTGCCGACGCTGGAGCACGTGGTGATGGTCGACCACGTCGGCCTCCGCACCGACGGCGACTGGCTGCGCTGGGAGGAGGCGGTCAGCGGCGACGCCGAGCTGAGCTGCGTCCCGGTGCCGTTCGACCACCCGATGTGGGTGCTGTTCTCCTCGGGCACCACCGGGCTGCCGAAGGGGCTCGTGCACGGGCACGGCGGGTTCCTGCTGGAGACGCTCAAGGCGATGTCGCTGCACTTCGACCTGCGCCCCGACGACCGGTTCTTCTGGTACACCTCGCCGAGCTGGGTGATGTGGAACCTCCAGCTGTCCTCGCTGGCCACCGGCGGCAGCATCGTCTGCTACGACGGCTCGCCGACGCACCCGGACCCCTCGACGCTGTGGCGCCTGGTCGCCGAGCAGCAGGTCACCTTCTTCGGCACCAGCCCGGGCTTCCTGCAGGCCTCCGCGAACGCCGGCCTGCGACCCGCCGAGCAGCACGACCTGTCCCGCCTCCGCGCAATGGGGTCGACCGGGTCACCGCTGGCGCCGTACCTCCACCGCTGGGCCCGCGACGAGGTCGGCGACGTCCCGCTCTGGTCGGTCAGCGGCGGCACCGACATCGCCGGCGGGTTCGTCGGCGGCGCCCCCACCGTGCCGGTGTGGCCGGGCGAGATCTCGGCGCGCTGCCTGGGGGTGGCCATCGAGGCGTGGGACCAGCAGGGCCACCCCGTGTACGACGAGGTGGGCGAGCTCGTCGTGCACCGGCCGATGCCGAGCATGCCGGTGCACCTGTGGGACGACCCCGACTTCGCGCGCTACCGGGAGGCCTACTTCTCGACGTACCCGGACGCCTGGCGCCAGGGCGACTGGATCACGATCACCGAGCGCGGCACCGTGGTGATCCACGGCCGCTCCGACTCGACACTGAACCGCAACGGCGTGCGGATGGGCAGTGCCGACGTCTACGCCGCGGTGGAGACCGTGCCGGAGGTGGCCGAGGCGCTGGTGATCGGTGCGGAGCAGCCCGACGGCACCTACTGGATGCCGCTGTTCGTGGTGCTCGCCGAGGGCCACGAGCTCGACGACGCCCTGACCGGCCGGATCCGGGACGCCATCCGGGAGAAGGCCTCGCCCCGGCACGTCCCCGACGAGGTCATCGCCGTGCCGGGCATCCCGCACACCCGCACCGGCAAGAAGCTCGAGGTGCCGGTCAAGCGCATCCTGCAGGGCGCTCCGGCGGCGAAGGTGGCCAACCCCGACGTCGTCGACGACGCCTCGCTGCTCACCCCGTTCATCGAGCTCGCGGCCCGGCGCTCCGTCCGCGAATGACCCGCCGGCGGCCTGTGGTGACTGGCGACACCTCGTGGGCGAACTTTGTGGGCCCGGTCGCTATGGCCGCGGTCACGTCGAGTTCCTAGCGTTCACGCAACACCTCCCCGCCGGCCGGCGGGGGCGGTGAACCGGGGACGGGACGGAAGGAACGGTGTGACCTCACCAGGCCGCGTGGCGCTGCGCACTGTGGGACTGACCAAGATCTTCCTCGGCTTCAAGGCCGTGAGCTCGGTGGACCTCGAGGTCCAGGAGGGCGACGTGCACGCGCTGGTCGGGCCGAACGGCGCCGGGAAGACCACGCTGTTCAACCTGCTGACCGGGTTCCTGACGCCGTCCGCGGGCAAGATCACCGTCTTCGACGAGGACGTGACCGGCCTGCAGCCGGAGCAGATCGCGCGCAAGGGCGTGGCGCGCTCCTTCCAGATCACCAGCCTGTTCGAGTCGCTGACGCCGCGTGAGCACGTGGAGCTCGCGCTGCAGGGGCTGACCAACCGGGGGCTGCGGTTCTGGCGCTCGGAGAAGCTGCTGCTCGGCTACCGGAGCCGGGTCGACGAGCTGCTGGAGCAGGTCGGCCTGGCACACCTGGCGGACCGGCCGTCGGGGCTGCTCGCCTACGGCCAGAAGCGGGCGCTGGAGATGGCGCTGGTGCTGGCGCTCGACCCGAAGGTGCTGCTGCTCGACGAGCCCACCGCCGGCATGGGCATCGAGGACGTGGACCGCACCATCGAGCTGGTGCGCCGGGTCGCGGAGGGCCGCACGGTCGTGTTCGTCGACCACAACATGCACGTCGTGGGCAGCCTGGCCGACCGGGTCACGGTGCTGCAGCAGGGCACGGTCCTCGCGGAGGGGACCTACGAGCAGGTGCGCAACGACGAGCGCGTGATCACCGCCTACCTCGGGGAGTCCAGCCATGCTTGAGGTCCGCAACCTGCAGGCGTGGTACGGCGAGGCCCAGGCCCTGCACGACGTGACGCTCGACGTCGGCGACGGCGAGGTGGTCACCCTGGTCGGGCGCAACGGCGCCGGGAAGACCACCCTGCTGCGCAGCCTGATCGGGCTGCACCGCCAGGTCAAGGGCGCGGTGCGCTTCGGCGGCAAGGACGTCACCGGCGGGGCGCCGCACAAGCGCGCCCGGGCCGGGATGGGCTGGGTGCAGGACGACCGCGGGGTCTACGCGACGCTGACGGTCGAGGAGAACCTCCTGCTGCCGCCGGTGGTCTCCGACCGCGGCTGGCCGCTCGAGAAGGTCTACGAGTCGTTCCCGGTGCTGGCCGACCGGCGCCGGGCACCGGGCACCACGCTCTCGGGCGGCGAGCAGCAGATGCTCGCGCTGGCGCGGGTGCTGCGCACCGGGGCGCGGTTGCTGCTGCTCGACGAGCCCTCGGAGGGCCTCGCGCCGGTGATCGTGTCCCGCATCGGGGAGATCATCCGCGACGTCAAGGCGTCGGGGACCAGCGTGCTGCTGATCGAGCAGAACGTGAAGTTCGCCGCGACCGTCGCCGACCGGCACTACCTGCTGGCCCAGGGACGCGTCGTCGAGGCGCTCGACAACCACCAGTTCGTCGAGCGGGAGACCGAGCTGCTCGAGCATCTCGGCATCTGACTCTGCTGCACCACAGGCATCACAGGACAACCGCAACCATGGAGAGAGAGCAATCGCAATGAGGAAGAAGATCGCGGCCGGTGCGGCCGCGCTGATGTCGAGCGCGTTCGTGCTGAGCGCCTGCGGCGGCGGCCCGAGCTCGTCGGGCGGCGACTTCACCGGCAACAAGGTGGTGCTGGCTGTCCTCAACGACCAGTCCGGTGTCTACAAGGACCTGTCCGGGCCCGACAGCGTCAAGGCCGTGAAGATGGCCGTCGCCGACTACAAGAAGAAGTACGGCGACAAGGCGGTGGTCACGGACATCGAGGTGACCTCGGCCGACCACCAGAACGAGCCCGACGTGGCGAACACCAAGGCGCAGGAGCTCTACGACCGCGAGGGCGCCGACGTCATCCTCGACGTACCGACCTCGTCGGCGGCGCTCGCCGTGGCCGGCGTGGCCGCCCAGAAGCACAAGCTGTTCCTCGACATCGGTGCCGGCACCACCGAGCTGACCGGCGACCAGTGCAACAAGTACACCTTCCACTGGGCCTACGACACCTACATGCTCGCCCACGGCACCGGGACCACGGTGACGAAGAACGGGGGCAAGACGTGGGAGATCATCTACCCCGACTACGCCTTCGGCCAGGACATGACGAAGTCCTTCAAGAGCGCCGTCCAGTCCGCCGGCGGGAAGGTGGTGGGCACCATCGCCACGCCGTTCCCCAACGACAACTTCGCGACGTTCCTCACCAAGGCCGCCTCGAAGCACCCCGACGTGATCGGCACCATGCAGGCCGGCGGTGACCTGATCAACGTGGTGAAGCAGTACAACGAGGCCGGGCTGCGGGACAAGGGCATCGACCTCGCGGTCGGCCTGATGTTCATCACCGACATCCACTCGGTGGGTGCCGACCAGTTCGCCGGGACCAAGTTCACGACGCCGTGGTACTGGAACTACGACAAGCAGAACCAGGCCTTCGCGGATCGCTTCATGAAGCAGACCGGGGTGCGCCCGTCGTTCGCCCACGCGGCCAACTACTCGGCGGCCCTGCAGTACCTCGAGGCGGTCCAGCAGGCCGGCACCGACAACGCCGACAAGGTCGTCTCCGCCCTGGAGGGCAAGAAGATCAACGACGTCTTCCTGCGCAACGGCTACGTCCGCCCCGAGGACCACAACGTGATCCACGACGCCTACCTCGCGCAGGTCAAGAAGCCCAGCGAGGTCACCGAGTCCTGGGACCTCGAGAACATCCTGAACACCATTCCGGCCAACGAGGCCTTCATGCCGGCCTCCGAGTCCGGCTGCTCGATGGGCAGCTGACCACCGCCTCCGGTGCCCCGGGCGTCCGCGTGACGCCCGGGGCACCGTCCGGGAGAAGGAACCCATGAACGCAGTTCTGCAATACCTGGTCCAGGGCCTGGCCGCCGGGAGCTTCTACGCTCTCTCGGCGCTCGGGCTGGCCATCATCTTCGGGGTGCTGGGCGTGGTGAACTTCGCCCACGGGGCGTTCTACATGCTCGGCGCGGTGGCGACCGCGGTGCTGCTGAGCACCCTGCACCTGAACCTGTGGTGGGCGCTGCTGGTCGTCCCGGTGCTGATGTTCGCCTTCGGCATCCTGGTCGAGCGGCTGCTGGTGCGGTGGCTGCTCGCGCTGGACCCGCTCTACAACTTCCTGCTGACCTTCGGCCTGACCCTGGTGCTCGTCGACCTGGTCAAGCTCCGGTACGGCGTCTCCGGGCTGCCCTACACCAAGCCCGAGGCGCTCAACGGCCGGCTGGGGGTGCTCGGCGTCTCGCTGCCGAAGTACCAGCTGTTCGTGCTCGGGTTCTCCCTGGTGGTCTGCCTGCTGGTGTGGCTGCTGATGACCCGCACCCGCATCGGCATGATCGTCCGGGCCTCCACCGAGAAGTCCGACCTGGCCCGCGCCCTCGGCATCAACGTCGGCCGCTGGGTGACCCCGGTGTTCGGCTTCGGCGTCGCGTTGGCCGGCCTGGCGGGAGTCCTCGCGGCACCGATGCGCGCGATCACCGCCGACATGGGCAGCAACTTCGTGATCATCCTGTTCGCCGTCGTGGTGATCGGCGGGCTCGGATCGATCTTCGGAGCCGTGGTCGCCGGGTTCCTGGTCGGCCTCGTCGAGGCGTTCGGCCAGGCCTACGCCCCCACCTACGCCCAGATCCTGATCTTCGTCCTGATGGCCGTCGTGGTGCTGGTACGCCCGGGCGGCCTCTTCGGACGGGAGGAGACCGCATGAGCACCTCCGCCACCTCGGTCGTCGCCGGAACCTCCTCGGCCGAAGCCCACCGGGCGATGGTCGGCGGCCGCCCCTGGCAGCGCTGGGTGCTGCTGGCGGTCGGCCTGGCCGTCGCGCTCGCGCTGCCGTGGTTCATCTACCCGCCGGTGGCGATCGACATCGCCGCGTGGGCGCTGTTCGCGGTCGCCCTCGACATCCTGCTCGGGTTCACCGGGCTGCTGTCCTTCGGCCACGCGGCCTTCTGGGGCGGCTCGGCCTACGTCACCGGGCTGGTCGCGGTGCACGTCGGGGTGCCGTTCCCGGTCGCGATCCTGGCCGGCGCGGTCTTCGCGATGCTGCTCGCGCTGCCGGTGGGCTACCTGTCGGTGCGCCGCTCGGGCATCTACTTCGCGATGGTCACCCTGGCCTTCGGCCAGATGGTGTTCTTCGTCGCCTACCAGTGGAGCGGTCTCACCGGCGGTGAGAACGGCCTGCAGGGCGTGCCCAAGTCGTTCTTCGGCGTCGAGCTGGTCGAGACCGAGGCGTTCTACTTCTACTACGCCGCGATCCCGATCATCGCCCTCGGCATGTGGGCCGCCTGGCGGATCGTGCACTCGCCGTTCGGCAGGGTCCTGGTCGCGGTGCGCGACAACTCCCCGCGTGCCCGCGCCCTGGGCTACGACGTGGAGAAGTACAAGGTGATCGCCTTCGTGCTCTCCGCCGGCCTGGCCGGGCTCGCCGGTGGCGTCTACGCCGTCGGGCACGGCTTCGTCGCCCTGCCCGCGCTCAGCTGGACCACCTCCGGCGAGGTCGTGCTGATCACCGTCCTCGGCGGCATCGGCACCCTGTGGGGCGGCATCGCCGGCGCGTTCATCATCGTCGTGCTCGCCGACCAGCTCGCCTCCTCCGGCTTCGAGGGCATCGACCTGATCACGGGAAGCGTGTTCGTGCTCGTGGTGCTGCTCTTCCGCCGCGGCGTCTGGGGCACCGCCCGCCACCTGTGGCTGAGCCGGCGGGGACGCCGTACGTCGAGCCCGGGCGAGCAGCCCGAGCGGCCGGCGGACTAACGCACGAGGCGATGGAGCCGGAGCGCCAGCTGCACCTCGAGCTGGCGCTCCGGCTCCTGCCACTGCTCGCCCAGCAGCCGGGAGACCCGCTCCAGCCGCTGGGTCACCGTGTTGACGTGCACGTGCAGGTCCGCCGCGGTGCGGGTGAGGTTGCCGCCGTGGCGGAAGTAGGTCTCGAGGGTGCCGACCAGCTTGGTGTGGCGGCTCGCGTCGTAGTCCAGCACCGGTCCGATCGTCGCCCGCACGAACGCCCCGACGTCCTTGCCGGCGCCGAGGAGCAGGCCGACGAAGCCGAGGTCGTCGGTGGTGGCCACCTCGCCGGTGCGGCCCAGGGAGAGCAGCGCGTCGAGGCACTGCCCGGCCTGGTCGTGGGCGGCGACGATCCCGGCCGGCCCGGCGGCGGGCCCGGCGGCGCCCGCGGTCAGCCGGCGGCCACTGGCGGCGCGCAGCCCGTCGACGAGGATGGTGGCCGCCTCGTGCGGCTCCCGGTCGGGGAGGATCGCGACCAGCCGGCCCTCGTGCAGCGCGGCGAACCCGCCGTTGGTGCCGGCCACGTAGGCGCCGGCCTGGCCGACCCGGAGGCGGTCGCCGTCGAGCTCGGTCACCACCACCGCGTGCGGACGGTCGAGGTCCGCGCCGAGGATCCGGGCACGCTCCCGCAGGCCCGCGGGGTCGCGGTCGGCGCCGGTGAGCAGGTCCTCGAGCAGCTCGCCGCGGACCCGGCCCTCGGCCTCCGCGACACCGCGGCGGAACAGCAGCAGCAGCGCGGTGACCAGCGCGGAACGCTCGAGGATGCGCTGGTCGGCCTGCTCGAGGGTGCCCTCGCGCCGCAGCACGATCACGCCGAGCTGGTCGGCGCCCGCGACCACCGGGGTGGCGAAGACGCCGCGACCGCCGGCGGTCCAGCTCTGCTCGAGGGCGCGGCGCGCGACGGCCCGCTCCTCCTTCGTGGGCGGGGTCGCCGCGTCGGTGGAGGCGAGCACCGCGCCCGCCGGGTCGGTGACCACCACCTCGCCTCCGAGCACCTCGCGGACCTCGCGGACCACGTCGTCGGTCCCGCCGCCATGCAGCACGATGCGGGTCAGCCGGTCGTGGGCGTCCGCCGCGCGCTCGACGCTGTCGGTGCGCCGCCGCAGCAGCTCGCTGGCCGCCTCCAGCTCGCTCAGCGCGAGCTGGGTCTCCGACAGCAGCCGTGCGTTGTCGATCGCGATCGCCGCGTGCGCGGCCAGGGAGACGAGCAGCGCCACCGCCTCCCGGCCGAACGGGCGCACGTCGCGGTTGGCCGCGTAGAGCACGCCGATGACCTGCTTGCCGAGCAGCAGCGGCACGCCGAGGATCGACCGCAGCCCCTCGTCGTGCACCGCGGTGTCGATGCCGCGCGTGTGCCGGAACCGCTCGTCCTCGAAGTAGTCGGGCGTGGCGTACGGCGTCGCCGACTGGGCCACCAGGCCCCCGAGGCCGGCGCCCATCGGGAGCCGGACCGCGCGGAAGGACGGCGCGATGATGCCCTCGGTGACCCGCATGTAGGTGTCGCCGCGGTGGTCGTCGTTGAGCGAGAGGTAGGCGACGTCGCTCTGCAGCAGCTGGCGCGCCCGGTGCACGATCGCCTCGAGCACGTCGTCGACGTCGTTGAGCGCGGCGAGGTCGCTGGCGGTCTCGAACAGCGCGGACAGCTCGGTCTCGCGGCGGCGCCGGCCCTCGAGCACGGCACGGACCTGCAGCGCGAGCACCTTCGCCCGCTCGAGCTCCTGGAGCTTCTCGGCGTCGGCCCCGGCCGCGCGGGCAGCGAGCAGCGGCCCCTCGAACTCGACCGGGGCGGCATCGCGAGCCAGCAGCTCGAGGAACTCGAGTCCCGCCATCCGGGTCATTGTGACCGATGGCAGCTGCCGCTGCACCCGCCGCCCGCTTCCGCCGGGCAGCGGCGGAGGCCCGGGCGCCCGGGTCACCGGCGCCGGCCGCGGTCGGGGACGGGCCTGGCCACTACCGCGCAGACCACCCGCCGTCGAGGACCAGGTCGGTCCCGGTCATGAACCGTGCCTCGGGCGAGCACAGGTAGGCCACCGCGCCGGCGACCTCCTCGGGCTCGATCAGCCGCTTGATCGCCGAGCGGGTCAGCATCACCTTGGCGAGCACCTCGTCCTCGGAGATGCCGTGTGCGGCCGCCTGGTCGGCGACCTGCTTCTCCACCAGCGGGGTGCGGACGTAGCCGGGGTTCACGCAGTTGCTGGTCACGCCGCGCTCGGCGCCCTCCAGGGAGAGCACCTTGGACAGCCCCTCGAGACCGTGCTTGGCGGTGACGTAGGCGGCCTTGAAGGCGCTGGCCCGCAGGCCGTGGGCGCTGGAGATGTGCACGATGCGGCCCCAGCCACGGTCGTACATGTGGGGGAGCGCGGCGCGGGAGAGCAGGAACGGCGACTCCAGCATGAGGCGCAGGATCAGCGCGAACCGGTCCGGCGGGAACTCGTGGACCGGGGAGACGTGCTGGATGCCGGCGTTGTTGACCAGCACGTCCGCCTCGAGCCGGAGGTCGGCCAGCTGCGCGGTGTCTCCGAGGTCGACGACCCAGGCCTCGCCGCCCACGTCGTCGGCCACCCGCCGGGCTCCCTCGGCGTCGCGGTCGGCGACCACCACGTGGGCGCCGGCGGCGGCGAGGCGGGCGGCCACGGCGGCGCCGATGCCGCTCGCGCCGCCGGTGACGACGGCGCGCTTGCCGCTGAGGTCAGGTGACGGCGCCGTGCTCTCGCCGGGGTCGGTGGTCTGCATGGCTCGACAACCTATTTCCGGCACCGCGGGGCACCGATAGCGCTCGCACACACATTTGGGGCGACGGGGGTGTGGTCCAGCCCCGGGTCCCCGGACGTCGAGCGTGACGCCGCGGCCCCGCCTCTGTCTACCGGGGCAGCGCGGTCCCCGCCCCGGCCTGCTCCGCCCGCTGCCGCACGAGCGCGGCCACCGCGGCGTCGACGGCGCCCACCCCGAGGCTGCAGGAGACCCGGAGGTCCCCGCGCGGCTCCTCCTGCAGCGCGGCTCCGAGCGACCGGGCCGGCGCCCGCCAGCCCGCGAACGAGCCGAGCGCGCGGTAGTGGGCGAACTGCGCCTCGTCGTCGACCACGAAGTCGTCGGCGGTGTCGACCAGGGAGGGTGGCACCGAGGCGTCGAAGTCGACGGGTACGACGAGGCAGCGCGCGGGCAGCCACGCCCGCTCGACCACCGGCTCGGGCCGCTTCGTCATCGGCACCGCAGTCACCACCACGTCGGCGCCCTCGACGGCTGCCCGAGCCTCGGCCACGACCTGCACCCCCGGCTGCGGACCGACCAGCCGCGGTCCGCCGTACACCCGGATCTCGGCGTAGGGGTTCAGCGCACGCACCACGGCGGCGTGCTGGCGGCCCTGTTCGCCGTACCCGAGCATGCCGACGCGGGACCAGCCCGGGTGCGCGAGGTGGCGGATGCTCACCCCGCTCGCGACCGCGGTGCGCACCGCGGTGATCTCGGTGGCGTCCATGACCGCGACCGGCAGCCCGGTGGCGGAGTCGTTGAGCACGACCAGGCCGGCGATGGTGGGCAGCCCGGCGCGGCGGTTGCCCGGGAATGCGCTGACCCACTTCAGCGCGGTGACGTCCTGCGCGGCGAGGTGCGCGGGCATCGCGTGCAGGAACGCGTCGGGCCGGGGGTGCACCCCGATCTTGGCCGGGTTCTCGACGCGGCCGCGGGCCATCTCGACGTACGTCCGTGCGAGGTGGTCCAGCAGCTCGTCCACCGGCGGCAGCAGGCGACGGACGGTGGCACGGTCGAGGTACAGCAGCGGTCCGGGGTCGGTCGAGGCGTCCATGTGCGCCATCCTCCCCGACAAGTCGGGGAATACTGACCGGGTGCGGTGGTGGGTGGTGGCTCTCGTCCTCCTGCTGTCCGCGTGCTCGCTGGGCGGCGGCAGCGCTCCGAGCCACGGCGGCTGCGGCACCCTGACCCTGGACGACTTCGCGGGGACCCGTCCGGAGTACCTCGACGACCAGGCGCTCGCGGTCTTCCCCGGCGCCCGCGCGCTCTGCCGGGCGATGTGGTTGCCGCACGCCGACGACGACTTCGTGCCGCAGGGCCTGGCGCTCGACGGCGACACCGCGTGGGTGAGCGGCTACCGCGACGACGACCGGCTCGGCCACCGGCCCTGCCAGGTCGTGCACGTCCGCCTGACCGGGGAGGAGCTCGCCTTCGTCGACACGATCGTCGGCGCGGTCGGCGAGCGCGAGCCGGTGATGTGCCGCCACGGAGGCGGGCTGCAGCTGACCGCGGCCGGACTGTGGCTGGCCGAGACCGACCGGTTGTGGCTGCTGGACCCCGACCGCGTCGGGAAGGGCGATCCGGTGGTGCGGGGCTGGCGGCTCGAGCGTCCGGTGCGCGGGTCGTTCCTGGTGCCGGGTGGCGAGGGCCGTCTCGGGGTGGGGGAGTTCAGCGGACGTGGGCGCGGCCGTGTCTTCTTCTACGACCTGGCCGACCTGCTGGCGCCCGGGCGACAGGTGCTCGTCGCCTCCCGTCGCAGCGCCAGCCCCGGCTTCGACCGCGGCCAGCGGGTGACGCCTCGACGGGTCGGCGTCGCTCCGCGGCGGGCCCAGGGCGCCACCACCCTCGACGGTGGCCCTCCGACGTACACCGCCTCCACGGCCGGCTGCGGGAAGCTGCGTCCACCGGGCAGCCGGCTGGCCTTCGTGCCCGGCGCGGAGGACATCGAGCGCCGCGGCCGGCTGCTCTGGACGGTGTCGGAGGCAGGCTCGCGCCCCTACCAGTCGTTGGGGCGGCCGCTGGTGCCGATGCTGGGTGCCTACCGGCTCGGGCGCGTGCTGCACGGCCACGCCCCGCTCTGCCGCTGGTGAGGCGCCCCGTATGACGTCCCGGGGTGCGTCATGCGCTGCGGTCGCCCGAGCCGCCACCTCGTATGACGTCGCGGGGTGCGTCATGCGCTGCGGTCGCCCGAGCCGCCACCTCGTATGACGTCTGGGGTCCGTCCGCCCGGTGGGACACCGGCCGCCGCGTCGCGCGCCCGGCACGACAGGATGGGCATCATGCTGAAGGACTCCCGCGCATGAGCGCCCTCGAGAACCAGACCGTCGCCGTCCTCGGCGGGACCGGCCCGCAAGGACGCGGCCTGGCCCGCCGGTTCGCCGCCGCCGGCCTGAGCGTCGTCATCGGTAGCCGCAGCGCCGAGCGCGCCGGGGCGACCGCGGCCGACCTGGCCGAGGCGACCGGAGGCGTGGTCACCGGCGCGGCCAACGCCGACGCCGCCGGTCGCGGGGACATCGTGGTGGTGGCGGTGCCGTGGGACGGCCACCGCGAGCTGCTGGCCGAGCTCGCGCCGGTCCTCGCCGGCAAGATCGTCGTCGACTGCGTGAACCCGCTCGGCTTCGACAAGCGGGGCGCCTACGCGTTGCCGGTCGAGGAGGGCTCGGCCGCCCAGCAGGCAGAGGCGCTGCTGCCCGACAGCCGGGTCGTCGCGGCGTTCCACCACGTCAGCGCGGTGCTGCTCGAGGACCCCGAGGTCGACGCGATGGACACCGACGTGCTGGTGCTCGGCGACGACCGGGAAGCCACCGACGTGGTCCGCGAGCTGGCCGGCACCATCCCCGGGATGCGCGGCATCTACGCCGGGCGGCTGCGCAACGCCCACCAGGTCGAGGCCCTGACCGCGAACCTGATCAGCGTCAACCGTCGCTACAAGGCGCACTCGGGGCTTCGGGTCACGGACGTCTGAGGGTGACAGGCGGACCCGGATAGTCTGCACAGCGTGAGTCAGGACTGGTTCGAGCGCCGTTCCTACGACTGGCGGCGCTGGGACACCGACCGGCTGCTGGCGGCGAAGGCGGCCGGCGGGCACCGGGTCAGCGTGGTCGTCCCGGCCCGCAACGAGGCGGCGACCGTCGGCGACGTCGTACGCCGGGTCCGGGCCGACCTGGTGGACGCCCAGCCGCTCGTCGACGAGGTCGTGGTGATCGACTCCGACTCCTCCGACGCCACGGCCGCCGTCGCCCGCGACGCCGGAGCCGTGGTGCACGCCGCGGCCACGGTGCGTCCCGAGCTCGGCACGCGCCCCGGCAAGGGCGAGGCGATGTGGAAGTCGCTGTTCGTGACCACCGGCGACCTGCTGGTGTTCCTGGACGCGGACCTGGTCGAGTGGGACACCCACTTCGTGACCGGTCTGCTCGGCCCGCTGCTGGCCGAGGCCGGCGTGGACCTGGTGAAGGGCTACTACGAGCGCCCGTGGTCGTCGTCGGCCCCCGGCGTGCCGCTGGAGGGCGGGCGGGTCACCGAGGTCGTCGCCCGGCCGCTGCTGGCGCTGCACTGGCCGGAGCTGACCGCCGTCGTCCAGCCCTTGGCCGGCGAGTGGGCGGTCCGGCGCGGCCTGCTCGAGACGCTCTCGGTGCCGAGTGGGTACGGCGTCGAGCTGGCCGCGCTCGTCGACACCTACCTGGCCCGGGGCCTGGACGCGGTCGCGCAGGTGGACCTCGGGGTGCGCCGGCACAGCCACCAGGGCCTGCGCGAGCTCGCCGCGATGTCGCTGCAGCAGCTGGCCGTGGTCGAGGACCGGGCGGGCC
Organism: uncultured Actinomycetota bacterium; assembly: GCA_963816325.1. GTDB lineage: Bacteria > Actinomycetota > Actinomycetes > Propionibacteriales > Nocardioidaceae > Nocardioides_B. The sequence goes on along the minus strand of CAWFKC010000015.1, from coordinate 21,054 downwards.
GCGGGGTGGACCGCGAGGGCGCCGTGCTGCGCCAGTTCGACCTGCTCGCCGGCGCCACCGTCCCGGTCGAGCGCGAGGTCGACCTGCGCGAACGACCGCCCGCGGTGACGGTCGCCGGCTACCGCGCGCCCGCGGACAGCCCGTGCTGAGGCTGGGCCGGCGCGAGTTCGACGACGACGCACTGCTGGTGATGGCGATCGTCAACCGGACTCCGGACTCGTTCTACGACAAGGGCGCCACGTGGGCCGAGGAGAAGGCCTTCGAGCGGGTGCGCGAGGTCGTCGCCGAGGGCGCGGAGATCGTCGACATCGGCGGGATCAAGGCCGCGCCCGGCGAGGAGATCGGGGTGGAGGAGGAGAAGCGCCGCGTCGTCGGGTTCGTCGCCGCGGTGCGCGAGGAGTTCCCCGGCCTGGTGATCAGCGTCGACACCTGGCGGGCGGAGGTCGGCCGCGCGGTGTGCGAGGCCGGCGCCGACCTGCTCAACGACGCCTGGGGCGGCGCGGACCCGGAGCTGGCCGCGGTGGCGGGGGAGTACGGCGCGGCCCTGGTGTGCACGCACACCGGCGGGGTCAAGCCGCGCACCAGGCCGTGGCGGGCGGGGTACGACGACGTGGTGGCGGCCGCGGTCGCCGACACCGTCGCCTACGCCGAACGCGCGGTGGCCGCCGGCGTCGATCCCGAGCAGCGTGCTGATCGACCCCGCCCACGACTTCGGCAAGAACACCTGGCACTCCCTCGAGGTCACCCGTCGCCTGGATGAGATGACCGCGACCGGGTGGCCGGTGCTGGTCTCGCTGTCGAACAAGGACTTCGTCGGGGAGACCCTCGGGCTGCCGGTCGGCGAGCGGCTCACCGGCACGCTGGCGGCGACCGCCATCTGCGCCTGGCACGGCGCCCGCGTCTACCGGGCGCACCAGGTCACCGAGACCCGGCAGGTGCTCGACATGGTCGCCACGATCCGCGGCGCGCGGCCTCCGCAGCGGGCCGTCCGCGGGCTGATGTGAGATAGCGGCGGCTCGCCGCGCCGGAGACACTCAGCACTTCGGGCGGATCGTGCACGAAACCCACAGAATCGCCAGGGCGACGGCTGCTCCGCTGCTGCCCGCGGGTGACCGTGAGCGCTGCCCGGGCGTCTCTCGTGGAGGGCCCGCGGACAGCCGCGCGGCGGCGCAGCGTCTACGCTGCGCCCGTCGGCCGGGCATTCGTTCGGAGGGCGCGCCCGGACCGCCGCCTCGCCACAGGTGTTGACGTGTGACGCCGCGCACTATATCTTCGTTCCAATGCCTATAGGATTCCGAACGAGAGGCTCCGCATCGTGCCCACAGTCGCTTCGGTCGTCACGCAAGACGTCCGGTTCCCCACCTCGCTCGAGCTCGACGGTTCCGACGCCGTCAACGTCGACCCCGACTACTCGGCCGCCTATGTGACTGTCCGCCTCGACAACGGCGAAGAGGGTCATGCCTTCGTGTTCACCTGTGGGCGTGGCAACGACATCGTCACCCACGCCGTGGACGTCTACGGAGAGCTGCTCCTCGGCCTCGACGCCGACGAGCTCGTCGGCGATCTCGGGGGCGCGTCGAAGCGCCTGGTCCACGACTCCCAGATGCGTTGGCTGGGCCCGGAGAAGGGCGTGTCCCAGATGGCCTGCGGGGCGTTGGTCAACGCGCTGTGGGACCTCCGTGCCCGCCGCGAGAACAAGCCGCTGTGGCTGCTGCTCGCGGAGATGTCGCCGGAGGAGATCGTCGCCTGCGTCGACTTCACGCACATCCGCAGCGCGCTGTCGCCCGAGCAGGCGCTCGACATCCTCCGCAAGGGCGAGGAGGGCAAGGCGGAGCGGATCGCGTCGCTGAAGGCGGACGGCTTCCCCGCCTACACCACCTCCCCGGGCTGGCTCGGCTACAGCGACGAGAAGCTGGTCCGCCTGTCCGAGGAGGCCGTCCGCGACGGCTTCGGGATGATCAAGCTCAAGGTCGGCGGGAGCCTCGAGGACGACCGTCGTCGGCTCGGGCTGATGCGCAGCAACTTCCCCGACGTCCCCGTCGCCGTCGACGCCAACCAGCGGTGGGACGTCGACGAGGCGGTCGCATGGATGCAGCAGCTGGCCGAGTTCGAGCCCTACTGGATCGAGGAGCCGACCAGCACCGACGACGTCCTCGGCCACGCGACCATCCGCCGGGGCGTCACGCCGATCCGAGTCGCCACCGGCGAGGCGGTCGCGAACCGGATCGTGTTCAAGCAGCTGCTCGAGGCCGAGGCCATCGACGTCATGCAGATCGACGCCACCCGCGTCGGCGGCATCAACGAGAACATCGCCAACCTGCTGCTCGCCGCGCGCTTCGGCGTCCCGGTCTGCCCGCACGCCGGCGGCGTGGGCCTGTGCGAGCTGGTCCAGCACTTCTCGTTCTTCGACTACGCGGCGGTCAGCGGCAGCGAGGACGGCCGCTTCATCGAGTACGTCGACCACCTGCACGAGCACTTCGTCGAGCCGGCGCGGGTGCAGCAGGGCCGGTACGTCGCCCCCGCGCAGCCCGGGATCGGCGCCGAGATGCTCGCCGACTCGCGGCAGCGGTGGACCTTCCCCGGCGGAGCCGGCTGGCAGGAGGTCGGCGAGCGTGCCGCGGTCACCGAGCCGCACATGACCCCCGCAGAGGTCTGAGGGCCGACCGGCCACCGTCAGCACAGCACCAGCACACACACCGAAGGGAACAACATGGTTGGGGCACGGAAGAAAATCCTGGCCGGAGTCGTCGTGGCGCTCGCGGCCCTCACCGCGGGCTGCACGTCGAGCGGCGCGAACGCGTCGGGCGGGGGAGGCGGCACCAGCTCGGTGTCGGACAGCCACCTGACCCGGGTGCTGAAGTCGCACACCATCCGGATCGGCGTGCAGTCCGAGGCGGCGCCGTGGGGCGTGCAGAAGTCCGACGGCAGCTTCGAGGGCTTCGACATCGAGATCGCCAAGGCGCTCGGCACGGCGCTCGGGGCGAAGATCAAGTTCATCCCGGTGACCAACGAGTCGCGGATCCCGATGCTGCAGTCGGACAAGGCCGACGTGATGATCGCGTCCTTCACCGCCACCGACGAGCGGGCCCAGCAGGTTGGCTTCACCATTCCCTACGCCGCCGGCGGCACGCTGATCGCGGTGCCCAAGAGCTCCTCGATCCACAGCTACGACGACCTGGCCGGCAAGTCGGTCTCGGCCAGCCGCGGCAGCATCGGGCAGCAGATCCTCGAAGCGCACTTCCCCAAGGCGAAGCCGGCGCTGTTCAACTCCTTCGCCGACTCCGTCCAGGCGCTCAAGAGCGGCAAGGTCGACGCGCTCATCGAGAACAACGTGATCGTGCCGCAGCTGGTGCAGAAGGACTCGAGCCTGCGGGTCCTCCAGGGCCCGGTCCTGGAGCCGTCGCTGATGGCCATGGGTGTCCAGCAGGGTGACCAGGTCTGGCTCACCTACCTGAACAACTTCATCCGCAACTACAACGTGTCGGGCGAGAACGACGCCGCCAGCCAGAAGTGGCTGAGCCAGCCGATGCCCGACTTCCTGAAGTAGCAGCCGCGGTGTGCGGCAGGGCGGCCAGTTCTTGCTGACTGCCCTGCCGCAGACCAGAATCGGTAGGACCCTGCCATGACCTTCTATTTCGGTGACCTGCTGCCGTACGCCTCGCAGCTCGGCGCGGCGCTGTGGACCAGCATCTACATCACCCTGATCGCGATGGCCGTCGGGAGCGCCCTCGGAGTGGTGCTCTACCTCGGCAAGGCGAGCTCTCTGCCCGTCGTACCAGCGGTGAGCCGGGCCTACATCGAGGTCTTCCGCAACACACCGCTGCTGGTGCAGCTCTACCTCATCTACTTCGGGCTGCCCCAGGCCGGCCTGAACCTGAACCCCACCTGGGCCGGCATCGTCGCGCTGACGCTGAACAACTCGGCCTACACCGCCGAGATCTACCGTGCCGGCTTCGAGTCGGTGCCACACGGCCTGCGCGAGGCGGGCCACGCCCTGGGCATGAAGGGCTCGCAGGTCTTCCGCTACATCGTGTTCATGCCGGCCACGCGCAACGTGTTCCCGGCGTTGACCAACCAGTTCATCCTGCTGTTCCTGGCCTCGTCGATCGCCTCGATCATCGGGCTGCCGGAGCTGATGAACTCGATCCTCAACATCAACAACCAGACCTATCGCACGTTCGAGATCCTCGCGGTCGGCGGCCTGCTCTACTTCGTCGTCTCCGGGGTGCTCGTGCTGGCGTCGCGACTCACCGAGTCGTACTTCTTCAGGTGGGGGGTCCGGAACAATGCTTAGGTCTTTCAACTGGCACGACTTCGAGTCGCTGCTGCGCGGCGCCGGGTGGACGATCGCGCTGTGCGTGACCTCCGGCGTCCTGGGCACCATCCTCGGAATGGTGCTCGCGCTGGCGGCCACGTCGCCGCTCCGCGTCGCTCGCTGGGTCGCGGCGGTCTACGTCTACTTCGTGCGCGGCATCCCGCTGCTGATCCTGGTGTTCTTCGCCTACTTCGGCATCCCGCTGATCTTCCCGAACGTGGGACTCTCGGCCTTCGCCACCGCGGTGATCGCGCTGACCGCCTTCAGCGCCGCCTACATGGCCGAGATCTTCCGCGGCAGCATCAACGCGGTCCCCAAGGGGCAGCTCGAGGCCGCCTCCGCCCTCGGACTCGGCTACGCCCACAAGTACCGCTTCGTGGTGATGCCGCAGGCGATGCGGATCGCGGTGCCGCCGGCCATCGGCTTCCTCATCGCGCTCATCAAGGACTCCTCGCTGGTCACCGTGATCGGGTTCGTGGAGCTGACCCACGCCGGCACGATCGTCAGCAACCTGACCGCCGACCCCATCACCACCTACTCCGTGGTGGCCGCCCTCTACTTCGTCATCTGCTACGGCGTCTCGAGGCTCGGCCGCTGGTACGAGAACCGCAGCGGCGTCCAGGACCGCGTCCCGGACGTCGAGGAACACCCCCAGGCCCTCCATCTCGAAGGTGTCGCATGATCATCGTCAAGGACCTCCACAAGAAGTACGGCAGCAACGAGGTGCTCAAGGGCATCGACTGCCACGTCGACGAGCAGGAGGTGGTCTGCCTCATCGGGCCGTCCGGCTCCGGCAAGAGCACGCTGCTGCGCTGTCTCAACGGCCTGGAGGGCATCACGTCGGGGTCGGTCTCGGTCAACGGCCACGAGCTCTCCCAGGGCAAGACCGACATCAACGCGGTCCGGCGCGAGGTGGGCATGGTCTTCCAGCACTTCAACCTGTTCCCGCACCTGAAGGTCGTCGACAACGTGATGCTCGCGCCGATGAAGGTGCTCAAGACCTCCAAGGAGGAGGCCCGCGAGCGGGCACTCGCGCTGCTCGGGAAGGTCGGGCTCGGCGACAAGACCCACGCCTACCCCAGCAGCCTGTCCGGCGGGCAGCAGCAGCGCGTCGCGATCGCCCGCGCGCTGGCCATGAACCCAGCGGTGATGCTCTTCGACGAGCCCACCTCGGCGCTGGACCCGGAGATCGTCGGTGAGGTGCTCACTGTCATGAAGGACCTCGCCCGTGAGGGCATGACCATGGTCGTGGTCACCCACGAGATGGGCTTCGCCCGCGAGGTCGCCGACCGGGCCATCTTCATGGACGGCGGGGTGGTCGTCGAGGAAGGGCTGCCGGCCCAGCTCTTCGGCGATCCCCAGCACACGCGCACCAAGAACTTCCTGAGCAAGGTGCTGTGACGATGACCGAGCGACCGACGGCCGGCACGGCGGCCGACCGCGAGGAAGTGGCGCGCGCCCTGCCCGCCGACGGGTGCACCGGGACGCTCGTCGGCCGGGTCTGGGATCCCGCCGGGCCGGGGCCGTCGCCGGTCCTGGTGCGCGAGGACGGCGTCTTCGACCTGAGCGCGTCGTACCCGACGGTGCGCGACCTGTGCGAGCAGCCGGACCCCGCCGCGGCCGCGCGCCGGTCCGCGGGGCGACGCCTCGGCGACTTCGCGGACATCCTCGCCAACACCCCGGCGTCCACCCGCGACGAGCGTCGTCCGTGGCTGCTCGCCCCGGTCGACCTGCAGACGCTCAAGGCCGCCGGCGTCACCTTCGCGGTCTCGATGATCGAGCGCGTCATCGAGGAACGTGTGCGTGGCGATTTCGAGGCGGCGACGAAGATGCGGGCACAGATCCTCGACGAGATCGGCGCCGACCTGGCGGAGGTCCGTCCGGGCTCCGAGGCGGCGATCCGGCTCAAGGGGTTCCTCACCGAGCGCGGCCTGTGGAGCCAGTACCTCGAGGTCGGCATCGGCCCCGATGCGGAGATCTTCACCAAGGCGCCCACGCTGGCGGCGGTCGGTACGTCGAACCCGGTGGGTGTCCCCGCGTCGTCGACCTGGAACAACCCCGAGCCCGAGGTCGCGCTGGCGGTCTCCTCGGCCGGCCGGGTCGTGGGCGCCATGCTCGGCAACGATGTCAACCTGCGCGACGTGGAGGGCCGCTCGGCGCTGCTGCTGCCGCAGGCCAAGGACAACAACGCGTCCTGCGCACTCGGGCCCCTGCTGCGGCTGTTCGACGACACCTTCGGGCTGGACACCGTGCGGTCGATGACCGTGCGGCTCGAGATCGACGGCCAGGACGGGTTCCACCTCGACGGCGTCTCGCACATGACGCAGATCAGCCGGGACCCGCTCGCGCTCGTCGAGCAGCTGCAGGCGACCCACCAGTATCCGGACGGCGTGGTGCTGATGCTCGGCACCATGTTCGCGCCCGTGGTGGACCGCGAGGTGGAGGGCATGGGGTTCACCCACAAGGAGGGCGACCGCGTCCGCATCTCCGCCGACGAGCTGGGCACCCTGACCAACGACGTGGGGTACTGCCACACGTGTGAGCCCTGGTCCTTCGGGATCCGTGCCCTGATGAGCAACCTGGCCGAACGCAGCCTGCTCTAGGCCTACGAGCTACCCCGAATCTCGACCAACCTCAGCCCGACCAACCTCAGCCCGACCAACCCTGCAGATCCCGACTCACGAGGAGGATGACTTGATCACCACCACGAACCCCCGCACGGGGGCGACCACCGAGATCGAGGTGGAGGAGACCACCACCGCCGAGGTGGAGCGGCTCGCGGAGCGGGCGCAGGAGGCGGTCGCCGGGCTGGAGCAGCTCGGTCGCGAGGGGCGGGCACGCCTCCTCGACGCGCTCGCGGACGCCCTCGAGGCGGCGCGTGAGGACCTGGTGCGGATCGCCGGCGAGGAGACCGGTCTTGCGGACGCGCGGCTGAACGGGGAGCTGAGCCGCTCGGCTTTCCAGTTCCGGCTGTTCGCCGAGGCGGTGCGGGAAGGCAGCTACCTCGAGGCGATGATCGACCACGCCGGGGACACCCCGCTGGGGCCCGGCCCGGACCTGCGGCGAATGCTGCTCCCGATCGGCCCGGTCGCGGTGTTCGGGGCCAGCAACTTCCCGTTCGCGTTCTCGGTGGTCGGGGGCGACACCGCCTCGGCGCTGGCCGCCGGCTGCCCGGTGCTGATCAAGGCGCACCCGTCGCACCCGTTGACGTCGCTGCGGTCCTTCGAGGCGATCGGCGAGGCGCTGCGCTCGGCCGACGCGCCCGAGGGCGCCGCGTCGCTGGTCTTCGGCCAGGACGCCGGGTCGGCGCTGGTCGCGCACCCCGTGGTCCGGGCGGTCAGCTTCACCGGCGCGCTGTCGACCGGGCGGGTGCTGCAGGACCTGATCAGCCGGCGCGAGGACCCGATCCCGTTCTACGGCGAGCTGTCCAGCCTCAACCCGCTGGTGGTGACGCCCGGAGCCGCGGCGGCCCGCACCGGGGAGATCGCCCAGGGGCTGTTCGGCTCCGTGACCGGCTCCGGTGGCCAGCTGTGCACCAAGCCCGGCATCGCGTTCGTCCCGTCGGGCGAGGCGGGGGACCGGATCGTCGAGGAGCTGCGCGCGCTCACCGAGCGGGGTGAGGGCCACGTGCTGCTCAACGCCCGCATCCACGAGGCCTTCGACGCCATCGCCGACCGGCTCGTCAACGGTGGTGCGCCGGTCGCGGCCCGTGGCCCTGCGCCGGACGGCGACGGGTTCGTCGTACCGCCGACCCTGCTCACCACGCGGGCGGGGGACATGACCGAGACGCTGGCCGAGGAGTGCTTCGGCCCGCTGGTGGTCGTGGCGAGGTACGACGACGTGAAGGAGGTCGCGGCCGCGGTCGAGCGGATGCCGGCCTCGCTGACGGCCACGGTGCACGCCGAGGACGACGAGACCGAGCTGGTCACCGAGCTGTCCCGGATCCTCGAGCCGCACGCCGGCCGGTTGCTGTTCAACGGCTATCCGACAGGCGTGCGGGTGTCGTGGGCGCAGCACCATGGCGGGCCGTGGCCGTCGACGAACTCGCAGCACACGTCGGTCGGGGTCACCGCCATCCGCCGGTTCCTGCGGCCCTTCGTGTGGCAGAACGCCCCCGAGGCCGTCCTTCCCGAGGAGCTGCGCGAGGACTACCGGGCGATTCCACGCCGGGTCGACGGCACGCTCCTGCTCGCCGAGCAGCCCCGATGAGGCTCGCGCGGCTCGGGCCAGCCGGCGCCGAGCGCCCGGTGCTCCTGGACGGTGACCGGGCGCTCGACCTGAGCGGGGTGACCGACGACATCGACGGCCGGTTTCTCGACGGCGGTGGCCTCGAACGCGCCCGCCGGGCCTGCGAGGCCGGGGAGCTCAGCGAGCTCCCCGACGCCTCGTCGCTGCGGATCGGGGCGCCGGTGGCCCGACCGAGCGCCGTCCTCTGCATCGGCATGAACTACGCGGCGCACGCCGCGGAGTCAGGGGCCGCCCCGCCGGAGGTCCCCATCGTCTTCTCCAAGACGCCGAACACGGTCGTCGGTCCCCAGGACCCGGTGACCATCCCGCCCGGGAGCAAGAAGACCGACTGGGAGGTCGAGCTCGGGATCGTGATCGGCCGTCGAACCGCCTACCTGTCCTCGCCGGAGCAGGCCCTGGGCCACGTCGCCGGGTTCGTGCTCTGCAACGACCTGTCCGAGCGGGCCTTCCAGCTCGAGCAGTCCGGCGGGCAGTGGGGCAAGGGCAAGTCCGCCCCCGGCTTCTGCCCGACGGGCCCGTGGCTGGTGACCCCGGACGAGGTCGACCCGCACGCCCTGCGGCTGCGCAGCTGGGTCAACGGCGAGGCCCGGCAGGACTCCAGCACCGCCGACATGGTCTTCGACGTCGAGCATCTGGTCTGGGACCTGAGCCAGTACCTCACCCTCGAGCCCGGCGACCTGATCCTCACCGGCACGCCGGAGGGGGTGGCCCTCTCCGGGCGGTTCGACTACCTGGCACCCGGCGACATCGTCGAGCTCGAGATCGAGGGGCTGGGCAGGCAGCGTCAGGAGATGGTGGACTTCAGATGAGCGACTTCGACGGCCTGGTGGCCCTGGTCACCGGCGGGGCCTCCGGCATCGGGGCGGCGACCGCTGCCGCCCTCTCGTCGTACGGCGCGACCGTGGCCGTGCTCGACCGGGAGACGGCCGACCCGGACGGCGTCCCTGAGCGCACCCTCACGGTGCGTGCCGACGTCACCGACGACGCATCCGTGCGCGGCGCGGTCGACGAGGTGGTCCGGCAGCTCGGCCGGCTCGACATCCTCGTCAACAACGCGGGAATCGGCGCCCAGGGCGCCGTCGAGGACAACCCCGACGACGAGTGGCGGGCGGTGCTCGACGTGAACCTGCTCGGGATGGTGCGCGTGACCCGGGCGGCGCTGCCGCACCTGCGCCGGTCGCCGTGCCCGGCGATCGTCAACACCGCTTCAGTGGCCGCCGAGGTCGGCCTGCCCGACCGGGTCCTCTACAGCGCGAGCAAGGGAGCGGTCGTCGCGGCGTCCCGCGCGATGGCCGCGGACCTCCTCGCCGACGGCATCCGCGTCGGCTGGGTCAGCCCCGGCACGGCGGACACGCCCTGGATCGGCCGGCTGCTGTCCCGCGCCGAGGACCCGGCGGCGGAACGGGCCGCCCTGGAGGCGCGTCAGCCGCACGGCCGCCTGGTCTCGGCCGAGGAGGTGGCGGGGGCGATCTGCATGCTGGCCGATCCCCGCGCCGGCTCCACCACCGGCACCGGCCTCACCGTCGACGGCGGGCTGACCGCCCTGCGGCTGCGACGGTAATCTTCCTGGACCATCGCGTATCGTAAAAGTTGCGCATCTCAGGCACGGAACTCGTGGATCGCATATGATCGTGCTGCGTTGCGCTTGCTCCTACGGAAAGCAGAGGTTGCCCGTGGCAACGAGGCCTAGCTCCTCGACCGGTGAGTCCGGGGCGGCTGTCAGCAAGGTCTATGCGGCCCTGCGGATGCCCATCGTCGACGGCGAGATCCCGCCCGGGACCCGCATCAACATCGATGCCGTCGCCCGCGACCTGGGTGTGTCGCAGACGCCGGTGCGGGAGGCGCTGCAGCGGCTGGAGGCCGACGACCTGCTGGTGTACACGCCCGGTCGGGGCTACCGCACCACCCCCATGCTGGACCTCGCCGGCCTGCGGTCGGTCTTCGAGTTCCGGCTGCTGGTGGAGCCCTGGGCGGCCCGGACCGCGGCGAGCGACCGGCTGGCGAACCCGGCCTCCTCCCTCGACGAGGAGATCAGCTCGTTCGAGAAGGCGGCGCACGAGCACGGCGACGTGCGGCAGCAGATGCTCACCCACGACACCCGGTTCCACGACATGATCCTGGCCGCGGCCGGCAACGAGGTCGTGCGGCACGCCTACGGGCAGACCCACTGCCACCTGCACGTCTTCCGGCTCTACCCGGTCGACATCGACGGGACGCACACCATCACCGAGCACCGCACCATCTGGGAGGCGATCAAGGCGGGCGACCCGAACGGCGCGGAGGGGGCGATGGCCAACCACATCCGCAACTCCTACCAGCGCTCGGCGCGGGCCTTCGACGGCCGCGCCCCGGAGGTCGAGTCACTGGCCCGGACCGGCAGCGCCCGGGCGCGGGACGTGGACTGACCTGCCGGTCCGAACGCCCCAACGCGGCTGAGCCCTCCTGCGTCCACCGGACGCGGGAGGGCTCAGCCGTATCGGGGCGCCCAGTGGGTGCCCAGTGGGTGCCCAGTGGGTGCTCAGTGGTTGTGGCGAGGCACGCCCTTCGTCTGGGCGACGCGCTGGTAGGCCACCGCGGGCTCGAGCACCATGCCGGTGGCCATCTGCCCCACCATCGAGCGCTGGATCTCCTGCCACGGGGTCTGCGACTCGGGCACCGGGAACGGCTGGTCGTCGAGCTCCTTGCGGCGCACCGCGAGCTCGTCGTCGTCGAGGAGCACGTCGGCGCGGCCTCGCTCCAGGTCGATGAGCACGGTGTCCCCGGTGCGCAGCAGCGCCAGGCCGCCGCCCACCGCCGCCTCGGGGGAGGCGTTGAGGATCGACGGGGAGCCCGAGGTCCCGGACTGCCGGCCGTCGCCCACGCAGGGGAGCGCGTGCACGCCCCTCTTGATCAGCTCGGTCGGCGGCTGCATGTTGACCACCTCGGCCGCGCCGGGGTAGCCGACCGGGCCGTTGCCGCGGATGAACAGGACGCAGCCGTCGTCGATGCCGAGCTCCGGGTCGTCGATGCGGCGGTGGTAGTCCTCGGGGCCGTCGAAGACGATCGCGCGGCCCTCGAAGGCGTTCGGCCGCTCCGGGTCGGACAGGTAACGGGCCCGGAACTCCGGGGTGATCACGCTGGTCTTCATGATCGCGCTCTCGAACAGGTTGCCGGTCAGCACCACGAAGCCGGCGTCCTGGGCGAGCGCGTCCTCGAACCTGCGGATGACCACGCCGTCGGGCGGGGTGTCGCGGCAGTTCTCCCCGATCGTGCGCCCGTTGACGGTCATCGCGTCCTCGTGGACGAGCCCGTGCCGCATGAGCTCGTTGACGACGGCCGGGACGCCGCCGGCGCGGTGGTACTCCTCGCCGAGGTAGGTCCCGGCCGGCTGCAGGTCCACCAGCAGCGGCACGCGGTGGCCGACCTCCTGCCAGTCGCGCACGTCCAGGGCCACGCCGATGTGGCGCGCGATGGCGTTGACGTGGATCGGCGCGTTCGTGGAGCCGCCGATCGCGGAGTTCACCACCACCGCGTTCTCGAAGGCCTCCCGGGTGAGGATGTCCGACGGCTTGAGGTCCTCGGCCACCATCTCCACGATGCGACGGCCGGTGAGGTAGGCGACGCGCGCGCGGTCGCGGTGCGGGGCCGGGATGGCGGCCGACCCCGGCAGGCTCATCCCGAGCGCCTCGGCGAGGCCGTTCATCGTGGACGCCGTACCCATCGTGTTGCAGTGCCCGGGGGAGGGCGCCGAGGAGGCGACGAGCTCGACGAACTCCGCCTCGTCGATCTCGCCGGCGGCGAGCTGCTCGCGGGCCTTCCAGACGATCGTGCCCGACCCGGTCCGCTCACCGTTGTGCCAGCCGTTCAGCATCGGGCCGCCCGAGAGCACGATGGCGGGGATGTTCACCGTGGCGGCCGCCATCAGGCACGCCGGGGTGGTCTTGTCGCAGCCGGTCGTGAGCACCACGCCGTCGAGCGGGTAGCCGTGGAGCACCTCCACCAGGCCGAGGTAGGCCAGGTTGCGGTCGAGCGCGGCGGTGGGACGCCGCCCGGTCTCCTGGATCGGGTGAACCGGGAACTCGAACGCGATCCCGCCCATCTCCCGGATCCCCTCGCGCACCCGCTCCGCCAGCTGCAGGTGGTGGCGGTTGCACGGGGACAGGTCGGAGCCCGTCTGGGCGATGCCGATGATCGGCTTGCCCGACTGGAGCTCCTCGCGGGTCAGGCCCCAGTTCATGTAGCGCTCGATGTACAGCGCGGTCATCCCGGGGTTCTCCGGGTTGTCGAACCACTCCTGGCTGCGCAGCCGCCGGGCGCCTGCGGTCTGGTCGTTCATCTGCTCTCCTTCGCGAGGGTGCGGGGTCGGCTTCGCGGTGCTCAGCGCGGGACGCCGAGGCGCTCGAGGGCCGCGGGTACGTCGTACGCGGCGGGGGCCGGCACCAGCGGCGGGCGCACCGTCCCCATCGCGGCGCCGTGCCGCGCCTGGGCCAGGCGCTTGAGCAGGCTGGGGGAGGCGTACTCCTTGGTCATCGCGCGCACTGCCTGCAGGTGCGCGGACAGCTCCGCCGCGCCCGCCTCGTCGCCGGACCGGATGCGCCGGCAGATCTCGACGACGTGCTCGGGGACGATGTTGGCCAGCGCGGAGATGGCGCCGTCGGCGTGGGGGAGCCGGGCCGGCAGGTCGTCCTCGGTGCCGAGCATGACGCCCTGCCCGGCGTCCTTGACGGCGGCCGCGTAGCCCGCGTCGCCGGCGGAGTCCTTCACGCCCCACAGCGGCAGCGCGGTCACGAGCTCGGCCGGGACCGGGACGGCGTACTTCGGGATGTGGTAGGCGAGCACCGGGTGCCGCGAGACCTCGAGCACGCGCTCGTAGAACGCGCGGAGGCCCTCGGTCGCGGCGGGCTTGAAGTAGTACGGCGGGAGCACCAGGACGCCCACGACCGGGAGGTCGTTGACGTGCTGCAGCAGCCGGAGGGTGTCGGGGAGGTTGCCCTCGGCGACCGTGGGCAGCAGGCCGATGCCGAGGTCGGCCCCGGCCAGCGTGTCGAGGACCCGCACCTTCTCGTCGGTGGCGACCGAGGGCCCTTCGCCGTTGGTGCCGAACGGCACCACCCCGTCGACGCCGTGACCGGCGAGCCAGCGCACGTGCGCGCAGTAGGCGTCCACGTCGAGGCTGCGGTCGGGGTCGTCGCGGAAGGGCGTCACGTTGGCGACGTACACGCCGGCGGGCCCCACGGAGCCGGTCCGGTCGGCCTGGTCGGCCTGGTCTTGCATGGTCATCTCCCGAGCTGGGTGGTGTCGGACATGAAGTGCGCGAGCTCGTCGGCCGACGGCAGCCCCTCGTAGTCGCCGAGCGTGGTCACGCAGAGCGCCCCCATCGCGTTGGCGAGACGCAGCCGTTCCTCGGGGCCGGCGCCGCGCAGCACACCGGCGAGATAGCCCGCCGCGAAGGCGTCGCCGGCACCGATCGGGTCGACCTGGGTCACCGCGAACGGCGGCGCGTCCCACCGGTCGTCCCCGGTCCACAAGGTGGCGCCGGGCGACCGCGCTTGAGCACCACCTCCTGCGGGCCCGCCTCGGCGAGCCGCCGCACCCCTTCTCCTCGTCGTCCCAGCGCCCAGAGCGCGGTGGCCTCCTCGGCGCTGACGAACAGCAGGTCGACGTGGGGGAGCAGGGACTCGACGGCGGCGCGTGCCTCGGCGGGCTGCCACAGGCGGGAGCGGTAGTTGACGTCGAAGCTGACCTGCAGGCCGCGGCGGTGCGCCTCCTGCGCGGCCCAGACGACGAAGTCGGCGCAGCCAGCGGACAGCGCGGGGGTGACCCCGGTGAGGTGCAGGAACTTCGCGCCGTCGAGGAAGTCGAGGTCCAGGCTCCCCGGAGCCAGGGTGGAGGCGGCGGAGCCGGCACGGTAGTAGTACACGCGCACGTGGCCGGCCACCTCCTCGCGGAGGTAGAGCCCGGTGGGCCGGCCCTCGACCCGGCGGGCCGCGCGGGTGTCGACGCCCTCGGCGCGGATCCGGTCGAGGACCAGGTGCCCGGGTTCGTCGTCGCCGAGCAGGCCGGCCCAGGCAGTGGAGACACCGAGCCGGGCGAGTGCGATCGCGACGTTCGACTCGGCCCCACCCACCTTCAGCAGCGCCGACGGTGCGTGCCGCAGCCGGCCGGGGGCGGGCGGCACCACAAGCAGCATGCTCTCGCCGATGCTCACCACGGCGGGTGCGCTCGGCCCGATCGCACTCATCCGACCGTGTCCGGCAGCCACATCACCAGCTGCGGCATTGCGATCAGGAGCACCAGGACGCCGACGAGCGCGAGGTAGAACGGCGGCATGCGGCGCAGCAGGTCGCCCATGGACACGCGGCCCACGGCGCAGCCCACGTAGAGCACGGTGCCCACCGGCGGCGTGATCAGCCCGATGCCGAGCACCAGGGACATCACCACGCCGAAGTAGACCGCCGGAACGCCGACGCTGGTGGCGATCGGCGCCATGATCGGGGCCAGGATCACCATCGCGGGGGTCAGGTCCATCACCACGCCGACCACGAGCAGCAGCAGGCACATCAGCGCGAGCACGACGTACGGCGAGGAGGAGATCCCGTTGACGAGCGTGACGAGGTGCGAGGGCACCTGCGCGGTGGTCAGCAGGAACGCCACCGACATCGCCATCGCGAGCAGGAACAACACCATGCCCGTGGTCCGGCCGGTGCGGATCAGGATCGGCCACAGCTGCCGGGGGTGGATCTCGCGGTAGACCAGCATGGAGACGACCAACGAGTACGCCACTGCCGCCACCGCCGCCTCGGTCGCCGTGAACACGCCGCCGAGGATCCCGCCGACGATGATCACCGGAAGGATCAGGGCGAGGATCGCCCCGCGGAAGGAGACCCACAGCTCGCGCAGGGAGAAGGGCTGGCGGGTGGCGCCCTCGGAGCGGCGGGCGGTCAGGAAGGTGGCGAACATCAGCGCCAGGCCGATGAGGACGCCGGGGACGATCCCGGCGATGAACAGGCTGCTGATGGAGGTGTTGGTGACGATCCCGTAGAGGATCAGCGGGATCGAGGGCGGGATGATGATGCCGATGACGGCCGCCGAGACGGTGATCGCGGTGGCGTGCCCGGCGGTGTAGCCCTCGCGCTTCATCGACGGGATCATCATGCCGCCGATCGCCGAGGCGTCCGCGACCGCCGAGCCGCTGATCCCGCCGAAGAACATCGAGGCGGCGACGTTGACCTGGCCGAGCCCACCGGAGATGAACCCGACGAGCGACTGCGCGAAGGCGACGAGTCGGCGCGCCAGGCCGCCGGTGCTCATCAGCTCGCCGACGAGCACGAAGAAGGGGATGGCAAGCAGGGGGAAGCTGTTCACGCCTCGCACGGCCTGCTCCACCAGCACCGCCGAGTTGGCGTCCATGACCACGACGAGCACCAGTGAGGAGAGACCGAGCGCGAAGGAGACGGGGATGCCGATCGCGATCGCGGCGAAGAGCACCCCGAGGAAGATCCAGAGCATGCGGTCAGCTCTCCTGTCCGTGGTGGCGGGCTGCCGGGCGGAGCGCCGCGGCGATGCGGTAGAGGGTGATGAGAGTGATCACGACCGCGGCGACAGGGACCGCGGCGGTGTAGACGTTGTAGGGCACGTTGAGCAGCGGTGAGTTCCCGGGGGAGGTCGACATGACGTCGCGGGCGCCGAGCAGGAGGGCCCCCATCAGCACCAGCACCAGCAGCTCCTGGACCACGACGAGGACCCGGCGGCCGGCCTCGGGCAGCCGCTCGACGAGGGTGTCGACGACGATGTGCTCGCGGTGCAGGTGTGCGAGCCCCGCCCCGAGGAAGATGACCCAGACGAAGAGCAGCCGGGCCAGCTCGTCGGAGACGGCGAGCGACTTGTCCAGCACGAACCGCCCGAACACGTTCACCCCGACCGAGATGATCAGGACGACCAGGAGCGTGACCATCACGGTCTTGAGGGTCGTGTCGAGGATGCGGAAGAAGAGGGGGAGGGCCGCGAGGCGCTCACGGTCCTGCCGGGCGAACTCCTCGGGGCTCCCCGCCTCGCTCAGTGCGGGCGACTCCTCGGGGCCCGCGCTGTTCGGCTCTGTCGTTGCGTTCATCGGAAAGCTGTGCTCCTTCGGGTGACGGGGACGGGGCGCCCGCAGACGCCCCGCCCCCGTGGTCCGGGTGTCAGGGACGTCAGCCCTGGGTCTCCTTCTGGACCTGCGCGACGAGGTTCTTGCCGATCTTCGGCGCCCACTTGTCGTAGACGGGCTGGACCGCCTTGCGGAACGCGTCCATCTGCTGCGGGGAGAGGTCGTTGATCTTCATCCCCTTGTCCTTCAGCTGCTGCTTGGCGTAGTCGCTGAACTCACGGCTGACCGTGCGCTCGTAGTCGCGCGCCGAGTTCGCCGCCTCCTGGACGATCTGCTGGTCCTGGGGGCTCAGGCTGTCGTAGAACTTCTGGGCGATCATGATGATGAACGGCGAGTACACGTGCCGGGTGTCCGACGCGTACTTCTGCACCTCGTAGAACTTCGAGGTGAGGATCGTGTTCCAGGGGTTCTCCTGGCCGTCGACGACTCCCTGCTGCAGGGCGCTGAACACCTCGCCGAAGGCCATGGACGTGGGGTTGGCGCCCAGGGTCTTCCAGATGTCGACCTGGATCGGGTTCTCCATCACGCGGATGGCCAGGCCCTTGACGTCCGCCGGCGACGTGACCGGGCGCTTGTCGTTGGTCAGCTCGCGGTAGCCGTTCTCCGAGAACGCGAGCGCCTTGATGCCGGATCCCTTGAAGCCGTCGAGCATCTTCTGCCCGATCGGACCGTCGAGCACCTTGTCGGCGGACTCGGGCGTCGGGAAGAGGAACGGCAGGTCGAACAGCGAGAGCTGGGGAACGATGCTGGCGGCCGGGGAGGTCGACGGGTAGGTCATCTCCAGCGTGCCCGACTGCAGCGCCGACATCATCTGGTTGTCGTCGCCCACCGAGCTGTCGGTGAAGATCTTGACCGACAGGCGGCCGTTGGTGCGCTTGTCGAGGATGTTCTTGAAGTACTCGACCGAGAGCTCCTGCGGGGAGCCCTTCGACAGGCCGATGCCGAACTTGATGGTGTGCGAGCCGCCGTCCGAGACGACGTTCCCCTGGATGGGGGGCGGGTCGGACAGCTTCGGCCCGCTGGCGCTGCTGCTGCCGCCCGAGCCGCCCGAGCCGCCCGAGCCGCCGGCGCCGCCCGAGTTCCCGGCGGCCTCGTTGCTGTTGAAACCGCCGCCACAGGCGGCCAGCAACGTGGCCCCCGCGGCGAGCAGGGTGATCCGGGCGACTGTCGCCCGTGCCCTGGTCTTGCTCATGTGTCACTCCTTGTCGGTGTGCTGTTCACGGCTTGTCGACGGCGACTGGCTCCCCGTGCTGCGAGTTGGTGCGGGTTGGTGCGAGCGCAACCGCGGCATGTGGCCTGGACCACACCTCGACGATGTTGCGGTATCGTATAGGAAACAGCCCCGGTGATGGCAAGGGCGGAACTTAAAGACATGATCGAAGTTCGATCGCATGGCCTGGTGGAGGTGGTCCAGTGAGCCCGCGCGTCCTCGCCCTGGAGACGGTTCGCCCGCGGATCCAGCCCAACGTGCTCTTCGTTCGCGTGCACACCGAGGACGGCCTGGTCGGTCTCGGCGAGTCGTTCTTCGGCGCCAGGGCCGTGGAGGCCTACCTGCATGAGTCGGTGGCCGAGGTCCTCTTCGCGTGCGCCGACCCGACACCGGAGCGCGTCGCCGTCGCGCTGCGCCCCTACGTCGGCTACCAGGGGGCCGGCGTCGAGGTGCGCGGCAACGCGGCGGTCGACCTCGCGCTGTGGGACGTGCTCGGCCAGCGGGCCGGGACGCCGCTCGCCCGGTTGCTCGGCGGACCGGTCCGCGACCACATCGACATCTACAACACCTGCGCCGGCAGCGCCTACGTCAGCACGTCCAGCCGGCAGGAGTCGGCGAACTGGGGACGCGCCGACGGCCGTGCCGGACGGCTCGACGACCTCGACGCGTTCCTCGAGCGGCCCGCCGCGCTGGCACGCGAGCTCTGGGACGAGGGCATCCGCGGCATGAAGGTCTGGCCCTTCGACCGAGCGGCGGAGAGGTCGGGTGGCACCGACATCACCCCCGAGGAGATCGCTCGAGGCACCGCGGTCCTCGAGGCGGTGCGCGAGGAGGTCGGGTGGGACATGCGGCTGATGGTCGAGCTCCACGGGCTGTGGGACCGCCGGTGCGCCACCCTGCTGTGCCAGGCGGTCGCGCCGTACCGGCCGTTCTGGGTCGAGGACCCGATGCGTCCGGACGCCGTCGACGCGCTGGCGCGGCTGCGCGACGACGTCGACGTCACCCTCGCCACGGGGGAGACCTGCGTCGGCCGCCGGGGCTTCGCCCCGTTGCTGGCCCGCGGTGCCCTCGATGTGGCCACGGTGGACCTGCTGTGGAGCGGCGGACTCACGGAGGCCCGCAAGATCGCCACCCTCGCCGACACGCACGGCGTGTCGCTCGCACCCCATGACTGCACCGGTCCCGTCGCCTTCGCCGCCTGCTGCCACCTGGTGCTCAGCCAGCCCAACGGCCTCATCCAGGAGACCGTGCGGGCCTTCCTGCGCACGTGGTACGGCGACCTGGTGGAGGGACTGCCGACCGTCGCCGAGGGCGCGGTGGCCCTCACCGAGGCCCCGGGCCACGGCGTTCGGCTGCGCGACGGCCTGCTCGGCAGCGACCAGGTGGAGACCTCCGTGTCCAGGCCCTGACCGCACCCGCGTCCCACGCGTTCCTGATCCAAGGAGAGAGATGAACCTCAACGACTCGTTCCACCTGCTCGCCGAGCTCGGCTACCCGAGCACCGAGTGCCCCGCGGACTCGGCGGCACGCTTCGCCGACGGCGCCGGCTGGCGGGTGGAGATCCCCAGCTGCGAGGGACCCGCGGTGATGGAGGCGGTGATCGAGGAGGCGGAGCTGCGCCGGGTGCGGGTGCACCGGGTCTCGCAGGGCAGCGGGGTGATGATGCTGACCGACGCGGAGATCACCCGGATGGTGGAGCTCGGCCGTGAGCACGACATCGAGGTGTGTCTCTTCCTCGGGCCCCGCGGGGCCTGGGACACCGGCGGACAGGCCAAGGTCTCGGCTGCCGTGGGCGCGGCCGCACGCGGAAGCCGTGCGGTCGCGGCCTGCGTGTACGAGGCGCTCCGCGCCGTGGACCTGGGCGTGCCGGGGCTGCTCGTCGGCGACCTCGGCGTGCTCAAGCTGCTCGACCGCCTCAAGCAGCAGGGCCGCCTGCCCTCGGACCTGGTGCTCAAGACCTCGGTGATGATGCCGCTGACCAACGCGCCCACGGCAGCGCTGTACGAGGAGGCGGGCGCGACCAGCCTCAACGTGTCCACGGACCTCGACCTCGCGACCCTCGCCGAGATGCGGGCGGCCACGTCGGTGCCTCTGGACATGTACGTCGAGGTGCCCGACGACCAGGGGGGCAGCGTCCGCTTCTTCGACGTGCCCGACGTCGTGCGGGTCGCGGCGCCGGTCTACCTCAAGATGGGGCTGCGCAACGCGCCGAACATCTACCCGGTGGGTGCGCACCTCGCGGACCTCGCCGTGGCGCTCGGGCGGGAACGGGTGCGCCGCGCCGAGCTGGTCCTCCAGGTGGTGGACGCCGCCCGCGGCGAGGACTCGTGACGGGCGCGTCGGAACGCTCCGTCGCCAACGGGCTCGCCGAGCGGCTGGGAGAGCGCCAGAGCGGCTGGGCGAGAACCGGGTGGTCACCGACCCCGACATCCTCGAGTCGGTGCGGCACGACCGGGCGACGTACTGCGCGGCCGGACAGCCCGCGGTGCTCGTGCGACCCGAGAGCACCGACGAGGTGCGGCAGGTGGTCCTCGCCGCCCGCGAGCACGGGGTGCCCGTGGTCACCCAGGGCGCGCGCACGGGCCTGTCGGGAGCCGCCAACGCCGTCGACGGCTGCATCCTGCTCTCCACCCAGCGCCTCGACCGCATCCTGGAGATCGACGCGGACAACATGGTGGCGGTCGTGCAGCCCGGCGTGGTCAACGCGGCGCTGTCGCGGGCCGTCGCGGACAAGGGGCTCTTCTACCCGCCCGATCCCTCGTCGTGGGAGGAGTCAACGATCGGCGGGAACGTGGCCACCAACGCCGGGGGGCTGTGCTGCGTGAAGTACGGCGTGACCGCCGACTTCGTGCGCGGGCTCGAGGTCGTCCTCGGGACCGGCGACGTGGTGCGCACCGGCCGGCGCACGGCCAAGGGCGTCGCCGGCTACGACCTCACCAAGCTGCTCGTCGGCTCGGAGGGGACGCTGGGGGTGGTCACCGAGGTGACCCTCGCGCTGCGCCCGGCCGCGGAGACGGCGCTCACCGCTGCAGCCACGTTCCGCAGCGGCGAGGACGCGCTGCGCGCCGCCGCCGCGATCATGGCCGCAGGCCTGCGACCGTCCCTTCTGGAGTTCATCGACGGGATCACGGCGCGCGCCATCCAGTCGGTGCGGGA
>CAWFKC010000014.1:0-105382 GCA_963816325.1 uncultured Actinomycetota bacterium | reverse complement strand
GCCCAGCCGACCGGTACTAATAGGCCGAGGGCTTGTCCCTCAAAGATGTTGCGCGTCCACTGTGTGGTTCCCGAGTTACGGTCGGGAACCCGAACCCCCTCTTCACGCCACACCCCCCTTGACACCGGGGCGGGTGCCGGCCACCAGGAGGGGCAAGGGTTGATCTAACTCCATAGAGTTTCGGCGGCCATAGCGAAAGGGAAACACCCGGTCCCATTCCGAACCCGGAAGTTAAGCCTTTCAGCGCCGATGGTACTGCAACCGGGAGGTTGTGGGAGAGTAGGACGTCGCCGGACAACACTTCGCAAGAGGCCACCCCCACGGGTGGCCTCTTCGCGTTCCACCCCCACCCGGGCACCGTGGCGGCGGGTCCGGGTCGACGCGGCGGTGCGAGCGCCCGACGTCACGGTCGAGTACCTAGGATGGGCGGCGTGAGCACTCGCTCCCCGGCCGTCGGTGACGGCAAAGTGATCCGCCGGCTGCTGGCCGCGCTGGTGCTGCTGGCCGGCGGCCTGTACGTGGCCGGCTACCTGCTGGTCAGTGACCGCGTCCCCCAGGGCACCGCGGTGAGCGGGGTGCGGGTCGGCGGGCTCTCCGAGGCGGCGGCGCGAGCCAAGCTGGGCCGTGAGCTCGGCGCGGTCGCGGCCCGGCCGATCTCAGTGCGGGCCCCCGGGCTGCGGGCGCGACTCCGCCCCGCACAGGCCGGCCTGCAGGTGGACGTCCCCGCCTCGGTGGCACAGGTGCGTTCCGGCCACAGCTGGGACCCGCGCCGGATGTGGGACTACGTCGTCGGCGGACGCGACCTGCCGGCCGTGGTCCGCGTGGACTCCGACAAGCTCGAGCGAGCGGTGGCCGGTCTCGCGGCGCGGGTGGACCGGCCCGCCCGTGACGGCAGGGTGCTCTTCCGGGACGGGGAGGCGCGGCCGCGACCGTCCGCCGATGGGCTCGCGCTGGACCGGGGCGCGGCGGCGCGTGCGTTGCGCCGGGCCTTCCTTGCGGAGAGGGGGCCGGTGGACCTGCGGACGAGAGCCGTCGCGCCGGCGATCGACAAGGGCGCGGTGAGCCGGGCGATGGAGTCCGTCGCTAACCCCGCGGTGTCGGCGCCGGTGGTGGTCCGTCTCCGCGGGCAGGACGCCGTGCTCAAGCCGTCCGTCTACGCTCCCGTGCTGTCGATGGTGCCCCGGGGCGGTCGACTGCAGCTGCGGGTGGACCAGAAGCAGTTGGCGGCCGTGGTTCGAGAGGCCCTGCGGACGACCAGCGTGGTTCCCCACGACGCCACGGTCGCACTCGTGCACGGTCGTCCGCGGGTGATCCCCGCGCGGCGGGGCGTGACCTTCGACGGGCACCGGCTCGCCGGCGACTTCTCGGCGGCGGTCGTGGCCGCCGACGAGGACCGGCTGGTCCGGTTGAAGGCCGTCGTCGCCAAGCCCGCGTTCAGCACCGCCGAGGCCCGCCGGCTCGGCGTCCGCGAGAAGGTGTCGGAGTTCACGACGTACTTCCCGCACGCCGACTACCGCAACACGAACCTCGGTCGTGCTGCCGAGCTCGTGAACGGGACGCTCCTGAAACCGGGGGACACCTTCAGCCTCAACCGGGTCGTGGGGGAGCGGACCCCCGAGAACGGCTTCACGAAGGGGTTCATCATCAGCGACGGCGTCTACAAGGAGGACTACGGCGGCGGGGTCAGCCAGGTCGCGACGACCACGTTCAACGCCGCCTTCTTTGCCGGCCTCGAGGACGTCGAGCACAAGCCGCACTCGTTCTACATCGACCGCTATCCGGTGGGCCGCGAGGCGACCGTGGCCTGGCCGACCATCGACCTGCGCTTCCGGAACACGACGCCGTACGGCGTGCTCGTGCAGGCCTGGATCGACCCGAGCTCCCCTTCCTCCCAGGGCGCGATGCACGTGCGCATGTGGTCCACGAAGTACTGGCGGATCGAGGCCGGCCGGTCCCCGCGCTACCGGCCGACGTCGCCCGCGGTGCGCCGTCTCAGCGGTCCGGACTGCGTGCCGCACGAGGGGTACGGCGGCTTCGACATCGACGTCTACCGCTCGTTCTACCGCGTCGGCTCACAGAAGCTGGACCGCAAGGAGACTATGCACACGAGGTACACACCCTCGGACACCGTGGTCTGCTCCTAGTTGCGGCAGAGGGCTACGCGGGCGCGCTCGACCGCTATGCGGCGTGCGGCCACCGGTCCTCCGGTTTCACCGCGGGCGCCGGGGCCGGTCGGGACGTGGCGCTCGGTGCGGCCGGTTCGGGCAGCGGCCTGGCGCTCGCCTCCGGGCCGGGCGCCGGGGACTCGAGCACTGCGGCCATGTCGAGGCCGTAGCGAGCCGGCGTCCCGGGCGCGCGCGAGTGCCCGTGCTGGAGCTCGCCGATGCTGGGACCGGACATGCCGGTGTCGACCGCCCGGACGCTCCCCATGCCGAGGCACGCCACGTCGTCGCTCTCGGCGAACAGGTGCCGCTGCTCGGCGAGGTCGAGCTGGGACAGCCGGTGCCGCCAGATCCGCCACTCGGAGTACGGCCCCGGCCGGCTCAGCTCGGCGGCCCGG
Source organism: uncultured Actinomycetota bacterium (assembly GCA_963816325.1). Classification (GTDB taxonomy): domain Bacteria; phylum Actinomycetota; class Actinomycetes; order Propionibacteriales; family Nocardioidaceae; genus Nocardioides_B. The sequence continues at coordinate 102,822 of CAWFKC010000014.1, read as the reverse complement.
CGCAGCAGCCGGTCCGCGAGCGCGAAGGCGGAGCCGACCTCGGCGCGGCCGGCGCGCCGGTCGGCCAGCGGCGCGCCCGGCCGGTTCGTCGTCTCGAGCCGGGCCCGCGCTCGGTCGAGGGCGACCAGGGACTGCTCGATCTCGGCCACGAGGGGGGCGGGTACGACGGGACGGTTTCGACGAGCAGGGTGACGACGCATGATGACTCCTATAAAAACAAATAACTTGGTTCTATAGTGCCTCCGCCGACGCGGCTTGTAAAGACCCGCGGCCGCGGCTACCGCGGCGGGACGAGGTAGCGGTACTCGTGGTGCGCCACGAACCCCAGCCGCTCGTACATGGCGAGCGCCCCGGGGTTGTCGCCGCGCACCTGGAGGAAGGCGGTCGTGGCGCCGTGCTCGGCGGCCCAGGAGAGCAGACCGTCCATCACCACCAGCGCCCACCCGCGGCGGCGGTGGTCCGGGTGCACCCACACGTTGCTGATACCCGCCCACTCGTCCGCCCCCGGGCCAGTCAGCGCGACCCGTCCCTTGGCGACGACCGGGTCACCGGCCGCGATGAACCCGACCTCGGCCGGCCCCTCCAGCACACGCACGGCGTCGGGCCCGTGCTCGAGCGCCGGCGCGTCGTCGGCCAGCCAGCCGGCGCTCGCCCGCGCGCTCACCGTGACCTCCGGCGGGTCGCCGGGCAGCGCCACCCGCACCCGCCGGGACGCCTGCGCGACCGAGGCGATCTCGAAGACCGTGTCCGCCTCGCCCGGGCGCGCGGGCACCCAGCCGGCCTTCTCGAAAGCGCGCTGCTCGTCGCTGCCCACCGCGACCTGGGCGCAGGGCGGGAGGCCGTGGTCGGCGTAGAAGCCGCGGACCCGGGCCTCGGCGTCGGCGAACGGCACGGCAGGGTCGCCGGCGGCGAGCACCGAGTTGGCGCGCGAGCTGTAGCCTCCGGACGCCCGCAGCAGCCAGGCGCCGACCGGCTGGACCGTCTCCGCGGGCCACGAGCCCACGGCGCGGCGCTCGGCCTCCTCCGCCGTCACGCGGAGCCGGGGCGAGGGCCGCGGCGGGACCGGCTTGCCGGTGACGATGTCGGCCACGGCGATCTCGGTGAGCTCCCCGAAGCGGTCGCGCACCGTCGTACGGTCTCCGTCCCAGGACTCCATCACCCCGAGAAGGTCGGTCATCGCCGGTCCGCCGGACGGACCGGTCCGCCCGGGCAGCAGCCTGCGCACCACGACGCGGTGCCCGATGCAGTGCGGGCCGAGTCCATGGCCGGCCATCGGCGTCCTTTCGGAAGTCGGAACGGGGGGTGGGCGGTGTGGGCCCGCACGTGATACTAGGCTGTAGCGGTCCCGCGCCACGCGCTGTGCGAGATCGGGATGACCTGGACAGCTACGAGGAGGAGCCAAGGTGACGTACGTCATCGCCCAGCCGTGTGTGGACGTCAAGGACCGCGCCTGCGTGGACGAGTGCCCGGTCGACTGCATCTACGAGGGCAAGCGGATGCTCTACATCCACCCCGACGAGTGCGTCGACTGCGGTGCCTGCGAGCCGGTCTGCCCTGTGGAGGCGATCTTCTACGAGGATGACACGCCGGAGCAGTGGAAGGACTACTACAACGCCAACGTCGACTTCTTCGACGACCTGGGCTCGCCGGGCGGCGCCGCCAAGCTCGGCGTCATCGACAAGGACCACCCGATGATCGCCGCGCTCCCGCCGCAGAACCAGGAGTGACTCGCTGAGCACCTCCGGGCCCGCGCCCGACGACGCGCCGTCCGCCGGTCGAGGCTTCCTCGACACCTGGTGGGCGGCGCGCTCCGCTCCGGGTCCGGTCAGCGCCGCGCTGCCGGACTTCCCGTGGGACCACCTCGCGGTGTACGGCGAACGGGCGCGCGCCCATCCCGGCGGCGTCGTCGACCTCTCCGTCGGCACGCCGGTGGACCCGAGCCCCGAGGTGGTACGCGAGGCGCTGGCCGCCGCAGCCGACAGTCCCGGCTACCCGACGACGGTCGGCCGTGCGGACACCCGGCAGGCGTGCGTCGACTGGCTCGAGCGCCGCCACGGCGTCACCGGCCTGGGCGTCGACGGGGTGCTGCCGGTCGTCGGCTCGAAGGAGCTGATCGCCTCGATGCCGAGCCACCTCGGGCTGGGGGAGCGGGACCTGGTGGTGTACCCGCGGCTGGCGTACCCGACGTACGAGGTGGGCGCGCGGCTGGCCGGCGCGCGCACCCGCGCGGCGGACGCCCTCACCAGCGTGGGGCCCGAGCGGGTCGCCATGGTGTGGATCAACTCCCCGTCGAACCCGACCGGCAAGGTGCTCCCGCTCGACCACCTGCGCAAGGTGGTCGCGTGGTGCCGGGAGCGCAGCGCGCTGCTGGTCTCCGACGAGTGCTACCTCGACATGGCGTGGGAGGGCGACCCCCCGCTGTCCGTGCTGCACCCCGACGTCTGCGACGGCGACCACGCCGGCCTGCTCGCGGTCCACTCGCTGTCGAAGCGCTCGAACCTGGCCGGCTACCGGTGCGCGTTCGTGGCCGGGGACACCGACGTGGTCGCCGAGCTGCTCGCGGTGCGCAAGAACCTCGGCCTGCAGATGCCGGGTCCGCAGCAGGTCGCGATGAAGGCGGCGCTCGATGACGACGCGCACGTGCTCGCGCAGCACGCCCGCTACGCCGCACGCCGCTCCGCGCTGAAGGCGGCGCTGGAGGCAGCGGGGTTCCGCATCGACGAGTCGGCGGGGTCGCTGTACCTGTGGGCGACCCGCGACGAGAGCTGCTGGGACACCGTGGCGTGGCTGGCCGAGCGGGGCGTTCTGGTGGCCCCGGGCGAGTTCTACGGTCCGGCCGGGAGCAGGCACGTGCGGGTGGCGTTCACCGCGACCGACGAGCGCGTCGCCGAGGCGGTCGCCCGGCTGGCGTAGCAGCCGCGCTCACTCGTGGGCGCTGCGCGGCGACGGCATCGGGCGGGCCCCGGCGGTGATCGGGGTGCGGCCGGGCGCCTCGGTGAAGATCCGCACCGCGGACACGCTGTCCATGCGCACCACCGCGTGCTCGCGGTCGTCGCTGTGCAGCACGACGCCGTGCCCGTCGACGGCGAGGACGTGGCCGGTCAGCCACTCGCCCTCGACGAGCAGCTGGACCGGGACGTCGTTGTCCGCGGCACGGTTCAACGCGGTGCCGATCGTGTAGATCGTGGTCGATTCGAAACTCATGGCCCCCCCAGGCTGGTTGTGACCATGAAAGCCGGTTCCGACCGATTTGGCCAGGATGCCGCGCCCGGATCGTCGTTGCGCCGCCGCAAACGACCTGAACGGCCCAGGGCGGTGTCCCCCGAACGGTCAGCCCCGCCCTCGGCCGTCCGGCCTCAGCCGCCGGCCAGGACGTCGACGTGCACGTGGTCGCGGTGCATGAGCACCTGCGGGTCGCCGTGCGTCTCCGGCGGGTGGTAGCGGCGCCAGCCCTGCTCGGACTTCGGGCCCCGGCTCCAGATCCGCCCGTCGAAGATCACGTGGTCGATGTCGAGGCGCTTGGCCTGGGCCACGAGGAAACCGGCCACGGCCCAGCCCTGGCGCCGGTTGTCCGCGTTGACCGGCCGGAAGAAGAGGTCGAGCGCGCGGCCGTCGTAGTGCGCCGAGCGGCCAGTGTGGCCGCTGGAGACGCCGCCCGGGGCGAAGCCGCCCAGGGACTGCGGTCCGAACGCCCTCTCCACGGTGCGCCGGACCCGTTCGGCGCGGGGGGTCAGGCCATCGGCACCCTCCTGCTGCGCGGGCAGCCGGTGCAGGCTCGAGGCGTGCACCACGCACGAGAACTTCGCCGGGCTGTAGCCGGTGAGCGCCGAGGCGAGGCTGCGCGCGTCGGCGGCGTGCCCGTCGTACGCCTCGGGGTAGCCGGAGCGCTGCACCCGCTGCGCGGCCTCGGTGATCCGCATGGACTGGTAGCCGTGGACCTTCTGCAACTCGTCGTAGAACCTGTTGGCCGAGTAGTACGGGTCCGTGATCTGTGCGCGCGTGCCCCAGCCCTGCGAGGGCCGCTGCTGGAACAGGCCCAGGGAGTCGCGGTCGCCGTGGTCGAGGTTGCGCAGCTTGCTCTCCTGCATCGCGGTCGCGAGCGCGATGGAGACCGCACGCGCCGGCAGGCCCCGGCGGACGGCGACCGCGGCCACCACCGAGGCGTTCTCGGCCTGCTCCGTGCTCAGGGCGACGGTCAGCCCGGCCACGTGCGCGCGGCAGCCCTCCGGGTTCGGCAGCGGGCCGAGACCCCGGTAGAACGCGATGCCGACCGCCGCCACGACCGCCAGCACGACGAGCACCGCCGTGGCGGCCCGGCGGAGGGCACCCCTGCGTCGACGCGGCTTAGTCGTTCGCATGCAGGTCTGCGTTGAGCTCGATCACGCGGTCCGCCCGCGGGACCGCCTCGACCACACCCGTGGTCGAGTTGCGACGGAAGAGGATGTTGCCCGCCCCCGACAGCTCTGCCGCCTTCACCACGCGGGGCTCGGCGCCCGGCTCGCGCACGGTGACCTTGGTGCCGGCCGTCACGTAGCAGCCCGCCTCGACGACGCAGTCGTCGCCCAACGAGATGCCGATGCCGGCGTTGGCGCCGAGCAGGCAGCGTTCGCCGACGGAGATGACCTCCTTGCCGCCACCCGACAACGTGCCCATGATCGAGGCGCCGCCGCCGACGTCGGAGCCGTCGCCGACGACCACGCCGGCGCTGATCCGGCCCTCGACCATCGAGGCACCGAGGGTGCCGGCGTTGTAGTTGACGAAGCCCTCGTGCATCACGGTGGTGCCCGAGGCGAGGTGGGCGCCGAGACGCACCCGGTCGGCGTCGGCGATGCGTACGCCGGTGGGCAGGACGTAGTCGGTCATCCGCGGGAACTTGTCGACGCCGTGGACGCTGACGTGCCCGTGGGCCTCCTTCAGGCGCAGCCGGGTCAGCTCGAACCCCTCGACCGCGCATGGACCGGCGCTCGTCCACGCCACGTTGGCCAGTAGGCCGAAGATGCCGTCGAGGTTGACGGTGTGCGGCTCGACCAGGCGGTGGCTGAGCAGGTGCAGCCGCAACCAGGCGTCGTGGGTGTCGGCCGGCGGGGCCTGCAGGTCCTCGACGACGGTGAGCACGACGGCCCGGCGGACCCGGCGCACCTCGTCCACGCCCTCGAGCTTGACCAGCTCGGCAGGCGCTTCCACGTCGCCGTCGGGGCCGCCCAGCGCCGGCATCGGGTACCAGGTGTCGAGCACGCGGGTCGAGGCGGGCGCCTCGCCGTCGGTGCCGGCGAAGGTGGCCAGGCCGAAGGCCCACGCGGCGGCGGGGGGCGTGCCTGGTGCGGAGTCGCGATTCGTGTCGGTCACGTGTGCAACGCTACCCAAACCACGGTCACGCTAGGGCACGAGGAGAGCCGGATGGACGCGCTCGCGGTCCGGAAAGAGCTGTGCATGGACACCACCGGCGGCGAGCGCCTGGGGCGGTTCTGGGCCGCGGCGGTCGGGGCCCGCTTCGCGGCCGACGGCGCCGCCGGGGACGTGGTGGCCGACGAGCCTAGCGGCAGCATCACGAGGTGCATCGCGCCGGAGGCGAAGACCGCCAAGCACCGGGTGCACTGGGACGTGTACGGCGACCCGGCGGCTCTCGAGGCGGCCGGCGCCACGGTGCTGCGCCGCCCCGACCAGGAGATCCGGTGGACGGTGATGGCCGACCCCGAGGGCAACGAGCTCTGCGTGTTCGCGCCGTGAGGTCGCGCGGTCGGCGGGAGGGCCGGATGGCAGGATGGCAGGATGCCTTTGGACCTCACCGTCGACACCGTGCAGCTCACCGAGGACCTGATCAACATCGAGTCGGTGAGCCGCCACGAGAAGTCGCTGGCCGACGAGGTGGAGCGCGAGCTCGCCACCCTGGCCCACCTGGAGGTGCGCCGCTTCGGCAACACCGTGGTGGCCCGCACCTCGCTCGGCCGTGACGAGCGGGTGGTGGTCGCCGGTCACCTCGACACGGTGCCGGTCAACGGCAACCTGCCCGCCCGCCGCGAGGCCGAGACGCTCCACGGCCTCGGCGCCTGCGACATGAAGGGCGGCTGCGCCGTGGCGCTGCGAATCGCGGCCACGGTGCCCGAGCCCAACCGGGACCTGACCTTCGTGTTCTACGAGTGCGAGGAGATCGAGGCCGAGGTCAACGGGCTCTACCTGCTCTCGCGCAGCAACCCCGAGCTGCTCGAGGCGGACTTCGCCATCCTCATGGAGCCCTCCGACGGGGTGGTCGAGGCCGGCTGCCAGGGGACCCTCCGGGTCGACGTGGTGGTCCGCGGTGAGCGGGCGCACTCGGCGCGGTCGTGGCGCGGCGTCAACGCGATCCACGGCGCGGCCGAGGTGCTTGCCCGGCTCAACGCCTACGAGCCGCGCAGGCCGGTCATCGACGGGCTGGAGTACCGCGAGGGCCTCAACGCGGTGCGCGTCGCCGGGGGTGTCGCGGGCAACGTGATCCCCGACGAGTGCCGGGTCTCGGTGAACTACCGCTTCGCCCCGGACCGCTCCGAGGAGGAGGCCACCGCCCACGTCCGTGAGGTGTTCACCGGCTACGAGATCGAGATCACCGACTCCGCCCCCGGCGCGATGCCCGGGCTCGCGGTGCCCGCCGCGGCGGCGTTCCTCGACGCGGTGGGCGGCGGCGCCAACCCCAAGTTCGGCTGGACCGACGTGGCCCGGTTCAGCACGCTCGGCATCCCGGCGGTCAACTTCGGCCCGGGCGACCCGCACCTGGCGCACAAGGCGGAGGAGTTCGTGCCGCTGGAGCAGATCCGCACCGTCGAGCGGCAGCTGCGCGGCTGGCTGGGGGAGGACCGGTGACCGAGCCCGATGAGCTCCCGGTCCGTCAGGAGAAGTACCGCGGCCGCACCCGGATGCGGCGCGACCAGTTCGACACCGGCACCACCGACCAGCGGCTGCTGGACTCGCGCGGTCCCACGGACTGGGTCCACGCCGATCCGTGGCGCGTGCTGCGGATCCAGAGCGAGTTCGTCGAGGGCTTCGGGGCGCTGGCCGAGCTGGAGTCCGCGGTATCGGTGTTCGGGTCGGCGCGCAGCGGGCACGACGACCCGGAGTACGCACTCGGCGAGGAGCTCGGCCGGCAGCTGGCCGCGGCCGGGTTCGCGGTGCTCACCGGTGGCGGCCCGGGCACGATGGAGGCCGTCAACAAGGGTGCCTGCGAGTCCGGCGGGGTGTCGGTCGGCCTCGGCATCGAGCTGCCCTTCGAGTCGGGCTTCAACGAGTACGTCGACATGGGGGTCAACTTCCGCTACTTCTTCGCGCGCAAGACGATGTTCGTGAAGTACGCCCAGGGGTTCGTCGTACTCCCCGGCGGGTTCGGCACGTTCGACGAGCTTTTCGAGGCGCTGACGCTGGTGCAGACGCGCAAGGTCACGTCGTTCCCGATCGTGCTGCTGGGCAGCGACTACTGGTCGGGTCTCGTGGACTGGATCCGCGGCACCGTGCTCGCCCGCGGCAAGGTCTTCGAGGCCGACCTGGACATGTTCACGCTCACCGACTCGGTGGAGGAGGCGGTCGACATCATGGTGTCCGCGCGGCGGGACCGCTCCGACGCCCCGGGGAGCGGGCGCACCCCCGGAGCGAACGGCCAGCCGGACTGACCCGCGCCCGTAGGATCGAGCCATGACGTGGTTCTTCGCCGTGCTGATCGTGCTGGTGATCGGCGGGGTCGCGGTCGTCGCCGCGGGTCGCGGCGGGTCGATGGCGGAGGTCTACGACGACCGCCCGGACGCCCGGGTGCAGGCCGAGGGTCCGCTCACGGCGAGGGACCTGCGGGCCGTGCGCTTCACGACCGCCCTGCGCGGCTACCGGATGTCGGAGGTCGACGCGCTGCTCGACCGGCTCGCGGCCGAGCTCGAGGCCGCCCGCGGGCAGGATGACTGATGCGGCCCGTCGTACGTCGGACCGTGGAGGTCGCGGCACCCGCCTCGGTGGTGTGGGACTACGTCACCGACTGGCCGGCACAGGGCGAGTGGATCCCGCTGACCCGCGTGGAGCGCGTGGACGCCGCGGACGGTCTGGGCGGCCGGCTGCGCGCGTGGACGGGACTCGGCCCGCTCGGTTTCTGGGACCCGATGACGATCACCCGCTGGGAGCGCCGCGCCGACGGCGGCGGCGAGTGCGAGGTGCTGCACACCGGGGTCGTGGTGCGGGGCGAGGGCGTCTTCGCCGTGGAGGCCGTCGGGCCGGGCTCCACCCGTTTCGTGTGGGCCGAGGTGCTGGTGCTGCCCGGAGGCCGCCTGGCGATGCTCGCGTGGCGGCTGGTCGGCCCGATGGCCGATCGGATGATCGACCGGGCGCTGGCCGCGATGGGACGGCGTGTCGAGGCGCTGCCGGCGGTCTGAGGCCCCTCCGGCCGACGCCACGCCGCGCGGGGGTCGGACATAACGTGCGGGGAGCACCCGCGGTGCGGCATGCTCGGACCGTGAACCCGATGCTCATCACGTGGGTGCTGACCGTGCTCGCCGCCGTCGTGGTGGTGCTGACCCGGGTCCGGCTGACCCGAAACGGCGGGGAGGCGGCCGGCCGACTGTCGATCCCGGCGCAGGTGATCAACCTGCACACCGGTGCCGGCGTGCCCGCGCTGCTGCTCTGGGTGGCCTACCTGGTCACCGGCATGACCGTCCTGGGCTGGGTCGGCGTGCTGCTGTGGTGGCTCACCGTGCTGGCCGGGCTGCTGATCCTGGCCCGCTGGATGCCGGCGCACGGCCGGCACTCGTCGGGGCCGGCGAGCGACACCTGGGGCGAGGGGCCCGGGCTGTCGATCCTCGCGCACGTCGGGCTGCTGGTCGGAACGTGCATCTTCACCGCGTTCCTCGCCCTCGGCAAGCTGACGTAGCCGCCATGCGAGCGCGGGGGAGACGGACGTCCGGGCTCGGCCCGGTGTTGGTCGCCGTGGCCCTGGTGGCCGGCTCGGCGGCGGCCCCCGCCGCAACGGCTCGGCAGGGCCGCCCGGCAGTGGTGCAGATGCGCGTGATCGGACAATCGGCGCAGGGGCGGCCGATCTACGCCTGGCGTGTGGGCGACCCGCACGCCCCAGTACGGGCGGTGGCGACGGCGGTCCTTCACGGCAACGAGTCGGCGCCCCGGCAGATCCTGCGGGCGCTGCGCGACGGCCCCCGGATCCGCGGCATCGACCTGTGGCTGCTGCCCACCGTGAACCCCGACGGGCTGGCCCGGCACACCCGCCGCAACGCGCACGGGGTCGACCTGAACCGGAACTTCCCCTACCACTGGGCCGACCTCGACGGCAGCTATGAGTCCGGGCCCGGCCCGGCGTCCGAGCCGGAGACGCGCGCGTTGATGCGGTTCTTCACCGACGTGCGACCCCGCTACGTGGTCAGCTTCCACCAGCCGCTGCACGGTGTGGACACCTCGGTGCCCGAGGCGCGGCGGTTCGCGCATCGGCTGGCCCGCGGGCTCGACCTGCCGACCAAGCCGCTGGTCTGCGGCGGCGTGTGCCACGGGACCTTCACCGAGTGGTTCATGCACCGGTTCCGCGGCAAGGCGGTCACCGTGGAGTACGGCGCGCACCCGGGGCCCCACCGCATGCGCGTCACCGCGCCGCGCCGGCTGCTGCGCGTGCTCGGCGGCCACCGCTGACCTGGCGGGACGGCACGCAACCCGGGCTGCTGGTGTGGCGGGTCAGAAGTGCTGGACGAGCCAGCGTCGCGGTCCCATCACGATCTGCGGGTGCAGGGCCGGGTCGAGCCAGCGCACCAGCCAGCGGACGTCGCGCAGCGGGCCGGCGACGCACCCGGCGGTGTGCCGGCTGCGCTGGACGTGCAGGAAGATGCCGCCGCCGCGCCGGGTGTCGGCGGGCTGGCGGGCGACGTACTGGTGCCGCCGCGTCGACCAGTGCACGCCGCGCGGGAGGTTGAACCCGAGGACCACGGCGTAGGCGTACTCGTAGCCGTAGCGCGAGAGCCGCTCCCGGTAGTCGGTGCGCCAGTGCGAGGTGCGGGCCTGGAAGGGCTGGTAGATGTTGTACGTCGCGGGGTCGCGTGGCTCGTAGGGCCACACGTCGTCGCCGTCCACGTGGCGGTAGCGCAGCCGCGTGCCCGGGTCGGGCCGGTTGCCGAAGGCGTCGCGCATCGCGAACCGCCCGGCGGGCGTCGTACCCGTGCTCTGCCGGCGCCGGCCCGCCGGCGCCCAACCCGCCCAGCCGAGGCGCACGGTGACCGGTCCGCGCACCCGCTGCCAGGCGCCGTCCCGCTTGCGCCAGGCGGTCAGCTGCCCCCGCGTGCTGCCCCAACCCCGGCTGGTGACGGTGACCAGCTGCTGCACCCGGGCCGGCGTCGAGAGGTACGTCGGGAGGGGGCGGCCGGCCGCGGCGCTCGGGCTGACGAGCCCGGCGACCAGCCCGGCGACCAGCCCGGCGACCAGGACTGCGCAAGCCACCAGCACCGCACCGACTCGAGGGAGGCTGACCCGAGACACCGGCCGCTCACTTCCCGGAGAACGTGGGCTTCTCCTTGGCCACGAACGACGCCACCGCCTTGCGGTGGTCCTCGGAGGCCCCGGTGAGCGCCATCATGTCGGCCTCGAACGCCAACGAGGACTCGAGGTCGTGGCCGGCGCTGAACGCGACCGAGCGGCGGATCGCGCCGAAGGCCAGCGTCGGACCGGTCGCGAGGTGGGTGGCCAGCTGCCGCACCTCGTCGGCCAGGTCGCCGGCCGGCACGACCTTGGTGGCCAGGCCGAGCTTGAGGGACTCCTCGGCGGGGATGGTGCGGGGGAAGTAGAGCAGCTCCAGCGCCTTGGCCGGGCCGACCAGCCGTGGCAGCGTCCAGGAGGATCCGGTGTCGCAGGAGAGCGCGATGCCGCTGAAGGCCAGGTTGAACCCGGCGGTGTCGGCCAGGACCCGGAAGTCGGAGGCGAACGCCAGGCTCGCGCCTGCCCCGGCGGCGACCCCGTTGACGGCGGCGACGACCGGCTTCGGCATCGTGGCGACCGCGGTGACGATCGGGTTGTAGTGCTCGGGGACCGTGCGGAACAGGGCGTCGGAGGAGCCGCTCTCGAGGATCTCGATGTGCTCCTTGAGGTCCTGGCCGACGCAGAACGCGCGACCGGTCCCGGTGAGCACCACGCACCGCACCTCGGTGTCGTCCGCGGCGCGGGTGACCGCGTCGAGGAGCGCCTCCTTGGTGGCCACGTCGAGACTGTTCATCGCCGCGCCACGGTTGAGGGTGATGGTCGCGACACCGTCGGCGACGGCGTAGATCACGGGCTGGTCGGTCATCTGTGCTCTCCACTCTGGTCGGTCAGGCACGCGTCCACGAAGCGGGAGGCCGCGGGCAGCAGCCGGGCCGCCTCCTCGTCGAAGAACCTAGCGGCCGCGTGCCCCGGCCAGCCGGCGGGCAGCAGCTCGGCGGGCAGCCCCGGGTCGCGGAAGAGGAACTTGCGCCACTCGTGCACGAGCGTGGAGCGGACCGCGAACGCGCGCTCGTCGGCGCCCACCCCGCCCCCGCACGACGGCCGGCGCGCGACCTCACGGGCGAGGCGGTCCCACGCGAGGTACTCCTCGGCAAGCGTGTCGAGGTCCCACGCCTGCGCGGCCCGGTGGACAGGGTCGTCGTCGCCGGCCCGGAACCGGGCGAACCCGGCCCCCTCCGCGGCGAGCAGGTCGTCGACCTCCGGGGAGCACGCCGGGCTGATCCAGGTGCTGTCGGACAGGGCGGCGTAGCCGAGGAAGCCGAGCCCGGACCGCACCCGCTCCCGGACCGCCCGGGCGGGCAACGGGTCGACGACGAGCAGGTCCCAGGCGCCGCTCCAGGACGGCTGTGCGGTGCGGTAGATGCGGGCCGCCGCGTCGTCGAGGCGTTGGCGCGCCCGGTCGGTGAGCTCGTAGCCGGGGCCGGCGGCCAGCGACACCGGGGACAGCCAGCCCTGGCGGACCATCCGCGAGATCGCGGTCCGCACCGCCGGGGCGGTGATCCCCAGCGGTGCCAGCAGCCGGACCAGGGCCGCCACGGGGGCCTGTCCGCCGCGTGCCCGCAGGTGGTCGCCGTACAGGTCGAACAGCGCGGAACGGGCGTGCATGGGCTGAGTCTGCCGCAAACGCGGCACCGGCTTGCGCAGTCGATGTCGAGGTGGCGGCGGAATGAGGGATAATGGGGGCGCAACCCGGCGCGTCACGGGCTGCCTCATCACCGACGGGGCACCTTCGACACATGGGCGTGCCCGGATCCGACCAAGGAAGAGGTGTGCGCATGGCGGCCATGAAGCCGCGGACGGGCGACGGCCCGCTCGAGGTCACGAAGGAGGGGCGCGGCATCGTGATGCGCGTTCCGCTCGAAGGTGGCGGTCGACTCGTGGTCGAGCTCAACGCCGAGGAGGCAGGTGCGCTCGGCGCCGCTCTTGCCGAGGTCGTGGGCTGAACCCCGCCGGGTTCCACCGACGGCGAGGGCCCCGCAGGTCGATGCCTGCGGGGCCCTCGCCTGTCTGCGGGTGGGCCGGGTCGCTAGGGTCGGAGACCGACAGACTCGTCGAAGAGCTGACCAGTCGAGAGCAGACCAGGAGGAGCCCGTGACGCTGCCCGAGCAGGTCTCGCCGCCACAGGTGGCGCTCAGCGAGGTTCCGCCCTCCGCGGTCGTCGGCGCCCACGTCGTCGCGCTGCCCGTCCTCGCCGACGAGGACGGCCCCGCCTTGGGGCCCGGGGCCGCCGAGCTGCTCGACGAGCTCGACGAGGACCTGTTCGCGCTGCTCGACCAAGCCGGCGCGACCGGCGCTGCGGGGGAGGTCGTCGAGCGCTTCGTCGCCGACGCCCGTTCGATGCGCAACCCCGACCTCGGCACGGTGCTGCTCGTGGGGGTCGGCAGCGGTACGACGGACGACCTGCGCCGGGCCGGCGCGGCGCTGGCCCGGCACACCAGGGGCCGAGGCTGCGTGGCGACGTCCCTCGCCGCGCTCGCCGACGACGCGGGCCTGCGGGCGCTCGTCGAAGGAGTCGTGCTCGGGTCCTACGAGTTCCACTGGCGCTCGAGCGGGCCGCTGCGGACCCCGGTCCAGAAGGTCGTGCTCGCCGGGATCCCCGACGTACCCGCTCGCCGACCGGTGCTGGACAAGGCGCTCGCGGTCGCCGGCGCCGGCTGGCTGTCCCGCACGCTGGCGCTGACCCCGTCCAACCTCAAGAATCCCGTCTGGATGGCCGAGCGCGCGGGCGAGGTCGCCCGCAGCGCCGGGCTCGCGATCAAGGTCTGGGACGAACGCGAGCTCGCCGCGGAAGGTTTCGGCGGCATCCTCGGCGTGGGCCAGGCCTCCGAGAACCCGCCCCGGCTGGTGCGCCTGGACTACGAGCCGAAGAAGGCCTCGCGCAGGACCCCGCACCTCGTGCTCGTCGGCAAGGGGATCACCTTCGACACCGGTGGCCTGTCGATCAAGCCCCGCGACAACATGATGCTGATGAAGCGCGACATGACCGGCGCCGGCGTCGTACTGGCGGTGATGGGCGCGCTGGCCGACGTGGACTGCCCGGTCCGCGTCACGGGGCTGATGCCGCTGGCGGAGAACTCCGTGGGCGGGCGGGCCATGCGACCCGGGGACGTGCTTCGCCACTACGGCGGCCGGACCACCGAGGTGACCAACACCGACGCCGAGGGCCGGCTCGTGATGGCCGACGCGCTCGCCTACGCGGTGCAGGAGCTGAAGCCCGACGCGTTGGTCGACATCGCCACGCTGACCGGGGCGATCAAGATCGCGCTCGGCCAGCGCACCGGCGGCTTCTTCGCCACCCACGACGCACTGGCCGCGTCGTTGCGCGCCGCGTCGCTGTCGGCCGGTGAGCCGCTGTGGCGGATGCCGCTCGTCGACGACTACGAGGACCGGATCGCCTCCAAGGTCGCCGACTCCGACAACGCCGGCGGGGCGCCCGGTGCGCTCACCGCCGCGCTGTTCCTGCGCCACTTCACCGGCGGGCTGCCGTGGCTGCACCTCGACGTCGCGTCGGTGGGCGACTCGCCCGACGACGCTTTCGAGTACACCCAGGGAGCCACCGGCTTCGGCGCCCGCGCGCTTCTGCACTGGCTGGAGCTGCGCGAACCCCTCGCCGGGCTTCCCGGCACCGACCGCAAGGAGGACTGACCCATGCACGGTCTCACCGTCCGCTGGTCCTTGGAGGAGGCCCCGGAGGGGGTCGAGAAGGCGCTGGCCGACTACGTCGAGAACACCTCCTACGCCGGGTTCGCCGGCCGGGCCGGGCTGCGCTTCAAGACCTGGCGGCTGCGGCCGGGGGAGTGGTTCGAGGGCTGCTACGTGTTCGAGACGCCCGCCGACCGGGAGGCGTTCGAGAAGCAGTTCACCGCCGGTGCCGGCGAGTCGCCGGGCTCGAAGGTGGTCGGTTCTCCGCCGATCCTGATCGAGCCCTGCGAGGTCGTGGCCGTCGCCGAGGGTGGCTCGGGCTTCCGGGCAGCGCCGACCTACTGCTGACCCGCCGAGTCGGCGCTTGTGCCGCCCGCCTGACCCGGCGACCCGGCGCCGCCGCCGCCTGTCCCGCCGAGTCGGCGCTTGTGCCGCCGATCAGGTGGTAGGCACCCAGAACCGCAGCTTGCCGTGGCGGACGTCCTCCAGCTCGCCGCCGCTGACCTCGATCACTTTGCGGGACGCGGCATTGTCCTCGTCGCAGGTGATCAGCACCCGGTCCAGGCCGCGGGCGGCGCATCGGGGGAGGATCTGCGCGACCGCCGCGGTGGCGTGCCCGCGTCGGCGAGCGCTCGGGCGAACGCCGTACCCGATGTGGCCGCCGACCTCGCGGAGGTGGAGCGTGAGCTCATGCCGGAAGGAGATCTTGCCGACCACCTCGTCTTTCTCGATCATCCACAGGTAGGTTCCGGCGACCCAGTCGGAAGGGCGCGGCGTGTCCTCGTGCTCGAGGGCGCGGGTGTAGGCGCAGAAGTCGGCGAACGTCGCCGCGTCACGCAGTGCCGCAAGGTCGTACGCCAGGCCGGGGAAGACCGCGTCGCCCGGCTGGACCAGGGACAGGAAGTGCCCGTTGCCCTCCCGCTCCATCTCCTCGAGGGCGGCGACGTACGAGGAGTGGTAGCGGGCGTCCGCCTCGACGAGCTGCATGGGCGCAGGCTAGCCCGGCACAAGCGCCGAGTCGCGGGGGTTGCGGGCGGCGTAAGCGCCGAGTCGCGGTCAGGCTTCGGGGGTCCAGACCTTCTTGGCCACGAGCAGCCCGTCGCCCACCGGGAGCAGTACCGGCAGCAGCTGGTCGTGCTCGACGACCGTGCGGCCGAGCTCGCGGATCGCCACGGTCTCGGCGTCGCGCTGAGCCGGGTCGGCGACCCGGTCGTGCCACAGCGCGTTGTCGAAGGCCACGATCCCGCCCGGCTTGAGCAGCCGCAGCGCCTCGGCGAGGTAGTGGGGATACTCCGCCTTGTCGCCGTCGACGAACACCATGTCGTAGTGGCCGTCGGTGAGGCGGGGGAGCACCTCGAGCGCGGCGCCGGGGATCAGCCGCACCCGCTGGGAGGGCACCCCGCCCTCGGTGAAGGTCTGCTTGGCCAGCCGCTGGTGCTCTGCCTCGAGGTCGACGCTGGTCAGCACGCCGTCGGCGCGCATGCCGCGCAGCAGCCACATGCCCGAGACGCCGGTGCCGGTGCCGATCTCGACCACGGCCCGCGCCTCGATGAGCGCGGCCAGGAAGCGCAGCGTGGCGCCGCCGCCCGGGCCGATCGGGGCGACGCCCACCTCCTCGGCGCGGGCGCGAGCGGCGGCCAGGACCTCGTCCTCGCCCACGAACTCCTCGGCGTAGGCCAGACTGGCCGGCTTGAGTCCCGTAGCGATGATGTCCTCCTCCGTCGAGCCCGATATGGGCGGTTCTCGGCCAGACTCTACCGTCTGGGAACACCGCGGCGGGCCCGGACGTTGTCGGGTCGAAGGCTCATGAAGTTGAGTCCTTGTCCTCAGGTCAGTCTCAGGACGGGCTCCTACGGTGAAGGAGGGTTCAGCCAGGCATGGCGACCCTGATTCCGCGCAAGCGACGTTCCGAGGAGCAGTCCGTGACCACGACGCCGGCCGCCGAGGCCGCCTGGCAGCCGCCGTCCTGGGAGGAGATCGTCTCCGAGCACTCCGCGCGGGTGTACCGGCTCGCCTACCGGCTGACCGGCAACCCGCACGACGCCGAGGACCTCACGCAGGAGGTCTTCGTCCGGGTGTTCCGCTCGCTGTCGAGCTACACCCCGGGCACGTTCGAGGGTTGGCTGCACCGGATCACCACCAACCTCTTCCTCGACCAGGCGCGTCGCAAGGCCAAGATCCGCTTCGACGCCCTCGCCGAGGACGCGGAGACCCGGATCCCGAGCCGGGTGACCGCCCCGGACGCCGCCTTCCTCGACGGCCAGTTCGACGACGACGTCGAGACTGCGTTGGCGGAGCTGCCGCCGGACTTCCGCGCCGCGGTGGTGCTCTGTGACGTCGAGGGGCTGTCGTACGACGAGATCGCGGACGTCCTCGGCCTCAAGCTCGGCACCGTGCGCTCGCGCATCCACCGCGGCCGCGCCATGCTCCGCAAGGCACTGGCCCACCGCGCCCCGGCCACCGGCCGCGTGCGCTACTCAGGCCCGTTGACGGCGCTCGCCCCCCAGGGGAGGTAGCCCGATGCGCTGGTTCGGACGGCACCTCGGCACCACGGTCAGCGCACTTGTGGACGGTCAGCTCGGCCCCGCCGAGTCCGAGCAGGCGTGGCGGCACGCGCTCGCGTGCCCCGGCTGCCGGCGGCTGGTGCAGCGAGAGGGCTGGATCAAGCAGCAGCTCGCCTGGCGCCCGCAGACCAACGAGGCGCCCTCGGAGCGGCTGCTCGGGAGTCTCTACGGCCTCGACCCCGACACCCTCGACACCATGGAGGCCTGGGCCACCGTCGACGCGCTGGAGCAGCGAGGTCGTTCCTGGCGGCGGGCCGGGATCGCCCTGGCCGGCGCCGGCTCGGTCTCGGCGGCGGTGTTCGGCCTGTCCGCGCTCAGTGCCGCGCCGCTCGGGATCGGCTCGGCGCCCGCCGGTGCGCCGACGGCCGCGCTGTCGCGGGGCGCCGCGACGAGCACACCGACCCGAGCAGTGGTCGCTCCGCGCGCGCACGTGCAGGGCCGCCTGCCGGGCTGGCGCGTGGAGAGCAACCGCGCGGTCGCGGTCGACGACCGGTCCTGAGCCCTCCCCGAGCCCGGCATTGGGGCGGTGGGTGAGAATGACTGGGTGAGCGAGAACGACGATCCCACCCCTGGCCCGGACCCGTCCGAGGGCGGCGGCACCGAGGACACCACGCGCCTCCCGCAGGGCCCTGCCTACGCGGCGCCGGGACAGGACCCCTACGCAGGGCACTACTACGGGACGCCGCCGTACCCCTACCCGGCCTCCCGGCCGCACGCGCGGGTGCCCGGCTGGCTGTGGCCGGTCGTGGCGCTGACCGCTCTGGTGGTCGGGCTGCTCGGGGGCGTCCTCGGCGGGGTGGTGGTCTCCACGACGCTGAGCGGTGGCGGCGTGAGCGCGATGCCCACGCTCGGCAGCGGCGGTGCGGCCACCCCGCTACCCGCCGACAACGGCAGCATCGCCGCGGTCGCGCGCAAGGTGCTGCCGAGCACCGTGCAGGTCAACGCCAACGGCGGCGCCGGCGGCTCCGGCGGCTCCGGGAGCGGCGGTGGCGCGACCGGATCCGGATTCGTGCTCGACAAGAACGGCCATGTGATCACCAACAACCACGTGGTCGCCGACGCCACCGGGCCCGGTGAGCTCACCGTGGTGGACGAGAGCGGCACCGAGCACGCGGCGCGGATCGTCGGGCGCAGCCCGGTCTACGACATCGCGGTGCTCGACGTCTCCGACGCCGGCCACCTGCGGCCGGCCGCGCTGGGCTCGTCGAAGGCCATGCAGGTGGGCCAGACCGTGGTCGCGTTCGGGTCCCCGCTCGGCCTGTCGAGCACGGTCACCTCGGGCATCATCAGCGCGCTCGACCGGCCGGTCACCACCGGCTCGTCGAACCAGTCCTCCTACATCGACGCCGTCCAGACCGACGCGGCGATCAACCCGGGCAACTCCGGCGGTCCGCTGGTCAACATGCGCGGCGAGGTCGTCGGCGTGAACTCCGCGATCGCCACCACGGGCACCACGTTCGGCGGGGAGGCGGGCAACATCGGCGTCGGCTTCGCGATCCCGATGGAGCAGGTGCGCGTGACCGCGACCCAGATCCTGGCCACCGGAAAGGCCCGCTACCCGGTGATCGGCGCCAACGTCAGCACCGGCGGCCGCCAGAACGGCGCGCGGGTCGTCGGCGTGCCGGCCGGCACCCCGGCCGCCGCGGCCGGGCTGCGCAAGGGCGACGTGGTGGTCGGCGTCGACGGCAAGCGGGTCACCGACGGGATCGGGCTGATCGTGGCGATCCGGACCCACCAGCCGGGCGAGATGGTCACGCTGACGGTGCGGCGCGACGGCACCGAGAAGAAGCTGCGGATCCGGCTCGACTCGAAGGTCGGCTAGGCCTCAGGTCGCGTCGCTGTCGTAGGGCGGCCGCTCCCCGGTCTCGAGCGGCCGCAGGCCGGGCCGCTGCCGGCCGGTGTCGTCGTCCTCGTCCTCGTCCATCACGCCGGCGACGTACTTGCGCATCGCGTTGCGCGGGTCGAGGTCGGTCAGCTCGAAGTCGGCGAAGTCCGGACCGAGCTCGGCGCGGATGTCGTCGCGGGCGTGGTCGGTGAACTGCTTGATCTGGCGCACCAGCCGCCCGGCCTGCCGGGCGAAGTCGGGCAACCGGTCCGGGCCGAACACGACGATGGCGACCACGATGATCACCAGCATCTCGGGCAGGCCGACTCCGAACACGGTTACAACTTAGCGGTCGGGGTGAGGCCGAGCTGCATCCCGGCCAGACCACGCCCACGCCCCGACAGCGTGTGGGCGATCTTCGTGAGCTCCTGCGCCGCGGGGGAGTCGGGCACCTCGGTCACCACCGGGGCGCCGGCGTCGCCGCCCTCGCGCAGGGCGAGCTCGAGCGGCACCTCGCCGAGCACGGGTACGTCGTACCCGAACCGCTGGGAGAGGGTCGCCGCGACGCGCGCGCCGCCTCCGGAGCCGAAGACCTCGAGGCGGTGCTCGGCGCCGCAGTGCGGGCAGGGCAGGAACGACATGTTCTCGATGACGCCGACGACGCGTTGGTGCATCATCGAGGCCATCGTGCCGGCGCGCTCGGCCACCTCGGCCGCCGCCTCCTGCGGGGTGGTCACCACGATCACCTCGGCGTTGGGCAGGTGCTGCCCCAGCGAGATCGCGATGTCGCCGGTGCCGGGCGGCAGGTCGAGGAAGAGCGCGTCGAGGTCGCCCCAGAAGACGTCGCTGAGCATCTGCACCAGCGCCCGGTCGAGCATCGGGCCACGCCAGGCGACGACCTGGTCGCGGCGCGGCTTGAGCATGCCGATGCTGATCACCGAGAGCGAGCCCTTGGCCCCGCCCGTGGTCGGGACCGGCATGATCATGTCCTCGATCTGGGTGGGCCGGGCGTCGCCGAGCCCGAGCATGGCCGGCACCGAGTGTCCGTAGACGTCCGCGTCGACGATGCCGACCTTCAGGCCCTGCTCGGCCATCGCGACCGCGAGGTTCACGGTGACCGAGGACTTGCCGACGCCGCCCTTGCCGGAGGCGATCGCGTAGACCTTGGTCAGCGAGTCCGCCTTGCCGAACGGGATCTCGCGCTGGGCCTGGCCACCGCGGAGCTTCTGCTGCAGCTCCGCGCGCTGCTCGTTGCTCATCGCGCCCAGGGTGAGGTCGACGTCGGTGACCCCGGGGACCTTCGAGACCGCGGCGGTCACGTCGCGGGTGATGGTGTCCTTGAGCGGGCAGCCGGACACGGTCAGCAGCACGGTGACTGCGACCCGCCCGGAGGCGTCCACGTCCACGGACTCCACCATGCCCAGCTCGGTGATCGGGCGCCGGATCTCGGGGTCGTTGACGGTGGCGAGCGCAGCGTGGATCCGGTCCAGGTCAGGGGTGGTCATGGCCCCCAGCCTACGTCTCGGGGCAGAGGCCGGTCCGGGCGGTGGGTATGGTCCCGGTCACGCCCGGTCGGCGCCGTGGCCCTCGTCGGCGTCCTCGTCCTCGCGCCGGTGCTCCTCGAGCTCGGCGAGCAGCGAGCGCAGCTCCGAGCGCACGTAGTCGCGGGTGGCGACCTCGCCGAGCGCCATCCGCAGCGCGGCCATCTCGCGGGCCAGGAACTCCATGTCGGCGTGCGCGCGGGAGTTGGCGGTGCGGTCCTGCTCGGCGATCACCCGGTCGCGGTCCTCCTGGCGGTTCTGCGCGAGCAGGATCAGGGGCGCGGCGTACGACGCCTGCAGGCTGAGCATCAGCGTCAGGAAGATGTAGGGGTAGGCGTCGAACGCCCAGCTCTTGGGCGCGACCCAGTTCCAGACGCAGCCAGATCCCCACGAAGGCGGTCATGTAGAGCAGGAACCGGGCGGTGCCCATGAACCGCGCGAAGCTCTCGGCGAAGCTGCCGAACATCTCCGCGTCCAGCTGCGGGCGGCGGATCAGCCGGCGCCGGTTCTCCTGGGGTACGTCGAGACGGGGTGCCCGGCTCTCCGCGCGGGTGAGCGTCCTGTCCCTATCCACGCGGGTCACCTCCCCGTGGCGGTCGCTCCGAGGACAGGCTGCCGGCCAGCGCCCGGCTGCTCGACGTGCGGCTGGGGGTGTCGCGCCAGTTCTCCGGCAGCAGGTGGTCGAGCAGGTCGTCGACGGTGACGGCGCCGACGAGGCGTCCGTCGTCGTCGACGACCGGCGCGGCGACGAGGTTGTACGTCGCGAGGTGGCGGGCCACGTCCTCGAGGCTGGCCGTCGGCCGCAGCGGCTCGGTGTCGGTGTCGAGCACGTGCCCGATCAGCGTGGAGGGTGGTTCGCGCAGCAGCCGCTGGATGTGCGCGACGCCCAGCAGCCGGCCGGTCGGCGGATCGAGCGGCGCACGGACGACGTACACGACCGCGGCCAGCGACGGGGACAGCTCGACGTTGCGCACGTGGGCCAGCGCGTCGGCGACGGTGGCGTCGGGCGGGAGGATGACCGGCTCGATGGTCATCATGCCGCCGGCGGTGCGCTCCTCGTAGGACATCAGCCGGCGGACGCCCTCGGCCTCCTCGGGGGCCATCAGCTGCAGCAGCGTCTCGGCGATCTCCGGCGGGAGCTCGGCGATCAGGTCCGCGGCGTCGTCGGGCGACATCTCCTCGAGGACGTCGGCGGCCCGCTCGCTGTCGAGGTTGCCCAGGATCTCGACCTGGTCCTCCTCGGGCAGCTCCTCGAGGACGTCGGCGAGGCGCTCGTCGTCGAGCGCGGACGCGATCTCGCCGCGCCGCTTGGCGGGCAGGTCGTGGATGACGTTCGCGAGGTCGGCGGGGCGCATCTCCTCGAGCGCGGCGAGCAGGTGCGTGGCGCCCTGCTGCTCCTCCGGGGCGGTGAACCCCTCGACGTCGCGCCACTCCGCCACGTGGGTCTGGCCGCGTCGACCGAACCGCTTCGAGCCCTCCTGCAGCGCGACCCGGCTGATCTCCCAGTCGCGGTTGCGGGCCTGCTCCATCGCCAGGTCGTAGACGGTGCCCTCGGCGCCGGTGTCCTTGACGCGCACCTTGCGGTCGAGCATCTGGCCGAAGACCAGGGTCTCGGTCGGCCGCTGCTCGAAGCGGCGCATGTTCACCACGCCGGTGGTGATGACGTGGCCGGAGTCGAGGTGGGTGACCCGGGTCATCGGGACGAAGATCGAGCGGCGGCCGAAGACCTCGACCACCAGGCCCAGCACGCGCGGCTGCAGCCCGCCGGGGCGGAGCAGGGCCACCAGGTCGCGGATCTTGCCGACCTGGTCACCCGCAGGGTCGAACACCGGCAGGCCGGACAGGCGTGCCGCGAAGACGCGGGTGGGGGACGTGCTCACAGTCCAGAGGTTAGGGCATCGCCGGTCTGCGACGATGACGCGCGTGCGCCTGGACTACGACATCGTCGACGTGTTCACCGACCGGCCGTTCGCGGGCAACCAGCTGGCTGTCGTGCACGGTGCTGCCGGGCTGTCGGGCGCGCAGTGCCTGGCGCTCGCCCGGGAGTTCAACCTCTCCGAGACGGCCTTCCCCGCGGCGGTGTCCGGGTCGTCGTACGCCAGCCGGATCTTCACCATGGCCCACGAGGTGCCCTTCGCCGGGCACCCGACCCTCGGGGCCGCCTGGTCGCTGCGCGCGCGGGGCCTGCTGACCGGCGACCTGGTCGTCCAGCACTGCGGGGTCGGTGCGGTCGAGGTGCGCTTCGAGGGCGAGGCGGTGTCGCTGGCCGCCACGCCCCGCGACCTGGTCGGCCCCGTCGACGAGGCGCTGGTGGTGCGGCTGCTCGCGGACTTCGGGCTGACGGCCGGCGACCTCGCGGGGCGTGCCTGGCTGGCCGGGTGCGGGCTCACCTTCCTGCACGTGCCGGTCACCGCGGACGCCGTACGCCGGGCCCGGCCGTCGGTGCGGCCGCTGGAGGAGTACGCACGAGCGCTCCGCGCCGGGCTGCGTGACCCGTTCGAGGGCGTGCAGGTCGTGGCGCTGGCCGGTGGCGAGCCGCGGCGAGCCCGCTCGCGGGTGTTCGTCCCCGGGGTGGCGGTGCCGGAGGACCCCGCCACGGGCTCGGCGGCCGCGGGGCTCGGTGTGGCGCTGGTCGCCGACGGCCTGCTCCCCGAGGGCGGTGGCGTCGAGATCGTGCAGGGCGTGGAGATGGGCCGGCCCTCGGCGCTGTCGGTGCGGGTCGAGACGAGCGGCGGGCGCGCGCTGCGCTGCCACGTCGCCGGGCAGGTGCAGCCGGTCGCCGCCGGCCAGATCCTGGTGCCCGAGTAGGAGAAGCCGGGCCAGGGGCGTCCGGGCTAGGAGAGCTTCGGGCGGCGCCGGACCCGCCGGTGGAGCACCGTGGGCAGCCGTCCGCGGGTGGTCGCCGGTGTCGCCCTCGGTGGCGCGGCGTGCGTGTCGTCGGGCAGGTCGCCGGGAACCTCGAGCATCTCCCCGGTGGGCTCGAGCCGGGAGACCAGGCTGCGCTCGGCCCAGTCGCGGACCGCCTCCTCGAGGTCGTCGAGGTTCAGCCGGCCGCCGGCCAGCGCGGCGGTGACCGGGGCCCACGCCTCGTCGTCGGGTCGTACGTCGGACCGGGCGGCGACCCACGTCAGGAGCCGCCCACCGTTCTCCTTCGAGCGCATGGTGACCTCCACGCGGTCCACGTCCTCGAGGCCGGGCAGCGGCTGCTCGTTGCCGCCGGAGACGACGTGGAGCGCCTCGTCGTACCACAGGTGCCAGGCGGCGTGGCTCTCCGGCGAGGACCCGTAGCGCAGCCAGCAGACCCCGGTCTTCTTGGCCAGCTCGGCGACGAGCGCGCGCGTGAACGCCGGGGAGGTGGAGCCGGTCTGCTCGGTCACGGCACCAGCCTGCCAGAAGGAGGAGCCGCGACCGCGACAATGGCCGGGTGCGCACCCTTCTGCTGATGGCGGTCGGCGTCGTCGCGGTCTCCCTCTCGGGGCCGCTGATGGCCGCCGCGGTCGTGCCGCCGCTGGCGATCGCCTTCTGGCGCAACGGCTTCGCGACGCTGGCGCTGGCTCCTGCCGCGGCGACCCGGCGCCGGGCCGAGGTGACCGCCCTCGACCGCCGACAGCTGGGCCGGATCCTGCTGTCCGGGACCGCCCTGGCGCTGCACTTCGGCACCTGGGTCACCTCGCTGACGCTGACCTCGGTCGCCTCCGCGACCGCGATCGTGTGCCTGCAGATGGCCTGGATCGCGGCGTGGCAGATGCTGCGTGGTGAGCGCTTCGAGGTGCGCACCGGAGTCGGCATGCTGGTGGCCTTCGCCGGGGTGCTGGTGGTCTCCGGGGTCGACCTCACGGTGTCGGTCCAGGCGCTCGTCGGGGACGTGCTCGCGCTGGTGGGCGGGATGGCGGCGGCGGCGTACACGGTCCTCGGGTCCCGGGCTCGCGAGACGACCAGCACGACGACGTACACCTTCGTCTGCTACGGCACCTGCGCCGGTCTGCTGGCGGTGGCGTGCGTGGTGGCGGGGCAGCCCCTGGCCGGCTACCCCGCGTCGCAGTGGGGGCTGCTGCTGCTCGTGACCGCCACCTCCCAGCTGCTCGGCCACTCGGTGTTCAACCACCTGCTCGCCACCACCGGGCCGCTGCTGGTCTCGCTGGCCCTCCTGCTCGAGGTCCCGGGGGCCTCCGTGCTCGCGGCGCTGATCCTGGGGCAGAGCCCGCCGGCCGCCGCGCTGGTCGGGCTGCTGGTGATCCTGGCCGGGATGGCGCTGGTCGTGCTCAGCCGGCCCGCCTCGCCTCCCGAGCCGCTCGTGGAGGCGCCACCGGACTGACAGCCCGGACTGACGGGGCGGACTGGCGGGGTGGGCCGACGGGGCGGCGGGCCCGGCGAGGCCGGGTGACCAAGGCCACGAGAACGAGGGCTACTCGTGGGTATTACCTCCGGAGTAGTGTCGCCAACCATCTTCGACCCGCCACAGAGAGGGTGCCCCATGCCCGACGCACGCGAGCTCCGCGCACGCCGTTCCTGCCATGCCGTCCCCGGCTCCAACCCGCGCTTCCTCGAGAAGGCGCAGGGCCTCGACGCCGACCAGGTGTTCCTCGACATCGAGGACTCGGTCGCCCCGATCGCCAAGCCGGACGCCCGCAAGAACATCGTCGAGGTGCTCAACACCGGCGACTGGGGCAGCAAGGTGCGCACCGTCCGCGTCAACGACTGGACGACGCAGTGGACCTACCGAGACGTCATCGAGGTGGTCGAGGGCGCCGGGGCGAACCTCGACTGCATCATGCTGCCGAAGGTGCAGACGCCCGAGCAGGTCGTCGCGCTCGACAACCTGCTGACCCAGATCGAGAAGACGATGGGCTACGAGGTCGGCCGCATCGGCATCGAGGCCCAGATCGAGAACGCGCTCGGCCTGATCAACGTCGACTCGATCGCCACCGCGTCGCCGCGCGTGGAGACGATCATCTTCGGTCCCGCCGACTTCATGGCCTCGATCAACATGAAGTCGCTGGTGGTCGGCGAGCAGCCGCCCGGGTACGACGTCGGCGACGCCTACCACTACATCCTCATGCGGATCCTGATGGCCGCCCGCGCCCACGACAAGCAGGCCATCGACGGTCCCTACCTCCAGATCCGCGACGTCGACGGCTTCAAGCGCGTCGCCGGCCGCGCGGCCGCCCTCGGCTTCGACGGCAAGTGGACCCTGCACCCGGACCAGATCGCGGCGGCCAACGAGGTCTTCTCCCCGACGCAGGAGGACTACGACCACGCCGAGAACATCCTCGACGCCTACGAGTACTTCACCTCCGAGAGGGGTGGCGCGCAGGGTGCGGTCATGCTCGGCGACGAGATGATCGACGAGGCCTCGCGCAAGATGGCGCTGGTGATCTCCGGGAAGGGCCGCGCCGCCGGAATGCAGCGCACCGACGTCTGGTCGCCGCCGGAGGCCTGAGCCCTTCCTGCCGCTCCTCCGATGTGACGATCCGGTCGTGCCACGGTCACGTGGGCGACCGGATCGTCACGCTCGGTGTGCCCTTGTCACCAGCCGCGGAGGCTGCGGATGTCCGGCAGCGGCCGGCTCTCCTGTGCTTCGTGGAGCACACGAAGGGCGTCCCGCTCCTCGAGCACGTCGTCGAGACAGGGCGCTACCTCCCACCACGGGGGCGGCTCGACCGTCCACCGGCGCTGTAGGGGTGACAGCCACCGTGCCCGGCTCCGTGCGGCGACGAGCCGGCGGGCTACCCGGG
The DNA here is from genome assembly GCA_963816325.1 of uncultured Actinomycetota bacterium. Classification (GTDB taxonomy): domain Bacteria; phylum Actinomycetota; class Actinomycetes; order Propionibacteriales; family Nocardioidaceae; genus Nocardioides_B. The sequence continues at coordinate 77,045 of CAWFKC010000014.1, read as the reverse complement.
CCGGGTCCGCGAGATGGGGCCCGGTCACGGTGACGTACTCCAGGCCGTGCCGGCGCAGCAGGTCCTCGCGCTCGACGTCCTTGCTGTGCCGGAACGCGCCCCGGCGGTCCGCGCCGTCGAACTCCCCGACCAACCCGGCCTCCACGTCGAGCAGGTCCACGATGGCGAGCAGTCGGCCCGCTAGGTCGAACACGGGCTGGTTGACCAGGGGTGGGGGCAGGCCGGCGTCGAGCCCCCAGACCAGCCGGGTCCGGGTCTCGTTCGGCGAGCGGCTGAGCTCGGTGGTGAGGCGCAGCGCCCGCTCCACCTGGCGCACGCCGCGCCGACCGCGGTGCCCGGCGGCGTAGGCCTCGACGCGTTTCGGCGAGGTGATCTCGGCTGCCGCCGCCATGTCGAGCGCCACGACCGCCTCTCGTAGCCCCGCGGCCATGCGGGCGGCGTCGAAGACCGCGCGTTCTCTCCTCGTGCACGGGATGCCGAAGCGGCGGACCACCTCCTCTGCCGGCAGCTGGTCGCGACAGACCCGCGCGTGCGCGTCGGGCCGAATCTGCCCGGCGCCGACGGCGAGGGGTACGGGGATCTTCGTGCGGCCGTCCGTCTGGAGCCCGTCGAAGAAGTTGCCGCTCCACAGCCGGCAGGCGGCCCAGCCAGTGACTGCGGCGCCGTCGGGCAGGCGGGCCGCCTGCTCCATGATCCTCTGCTCGGGAACGTCACCGTTCACGGTCGCGGGCACGTAGAGGCCGTGGCTGGTGCGCCGCCAGCGCGGCCCCCGCGCCTGCCCGGGGGTGGGGCCCGCCACGCCGGAGGGGTCCACCGGAACGGGGCGGACCAGCCCTGGCGGCGGTGGACAGTTTGCGCTCCACCGGTGCTTCCGTCCTGACACTCGCCAAGGATGGCCCCGGACCGCCGGAGGCGCATGCGGCCGTCCACAGGGCCCGTTCTCACGGCCGGTGTGACGAAACGGTTCCCCGCAGGCCGTGCCCGCGACCGGATCGTCACTCTCGGTGCGGCCCGGCCGGCCGGACCCGGGCGCCCGGGCGCCGTACGACGTCCCGCTAGCATGTCCGCACGCCCGACCACCCGCGCCGACCACGACGGGAGCGCCCCGTGTCACCCACCGCGAACGTGAGCGCTGTTCGCGTCGACGACGAGGGCATCTTCGCCCGCACGGACACCGAGGTCGTGCTCGACGTGCTGTTCGACGAGCGCCGGATCTGGTCGTTCTGGCTGGAGCGCGACGGCGCACCGCGTGCGGGGGGCCACCAGGTCGCGTGGCCGCCGGCGCTGCGCCGGTTCCTCAACGGCACCACGCGGCTGACCCTGGTCGAGCACGTCGGCCACCAGGTGGTGCACGAGGAGGAGATCCACCTCGGCGACGGCACCGACCGCATCGCCGTGGTCAACGACCGGGGGCAGCCGCTCGGCGTCGACAAGTCGCTGCGGCTCGCGCAGACCTTCGAGACCCGCACGCCCGAGCAGGTCAAGCCGCTGCTGGACTCGATCGAGGAGGTGCTCGAGGCCCTGCGCAAGGCGGGCGTCGAGCCGTTCATCGCCTACGGCACGCTGCTCGGCGCGGTGCGTGAGGGCCAGCTGATCGGCCACGACAGCGACGCCGACCTCGGCTACGTCAGCAGGCACACCCACCCGGTCGACGTGATCCGAGAGTCGTTCGCGCTGCAGCGGGCGCTGGCGGACATGGGCTACCCGATCACCCGCTACAGCGGCATCGCGTTCAAGGTCGACGTGGAGGAGGCCGACGGCTCGATCCGGGGCCTGGACGTGTTCGGCGGCTTCCTGTCCGAGGACGGCTACCTCTACTTGATGGGCGAGATCCGCACGCCGTTCCAGCGCGACTGGATCTTCCCGCTCGGCACCACGGTGCTCGAGGGCCGCGAGCTGCCCGCGCCGGCCGATACCGACCGGTTCCTCACCGCGACGTACGGTCCGAGCTGGCGGGTGCCGGACCCGGCGTACGTCTTCGAGAAGCCGGAGGCCACGCAGCGCCGGCTCAACGGCTGGTTCCGCGGCACCCGGGTCAAGCGCGCCGAGTGGGACCGCGCCTACTCCGGCCCGCCGGTGCTGCCCGAGCTGGAGCCGAGCCGGTTCGCCCGCTGGGTGCTGCGGCAGGAGGGCGACGTGCCCGAGAACGTCGTCGACGTGGGGTGCGGCCGGGGGGTGGACGCCTACTGGTTCGCCACGAGGGGCGCGCACGCGGTCGGCCTCGACTACGTGCTCAAGGGCAGCCAGGCCGTGGCGGACCTCGCCGCCGAGCGCGGCGTCGACGTCGAGTTCCGCCACCTCAACCTCGTGGAGCTGAGGTCGGTGCTGTCCGGCGGCGCCCGGGTCGCCCACGCGCCCGGCCGCAAGGTGGTCCTCGCCCGCAACATCGCCGAGGCCACCGACGCGGTCGGCCGCGGCTACCTGTGGCGGGCCTGCGAGATGATGACGCGCGGCGGCGGCCGGCTCTACCTGGAGTTCCTGGTGGCCCGCGGCGAGGACGACCCGTTCTCCCGGAGGAACCACCTGCGCACGCTGCCGGTCGACCTGGTCGAGCGGGAGCTGGCCGCGCGGGGCGCGACCGTCGTGTCGCGCCGGATGAAGCGAGTCGTGACCCCCGAGACCCCGCGGGGGCACCGGATCTGTCGAATGGTGGTCGAATGGCAACGATGAGCGAGCGTCTGCGCAACCGCGGCAAGGCGGCGGCCCGCAACCTGGGCAAGTTCCGCGCGAACGTCCAGGCCGAGGGCGTCGAGGCGCTGAAGGAGCGCGTCGAGGTGCTCGAGGCGGAGGTCCAGGAGTGCCGCCAGCTCAACCTGCGCCTCGCCGAGCTCACCGACGTGGTGCAGGAGCTGCTGCTCCCGGTCGCCGAGCGCGACGAGCAGCGTGTCGCGGAGGTCATGGAGCGCTACGCCAAGGGTCTGTGACCGGCGTGGCGCAACGAGTCTTCTTCCACGTCGGCCTGCCCAAGACGGGTACGACGTACCTGCAGACCATTCTGTGGGACAACCGTGACGAGCTGCACCGGCAAGGAGTGCTGCTCCCGGGCTTCGGGGCGCGCCAGCACCTGTGGGCCAGCGGCGTGGTGCGCGAGGACCCGCGGCTGGACCGGCGCGGGCCGGACGCGAAGCATGCGTGGGCGGAGCTGACCCGGCAGGTCAACGACTGGCCGGGCACCGCGGTGATCAGCCACGAGTTCTTCGCCGGCACCGCCGAGGAGCAGGCCGCGCGGGCGATGGCGGACCTGGCCGGCGCCGAGGTCCACGTGGTGCTCACCGCCCGGGACATGCTGAGCCTGGTGACCGCGAGGTGGCAGGAGATCGTCAAGAACGGCTCCACGGTCGCGATCGACGACTACCCGGCGGACGACAGCACCAGCCCGCACGACGAGTGGGGCTGGGCCTCGATGGACACCGGCGAGGTGCTGCGCCGCTGGGGCGCCACGCTGCCGCCGGAGCGGGTGCACGTGCTGACGCTCCCCAAGCCGACCGAGCCCAAGGAGAGCCTCTGGCTGCGCTTCGCCGAGCTGGTGGGCATCGACCCGGTGCCGGTCGACGTCTCCGGCTCGGAGCGCAACGAGTCCCTCGGCGTCGTCGAGGTCGAGCTGCTGCGCCGCGTCAACGCGGAGCTCACGGGCTTCGGCTCGGCCTTCGACCGGGGCGTGTGGATCCGCGGCTACCTCGCCCAGGGCAAGCTCGGGCCGCGCGAGGGCGAGAAGTTCTGGCCCTCACCGGAGCGGGTCGAGCAGCTGCGGGCCCGCGGGGACCGCGCGGTGGACCAGGTCAGGAGCGCCGGGTACGACGTGATCGGTGACGTGGAGGACCTACGGACCCCCGCCACCGTCCCCGAGCGCCGCCACCCTGCCTCGGTCACCGAGGGGGAGATGCTGGCCGCGGCGACCGGCACGATCGCGGCGATGATGACCGACGTGCGCCGGCTCACCCGCCAAAGGAACGCCGCCGGGTCGCGCCGTACCTCCGCCTCCGTGAAAAAGGTCGCACGGCGGCTGCGCGCTTTGTGGCGCCGTTCATAGCGTCGGCCGCCTCGCTCGGCGATACTCCGAGCCTGACAACCGCGTCATCCCGAACTCTGGTCCGAACTCTGGAAGGACATCCGCATGGGTCGCCTCTGCGAGACCGAGGGTCTCACCGACATCCAGCAAGAGATCCTCAAGACCGTGCGCAGCTTCGTGGAGGAGAAGATCCTTCCGGTTGCCACCGACCTCGAGCACAAGGACGAGTACCCCACCGAGATCGTGGAGGGGCTCAAGGAGCTCGGCCTGTTCGGGCTGATGATCCCCGAGGAGTACGGCGGTCTGGGCGAGTCGCTGCTGACCTACGCGCTGGCGGTCGAGGAGATCGCCCGCGGCTGGATGAGCGTCTCGGGGGTGATCAACACCCACTTCATCGTCGCCTACATGCTGATGAAGCACGGCACCGAGGAGCAGAAGCAGAAGTACCTGCCGCGGATGGCCACCGGCGAGGTCCGGGGCGCGTTCTCGATGTCGGAGCCGTCGCTGGGCTCGGACGTGTCGGCGATCAAGACCAAGGCGGCCAAGAACGACGACGGCGGCTACACGATCGACGGTCAGAAGATGTGGCTGACCAACGGTGGCTCCTCGAACCTGGTGGCGGTGCTGTGCAAGACCGACGAGGGCACTGATGACTCAGTCTCGGTCTACAAGAAGATGTCCACTTTTCTTGTGGAGAAGGAGCCCGGCTTCGGGGAGACCGCCCAGGGCGTGACGGTGCCGGGCAAGATCGAGAAGATGGGCTACAAGGGCATCGACACCACCGAGATGGTGTTCGAGGGCCACCGGATCTCGGCCGACCAGGTCCTCGGCGGCGAGCCGGGCAAGGGCTTCTACCAGATGATGGACGGCGTCGAGGTGGGCCGCGTCAACGTCGCGGCCCGTGCCTGTGGGATCGCCAACCGGGCGTTCGAGCTCGGCATCGCCTACGCGCAGCAGCGGGAGACGTTCGGCAAGCCGATCGCGCAGCACCAGGCGATCTTGTTCCGGCTCGCGGAGATGGCGACCAAGGTGGAGACCGCGCACGCGATGATGGTGCGCGCCGCGCGGGGCAAGGACTCCGGGCAGCGCAACGACGTCGAGGCCGGGATGGCGAAGATGCTGGCCAGCGAGTACTGCAACGAGGTCGTGGAGGCCGCCTTCCGGATCCACGGCGGCTACGGCTACTCCAAGGAGTACGAGATCGAGCGGCTCTACCGCGAGGCCGCGTTCATGCTCATCGGCGAGGGCACGTCCGACATCCAGAAGATGATCATCGGCCGCCGTCTGCTCCAGGACTACAAGGCCAGGTGAACGACCGGTCGGAGCCGCGGAGGGCGTCGCCGGGGGTCTGAGCAGTCGCGGGGGAGGAGGCGGGCATGACGATGGCCGACCGCGTCCGGCAACAGGCGCAGGCCTGTGCGCGGCTGGGCTCGCCGATGTACGCCTCCCTGCTCGAGCGCGTGGCCGACGACGTCGAGGCCGGCGGCGTCTCGGCGCGCGTGCTGGCCGGCCACGAGCAGGACCCGGGGCCTTCCGCGCTGGCGCTGCGGCTGATGGGCAGCGTGCACCGGCTGGTGCTCGAGCGCCGCGCGCCGGCCCTGGCGGTGTTCTACCCCAGCGTCGGCGGCCGGTTCGAGCCGGCGGGCGCCTGGTCAGCGCTGCGCGGGCTGCTGGAGGAGGCACCGGACGCGGTCCGTGCATGGCTGGACCCGGCGCCGCAGACCAACGAGGTCGGGCGGGCCGCCGCGCTGATGGGCGGCCTGCTGCACGTGGGGGAGCGGTGGCGGCACCCCGTGCGGCTGTTCGAGATCGGCTCCTCCGGAGGGCTGAACCTGCGCGCGGACCACTTCGGCTACACCGACGAGGCCGGGCGGAGGTACGGGGTCCCGGACTCCCCGGTCCAGCTGGGTTGGCGCGGCCGCTCGCTTCCGCCCTGGCCGGAGCTGGAGGTGGTCGAGCGCGCCGGCTGCGACGTGCACCCGGTCGACCCCGGCACCACGGAAGGCCGGCTGCTGCTCACGTCGTACGTCTGGCCCGACCAGACCGAGCGGCTGGAGCGGCTGCGCGGCGCCTTCGCGGTCGCTGCCCGGGTCCCCGCGGAGGTACGGCGCGAGGGCGCGGCCGACTTCGTGGCCGGGCTGGAGCTGCGCTCGGGCACGACCACCGTCCTGTGGCACTCGGTCATGTGGCAGTACCTCGGCCGCGCGGAGCAGCAGGCCGTCGCCGACCGGCTCGAGGAGCTCGGCGCCGCGGCCACCGACGAGCGGCCGTTCGTGCACCTGCGTCTGGAGCCGATGCGCCGCAGCCCCGGCAGCGACCACGACTTCCTGGTCGCGGCCCGGCTGTGGCCCGGCGGCGACCAGCGCATCCTCGGCGACGCCGGCGGCCACGGGGTGCCGACCACCTGGGAGTAGCTGTCCTCGACGGCGGGCCCGGCCCGTGGCAGGGTGGCAGCACAGCCAGTCGACACGGAGGCACCCATGGCGGACGCCGGCAACGAGGACCTCAAGGCGAAGATGCGCGACGCGCTCGCCCGCAAGCAGGGCGGGCGTCAGGTCGGCGACGGCGGCCGCGCGGTGGCCCGGGAGAAGGCCCACGGACCGGAGGTGCGCGGCGGCGGGCCGAAGGTGCACCGGCGCAAGGCCGGCGGCGGGGGTTCCTGAGCCTGTCGGGGGCGGCTGGTGAGCAATGCCACCCCGCACGCCTCTCCCGCGGCGGCGACCGCTTCGGCACGATAGGTCCCACTGTCCGCAGCAAGCGAGGAGCGTGGGATGCAGTTCGGTCGTAGCTACGAGGAGTTCGAGGTCGGCGCCACCTACAAGCACTGGCCCGGCAAGACGGTCACCGAGTACGACGACCACCTGTTCTGCCTGCTCACGATGAACCACCACCCGTTGCACATGGACTCCAACTACGCGGAGAACACCACGCAGTTCGGCAGGAACGTCGTGGTCGGCAACTACGTCTACTCGCTGCTGCTCGGGATGAGCGTGCCCGACATCTCCGGCAAGGCGATCGCCAACCTCGAGATCGAGTCGCTGCGCCACGTGGCGCCCACCTTCCACGGCGACACCATCTACGGCGAGACCACCGTGCTCGACAAGTGGGAGAGCAAGTCCAAGGACGACCGCGGCGTGGTCCACGTCGAGACGATCGGCTACAACCAGGACGGCAAGGTGGTCTGCATCTTCCGCCGCAAGGTGATGGTGCCCAAGCAGAGCTACCTCGAGCAGCGCGGCGGCGAGCAGCCGGCCCGGCCGGTGCCGCAGCCGGACAAGAACTGGCCGGGCCCCGAGCGGCAGGGCTGACCCGTCGGGCGGCGCACGGGCCAGGCGTGCGCCGAGGCCCGGATGGCAGGATCGGGGCATGACTGACGGCGAGGTGTGGCTGGTCCGGCACGGCGAGACCGAGTGGAGCCGAGACCACCGGCACACCTCGCGCACCGACGTCCCCCTCACCGAGAACGGCGAGGCGGCGGCCCGGGCGCTGGCCGGCCGCCTCCGGCAGATGAGCTTCGACGCCGTGCTGACCAGCCCCCGCCGGCGGGCCCGTCGTACCGCCGAGCTGGCCGGGTTCGCCCACGCGCACGTCGACGACGGCCTCGTGGAGTGGGACTACGGCGACTACGAGGGCGTCACCACCGAGGAGATCCGCCACGACGTCCCCGGCTGGAGCGTGTGGACGCACGGCAGCCCGGGCGGGGAGACCGCCGAGGAGGTCACTCGTCGGCTGGACCGGGTGGTGGAGCGGCTGCGCGGAGGCGGTCGGGTGCTGGTCTTCGCCCACGGGCACTCACTGCGGGCGCTGGCCGCCCGATGGACCGGCCAGCCCGTCGCCGACGGCCGGTTCCTGCGGCTGGACACCGCGACGCTGAGCACGCTCGGCTACGAGCGGGAGACGCCGGTCATCCTGCGCTGGAACTCCTGACCGGGTGTCCGGTTCGACCCCATAGACTCGCATTCCAGGGAGCTCGGGGGAGAGATGGGGCTGCGTGGCATGACTTCGACCCAGCGATCCTTCGACCTGGCCGGCCTGCTGGCGGCGGTCGAGGACGCGTCCCCCGCCGACGCCGTGGCGGCGGCCGCCGCGCACCTGGAGGAGGCACTCAACGCCCGCCACGTCACGTTCGCGGTCGCCGATGCCGCGGGGCAGCAGCTGCGCGACCTGTTCGACGACCGGACCTATCTCGTGGACACCACCGCTCCGGGCGTGGCCTGGCGGGCGCAGCGGCTGCTGGTGGACCGCTCCGGCGTCGCGTGGGTGCCGGTGACGGTGCGCGGCGACGCGCTCGGCGTGCTGGGGGTTGAGCTCGCCGACTCCACGCTGCTGGCCGACGAGGCCGACGAGGCCGGCGACAACGGGGTCCGCGCGCTGCTCGCCGCGGTCGCGCACGCGCTGGGCTACGTGATCGTGGCCAACCAACGGCACACCGACCGGTTCGAGGTGGCACGTCGCTCGGAGCCGTTCGCCCTGTCCATGGAGATCCAGAGCCGGCTGCTGCCCGCGGCGTTCGTGTGCGAGGGCGGCTCCTTCACCCTGGCCGGGTGGCTGGAGCCGAGCTCGACCGCGGGCGGTGACACGTTCGACTACATCGCCTCCACGGACCGGCTCACGGTGACGCTGACCGACGCCGTGGGCCACGACGTGGCGGCCTCGCTGCTGGCCACGCTGGCGGTCAACGCGGTGCGCAACGCCCGCAGGAGCGGCGCGGACCTGCTGGGGCAGTCGCGGGCGGCGCACGAGGCGCTGAACCGGCACGCGAAGCCGGAGGACTACGCCACCGGGCTGCTGCTCGACGCGCCGCTGCGAGCCCGGCCCCCGGGGCACCTCGACGGCCATCCCGCCGGCCCGGTCACAGTCTCGCTGGTCGATGCTGGCCACCCGGCGCCGAGGCTGGTGCGCGACGGCGAGGTGACGAAGCTCGACGTGGTCCCGGACACGCCGTTCGGCGTCGAGCCGAGCAGCGGCTACGAGATCCAGCAGATCGAGCTGCGGCCGGGCGACCGGCTGGTGCTGCTGACCGACGGGATGTTCGAGCGCAGCGCCGCCGCCCTGGATCTCGACGGGTTGCTGGTCGCCACCGCCAAGCAGCACCCCCGCAACGCGGTCCAGGACATCAGCATCGCCTTCCGCGAGCACGTCGGCGCCATGCCCGAGGACGACGCCACGATGCTGCTCCTCGACTGGCACGGCGGCACCACGCGGCGCACCACGGAGGCCGGCGCCGACGTCTAGGAGCCGGGCAGCACGCCCCACTCGGTCAGCGTGTCGAGCAGGCCGGGACTGCAGTCCAGGCTCCCGAGCTCCGCGGGCGTGAACCAGCCGACGTCCGCGGCGTCGTCCCCGGCCCTCACCTCGACGGGGTGGCCGCCCGCCGGCGTGCAGCGGTAGTCGCGGACCGCGTACACGACCTCGCCCGGCCCATCGAGCCGCACGGTCCCCACCAGGGGGCCGGCACCCACGGCCAGCCCGGTCTCCTCGCGCACCTCGCGGACGACCGCCTCGGCGTCGGACTCGCCCGCCTCGACCCGGCCGCCCGGCAGCGACCAGCGGCCCTTGTCCGGCTCCTTGCCGCGGCGGATCATCAGCAACCGCTCCCCGTCGAGCACCACCGCACCCACACAGTCCACCTCGCGACCACCCATGCAGGTGACCCTAGGCGCTGCGGCTTGACGCGGTGCACGCGGGCAACCACGGTTGGTCCATGACGCTCGCAGCCGGGTGCCCGCGATGCCCCTCACCGGTCAACCGGGCCGACGGCCAGTGGCAGTGCCTGGACCATGGCCCGATCACCCCGCTGTGGCGTCCGGCCACCGCCGACTACACCTCGTTCGCCGAGCACGTGCGGCGGGCCGGCTCCATGTCGACCCTGATGCCGTGGCCGCTGGTGCCCGGATGGGCGGTCACCGACTTCGGCTGCGTGGCCGAGGAGGGACACGACGCCCGGGCCACGTTCGTGACGTGCGCGGGGCCCACCGAGCCCGACGGGGTGGTCGAGCTCAGCGTCGTCTCGGAGGAGCCCGGGGTGGGCCTGGGCGCGCGCTGCGCGGGGGTGGACCACACCGACCCGGGGGCGGAGATCGGGGAGGGGCCGCCGCAGGCGAAGGTCCGCATCGACGGCCATCCGATCTCGCTGTGGGCGGTCTCGACGGCGGAGTGCGACAACGCCTTCGACCGGTCGGTGTTCGCGGGGGAGGCACTCGGCCGGTGGCTGTGGGTCGTGCTGCGTCCGGCGTCGGCGGCGCTGCTGCTGCGGGGGGAGTGGGTGCTGCTGGACGTGGCCGGTCTCGGCCCGGAGCTGATGGACCTGCCGTTCGCGAGCGTCCCGCCCGGCTGGTGAGCCCGGCTCGCTAGGGTCGGCACCGATGCGCATCGACCTGCACACCCACTCCGACCGGTCCGACGGCACCGACACCCCGGCCGCCCTGGTGCGGGCTGCCCGCGACGAGGGCATCGACGTGCTCGGGCTGACCGACCACGACACCACGGAGAGCTGGGCGGAGGCGGTCCGGGTCGCGGAGGACCTCGGCGTGGTCCTGGTCCGCGGGATCGAGGCCAGCTGCAAGTTCGCCGGGTACGGCGTGCACCTGCTGGCCTACCTGCCCGACCCGTCGTACCCGCCGCTCGAGGAGGAGCTGCGCAGGGTCCTCGACGGCCGCAACGCGCGGCTTCCGGCGATCCTGGAACGGCTGCGTGGCCTCGGCATCGACCTCGCCGAGGGCGACGTGGCCAGGGTCGCCGGCGACGCCGCGGCGCTCGGCCGCCCCCACGTGGCCGACGCGCTGGTCGCCGCCGGCGTGGTCACCGACCGCAAGGAGGCCTTCGACCGGTTCCTGGGCCCGCAGGGTCCGGCGTACGTGCACCGTTACGCCGCCGACCTCGAGACGATGATCGGGATCGTGACCGCTGCCGGGGGAGTCAGCGTGCTCGCCCACCCGTGGGCGAGGCGGCACAACCACGAGGCGCTGGACCGAGCCGGCCTCGAGCGGCTGAAGCTCGCGGGCCTGGCCGGGCTCGAGGTGGATCACCAGGACCACGAGCCCAACGTCCGCGAGCGGCTGCGCGGCCTCGCTCACGACCTGGACCTCGTGGTGACCGGGTCCAGCGACTACCACGGCGAGGGGAAGATCGACCACCCGCTGGGCTGCAACACCACCGCGCCGGACCAGCTCGAACGGCTGCTAGCACTGGCGGACCGGGCGGCGGAGACCGCCGAGCGCGGCACGCCGGAGGTCGTCGGCGGCTGACGGCCCGGCGACGGGGCCGTGTAGGCGATACTGCGGCCATGCAACCCGGAACCCGCCCGTGAGCCACGTCCTGAGCCTCACCCTGCTCATCGAGGTCTTCGTGACCCTCTTCGTGATCATGGACCCGGTGGGCACGATCCCGCTGTTCCTCGCGCTGACCCGCGGACGGTCGGTCGCCTCGACCAAGCGCGCGGCATGGCAGGCGGTGTCGGTGTCGTTCGCGGTGATCGGGGCCTTCGCGTTCTTCGGTCAGCGGATCCTCGACTACCTCGGGATCTCGCTCCCGGCGCTGCAGTGCGCCGGCGGCCTGCTCCTGCTGCTGGTCGCGCTGGAGCTGTTGACCGGGAAGGACGAGACGCCCGCTGCGGGCAGCAACGTCAACGCGGCGCTGGTGCCGCTGGGCACCCCGGTGCTGGCGGGCCCCGGCGCGATCGTGGCCACCATGGTGTTCTCACGTCAGGTGGAGGACGTCGCCGCGTTCGTCTCCGTGGCGCTCGGCGTCATCGCCGTGCACGTGGCGATCTGGCTCGCGATGCGCTTCTCGCTGCCGATCCTGCGGCTGATCCGCGAGGGCGGGGTGATGCTGGTGTCCAAGATCGCCGGTCTGCTGCTCTCGGCGATCGCGGTGCAGCTGGTCGCCGACGCGGTCCGCGCCTTCGTCTCCGGCCAGGGCTGAGTCCTGCCGGAACACCGGACCCGACGGGACACGGGACCGCCGGCCACGGGACCCGCCGGACCGGCTACTTGCGGCCGAGCGACTGCAGGCGCACCTGCACCGTCCTCGGCGTGTACCTGGCCAGCGCGGCGAGCGCCTTGTAGCGCTTGCTCGGGATCGAGATCGTCCGACCGCGCTCGAGGTCCTCGAGAGCCTCTCGGACCAGCCGGTCGACGTCGAGCCACATCCAGCGGGGCGCCGAGTCACGGCTGACCTCCATCCGCTCGTGGAACTCGGTCCCGGTGAAGCCGGGCAGCAGCGCCATCACGCGCACGCCACGGCGCCGGTAGGTGAGGTCTGCCCACTCCGACAGCGCGGTGACGTAGGCCTTGGCCGCGCTGTAGGTCCCGCGGGGCAGGTAGCCGGCCACGCTCGAGACGTTGACCACCGCGCCGCTGCCCCGCGCGACCATGGCCCCCAGCGCCTCATGGGTGAGCCGGAGCACCGCGGTGACGAGCACGTCGAGCATCGCCTGCTCGTCCTCGACGGAGTTCTCCAGGAACGGGTGCTTGAGGCCGAAGCCGGCGTTGTTCACCAGCAGGTCGACCGGCCGCTCCCGGTCGGCGACGCGGTCCTCCACGCGATTGAGCGCGGCCCGGTCGGTGAGGTCGGCGGGCAGCACCTCCGCCTCCACGCCGTACTCGCCGGCGAGGTCCGCGGCGACCTGCCGCAGCCGTTCCGCGTTGCGCGCCACCAGCACCAGGTCGTAGCCCTTGGCCGCCAGCTGCCGGGCGAAGGACAGGCCGATGCCGGCGGTGGCGCCGGTGACCAGGGCGGTGCGAGCGGTCGGACGAGGCGGCATGGGGGTCCTTGCGGGGAGTCCTGGACAGATCAGCGGGACTGGAACGTGTATCAGGCACAATAGGCCCTGATGACCACGACACTCGCCATCGCCAACCAGAAGGGCGGCGTGGCCAAGACCACGACCGTCGCCTCCCTGGGAGCCGCCCTGGCCGAGCAGGGTGCCCGGGTGCTGCTCGTCGACCTGGACCCGCAGGCCTGCCTGACGTTCTCGCTGGGCGTCGACCCCGAGGACCTCGACCTCTCCGTGCACCAGGTCCTCACCAAGGGCATGGACCCGCGCGAGGTGATCATCGAGACCGACGACGGCGTCGACCTGCTGCCGGCCACCATCGAGCTGGCGCGCGCGGAGGCCGACCTGCTCACCCGCACCGGCCGCGAGCACGTGGTCAAGATGGCCCTCGAGGACCTCGACGGCTACGACTGGGTGCTGCTGGACTGCCCACCCTCGCTCGGGGTGCTCACCGTGGCCGCGCTGACCGCGGCGACCGCGGTGCTCGTGCCGTTGCAGTGCGAGACTCTCTCACACCGCGGGGTCGGCCAGCTTCTCGACACCGTGCACGACGTCCGCCGCTTCACCAACCGCCGCCTGCAGGTCTGGGGCGTGCTGCCCACGTTGTACGACGGACGGACGAACCACGCCCGCGCGGTGCTGGAGAACATCTCCGAGTCCTACAGCCTCGACGTGATCGAGCCGCCGATCCCCAAGTCGATCCGCTTCGCGGAGGCGCCTGCGGCGGGCCGCTCGATCCTGAGCACGACCCGGACGCACCGCGGCGCGGACGCCTACCGCGCGGTCGCGCAGAACCTGCTCGCCCGCGCCGGGAGTCGCTGAGTCGCCCCTGCCCCGGCCGCTCCTCTCAGCTGGGGAGCACCTTCAGGGTCGTGTGCATGCCCTGGGCCTCGTGGCCGGGCTCGCTGCACCACAGCCGGAGCACCTCGGCCTTCTCGGCGTGGACGACGAGCTTCGCCTGCTCGGCGGGCTCGAGGGGGTGGGTCGCCCACTCGCCGCCGCGACCCTTGACCACGAGGTCGTGCTCCGTGCCGCCGGTGTTGGTCACCAGCAGGGTCACGCGGCCCGGGTGGACCTCCTGGACCGAGGTCACGATCGTCCACTCGGTGAGGCCGACGCGGACCGGGTCCGACTCGGGGTCGACCTTGACCACGTCCTGGTTCGGTTGCGGCTCGACGACCAGGTCCGAGCCCGGGCCGGCGCCGCAGCCGGCCACGACCAGCAGCAGCGGAGTCAGCACCACGGCGGCGGTCCGGCCCCGCAGCCCGGGGCGGTTCGGGCACATCCGGCGCCTCCGAGGAGTCGGCGCACCTGGCCCGCCGCGGGGTGGTGCGGGGCCACGTCGAGGAACGTGCGCAGCGTCCGGTCCGCGGCCGGGTCGTGCTGCTGGCGCTGCGCCAGCCCGAGCACCAGCAGGCCGAGCGGACGGAACTCACCGGGACGGTGCGCCACCGCGACGGCGGACCGTGCTGCCTGGGCCGGTCTCCCGGCGCGCAGCAGGTCGAAGGCCAGCCGCGTGGTCAGTGCCGCCGAGCCGGGGTGCGCCTCGAGCGCGCGGCGGCAGGCCTTCACCGCTCCGGCGTAGTCGTGCTGGTCCTCCAGTGTCTGCGCGACGGCCGTCCAGTCCTTGCTCCCGCCGGCCTTGGCGGCGGCCGCACCGGCAGCCGGTTGCTGCCCGGTGGTGGCGGCGACCGGCTGCGCGTCGTTGCGCCCGGTGCGCGCCCAGACCGCGACCGGGACGGCGGCTCCCACCACCAGCAGCGCGACGGCGGCCACGCCGACGCGGGCGGGGGAGAGGGGCGCCGCGGGCGACGGCCGCCCCGCAGCCGTCGCAGTGCGGGCGCGCCGGCGCCGGTCCGCAGTGACCCAGATCGTGCCGCCGGCCACCAGCGCGACCACGGGCACCGCCCACAGCAGCAGGCCGGTCCCGGACGTGGGGGGCGTGAGCAGCACCTGGGCGCCGTACCGGGCCTCGAACCAGGAGCGGACCTGGGCGGGGCTGCGCCCGTGGGAGAGCTGCGTCCGGATCTGGCGGCGCATGCTCTGGGCGATCGGGGTGTTGGAGGCGGCCACGGACTCGGCCTCGCAGGTGGGGCACTTCAGCCCCTGGGCGACCTCGTTCACCCGCTGCTGCATCGGGCGCTGACCGGAGGAGGCGGTGGCCACCACCACGGCCGCGACGGCGACCGCGAGGAGCACCGCGGCCGCGGCGAGCACACCCTGGGCGCGGCGCGTCATCGGCCGCCCCAGCGCTGGAGCTGCCGGCTCAGCCACTCCTTGCTCACCGGCCCCTGGAACCGTGCCCGGACCACGCCGTCACCGTCCACGACGAACGTCTCCGGCACGCCCGTGGCCCCCCACTCGACCGCCAGCCGGCCCTGGGGGTCGGAGACGGTGAGCAGGTCCGTGGCGTGCACCTTCTTCAGCAGCTCGCGCGCCGGCACCGCGCCGTCCTTGGTGTTGACGGTCACCAGCCGGACGCCGCGGGAGGACCACCGCTCGGCGGTGCCGGCCAGCAGCGGGAGCTCCTGGCGGCACGGCCCGCACCAGGACGCCCAGATGTTGACCAGGGTGAGGCCTCCCGGGCGGGCGGGCAGCCGGTAGCGCGAGCCGGACAACGTCCGGCCCGCCAGGCGGGGTGCGTGCCGGCCGATGAGCGGGGAGGCGGACGACGAGGAGCCCGGACGCGACAGCGCCGACCCGAGCAGCACCGACACCCCGACCAGCAGCGCCAGCGCGACCGCGATCGCCACCCCACGACGCGCGGTCATGGTGCCACCGGCTCGAGCTCGGGCGCGCTCTCCCGGCCCGGGGCGTGCACCTCGGCGCCGGCCGCGACCCCGCGCCGCCGGCGGCGCGGCCACATGGCCAGCGCCGCACCCGCGACCATCACCGCGCCACCGGCCCAGATCCAGCCGACCATCGGGTTCACGGCCAGGCGCAACGTCGCCTTGCTCGCGGCCTCGTCGACCGAGAGCAGGGTGACGTAGACGTCGCCGACGACGCTGCTCTGGATCGACGGCGAGGCCACCGTCATGCTCTGGGCGGGGAAGAAGCGCAGGGCCGGCTGGATCCGGGTGGACGCACCGCCGGGCCGGCGCAGCTCCAGGCGCGCGGCCGTGCTCATCGCGCGGGCGTCACGGGCCCGGTCGACGCCGAGCAGCCGCGCCTGCACGCCGGAGAACCTCACGCTGTCGCCGACGTGCAGGGTGCGCTCGGTGACCGAGGTGTACGTCGAGGAGGCGGCGACGCCCACCGCCACGAGGGCCACGCCCAGGTGCACCACCAGGCCCGCGACCTTGCGCCGGTTGCGCACCAGCCAGGTGGCCGTCGCAGCTGCCCTGCCGCGCCCGGAGTGCCGCCGTTGGGCGCGGACCGCGCCGGCGGTCTCGGTCACCATGCTGACCACCACGACGGTGGCCAGGCCGAAGGTGGCCAGCGGCATCGCGCCGCCCGGTGCGGTGAGCGCCAGCACGACCACCACGCACGCTCCTGCCACCACCGGGACCGCGAGGCGGCGCAGCAGCCGCTCCGCGGAGTCGCCCTGCCAGCGCAGGACGGGGCCGAGCACCATCAGGGACAGCAGCAGCAGGGCGATCGGCACCGCCATCCGGTTGTAGTACGGCGGACCGACCGAGACCTGGGCGCCGGACGTCCACTCGGCCAGCAGCGGGTAGAGCGTGCCGAACAGGACCGTGACCGTCAGCGCGACGAACAGCACGTTGTTGAGCAGCAGCGCGGAGCCCCGCGACAACGGCGGACCGGTGGGCCGCGGCTCGCCGAGACGGTCGCCGCGCAGCAGGACCAGGACGGTCACGCCGACGGCCATTGCCACCAGGAAGCCGAGCAGGACCGGGCCGACGCCGGAGTCGGCGAACGAGTGGACGCTGCTGATCACCCCCGAGCGGGTGAGGAAGGTGCCGAGGCAGGAGAGCAGGAAAGCCGCCACCGCCAGCGACAGGTTCCACACCGGCAGCGCGCGCAGCCGGCGCTGGACCATGCTCGAGTGGATCAGGGCGGTGGCCACCAGCCAGGGCAGCAGCGAGGCGTTCTCGACCGGGTCCCAGGCCCAGTAGCCGCCCCAGCCGAGGACCGCGTAGGACCACCAGGCGCCCATCACGATGCCCCCGGTCAGCGCCGCCCACGCGAACATCGCGTAGCCGCGCACCGCGGTCAGCCAGTGCCGGCCGAGCTCACCGGTGACCAGGCCGGCCACTCCGAAGGCGAACGGCACCGCCATGCCGACCAGGCCCGTGTAGAGCAGGGGCGGGTGCACGCCCATGGCCGGGTGGCTGGACAGCAGCGGGTTCGGGCCGGGGCCGTCGGTCGGGACCGGGGAGACGCGCTGGAAGACGTCGCCGGTGAACAGCGCCAGCCCCAGGAAGAACGTGGTGACGCCGGACAGCACCGACATCGCCCACCCGTGCAGGGAAGCGGCCGTGGTGGGCCGACGCAGGCCCACCACGCACAGGTAGCCGCTGAGGATCAGCACCCACAGCAGCAGCGAGCCGTCGTGCGCCGCCCACACGCTGGTGATCGTGTAGTAGAGCGGCGTCGCGCGGCTGCCGTTCTCGGCGACGAAGCGCATCGAGAAGTCGTGGGTCACCAGGGCGAACTCGAGGGCGGCCATCGCGCCCGCGGCCCCGAGCAGCGGCAGCGCCGCGGTCCACCGCGCGGGTGCGCTGCGGGCCCGCCCCGCACCCGCACGCGCCCACAGGGCCGTCGAGACGAGCGCGGCGCAGAACGCCAGGGCGAGGAAGAACGTGCCGAACCAAGCTGTCATGGATGCAGGAGTCCTAGGAGCCGTTGGGCGGCCGGTACTGGTTGGAGTGGCGGACGATGACGGTGTCGGCGCGGAAGACGCCGCCGGAGCCGAGGACGCCCTCGACCACGGCGCCCTGGCCGGCGCGGAACGTCTGCGGCGGCGTGCCGGTCGACACCACGTGGATCTCCTGGGCGCCGTCGGTGAGCACGAACCGCACCGTCGCGTCGTGGTGCTCGACGGTCCCGGACTCGACCAGACCGCCGAGGCGCAGCCGCTGGCCGGCGCCGGGCGGGTTGGTGACCAGGTCCGTCGGGGTCTTGTAGTAGGTGAGGGTGCTCTTGAAGCCGCTGGTGGCGATCACCACCACGGCGAGCACCAGCACCAGGCCGAGCAGCAGCAGCGGCCCGCGGCCGCCGCGCCGCCACCAGGGCACAGCGATCGAGCTCATCAACGCTCCCGTCGGCCACCTCGGTGGCCCATCGTCACGAAGAAGCCCCAGACCAGTGCGCAGACCAGGTAGCCCAGGGCGACGACCATCCAGCCGCTCACGACGACCGGCCCGCGGGCACCCGACGCTCGGCGGCGACCGGCGGGACCGACACGACGTACGCAGCGCGGGAGCCGGCCGCCGGTACTGCGGGTGCTGCCGGTGCCGTCGGCCCGTCTGCGGGCGCGAGCTGGGCCACGCGCCGGCGGAAGAACCAGGCGCCCGCCAGCGTGAAGGCCACCAGGCTGGTCAGCAGCGCGGCGAGCATCGAGGCCGCGATCGGCGCCTCGAGGTCGGGACGCAGCAGCGTCGGCGGCTGGTGCAGGGTGCGGAACCAGAGCACGGAGAAGTGCACGACCGGCACGAGGGCGAAGCCCGCGACGGCGACCGCGGCCGCGCGACGGCTGGTCCGCTCCTCGTCACCGGGCAGGGCGCGCAGGGCCAGGTACGCGACGTAGACGAGGAACAGCAGAGCGGTGCTGACCAACCGCGGGTCCCAGGTCCACCACACGCCCCAGGCGGAGTGGCCCCAGATGCTGCCCTCGAGCAGCGTCAGGCCGGTCATCCCGACCCCGAGCTCGGCGGCGGCGCGCACCCGCGCGTCCCACCGGGCGCCGCCGCGGAGCAGCACCGCGATGCCGGCGACGGCGGCCACGGCGAACGCGAGGTAGGCGGTCCAGGCGGCCGGGACGTGGAGGTACATGAGCCGCTGGGCCTGGCCCTGGATCCGCTCCGGTGGCGCCACCCCCAGCGCCAGCACCGCCGCGGCGACCGCAGTGACCACGGCCAGACCGCCGAGCCCGAGCCGTCCGAGCGGCCGCCTACGTGATTGCTGGGAGCGTCCCATAGGTCGCTGTCCTTCCGCGAAAGAGCTCGACTGACGGCCCCTCGTGCCCACATCGGCCGAAAGCAATCCCCTCTTCTCGGGGTCGAGGAGAAGTGCTGGGTTTACGGCGACGACAAGGTGGTACTAGCCCCCTGCGCCACGGCCGGCCCACCTGACCCGCCTGACCCGACTGCACGTTCCTGACCCGGTCGGCCCCGCGCCGGATCGGCATGTTTTCGACAGGAGGACGCAATCTTGCGAAGCCAGGGACGCGCCGCGCTCACTGCCATCGGGGTCCTCCTTCTCGTGCTGCTGGCCGGCTGCGGCGGTCCGAGTCCCTCGACTCTCTCGCCGCACGGGCCCAAGACCGGGTGGACCACGTGGGCCTGGTGGCTGCTGTTCGCGGTGGCGGCCTTCGTCTGCGTCGTGGTCATCGCCATGGCCGTGCTTGCAGCCGTGTTCCGCCGCAAGGCCACCAAGATCGACCACGGCGACGGTAAGCGGTTCGTGCTCGTCTTCGGAGTCGCCATCCCGGCGGTGGTGTTCGCCGGCGTCTTCGCGCTCAGCGTCACGGGGATCGCCAGCAACGGCCAGCCGCCGACGCCGACGAGAACGACCATCCAGGTCATCGGCCACCAGTGGTGGTGGGAGGTGCGCTACCCCAACGGCGCGGTGACCGCGAACGAGATCCACATCCCCGTGAACACTCCCGTCGAGTTCCAGCTGCGCACCGCCGACGTCATCCACAGCTTCTGGATCCCGGAGCTCACGCCCAAGATGGACCTGCTGCCGAAGCGCATCAACAAGACGTGGGTCACCGCGAACAAGGTGGGCTCCTACGAGGGGGAGTGCGCGGAGTACTGCGGGCTGCAGCACGCGCACATGCATTTCACCGTGGTCGCCGACCCGCCCGGGAAGTACCAGCAGTGGCTGGCCAAGGAGGCGGCGCCCGCCCCGGAACCCAGCGACGCCCTGACCGCGGACGGCAAGAAGGTGTTCACCAGCTTCACCTGCGCCACCTGCCACACGATCCGCGGCACGAGCGCGGCGGGCAAGGTCGGGCCGGACCTCACCCACGTGGGCAGCCGCAAGCAGCTGGCCGCCGGCGCCATCCCCAACGACTTCGGGCACATGTCCGGCTGGGTGGCGAACTCCCAGACGATCAAGCCCGGCAACAAGATGCCACCCCAGCCACTGTCCCCGCACGACCTGCGTGCCGTCGTGGCCTACCTGCAGAGCCTGGAGTGATGACATGACGACGACGAGCGGGACCCTGCCCGAACGGCGCGCCGCGCAGGCAGCGGTGGGGCAGAAGCTCGACGAGTTGTGGGCGGAGGAGCCCGGGCTCATCGGCTTCCTCACCACCGTCAACCACAAGCGCATCGGGATCCGTTATCTGACGACCGGTGCGTTCTTCTTCATGCTCTCCGGCGTGGTGGCGATCATCATGCGCACCCAGCTGGGGTCTCCCGACAACACCCTCGTCAGCCCTGAGCTCTACGACCAGCTGTTCTCGCTGCACGGCACCGTGATGATCTTCTTCGTCGCGACGCCGCTCAACAACGGGTTCGGCAACTACTTCCTGCCGATGATGATCGGCACGAGGGACATGGCATTTCCCCGGATGAACGCCATCAGCTACTGGATCTTCCTGTTCTCCGGCCTCTTCATGTTCGTCAGCCTGCCCCTCGGCCTGGCGCCCGACGGCGGCTGGTTCGCCTACGTCCCGCTCACCACGGACAAGTACCTGCCCGGCCTGAACCTCGACTTCTACACCCTCGGCCTGCTGTTCCTGGCGATCTCCAGCACGGTCGGCGCGATCAACCTGATCACTACCGCGATCAAGATGCGCGCTCCAGGCATGTCGCTGAACCGGGTGCCGGTCTTCGTGTGGGGTGTGGTCACCCAGTCCTTCATGCTGATCTTCGCGCTGCCCCCGCTGGACCTGGCCAACGCGATGCTGTTCATGGACCGCCGCTTCGGGACCAACTTCTTCAACACCGACAAGGGCGGCGACACGATCCTGTGGCAGCACCTGTTCTGGCTGTTCGGCCACCCGGACGTCTACATCATCGTGCTGCCCGCCATGGGCATCATCTCCACGGTCATCCCCACGTTCTCGCGCCGGCCGATCATCGGCTACCCGTTCGTGGTGCTCGCCACGGTGGCCACCGGCATCATCTCCTTCGGCGTCTGGGTGCACCACATGTTCGCCGTCGGGCTCGCGCAGCTGTCGCTGAGCTTCTTCTCGGCGGCGACGGTCACGATCGCGCTGCCCGCGGGGATCCAGATGTTCGCCTGGCTCGGCACGATGTGGAAGGGCCGGGTCGTGCTGACGACGCCGATGCTCTACGCGCTCGGCTTCATCATCACCTTCGTCATCGGCGGCGTGACCGGCGTGATGTTCGCCGTGGTGCCGTTCGACCAGCAGGTCACCGACTCCTACTTCGTGGTGGCGCACTTCCACTACGTACTGTTCGGCGGCGCGATCATGCCGCAGCTGGCCGGCCTCTTCTACTGGTGGCCGAAGATGACCGGGAAGATGACCAACCGCAAGGGCGGCATGTGGAGCTTCATCCTCGTGTTCAGCGGGTTCCAGATCACGTTCTTCCCGATGCACATCACCGGCTTGCTCGGCATGCCGCGGCGCATCTACACCTACCAGGACGGCACCGGCTGGACGGCGTACAACCTCATCGAGACCATCGGCTCCTACATCCTGGCGCTCGGCTTCCTGTTGACGCTGTTCGTGCTGGTGCAGAGCCTGCTGAGTGGCAAGAAGGCACCCGACGACCCCTGGGGCGCGAACACTCTGGAGTGGGCGAGCAGCTCGCCGCCGAAGGAGTACAACTTCGCGGTCGTCCCGACCGTGCACAGCCTCAACCCGCTGTGGGACGGCAAGTCCTTGAAGTCGGTCGAGGACCACGCGGAGGATCCAGGTCGCACCTTGGCCGGGCCGGGACACAAGCTGATCCAGACCTCCGAGCTCGACGGCCGCTTCGAGAAGGTCCTCACCATGGCCGAGGAGAGCTTCCTGCCGCTGATGGTGGCGCTGGTTCTGACTGCCGGCTTCGTCAGCCTGCTGATCAGCTCCTGGGCCGCCGCCGGTGTCTGCGCCGTGCTCATCGGCGCGCTGCTGAGCTGGTGGCTGTGGCACCGACCGAGCGTGGAGGAGACGGACTGATGACTGCTCTCGACACCCCGACCGAGCGGACCATCGGCCACCCGGCCGTCCAGGCTCCCGAGGGACCCGTGGGACGCAGCACCGGCTGGTGGGGGATGGTGCTCTTCATCTGCACCGAGGCCGCTACCTTCGCGGCCTTCCTCGCGGCCTACTTCTACCTGCGGTTCGACACGCACGGCCCGTGGCCGCCACCGTCGGACAAGCTGCCGGGCCTCTTCTGGCCGTCGCTGTCCACCGGGATCCTGGTTCTCAGCTGCATCCCGATGGCGGTCGCGGTGCGCACCGCGAAGCGCGATGCGCGCGCGGCCACCTGGCTCAACCTGTCGTTGGTCTTCCTGTCCGGTGCGCTGTTCTGCGCTCTCACCGGTCTGGACTTCGTCATCGAGTGGCCGGAGTCGACGGTCAGCAAGGACGCCTACGGCTCCCTCTTCTTCACCATCCCCGGCCTGCACGCGGTGCACGTGCTCGTCGGTGTGGTGATGGCCGCAATGCTCCTGATCAGCGTGCCGCTCGGCCGGATCCGTCGCCATCCGCAGTCGGTCGCGATCGTCGCCCTCTACTGGTACTTCCTCGGGGTCCTGGCGGTCGCCGTCTACGGCACGGTCTACATCTCTCCCTACCTGTGAGGACGCGATGACGGTTCAAAGCGAGTCCCGTGTCGACCGGGAGCAGCAGCAGCGGCGGATCCCGTCGCCGCTGCTGTGGTACGGCGTCCTCGGGGGAGTGGTCGGCTGGGCGATCCACCTGTTCTTCGCGTGGAGCTTCACCGAAGTCGCCTGCATGGGCACGGGCCCGGACCTGCACCTGCAGCACCTCGCCGGCAGCATGGGGATGACCCCGCGGTTGGTGGTGTACGTCGCGACCGGCGTCTCCTGGCTGCTGGCGGTCGGCGCGCTCGCGGCGAACGCGCTCGTGCACGTGCAGCTGCGCCGGCACGGCGAGGACGTGCTGGCCCGCGAGCGGACGCACTTCCTGGTCATCATCGGCTACTTCCTGGACCTCATGACGATCGCGATCATCACCGGCGGCGCCGTCGCGATCGCCGTGCTGAGGCCGTGCACATGACCGGACCCGTCACCCCCCTCCACGTCGCCAGCACCGCCGGGCTCGGCTCGGTCGGCTGGGCCGTGGTCGTCGCGGTCGGCGGCGTGAGCCTGCTGCTGCTGGCGTGGTACGCCCGCGGGGTGGCCCGCGTGCGCAGCCATCCGCAGGGCCGGCGGCGCCAACCCGCCTGGCGGCCCGCGGCGCTGGCTGCCGCCGTGGTCTCGCTGCTCGTGGTGACGCTGCCGCCGCTCGGCGAGGTGCTCGAGCAGCGGCTGGCGACGCACATGGTGCAGCACATCGTGCTGATCATGGTGACCGCGCCGCTGCTCGCCGCGGCCGCTCCGGGGCAGCCGCTCCTGGCAGGGACGCCGCGTGCGCTGCGTCGCCCGGTCGTCCGGCTCGGGCATCGACTGCCGGGGGCGGTCCTGCTGGCCCCCGGCTTCGCGTGGGTGCTGCACATCGCCGCGCTGTGGGCCTGGCACATGCCGGCCGCCTACGACCTCGCGCTCGACTCCGAGCTGGTGCACCTGGCCGAGCACGCCTGCTTCCTGCTCACCGCCTGGGTCTTCTGGTGGCACCTGACCACGGTCGCGCAGCGCCGGCTGCGCGGACCGGCCGCGCTGCTGTACGTCGTGGCGGCCGTGCCGCCCGGTGCGGCGCTCGGCGCGATGCTCACCTTCCCCGAGCACCCGCTCTACCCGGCGCAGGCCGCGCACGCCGCCGCCTCCGGGATCAACCCGCTGCTCGACCAACGGATCGGAGGGCTCGTCATGTGGATCCCCCTTGACCTCGTCTACCTGGCCATCGCCGTGCTGCTCATGGGCCGGTGGTTCCGGACGATGGACGCGGTCTGGCGGCCGTCGTTCGAGACCGACCTGCCCCGCGACGCGGTCGCGCTCGGGGAGCCCGAGGGGGTGAGCCGGTGAGGGTGCGCAGGAGCACCGCTGCGGTCGTCGTGACGCTGCTGGGCGGCGCCGTCGTCGTGGCCGGTTGCGGAGGCCCGGAGACCGGTGCGTCGGCGCCCCGCGCTGCGCAGGCCGGCATCCCGGACCGCGGCAAGGAGGTAATCGCGAAGTACGGCTGCGGGAGCTGCCACGAGATCCCCGGGCGTCCCGGGCGCGGACGGTCTGGTCGGGCCGCCGCTGGACAAGTTCTCCCGGCGCAGCTACATCGCGGGCGAGCTCCCGAACAACGCCGACAACCTACGGAGGTGGATCCGGGACCCGCAGTCGGTCGAGCCGGGCACCGCGATGCCGAACCTCGGGGTCAGCGAGCGCGAGGCCCAGGACATCACCGCCTACCTCTACACGCTGAAGTGACATGACCGACGACGCAAGGGAGCCCTTGACCACCAGACGAACGCGGCACAGGAGCAGGATCCAGGCCCTCCTGCTCCTGCTCGTGCTCGGTGCCGCCGCCGCGGGGGTGGCCACGCTGAGCGGCTCGGTGGGCGCGCCGCCGGCGGTCGCCCGTGGCCTCGCCGCGACCGACAACACGCACGGCACGGGGCTGGTCGCCGAGGGCCAGCAGGTGTTCTTGAAAGACTGCGCGTGGTGCCACGGGAAGAAGGCGGTCGGCACCCAGAACGGCCCCTCCCTGCGCGAGGTCGGCGCGGCGGACGTGGACTTCTACCTGAAGACCGGGCGCATGCCGCTGGCGTCCCCGGACTCGCCGGTCCGGCCCGGCTCCCCGTCGTACTCCTCGCACACGATCAAGGCGCTGGTCGCCTACGTCGGGTCGCTCGCCCCCGGCAAGGGCGAGAAGGTGCCCACGCTCGGGCCGGGCGACCCCCAGCACGGCCGCTCGCTGTTCCTCTACAACTGCGCGCCGTGCCACTCGTCCTCGGGGACCGGGATGATCGTCGCCGGCGGTGAGTTCGCCCCCGAGCTCTACAACACCAAGCCCACCCAGGTTGCCGAGGCGATCCGGGTCGGGCCCGGACCGATGCCCGAGTTCACCCACAAGGAGCTGAGCGACAAGGACATGCATGACATCGTGAGCTACGTGGGCCAGCTGGGTCCGCAGCAGGACATCGGCGGCAACGGCCTCGACGAGTTCGGACCGATCGCCGAGATGCTGTTCGCGCTGCTCGTCCTGGTGCCGGCCCTGGTGGTCGTGATCCGGCTGATGGGGAAGAAGGCCCCGAAGTGAGCGCCGGACGCAGCGAGGGCACCCCGGTCTCCGTACTGGTGTGCTTCGCGGTGACCGTGGCGTTTGCCGGCGGCTTCGCCTACTCGTACGTCGCGAACCTCGGCGCGCAGGCACTCGGCGGCACGCTGGGCGGTGCGTTCGTGTTCCTGGCGATCGGCCTGGGCATCTGGTCGACGAAGCTGGACAAGGCCCAGCCCGACTACGTCGAGGAACGCGCGGTCGGCCCGTCGCCGCCGGAGGCGTTCGACGCGTTCCAGAAGGCGCTGACCAACGAGCCGGTGCCCCGGCAGCGGGTGCTGTGGGGGATGCTGACGGTCGCGCTCGGCTCGGTCGGCGGCGCGGCGCTGTTCCCGCTGCGCTCGCTGTTCCCCAGCCCGGGAGGCAGTCCCGACACGGTCCTCGGCCACACCCCGTGGGCGAAGGGCCGCTCCCTGGTGACCGAGGAGGGGAAGAAGATCAAGCCGAGCGACCTCAGCTTCAACAGCGTGCTCAACGCCTTCCCCGAGGGGATCGACCCGGACAAGAACGTGGACTCCTCCACGCTGCTGCTGCGGGTGCAGCCCGACGAGCTGCGGCTCCCACCGGAGCGGCTCGCGTGGGTGGTCGACGGGGTGGTCGCCTACTCGAAGCTGTGCACGCACGCCGGGTGCCCGGTGGGCCTCTACTCGGACTCCTACCGCGAGCTGCTCTGCCCGTGCCACCACTCGATCTTCGACGTGCTGCGCGGCGCGATCCCGATCGAGGGCCCGGCCGCGCGGCCGCTGCCGCAGCTGCCGCTGGCCGTGGACAAGGACGGCTACCTGGTGGCGACGGGTGACTTCAGCGCACCGGTGGGCGCCGGCTGGTGGGGGTTGCCGACATGAAGCAGTCACGTGTCCTGCGGTCCCTCGACGACCGCCTCGGCTACGCCAAGGTGGCGCGGTCGGCGCTGGCGAAGATCTTCCCCGACCACTGGTCGTTCATGCTGGGCGAGATCGCGATGTACAGCTTCATGCTGCTCGTGGTGACCGGCGTCTACCTGACCGCGTTCTTCGACGGCAGCAGCGCCGAGAAGCTCTACACGGGCTCCTACGCCCCCATGCACGGGCAGTCCTTCTCCGCGGCGTACGCCTCCACCGTGAGCCTGAGCTGGGACGTGCGCGGCGGCCTGGTGATGCGCCAGGCCCACCACTGGGCGGCGCACATCTTCATCGGCGCGATCGTCCTGCACATGTGCCGGATCTTCTTCACCGGCATGTTCCGCAAGCCCCGCGAACTGAACTGGGTGGTCGGGCTGACCCTGCTGACGCTGGCGATCTTCAACGCCTTCGCCGGTTACTCCCTGCCCGACGACCTACTGTCCGGGACCGGGTTGCACATCTTCTGGTCGGTCATGCTCTCCATCCCCCTGGTCGGGGCGTGGCTGGCCTTCCTGGTCTTCGGCGGGGAGTTCCCCGGCGGCCACATCATCGAGCGGCTTTACCCGATCCACATCTTCGTGGTGCCGGCGATCATCGCCCTGCTGCTCGCCGTACACCTCGGGATCTTGATCAAGCAGAAGCACAGCCACTTCGCCGGACCCGGACGGCGCGACTCCAACGTGGTCGGCTCGCGGGTGTGGCCCAGCTACGCGCTGCGGTCGTTCGCGCTGCTGTGCGCGGTGAGCGCGGCGACGTTCCTCGCGGGCGGGCTGGTCCAGATCAACCCGATCTGGCAGTGGGGAGACTTCCAGTCCCCGACGATCCTGTCGCCGTCGGTGGCGGACTGGTACATCCTCTGGGTCGAGGGTGCCCTGCGGATGTTCCCGCCGGTCAACGTCCATATCTTCGGCCACCTGATCCCGGACCAGTTCTGGCCCGGGGTGTTCCTGCCGGCGCTCACCTTCGGCATGCTCTACGCCTGGCCGTGGATCGACCGCCGGCTCACCGGTGACCGGGGGACCCACCACATCACCGGTCGGCCGCGGGACTTCCCGATCCGCACGGGCATCGGGGTCGGCGCGCTGACCTTCTACGCGATGCTGCTCGTGGCGGGCAGCGAGGAGCTGATCGTCGAGTGGACCCGGGCGCCGATCGGCGAGGTGCGCAGCATCCTGCGGGTGCTGGTGTGCGTGCTGCCCTTCGTGGTCGGCGCGACCGGCTACGGGCTCGCGCGAGCGCTCAAGCGGACCGAGCGCGAGCAGCTCCTGCAGCTCACCAAGGGCGACCTGGCCGAGAGCGCGGAGCTCTACGCCGAGGAGGAGGAACCGGCGGTCTCCTCGGCCCCGGCAGTGGCCGAGGCCGAGCGCGAGCTCGACGAGGGCAGCTCGCCCGCCGAGTACCTTCGGTCGGGGGAGGGGCCGTGACCGAGAGCGACACCGAGACCTACCTCGAGATCTGGCAGCAGCCCGACGGGATGTGGCGCTGGCGCTGGGTGGAGCGCGCCGGGGAGAAGACCGAGCAGCTGGTCAGCTACATGGCCTTCGAGGAGGTCTCCGGGGCCAAGGAGAGCGCCGAGGAGTCCTACCCCGGGCTCGAGGTCCGCCTGCCCGAGAAGGTGCAGCGGGCGAGGACGACGTCGGCTCGGCGGTGGAAGGGCTCCGGCAAGGTGCTGCTGGCCCTCGGGATCGTGGTCGGGTTCGTCCTCCGTCGGCCGCGACGCCGACCGGGACGCCGACCGGGCCTCAGCCGGCGCGGCTGAGGCCCCGACACGGCCACGCGCCGGCGCCGGCCTCACGGGTCCGGCCGGCTGCGCGCCCTAGTGTGAGCGCATGGGAGCACCTCGCGGACGCCGGCCCGCCGGGTCGGCGCGACCCCGCTACCGGCGCATCGTTGCCGCCCTCAGCGCCGTCGCCACCACGCTGGTCACCATCCTCGGCGCGCTGGGCTGGCTACCGTCCTCCTCCGAGCGGCTGCCGCGGCCGGTCGCCGCGAACACGCGTGCGCAGGCCGACGTGTCACCGGCTCCCGCGTCGCCGGTCGGGGCGATGGCGCTCTCCGGCGTGGTGACGGCCCCGCGCCGCGACAAGACCCGGGCGCCGGGCCCGGACTCGTCGGCGGCGGACTCACCGGTCCTGGACTCGCCGGCGGTGCCGGCCGGCTCGGGGACGGGCCGGCGCATCGTGTTCGACCAGTCCGCGCAACGCGTGTGGCTGGTGGACGCCTCCGGCTCCGGCGACGAGCGCGTCCGACGTACCTATCTGGTGTCGGGCAGCCTCACCGACAACCTGCACCCGGGCACCTACGAGGTCCAGTCGCGCGAGCGACATGCGTGGGGGATCGACGACTCGGGGACGATGGAGTACTTCGTGAGCTTCACCCACGGCAAGCACGCGGCCATCGGGTTCCACGACCTCCCGATCAAGGACGGCCGGAAGCTGCAGACCCGGGCCCAGCTCGGCACGCCGCAGTCGCACGGCTGCATCCGGCAGTGGCGCCCGGACGCGAAGGCGCTGTGGCGCTTCGCGCCCGTGGGCACCGCCGTCGTGGTGGTCGCCTGAGTCAGTCTCCGGACGAGGTGGCCGGGGCCGCGCTGCTGCGACGGCGACGGTTGCGGTTGCGCTTCGGCGCGTCACCGCCCTCGGTGGTGGACGTCTCCGAGCCCTCGCTCGACCCTGCCGCCTCGTCGACGGGGCGACCGCCACGAGTGCGGGTCCGGCCGCGGCTGCGACGGTTGCGACGGGGACGGTCACCCGACGTGGACTGCTCGCTTCTCTCCGGCTTCTTCTCGACGGGCTTGGCCGGAACCACGCGGCCCGTGATCTCCGGGGCGATGCCCATGTCGTGGAGGAGGTGGTCGGAGGTGGAGTAGGTCTCGGTCGGCTCGTCGAAGGGCAGGTCGAGGGCCTTGTTGATGACCTTCCAGCGGGTGACGTCCGCCCAGTCCACGAAGGTCACCGCGACCCCGGTGGCGCCGGCGCGACCGGTGCGGCCGATGCGGTGGACGTAGGTCTTCTCGTCCTCGGGGCAGCTGTAGTTGATCACGTGGGTGACGTCCTGGACGTCGATGCCGCGGGCGGCCACGTCGGTGGCGACCAGCACCCGCAGCTTGCCCTCGCGGAACCGCTTGAGGGCCTTCTCGCGCGCGACCTGCTGCATGTCGCCGTGCAGGGGGCTGGCGTTGAAACCGCGCTCGGTCAGGTCGTCGGCGAGGCGCTGGGCGGCCCGCTTGGTGCGGGTGAACACGATCGTCAGCCCGGAGTTCTCCGACTGCAGGATGCGCGCGACGATCTCGGGCTTGTCGAGGTCGTGGACCTGGTAGATGAACTGCGCGGTCGCGGGCACGGTCTGCTGCTCGTCGCCGGACTCGGCGCGGATGTTCATCGGGTGCCGCATGTGCGTGCGGGCGAGCGCCACGATCGCGCCCGGCATCGTGGCCGAGAAAAGCATCGTCTGCCGGGTCTCCGGCGTCTTGGCGATGAGCCGCTCGACGTCGGGCAGGAAGCCCAGGTCGAGCATCTCGTCGGCCTCGTCGAGCACGAGCACCTTGACGTGGCTCAGGTCGAGGGCGCGGCGGTTGGCCAGGTCCAGCAGCCGGCCGGGAGTGCCCACGACGACGTCCACGCCCGACGCGAGCGTGTCGAGCTGGGTGTCGTAGCCGACACCGCCGTACACGGTCAGCACGCGGGAGCCGCGGTCGGCGGCGGCCAGCGTGAGGTCGTTGGCCACCTGCAGCGCGAGCTCGCGGGTGGGGGCGACCACCAGGGCCTGCGGCTTGCCGGGAGCGACGAGGTCGGCGTAGTCGGGGTCGTGCGGCGCGACGGTGCGCTGCAGCACCGGGATGCCGAAGGCCAGCGTCTTGCCGGTGCCGGTGCGCGCCTGGCCGATCAGGTCGGTGCCCATGAGGGCGACCGACAGGGTCATCTCTTGGATGGGGAAGGGGGTGGTGATGCCGTTGCGCTCGAGGGCGTCGGCGATCTCGGGCAGCACCCCGAGCTCTCTGAAGGTAGTCAGGATCTTGGCCTGTTCTCTCTGGTCGTCGGACGGCCGCCGCGGCGCTCCCGCTCTCTCGAACGTCCGGCACTCGGCAGCGGCTACCCACCCAGTCTATCGGTAGGGTGCGCTCATGACTGAATCGCCGCAGGAAGCCGGAGCGGCGGGCACCCGCGAGGGGGCGCGCCCGGAGGTGCCCGTGGCCTTCCAGGACCCGACGTACCTCGCCGCCGTCGTCGACCTGCTGGGCGCCATCGCGTACGGCGAGATGTCGGCGTTCGAGCGCCTCGCGGAGGACGCCAAGATGGCACCGACGCTGCAGGACAAGGCGGAGCTGGCACAGATGGCCTCCACCGAGTTCGGGCACTTCCGGCGGTTGCGGGACCGGCTCAGCGAGCTCGGCGCGGAGGCGTACGACGCGATGCAGCCGTTCGTGAAGCCGTTCGAGGCCTTCCATGCGCGCACCGCGCCGTCGGACTGGCTGGAGGGGCTGGTGAAGGCCTACGTCGGTGACGGGCTGTCGGCGGACTTCTACCGCGAGATCTCGGCGTTCGTCGACGCGGACACCCGTGAGCTCATCGTCAGCAGCCTCGCCGACGCGGGTCAGTCGGAATTCGTGGTGGACCGGGTGCGCAAGGCCATCGCGGCCGAGCCCCGGGTCGGCGGCCGCCTGGCACTGTGGGGGCGGCGGCTGATGGGCGAAGCACTGACACAGGCGCAGCGCGTGGCCGCGGAGCGGGACGCACTCTCGGCGCTGCTCGCCGGCGGCGTCGACCGCCCGGGGATGGACCTGGCCGCGATCGGCAGGCTGTTCACCCGGCTCACCGAGAACCACTCCCAGCGGATGGCGGCACTCGGGTTCGACGCCTGAGACCTGCGCGGCACCTGCCACCCCGGGCGCGACGAGAGAAGGCGCCCCCGGACGGGGACGCCTTCGGTGTCTCGGTGCGGTCGAGGGTGGCTCAGGAGCGGAAGCCGACCTGCCCGATGGTGGGCGAGCCGATCTCGACGTAGGCCAGCTTCTCGGTGGGCACGAGGATCTTGCGGCCCTTGGTGTCGGTGAGCGACAGCATGCCGTGCTCCGTGCCGAGCGCGTCGGCGACGGCCTTCTCGACCTCGTCGGTGGACTGGCCGGAGTCGAGCACCAGCTCGCGGCTCGCGTTCTGCACGCCGATCTTGACCTCCATCGGAGGACCTCCTTGATTGTGGGTGTGGGTCAGGACTGCCCGTCGGTCAGGACTGCTCGTCAGTCCGAGGGAACCCGCGGATGCCTCGCCAGGCAAGGCTGGCGATCAGCCGGGCGGCTTCCTTCTGCATGATGTCGCCCTCGGCGTCCAACCAGAACCGCGCGCTGACCTGGGCCATTCCCACGAGGGAGACGGCCAGCAGCCGCGACTGCTCGTCGGGCAGCCCGGTGTCCTCGTGGATGACCTTGGCGATCTCGTCCGCGCACTCGCGGGTGACCCGGTCGACGCGCTCCCGCACGGCGACCTCGTTGGTCAGGTCGGACTCGAAGACGAGCCGGAACGCACCGTGCGCGCTGGCCACGTAGTCGTAGAAGACCTCCATGGTGGCCCCGACGCGCTGCTTGTTGTCGTCAGTGGCGGCCAGGGCCTCGCGGCACGCGTCGATGATCGTGTCGGCGGCCTGGTCGAGCAGCGCGAGGTAGAGCTCGAGCTTGCCCGGGAAGTGCTGGTAGAGCACCGGCTTGGAGACGCCGGCACGCTCGGCGATGTCGTCCATGGCCGCGGAGTGGTAGCCCTGCGCCACGAAGACCTCGAGGGCCGAGTCGAGAAGCTGGGCTCGCCGGGCGTTGCGTGGCATGCGGCCGCCGCGTGGCTTTTGGTCAGGCACCGTGGTCACTTGTTCGCCTCTCGTGCTCCAGACTGCTCTCCCGAAGCGTACTCCGCAGTAATACCCGTCTGACGCGCGGGCAGTCGGGGCGGTCGGGCGGGTCGCGGAGGCACGCAGCGCAGCCCCACGCGAGCGGGCGACGCGGGTCCGGCGGGGCGACAGGAGCGCGTGTGCGCGCGGCGCGGTGGGGTCGCGGCGGCGGATGCAGCACGCCGGCGTGGGTATCCGGCGGGGCGCGGTGCGGGCGGATCGGGCGCAGGCGGACGGGGCGCGGCCCGGGCGCGGGATCGGAGCCTCGGCGGGCGAAGGCCCGGCCTGGTTTCGTCCACAGCGATGCCGCATGCCGCTTGTGCACAGATTCGAACGCGTGCACGAAAATGGGGGTGCTGGCGGCTAGTTTGGACCCATGACCGCAGCCGCCGACGCTCCTCGCGACCCGCGCCCCTCACCGGGCGCCACCGCCGGCGAGGGCGCCGGCGGTGGCGCCCGGTCGGGCTCGCCACGGGCTGGCAGGTCTCACCCGGGGCCCGCCCCGCAGGGGCCCGCCCCGCAGGGGCCCGCCCGGCCGGGGGTGTTGCGGTTCACCGACTCCTTGGGTCGGGCGTTGGACGGCCTGGCCGGCACGCCGGCGTGGGCGTTGACCCCGGACCAGCAGGCCGAGGCGCTGGTCGCGTTGCGGCGCGAACAGGCGCGGCTGGTCGAGCTGGAGCTGCGGATCCTGGCGGCCGCGGACCGCAACGAGGTCGGCACGCAGACGGGGGCGACGTCGACGGCGGCGTGGCTGGCCCACCAGACCGCGGCCACGACCCGGTCCGTGGCCGCCGACGTGCACCTGGCGCGGGCGTTGGACACCGACTTCGAGACCACCCGCACCGCCCTGGCCGCCGGGGTGATCGATGCGGCGAAGGCACGCGTGGTGGTCCACGCGGTGCAGGCGTTGACCGACGAGCACGACGACCTCCCGCCCGGCACCCAGGCGCGTGCCGAGGCGCACCTGGTGGACCTGGCCGGTGACTACGACCTGCCCACGTTGCGGCGGTTCGGCAAACGGCTGTTCGAGGTGGTCTGCCCCGAGGCCGCCGACCTGGTCGAGGGCCGCAGGCTCGCCGCCGAGGAGGCGCGGGCCCGTCGGGTGGCGCACCTGTCGATGCGGGAGAACGGGGACGGCACCGTGGAGGGCCGGTTCCGGCTGCCGAGCCTGCATGCGGCGGTGCTGACCAAGGCCCTGCAGGCGTTGACCAGCCCCCGCCGGTTGGGCGAGGGCCGCCTGGACCCGGAGACCGGGCGGAAGCTGTCGCAGGCGACGTTGTTCGGGCGTGGGTTCATGGAGCTGCTGGAGACCCACCTGAACCTGACGACCCTGCCGAGTGCGCACGGGTCCCCGTTCACGATCGTGGTCACGATCCCGTGGCAGACCCTGCAGGACGGTCTCGGGGTCGCGACCCTGGAGTCCGGGCAGCGGCTCTCGGCCGGCGAAGCCCGCCGACTGTGCTGCAAGGCGGGGATCGTCCCGATGGTCCTCGACGGCGACTCGATGCCGATCGACGTGGGCCGCAAGAAACGCTGCTACGACTTCTACCAGAAGCTCGTCATCGACCACCGCCACCAGAAGCACGGTGGTTGCGCGAGTGTGCAACTGCGACCGGCCACCGTCGTTCTGCGAGTACCACCACCCCGACCCCTGGGCCAAGGGCGGCCGCACCGACGCCTCGACCGGGATCCCGCTGTGCCCACCGCACCACCAGATGGCCGACCACCCCGAGACCTGGGACATGACCCGCCACCCCGACGGCTCCGTCCGGTTCACCAGACGGCAATAGCCGGCAAGAGGAAGTGCTTCGCGCTCGTGCCGGCCCGCGGGCAGCATCGGCCGGCAGGATCCATCCGCGCTCCTTGGTGATGCTCGCCATCGCGTCCGCGTGCGGCGCTGCCTGGATCGCTGCGGATAGACCGCGGGGACTAGTCCCGGATGGCATCTGGAGCACCTCCGGTCGTGGGATGGGGCGTCTTGATAGCCCAATCGGGCTAAAAACGGCCGAGCAGTAGGAAAACGGACAAAGGGTGCGCTTCACTCTCCATGGGTGGTTCGAGAGCCCGTACCGCGTGGGGGTCATGCGGTGGTTGCACAACTCGGGGTGGGGTCCAGCGCTCTGTGGAGCGCCGAGTTTCTGGGGTGGGTTTTCTATGAGCATTGTCCTTCGAGCGCTGCGCTCTCGCGCCGGCGCTTCCGTGGCCGCCGTCGGGCTGGCCACCATGTCCTCGGGCCTGATGGTCCTCGGCGGCGGCTCCGCCTCCGCGGACCCTGAGCCCATGGTCTGGGTCTGCAAGTACGTCGGAAAGCCGGATGTGAACCTGAAAGCCGACCACATCCAGTCGATGAGTCGCAGCGCGCTCGGCGCAGAGTTCACCGCTCAGTTCGGTGAGACGGACCAGTTTCCGGCAAAGTTCGTCGACGCGCATGGCCACTCCGTGGCGATTGCCTGGGTCGTAGATGGTGAGTCGCAGCCCTCACTGGATCGTTGTCTTGTCGGCGGTGGTGACGGTGACGGTGAGGACACCACGGTCAGCGGCAACCTGGTCAAGCTGCAATTCCAGGCCATCGAGACCTGTGGCCAGGAGGGTTCCATCTCCCGGCCGGCCGACGCCGACCACGTCCGCTACTCGATCGACGGCGGCGATTGGGGTGTGCGACACGGGACCTACACCGTGACGGCAACTTTGGCCGAAGATGCCTCGTCCTTCAGTTCGCCCTACGGGGACTGGCTGGTGGACGGCAAGACGGCCACGCAGGACGTCGTCCTCGGCACTTACCAAAAATGCCCGACCGTCGAAGGACTCCTCGCGCCGCTTGAGTACGCCAGTGCGACTTGTTCCACCACAGGTGTCCCTGTTTCTGGCGCAATCACCAAGCCTGTCAGCGACAACGTCGACTACGCGATCGACGGGGAGAGCGGCTGGTCGGCGACCCGCGGCAAGCATGTGGTGACTGCGACACTTCTCAACGGTGCGACCCGCTTCGCCGGAGACACGACGGGCTGGATGGTCGTTGATGCCGGAGAAAACTCGGTTGCAACCCAGACCGTAGACCTGGGCGATCCAGGGTCGTGTGGGGTGGACAGCGGCGACAACGGCGGCAACGGCGGGTCCGGGAACGGTGGCAACGGCGGTGGGTCCCACAACGGTGGGTCCGGGAACGGTGGCAACGGCGAGTCGGGCAACGGCGGTGGGTCCCACAACGGTGGGTCCGGGAACGGTGGCAACGGCGAGTCGGGCAACGGCGGCGGGTCCCACAACGGCGGTTCAAGCAGTGGCGGCAACCACAGCGGTCACGGCAACCACAGCGGTCACAGCAAGGGCGCCAAGGGCAGCAAGGCGCCGGGGACCGCGATCCTCGGTGAGGAGGCCGTCGCGCACAAGCCGAAGTCGGGCATGAGCCTGGCCGACGTCACCACGGTGGTGTCGTCGCCCAAGCCGGTGAGCGGTGGCGTGGCCGTCCCGACCGCGGTGGACGCGGGCTTGGCCTCCTGGAAGGCGCCCACGGCCGAGCGAAGCTCGCGGGCACTGAGCCGCCTGCAGCTGGCGGTCGGCGGTGGGCTGCTCCTCGCCGGCGGCTGGGGCCTGCGTCGCAGGCCGCGGCGGAGCTGAAGTTCTGATCGTCCGGCCGGCTCCGATGTGCACTCGAGAAGCACATCGCGGTCGGCCGGACGTGGGAGCGGGGTCCCGGGTCCCCGCGACCACGAGGTCGCCGCTGCACGGCGGCGACCGGTGCACCGACCACGTTCGCGGCCGAGCAGGACCCGCCGACCGCTGAACCGGCCGCACCAGCCGAGCCGGGTCCAGGAGGGCCGACCCCGCCCTCCCGGGCCCGGGTCTCGCAAGGGTCCGCGCCGACCGAGGGAGTCCGCATGAAGGGCCAGACCACGAGCGACGGGGCACCGCGCGGTCGGTTGGGCCGCCGAGCAGCCGCCCTCGCGCTGGTGCTCGGGCTCGGAGTGCTCCTGCAGCCGTGGATCGACCCCCTGAGCTCGCGGAGCTCGGGGCGGCCGGACCAGGCCCGGTTGAGCCAGATCCGGTCCAGCCAGATCCAGTCCAGCCAGATCCAGTCGAGCCAGATCCGTTCGAGCCAGGCGCGGCAGAAGGCGGTGGCATCACCGCCCACCCGTTTCCCTTCCACGAGCCGGCTGCAGGCGACGCCACCGCAGCGCACCGAGCCGGCCGTGCGCCTCGACCGAGCAACGGCTCCGCCGGCCCGGCCGGGCGTGCCTGCCCGTCTGGTCGTTCCCAAGATCCACGTCGACGCGCCCGTCGTACCCATCGCCGCCCCGGGCGGGGTGCTCCTGCCGCCGTCGAACCCGCAGACCCTCGGCTGGTGGCACGACGGCGCCAAGCCCGGCGCCGCGACCGGGAGCGCGCTGATCACCGGCCATACCGTGCATACAGGGGGAGGCGCCTTCGACGACCTCGAGACGCTCGTCCCGGGTGACTCGGTGCGGGTGGTGACGCGGGGCGGAAGTCTCCGGTACGTCGTCTCGACGGTGCGGGTCTATCGGAAGTCGACGCTGGCGCGCGACGCGCAACGGCTGTTCAGCCAGCGCGTCCCCGGCCGGCTGGTGCTGATCACCTGCGAGGACTGGAACGGCTCGACCTACCTGTCCAACGCGGTGGTCGTCGCGGTGCCGCGCTGACCGGTCACCCCTTCGGCGGCCGGGTCCATATGACGGACATCTCCGGGGTACTCGGGGCAGTCGGGGAACATGGATGGACCGGCGTGTGTTGACACGACTGTTAAAGCCCCGAGACGTTCACAGGAGAGCCCGTGTCCCTTCCACCATTGGTCGAACCGGCTGCGGAGCTGACGACCGATGAGGTGCGCCGCTACAGCCGGCACCTGATCATCCCGGACGTCGGCATGAGCGGTCAGAAGCGCCTCAAGAACGCGAAGGTCCTCGTGATCGGCGCCGGCGGTCTCGGCAGCCCTGCGCTGCTCTACCTGGCCGCGGCGGGTGTGGGCACGCTGGGCATCGTCGACTTCGACGAGGTGGACGAGTCGAACCTCCAGCGCCAGGTCATCCACGGCCAGAGCGACATCGGCAAGGCCAAGGCCGTCTCCGCCAAGGAGTCGATCGCCGAGGTCAACCCGCTCGTCAACGTCGTCGTGCACGAGGAGCGCCTCGACAACGACAACGTGATGGGTATCTTCGAGCAGTACGACCTGATCGTTGACGGCACCGACAACTTCGCCACGCGCTACATGGTCAACGACGCGGCGTACTTCTTGAAGAAGCCCTACATCTGGGGCTCGATCTACCGCTTCGACGGCCAGGCGTCGGTCTTCTGGCCCACCCTCGAGGGTGCCGAGGCGCCGTGCTACCGCTGCCTCTACCCGGAGCCCCCGCCGCCGGGCATGGTGCCCTCCTGCGCCGAGGGCGGCGTGCTGGGTGTCCTGTGCGCGAGCATCGGCTCGATCCAGGTCAACGAGGGCATCAAGCTGCTCGCGGGCATCGGCGACCCGCTGGTGGGGCAGCTGATGATCTACGACGCCCTCGAGATGAGCTACCGCAAGCTGAAGGTGCGCAAGGACCCGAACTGCGCGCTGTGCGGGGAGAACCCGACGGTCACCGGACTCATCGACTACGAGTCGTTCTGCGGCGCGATCTCCGAGGAGGCGGCCGACGCTGCTGCCGGCTCCACGATCTCGGTCGGCCAGCTCGAGCAGATGCTCAAGGAGCGTGAGAACGGCGAGCGCGACTTCGTGCTGGTCGACGTGCGCGAGCCGAACGAGTACGAGATCAACAAGATCCCCGGCTCCGTGCTCATCCCCAAGGGCGAGTTCCTCAACGGCAACGCGCTTGGGGAGCTCTCGCCCGACAAGCCCGTGGTGCTGCACTGCAAGTCCGGTGCGCGTTCCGCGGAGGCGCTGGTCGTGCTTAAGGGCGCGGGCTTCGCCGACGCGGTGCACGTCGGCGGTGGCGTGGTCGCCTGGGTCAACCAGATCGACCCCTCCCAGCCGTCGTACTGACGCCTCCACGCACCGAGGCCCGGTTCTCCGTGAAGGGGAGCCGGGCCTCGTGCTGTTGCGCCGTGGTACCGCGGTCAGGCCACCGGCCTCACTGCGCCGGGTTGGTGACCGACACGGTGAGCAGGCCGTCCTTGGACTGGCCGGTCACGGTCGCGCGGACGCCGAAGCCGGCCACCTTCGTCGAACCCAGAGCGTTCTTCGACGAGTAGTAGGCGTCGGGGTCGCTGTCGTCGAACGTCGGAAGCGCTGCGCTCGACGGGACGTCGGCAGTGTAGGTGACGTACTTCCCGCCGTTGCCCTTCCTCACCTGACGGTGCAGGGCGACGTGGTCGGTGGGCTGCAGGCCGAACGTCGCATCGAACGGCTGACGGCGGTTGCCGGGCATCGCGTGGTCGGTGTAGTAGAACGGCGCAGGCCTCGCGTCGACCGGCAGCGCCTGGCCGTGCCCGGGGTGCTCGCTGGTGTTGTTGTCGGCGTACGCCTTGTCCGCGTACCACACCAGCATGCCGTCCTGGTACGGGAAGAACTCGACCCAGTTCGGCCGGGTGACCGCCTCGGAGAAGTTGTACGGCCCCTGCTGCAAGGTCGTGTCGTAACCGGTGTGCGCGCGGTTCTCGAGCAGGTAGTACTGCGGTGTCGTGACCGTGACCGTGCCGTCGATGGCCTGCCAGCCGTCCGCGGTCCAGGCGC
This sequence comes from uncultured Actinomycetota bacterium, assembly GCA_963816325.1. Lineage (GTDB taxonomy): Bacteria > Actinomycetota > Actinomycetes > Propionibacteriales > Nocardioidaceae > Nocardioides_B. Next base: position 38,351 of record CAWFKC010000014.1, on the reverse strand, counting down.
TGTTGGTGGGGTCCTCTGCGCCGTCGGTGTCGTCAATGCCGGTGGCCGTGACGGCGATGTCGTCGAGGAACGCGCCCTCCAGGTTGACGCCGCCGTCGGTCTGGTAGCGGAACCGGAACAGGCTGGTCGAGCCGGCGTCGTAGTCGTAGCTCAGCGTGGCCCAGTTGCCACCGCTGTCACCGGTCACCGAGCCGAGCTGGGTCCAGGTCTTGCCGCCGTCGACGCTGTACTCGGCGTACAGGTAGTCGTAGCCGCCCTCGATGGAGTACCAGGCAGACGCGGACACGTTCACGTTCCCGGCGGGGAGCTCTCGGGTCAGCGTGTTGCTCAGCCCGTCGCCGCGGCCGCTCCACCACTCAGAGGTTCCGCTCTTCGGGGTGACGTACTGCGTGCTCGTCGTCTTGTCGGGCAGGTTGACCACGACCGCCTGAGGCTGGGTCGAGGAGGTGTCAGCGGCCGGAGCGAGCGTGACGTCGCTCTGCTGGCCCGGCTCCACGGCCTCGAAGTCGAGCCACCCGAGGAACAGCCGCTCGTCCGGTCCCATCAGGCCGGGCGTGGTGCCGATGCCCTCGTTCGCCCCGGCGCCGTGACCCAGCCACGAGCCCGCGGACATCAGCGTCCAGAAGCCCGTGCCGTTGTCGCCGCCCGCGGTGTCGTAGAAGTCCGGCAGGCCGAGGTCGTGGCCGTACTCGTGAGCGAAGACGCCGACGCCTCCGTTCTCCGGCTCGACGGTGTAGTCGCCGATGAAGTAGTGGGAGTTCCCGATCCGGGCACCGCCGTAGAGCACCTGCGTGCCGTCGCCCAGCGTCGGCCCGGTCTTGCCGAAGTCAGTGGCGTTGACGTACCACCGGTGGGACCAGATGGCGTCGGCCGAGGCGCCCGCCTCCTCGCCCTCCCCGGCGTGGATCGCCTGGAAGTGGTCGATGTAGCCGTCAGGCTCGTTGAAGTTGCCGTCACCGTCATAGTCGTAGCGATCCCACTGGTCGAACTGGGCGAGGTAGTCGTTGACCGCCTTCGTGTTGTGCAGGGCGTGCAGATTGTCGGCGAACCAGGCGTCAGCGGTGTCGTCGATGAACGCCCAGGCGCCGCCCTTGTCCTCGCGGGGGTTGGAACCGTAGTAGGCGGCGTTGTACGGCACCTTCACCCAGTTCTCGACCGTGACATCCGGGGTGTAGCCGCCACGCGACACGGACTGGTAATAGGTCTTGAACGACTCGCCCGAGCCGTTGAACATCTTGTCGTAGTGAGCGGTGTCGAAGGACTTGGCCCACGTCGTCGAGTTGTCCTGGCTGCGGTCCGGCTCCGGGATCTGGTTATGCACCGGCCCGGCCGTGCCGCCGTACGCCGGGTCGCTCTCGGACCCGAAGTCGGAGAGCACGGTGAAGATCCGGGCACGGGCATTGTTGTCGAAGAACTCGACGCTTTTCTTCTTGGCGACGGTCACGGTGGAGCCGCCGTCCTTCTGCGGCCGCTTGCTGGCCTTGCCTTCACGCAGCTGCTGAACGGCAGCGGCCCGGCGCTCGTTCTGCTCCTTGGTCAGGGGGCCGGGCCGGTTGTCCTTCCGGTGCGCGGCCGAGTTGCCGGGCTGGTCGGTCTGGCTGGGCGCATCGGCGCGCATGGCGGCACCCGCAGGGGTGACGAGCGCGGCGGTGAGCGCTGCCGCGGCGGTGCCTGCGAGCACGCCGTTGGTGAGCTTCCTCAAGGTCGAACCTTCCGAGTGGCGGAGTCACCCGGTCGTGGTGGCACGCCGCGAGGCCCCGTTGCCGATCGCGCCGTGCCGGCGCGTACCGCCCTTCTTCCTCCCGTCGGCGGATTTGGCGGAGATTCTTACCGCAATCTCAGCAAAGGGGAAGGGTTCTCGGTTATCGGACCCCACAAGTTCGTGCGTCTCGGAACTGGACCGGCGTGACTTTCCGGTTCGGGCGTCGTTGTGCTGCGTGACACATTCACCACCCGGGAGGGAACCATGCGCGCCCACCGTCTCCAGTCCGTCTCCTCCGTCGCCGCCGGCCTCCTGGTCGCGGCCACGAGCGTGGCCGCCGCGGCGGTCCCGGCCCATGCCGCGGGCGTGCAGACCGCGGCCGGCGTCACCCAGTGGGCTCCCGCGGGCACGGCCCAGATCCACCCCGGCACGATGATGTACACCCAGGGCGCCCAGTGCACCGCGAACTTCGTCTACACCGACGGTGCCGGCAACACCTACGTCGGGTACGCCGCGCACTGCGCCGGGACCGGCGCCGCCACCGACACCAACGGCTGCGCCGCCCAGTCCCTGCCGCTGGGCACGAAGGTCACCTTCGTCGAGGGCGGCAACCTGTTCTCGGAGGGTACGACGGTCGGCACCGGCACGCTGACCTACAGCAGCTGGCTGACCATGCAGAAGAACGGCGAGAAGGACGCCACCACCTGCGCGTACAACGACCTGGCTCTGGTGAAGGTCAGCTCCGCCGACGTCGGGAAGGTGAACCCCTCGGTTCCCTTCTGGGGTGGCCCCGTGGGCATCGACACCCACGGCACCGCCGCCGGCGACACCGTCTACTCCTACGGCAACTCCAGCCTGCGAGCCGGCATCTCCGCCCTGTCGCCGAAGCGGGGCACCAGCCTCGGTGACGCCGCGGCCGACCTCGGTTGGTCGCACCCGGTCTACACCCTCACCCCCGGCATCCCCGGCGACTCCGGCAGCGGCTTCATGGACGCCCAGGGCAACGCCCTCGGCGTGCTGTCCACCCTGGCCGTCGCGCCGCTCGCCGGGTCCAACAACGTCGGGGACCTGTCGAAGGAGCTCGCCTACGCCAACGCGAACTCCGGTCTCACCGGCCTGACCCTCGTCCCGGGCACCGAGCCCTTCTCCCCGGTGCTCTGACAGTGCTCCTCCCTGCGACTCGCGCCTCGGGTCGCCGCTCCACGCCGCGGTAGGGTCAGCGGCGTGGAGCGGGAGGACTACGTCGAGGCGTTGCTCTGCCTCGTCGAGCGGGTTCCCGCCGGCCGGGTCACGACGTACGGCGCGCTGGCCGAGGCGGTCGGCGTCGGTGGGCCGCGCCAGGTCGGGACGGTGATGTCGACGTACGGCGGACCGGTGCCCTGGTGGCGCGTCGTGCACGCCGACGGCAGTCCGCCCCTCTGCCACGACGGCGAGGCCTCCCGCCACCACCGCGCGGAGGGCACACCGCTGCGCGCCTCCGGACGGGTCGACATGGCACGGGCAATGTGGTTCCCCGGCACGGAAGTGTCGGCGCCGTCTGTTCCAATCTCTTCGTGACGTCGTACCGCCTGGCCCTCGCACCCCGGAGCGCGCCGCCCGCGCCCCGGCTCGACCGGTTCCAGCAGGCGGTGGTCGACCACCCCGGCGGGCCGCTCCTGGTGCTCGCCGGTCCCGGCACGGGCAAGACCACGACCCTGGTCGAGGCGATCGTGGACCGGATCGAGCGTCGGGGTGTCGCCGCCGACTCCGTGCTCGCGCTGACGTTCAGCCGCAAGGCCGCCGAGCAGCTGCGCGACCGGGTGACCGCCCGGCTGGGGCGCACCATGACCACCGCGCTGAGCTCGACGTTCCACTCCTTCGCCTACGGGCTGGTGCGCGCCTGGTCACCGGCGGAGCTCTACGCCGAGCCGCTGCGGCTGCTCAGCGCCCCCGAGCAGGACGTCGTGCTGCAGCGGCTGCTCACCCACGAGCAGGAGTCGGTGCAATGGCCCCGGTCGCTGCACCAGGCGGTGGGCACCAGGGGGTTCGCCCGCGAGGTGCAGTCCGTGCTGGCCCGGGCCCGCGAGCGCGGGCTGGCCCCCGACGAGCTGGTCGAGCTGGGCCGACGCGGTGAGCAGCCGGCCTGGGTGGCGGCCGGGCGCTTCATGGAGCAGTACCTCGACATCCTCGACGCCGAGAGCGCCATCGACTACCCCGAGCTGGTGCACCGCGCGGTCGCGCTCGCCGAGCGGCCCGAGGTCCAGGCGGACCTGCGCGGCCGCTACGCGCACGTCTTCGTCGACGAGTACCAAGACACCGACCCGAGCCAGGTGCGGCTGCTGCAGGCGCTCGCCGGGGAGGGGCGCAACCTGGTGGTCGTCGGCGATCCCGACCAGTCGATCTACGGCTTCCGGGGCGCCGACGTGCGGGGCATCCTCGACTTTCCCGACGTCTTCCGGACCCGCGAGGGCGCCAAGGCGCCGACGGTGGCGCTGCGGGTGACCCGGCGCTTCGGGTCCCGGCTGCTGGCGGCGTCGCAGGCGGTCTCCGCGGCGATCCCGGCCAAGGGCGCGATCGACCCCGAGCTCTTCCGAGCCTTCCGCAGCCCCGAGCCGGTCGAGCACGAGCTCGGCGAAGGCAGTGTCGAGGTCGTCACCTTCGACACCGCCCGCGCGGAGATCGAGCACATCGCCGACCGGCTGCGGCGCGCCCACCTCGAGGACGGCATCGCCTGGTCGGACATGGCGGTGCTGGTCCGGTCCGGCCGCGGCTCGATCCCTCCGCTGCGTCGCAGCCTCGGAGCCGCCGGCGTGCCGGTGGAGGTGGCCGCCGACGACACGCCGCTGGTGCGAGAGCCGGCGGTCCGGCCGCTGCTCGACGCGCTCAGCGCCGTGGTGCACCTCGACGAGGAGGATCCGACCGCGGGCGGCTACCTGGGCACCGACCGGGTCGAGTCGCTGCTGCTGTCCCCGCTGGCGGGGCTCGACGCCACCGAGCTGCGCGCGCTGGCTCGCCGGCTGCGCGCGCGAGAGAAGCAGATGGTCGCCGCGCGGGGCAGTACGGGCGGCGGGGTTGGCGTGGCCGGCCCGGAGGACACAGCCGGCCCGGAGGACACAGCCGGCCCGGAGGACACGGGCGGCCCGGAGGACACGGTCGATCAGGACAAGACCAACGGCCCGGCCCGGACACCGGACCGCGGTCCCCGGCCGTCGCCTGCGCTGGTGCGCGAAGCGCTGCTGGACCCGGACGTGCTCGACGGGATGCCGGGCCGTGCGGCCGCGAAGGTGCTGGCGCTGGCCCGGCTGCTGCGCGGCACCCGCGACCGGCTGGACGACGGCGCGACCGCCGAGGAGCTGCTGTGGCAGCTGTGGCAGGGCACCGACTGGCCGCAGCGGCTGCGCCACTCGGTCGAGGAGGGCGGAGCGGCCGCCAGGCACGCCCACCGCGACCTCGACGCGCTGTGCGCGCTGTTCGACGTCGCCGCCCGGGCCGAGGAGCAGCGCGGGCACACCAGCGTGGTCAACTTCCTGGCTGCCTTGACCGCGCAGCAGATCCCCGCCGACACGCTTGCCGAGCGAGGTGTCCGCGGCGACGCGGTCCGGCTGCTGACCGCCCACCGCGCCAAGGGCCTGGAGTGGCGGCTGGTCGTCGTCGCCTCGGTCCAGGACGGCGTCTGGCCGGACCTGCGGCGGCGCACCTCGCTGCTCCAGCCGGAGCGGATCGGGGCCGGCCACGTGCTGCCGCCGGTGCCCTCGCACGCCCTGCTCGCCGAGGAGCGGCGGCTGTTCTACGTCGCGTGCACCCGCGCCCGTGAGCGGCTGCTGGTCACCGCGGTGGAGTCACCCGAGGACGGCGGCGACCAGCCGTCGCGGTTCCTCGACGAGCTGGCCGGGGAGCGCGCGCACGTCCAGGGCCGTCCGGCTCGGCCGCTCTCGCTGGCCGGCCTGGTCGCCGAGCTGCGGCGCACGGTGGCGGACCCGGACACGTCCGAGGCGCTCCGTCAGGTCGCCGCGCACCGGCTGGCGCTGCTCGCGACGGCCACGGACCGGGACCGGCCGCTGGTGCCGCAGGCGGACCCGGGGCAGTGGTGGGGAGTGCGCGCGCGCAGCCTGTCCGAGCGGCCGGTCCGCGACCCCGCCGAGCCGGTCACGCTCTCGGCGAGCGCGCTCGAGTCGATCCTGGCCTGCCCCGCGAAGTGGTTCCTGGAGCGGGAGGCCGGCGGCGAGCGAGCCGCGAGCGCTTCGCAGGGCTTCGGGCTGGTGGTGCACGCTCTCGCCGACCGCGTCGGCAAGGGCGAGCTGGCCACCGTCGAGGAGCTGATGGGCCATGTCGACCGGGTCTGGGGTCAGCTGGTCTTCCGCACCCCGTGGTCGTCGGGCCGGGAGCGCGCCGAGGTGGAGGCCGCGCTGACCCGGTTCGTCGGCTGGCACCGGCGCCCCGACGCGCGGACCGTCATCGGCACCGAGCGGCAGCTGTCGGTGGAGGTGGACCTTCCCGACGGCCAGCGGGTGCGGCTCTACGGCTTCGCCGACCGCCTCGAGCTCGACGAGGACGGCCGGGTGGTGGTCATCGACCTGAAGACCGGGAAGTACCCACCCGCGGACAAGGACCTGCCCGAGAACGCCCAGCTCGGGCTCTACCAGCACGCGGTCACGCACGGCGCCGTCGACGACCTTCTGCCCGAGGAGCACCGGCCCGGCCGTCCCGGAGGTGCGGAGCTGGTCCAGCTGCGCAAGGAGAGCCGCGGCGCGGTCAAGGTGCAGCAGCAACAGCCCCAGGAGCCCGGAGAGGACGGCCACACGGTCGTGGAGAGGCAGCTGATGGAGGCGGTGGAGGTGGTCCGCTCGGAGTCGTTCCCGGCGCAGGCGGGCAAGCACTGCGACCACTGTGCGTTCACCGCGATCTGCCCGGTCAAGGGCGCCGGGACGGTGCTCTCGTGAGCCCCACCTTCCGGCCGCGACCGGTGGACACCCCGGAGGCGCTGCGGGACCTGATGAAGGCGGAGTTCACCTTCAGCGACCAGCAGTTCGCCGTGGTCACCGCCCCGTTGGAGCCGCACGTCGTGATCGCCGGTGCCGGGTCAGGGAAGACCACGGTGATGGCCGCCCGCGTGGTCTGGCTGGTCGCCACCGGCCAGGTCCGGCCCGACCAGGTGCTCGGCCTGACCTTCACCACCAAGGCCGCCCACGAGCTCGCGGTACGGATCCGGGCCGGCCTGCGCGACGCCGGCATCCTCCCGGAGGCGGGCCCCCGCGCTCGGGTGGCCGGCCCGGACGACGAGGTCGACCCCGACGAGGTCGAGGAGCCGACGGTCGCCACCTACAACGCCTACGCCGCGGGTCTGCTCACCGAGCACGGCCTGCGGATCGGCCACGAGCCCGACACGAGGGTGATCGCCGACGCCTCCCGCTACCAGCTTGCGGCCCGTGCGATCGCCCACCACTCCGGCCGCGTGGAACAGCTCAGCGACCACCCCGCGACCGTGATCAACTACCTGCTCGCGCTCGACGGCGCGATGGCCGAGCACCTGCTGACCCCGGCGGACGTGCGCGCCTTCCAGGCCTCGCAGCGGCCTCGCGTGGAAGAGGCCCGGGCGGCCGAGCACCTGAAGACCAAGATCGGCGAGGTCGCCAAGGTGCTGCACACCTTCGACCGGCGCGAGGAGCTGCTCGGGCTGGTCGAGGCCTACCGCCGTCTCAAGGCTGACCTCGGGCTCATGGACTTCTCCGACCAGATCGAGCTGGGCGCCCGGCTGGCCAGCGAGCGCCCCGAGGTCGGTGCCGCGGAGCGGGAGAAGTACCGCATCGTGCTGCTCGACGAGTACCAGGACACCTCCGTCGCCCAGGCCCGGATGCTGTCCCGGCTGTTCTCCGGTCCTGACCAGGAGTCCGGTCGGGGACACGCGGTGACCGCGGTCGGTGACCCCAACCAGGCCATCTACGGCTGGCGCGGAGCGTCGGTCTCCAACATCCTCGGGTTCGGCGTGGACTTCCCGACGACGGAAGGCTCCTGCGACGTCCCGACGTACTCCCTGACCGTCAACCGGCGCTCGGACCACCGGATCCTGTCCACCGCGAACCTGCTGGCCGGCCCGCTGTACGCCCAGTTCCCGCAGGTCCGTCCGCTGGAGGCCAAGCCCGGAGCCGAGCCGGGCGTGGTGCGCGCCGCGGTCCATGAGACGTACGACGAGGAGCTGGTGTGGCTCGCCGAGCAGGTGGGGGCGGCGCACCGGGCGATGCCGGAGCCGCGCTGGTCGGAGATCGGGGTGCTCACCCGCGACAACAAGCACGCCGCGGACGTGTTCGACGCGCTCACCGCCGCGGAGATCCCCGTGGAGATCGTCGGCCTGCAAGGACTGCTGCGGCTGCCCGAGGTGGCCGAGGTGGTGGCCACCTTGACCCTGCTGCACGACCTGACGGCCAACGCCGAGCTGCTGACCCTGCTCACCGGACCACGGTGGGCGATCGGGCCGCGCGACCTGGCCCTGCTGGGCAAGCGGGCCCGCGAGCTGGCCGGCGCCACCGGCCGCGGCACCACTGCCGCCACCGTGGAGGAGGAGCTGGCCGCCGCCGTCGAGGGCGCCGACCCGACGGAGGTGGTGTCGCTGTCCGACGCCCTCGAGGAACCCGGAGAGGCCGACTACTCGACCGAGGCGCGGGAGCGCTTCGCTCTGCTGGCCGCGGAGCTGCGCGCGCTGCGCCGGCACGCGGGGGAGCCGCTGCTCGACCTGGTCCGGCGCATCATCGACGTCACCGGCATCGACGTGGAGCTGGCCTCGTCGGTGAGCCCGTCGGCCGCGGCCCGGCGGGACAACCTCGACCTGTTCGTCAAGGCGGTCGCGGAGTTCCAGGCCGTGGACGGTGACGTCACCCTGCCCGCGCTGCTGGCCTACCTTCAGGCCGAGGACGACTTCGGCAACGGGCTCGACGTGGCCACGCCGACCGAGGCCGACTCGGTGAAGCTCTTGACCGTGCACCGCGCCAAGGGCCTGGAGTGGGACGCGGTGTTCCTGGTCGGCGTCGCCGCCGAGAAGTTCCCCACCGCGCAGACGCGCACCAAGTGGACCGCGGGGCCCGGTGTGCTGCCCTCCCCGCTGCGGGGCGACGCGCGCGACCTGCCCGCGCTGAGCGGCTACGGCGCCGCCGACCTCAAGGCCTTCGCGGGGGAGAGCAAGGCCCACGAGCTGCAGGAGGAGCTCCGGCTCGGCTACGTCGCGTTCACCCGGGCCCGGCACCTGCTCGTGGTCTCGTCGTACTGCTGGACCGCCGGGCGCAAGGGCCCGCTCGGTCCGTCGGCCTACCAGGTCACCGTGCGCGGGGCGCTCGAGGAATGGGGGGAGAAGCCGGAGCGGTGGCAGGACCGTCCCGACAAGACCGAGACCAACCCGTTGACCGCCGCAGCGGAACGGCGGCCGTGGCCGGGCGAGGAGGTCTCCGACGAGGTACGCCGCCGGCAGGCGGCCGCCGGCCTGGTGCGCGCCGCGATCGCCGGGCTCGACGGCGGCGACCCGATCACCGAGGCCGACCTCACCGACGGGGAGCAGCAGATCGTGGGGGAGTGGGACGCGGAGATGGAGCGGCTCCTCGCGGAGGCGCGGGCGGCGCACGCCGCCGTCGTCGACGTCCCGCTGCCCTCGAGCCTGTCGGCGACCTCCCTCGCCCGGCTCCGTGAGGACCCCGGCCGGCTGGCCGCCGACCTGGCCCGCCCGATGCCGCGGCCGCCCTCGCCCTCGGCGCGGTTCGGCACCCGGTTCCACGCCTGGGTGGAGGCGAGGTTCGGCCAGCAGCAGCTGGTCGACCCCGACGACCTCCCGGGCCGGGTCGACGCCGGCATCGACGACGAGACCGAGCTGCGCGAGCTGGTCGCCCGGTTCGAGGCCGGAGCGTTCGCCGACCGGGTGCCGGCCGCGGTGGAGGCGCCGTTCGCTCTCGTGCTCGCCGGCCAGGTGGTGCGCGGTCGCATCGACGCCGTCTACACCGAGGAGCGCGACGGGACGGAGGGCTTCTTGGTGGTGGACTGGAAGACCAACCGGGCGCAGACCGCCGACCCGCTGCAGCTCGCGGTCTACCGGGTGGCGTGGGCCGAGCTGTCCGGGGTCCCGGTCGAGCGCGTCCGAGCGGCGTTCTACTACGTCCGTTCCGGGGACGTGGTGGAGCCGGAGGACCTGCTGGACCGGCCCGCCCTCGAACGGCTGCTCTCCTCCTCGTGAGCAGACTGCCCGAACGGGCTATGGCAGGTTGCCCTCCCGCCGCGTCACCGTCGGGGGATGCAGATCACCGCCCCGCCGGAGACGCCGGACCCCGTCGCCGAGCCGCAGGTCCGCCGTGGGCACCAGCACGGCCGCCGCTGCTACTGGGACCTGCGGGAGTGTCGCTGGGTGTGCCGCGTCGACGACGAGTCGGTGGCGCCGGTCAGCGGAGGTTGAGGATCGCGTCGAGCGCGACCTCGACCATGTCGCCGAAGCTGCGCTCGCGCTCGGCGGCGCTGGTCTGCTCTCCGGTGACGATGTGGTCGGAGACCGTGCACACCGTCAACGCGCGCACGCCGTGCTGGGCGGCGAGGGTGTACAACGCGCTGGCCTCCATCTCGACGGCGAGCACGCCGTACTCCACCATCCGGCGCACCAGCTCCGGACGCGGGCTGTAGAACGAGTCGCTGGACATGATCAGCCCCACCGACGTGCGGTCCCCGTGGCCGCGCGCGACGGCGGCGTCGTGCGCCGCGCGCAGCAGCCCGAAGTCGGCCACCGGCGCGTAGTCGAGCCCCTCGAACCGGATCCGGTTCATCGCCGAGTCCGTGCACGCGCCGCTGGCGATGACCAGGTCGCGGAGGGCCAGCCGGTCGGTGAGCGCCCCGCAGGAGCCGACCCGTACGGCGGTGCGCACGCCGTACTCGGTGAACAGCTCGCTGGCGTAGATGGCCAGCGACGGCTGCCCCATCCCGGAACCCTGCACCGAGACCGGCTGGCCTTGCCAGCGACCGGTGAAACCGAGCATCCCGCGCACCCGGGAGTAGCAGACCACGTCCTCGAGGAAGGTCTCGGCGATCCACTCCGCGCGCAACGGGTCGCCGGGCATGAGGACGTGCGGGGCGATCTCGCCCGCCGCGGCGGAGATGTGGGTGCTCATGGCGAGGGATCCTATGCGTGCTGCGTAGGGTCGGGTGCGTGAGCGCGCCCGACTTCCCCCCGCCCGGTTCCGTCGACATCGCGCTGTCCCGGCGCACCCACGACCGGGTGGGCCAGAAGCGCGTCGACGAGGCGTGGCTGGCCGAGGCGTGGGCAGACCCGGCGACGCGGGTGCTGCCGCTGGCCGGAAGCCACTTCCCGCTCGCCGGCGACGAGACCGCGCTGGCCTGGCGGCCCTCCGCCGACCTCCGGGACAGCGACGGCACGCGGATGTTCCTGGGCGTGCGAGACGGGGTGGCGCACTTCGCGCTGCAGGTCGGCCGCGACGCGGCGGCGGAGGACTGGGCGACGCTGCGCGGGGCGCTTCCGAGGCTCGCGGCGCAGGACGCGGGCCTGGCCGTGCACGCGGTGGGCCTCGCCGAGTGGCTGCTGGCGCACCGGTACTGCCCCCGGTGCGGCGGACAGCTGGAGGTCGGGCAGGCGGGACACGTCCTGACTTGCGACGCCTGCGGCCGCCAGCAGTTCCCGCGCACCGACCCCGCGGTGATCATGCTGGTCACGGACGGGGAGCGTGCGCTGCTGGGCCGGCAGGCGGCCTGGCCGGCGGGCCGCTACTCGACGCTGGCCGGCTTCGTGGAGCCGGGGGAGAGCCTCGAGGACGCCGTACGCCGCGAGGTCGCCGAGGAGGTCGGCGTCACCGTCGGCGAGGTGCAGTACTTCGGCAACCAGCCGTGGCCGATGCCGGCGTCACTGATGGTGGGCTTCTTCGCCCGGGCGGAGACCACCGAGATCGCCGTCGACGAGGACGAGATCGAGGCCGCCCGATGGTTCACCCGGACGCAGGTGCACGAGGAAGCCGAGGCAGGCGACCTCCAGCTGCCCGGCGGCATCTCGATCTCACGCTCGCTGGTCGAGGCGTGGTACGGCGGGCAGCTGCCCGGCGAGTGGGGTGCCCCGCACCGCCGCTGAGCCGGCACCGCCGCCGACTCTCACGCGAGTCGTCCACCGAGGCTCGGACGACCCTCAGTTGAGGGCCGCCAGCTTCGCCTTGACCTGGGCGACCGACGGGTTGGTCTGCGCGCTGCCGTCGGAGTAGACGAGGGTCGGGACGGTCTGGTTGCCGCCGTTGACCTGTTCGACGATCTGCGCGGCGTCGGGCGCCCGCTCGATGTCGACCACCTCATAGCTGATCCCCTCGCGGTCCAGCTGCGACTTGAGCCGGTGGCAGTACCCGCACCACTGGGTCGAGTACATCGTCACCGTCGGGGCCGTGGGGGTCTCCGAAGACATTCCTGTCCTTCCTCGCGTCTACGCTGTCTGCGAGAGCCGTCCTGGCGCGGCCGGCGCTCTCCGACGTGCACAACCAGCCCTCCGAGGAGTTTGTTCCCCTATGCCCCCGTCCGCCGACCAGCTGCTGGAGTCCCTCGACCCGGAGCAGCGCGAGGTGGCCGAGGCACTGCACGGACCCGTGCGGGTGCTCGCCGGAGCGGGGACCGGCAAGACCCGGGCGATCACACACCGCATCGCCTACGGCGTCGCGAGCGGCATCTACAACCCCACCGAGGTGCTGGCGGTCACTTTCACCACGCGGGCGGCAGGAGAGATGCGCACCCGGCTACGGGGGCTCGGCGCCGCCGGGGTGCAGGCGCGCACGTTCCACTCCGCCGCCCTCCGGCAGGCCCGGTTCTTCTGGCCGAAGGTGTACGGCGGGGAGCTGCCCGTGCTCACCGAGTCCAAACTGCCGCTGATCGGCAACGCCGCCCGGCGCAACCGCGTGGCCACCGACCAGGCCGCGCTGCGTGACCTCGCCGCGGAGGTGGAGTGGGCCAAGGTCAGCAACGTCCGTCCCGACGACTACGCCGGCGTGGCCACCGCGCGTGGCCGGTCGGTCAGTGGTGTCGACGCGGCCACGGTGGCCCGGGTCTTCGCCACCTACGAGGACGTCAAGCGCGCCCAGGGCCGCATGGACATGGAGGACGTGCTGCTGGTGACCGCGGCACTGCTCGCGGAGGACGAGCGGGTCGCCGCGCAGGTCCGCCGGCAGTACCGCTGGTTCGTCGTCGACGAGTTCCAGGACGTCAGCCCGATCCAGTCCGCGCTGCTCGACCTGTGGCTCGGCGGCCGCCACGACCTCTGCGTGGTCGGCGACCCCGCCCAGACCATCTACAGCTTCGCCGGCGCGAGCGCGCGCTACCTCACCGACTTCGCCAAGCACCATCCCGGCACCACCGCGGTCGAGCTGGTGCGCAACTACCGCTCCACCCCGCAGGTGATCGCCACCGCCAACAGCCTGCTGGCCGGCACGCCGAGCGCCGGTGTCCAGCTGCGGTCCCAGCAGGAGGCCGGTCCCGAGGTCCGCTACGTCGAGCACCCGGACGAGGTGGCCGAGGCCGAGCAGACCGCCGCCGACATCCTCGCGCTCACCCGTGCCGGCACCCCGCCGCGTGAGATCGCGGTGCTGTTCCGGGTCAACGCCCAGTCCGAGGCGATGGAGGAGGCGCTGGCCGCGCGGGGCGTTCCCTACGTGCTCCGCGGCGCCGCCCGGTTCTTCGACAGGCCGGAGGTCCGGCAGGCGGTCACGCTGCTGCGCGGCAACGCGCGCGGCGGCCAGGAAGCGGGAGAGGCCCTCGGTGTGCAGGTCCGCGCGGTCCTGGCCGGCATGGGCTGGTCCGACCAGCCGCCGACCGGCCGCGGCAACGTGCGCGACCGATGGGAGTCCCTGCAGGCGATCGTCTCGCAGGCCGACGACTTCGCCGCGGCCCGGCCCGAGGCCGGCCTCGAGGCGCTGGTCGAGGACCTCGACCGGCGCGCCTCCGAGCAGCACGCCCCCGTCCCCGAGGGAGTCACGCTCGCCACCCTGCACGCGGCCAAGGGCCTGGAGTGGGACGCCGTCTTCTGCGTCGGCATGCACGACGGCATGATGCCGATCGTCTACGCCGAGGGCCCCGCCGCGGTCGAGGAGGAGCGTCGACTGCTCTACGTCGGCGTCACCCGGGCCCGCAGGCAGCTGGGCGTGTCGTGGTCGTTGGCGCGCACCCCGGGCGCCCGGTCATCGCGCAAGCCCTCGCGGTTTCTCGCCGGGTTGCGTCCGGAGGTCGGCTCCGACCACGCTCCGAGCAGTTCCCGCCGGGCCGGCCGGTCCCGCAAGGGCGTGGCGCACTGCCGGAGCTGCGGCAAGCCGCTGGGCAGCACCGCCGAGCGCAAGACCGGACGGTGCGAGGACTGCCCGGCGACCTACGACGAGGCGCTGTTCGAGCGGCTGCGCGACTGGCGCATCGAGCGCGCCAGGGAGGAGAAGGTTCCGCCTTACGTCGTCTTCACCGACCTCACCCTGCAGGCGATCGCCGAGGTGAAACCGGCGGACACCCCGGCCCTGCTGCGGATCAACGGCGTGGGCCAGTCCAAGCTCGGCAAGTACGGCGAGGACGTGCTCGCGCTGGTCGCCGACGCCGGGAACAGCCTCGCGGACCCGCCGCCGACCGCCCCGGAGGCAGCGGGCGAGTAGTACTTCCGGGCCATTCTTAGTTGCGCCACAAGATTTTTCGGGAAACAGGCAGAAAATGGTTTGCCGCTTACAACGCCCCCACGCTAGGTTTCTTCCACCCACTCACCGCGCACGAGCGGCTCTGACACAGCCGGCGCACGACAGACCGAAGGAGGTGCTCAGGATGTTCAACCTCGACATTGCTCTCGCCCAGCACGCTGGCCTCGGCATGCCGCTGTCCGGATGCGCCTCCACGGGTGCCTTCCCGACGTCCGCCGTCGCCACCCGAGTGCGCGGCTACGGCCAGTCCGTGGTCCTCGCCTCCGCCAAGGGCGATTTCCCGGGTACCTCCGCCTGGAGTCCACCGATCTAGAGTGTTCTCACTGCATCGGCAGCCTCCAGGCCGCGGAACCCGAAACCCGGGATCCGCGGTCTTTTTGTTTCCCTTCCCGGCCCACCGGCCGGACGAGCAACAGTCACAAGGAGGTGACAGATGAGTATCAGCGTCCTCGACACCTTCGCGGTCACCGCGGGGGACGTCGACGAGGAGCAGCTGCCGTGTCGCAGAGAAGACCCCGAGCTGTTCTTCGCCGAGACTCCCGCCGACGTCGAGCTGGCCAAGGCCAAGTGCCTGGACTGCCCGGTCCGCCGCGAGTGCCTGGCCGGCGCGCTCGAACGCCGCGAGCCCTGGGGCGTGTGGGGCGGAGAGCTGTTCCTGCAGGGAGCGGTCATCCCCCGCAAGCGCCCGCGCGGACGTCCCCGCAAGAACGAGGTCGCGGCCTGAGCCACCAGCCCCAGGCGGCGCCCACGCACCACCGCAGCACCCGTCCCGTCCGCAGCAGCACCGACTTTCCAGATCACCGAACAGCACAGGAACCGGAGGAGACAACGATGTCTCACCTGATCGAGAACCTCGCGCGGACCGAGCAGTCCTCGCGCCTGGCCGAGGCCGAACGCTTGCGTCGCGGCCACTACGTCGCTCTCGCCCGTCGCAAGCAGCGCCGCGCGGAGCGAGCCGCCCTCCAGGCCCGACTCGTGCTCGCCCGCTCGCTGTGACGCAGCCACAGCGCGACTGACAAAGAAAGCCCAGTGACGATGAACGACTTCCCGAACCGGAGCACCAAGATGAACCTTATGCAGGAAGACCTGGCCCGGGCGCAGATGACCGCGCGCCTGGGAGAGGCGCGGAACCTCAGGCGTGGGCAGCAGCTCGTCCTTGCGCGTCGGCTCTCGCGCCGCGCCGAGCAGGCCGCCCTTCAGGCGCGAGTCGCGCTCGCCCGCACGCTCTGAGCAAGGCTCCCGGTCCCTGACCCTCGAGGCTTCCAGCCGTCGGGACCGGTCCTTCCCGGAGACGTGACCCACGTGGGCCGGGTCCCGGTCAGCCACCGCGTTGGCCGGGACCCGGCCCACTGTCCGTCCTCGCGGCCCGGCGTCTCGCGTCGCGGTGCGTAGGCTGGGCGGATGCCGGTCACGTGTGACTTCTGTGGTGCCACGGCTCCCGACGAGGAGCCCCCGCTGACCTGGACGACCGCCGTCGAGAACGGCCGGTCCCGGATCTTCTGCGACCGGTGCTCGCGCGAGCACCTGCGCGCGATCGAGAGCCGGCTCGACAGCGAGTGGTGGTGAGGACGGCCGGAGACCCGGCCCCGGTCAGTCGTCGGCGAAGCCCGGGAGTGCCTCCTGCAGGATCGCCCGGAACGGCACCTCCGCCTCGAGCTGGCACAGCACGCCGACGGCGCCCACCCAGACCCGGTGCACGAGCAGGTACGACGGGGGCAGGTTCAGTCGCAGCGCCACGGTGGAGCCGGGCTGGCGCAGGTCCTGGACGCGCTGGAACTGCACCCGCATCCACTCCCGGGAGAACTTGAACGTCTCCCCGGCGGCCGGCTCGATGAACGGCCCGAGGTAGGCCCGCAGCTCCTCCGGGTCCACGGTGATGTTCGGTCGCACGAACCCCTCCGCCCGCAGGCCGGCGAGCACGTCGTCGTAGTCGTCGTACAGCGCGATGCGCAGCAGGGTGCCGATCGCGCGCGGCAGCTGCTGCTCGGGGAGGCGGGCGATCGCACCGAAGTCGACCACGCCGAGGCGGCCGGGCTCGCCCTCCCCGGCGGGCAGCACCCGGAAGTTGCCGGGGTGGGGGTCCGCGTGCAGCATGCCGGCGCGCAGCGGCCCCTGGAACAGGAACCGCACGTAGAGGCTGCCGTAGTGGTCGCGCTGCTCCTGGGTGCCCTCGGCGATCAGCCGGGCCAGCGAGGCCTTGCTCTCCACCCACTCGCTGACCAGCACCTTGCTGGTGTGGGCCACCACGCCGGGCACGAAGAAGTCGGGGTCGTCGCGGAAGGCGGCCGCGAACGCCTTCTGCGCCTCCGCCTCGAGCTCGTAGTCGAGCTCCTCGGCCACCCGGTCCTGCAGCTCCTGCACCAGCGGCTTGATCTCGATGCCGGGAACCAGGCCACCGAAGGTCCGTGCCAGCCGACCGATCTGGCGCAGGTCGCTCATCAGCGCCTCGCCGGCGCCGGGGTACTGGATCTTCACGGCCACGTCGCGGCCGTCGGCCCACCGGCCGCGGTGCACCTGGCCGATCGAGGCAGCGGCGGCCGGGTTGTCGTCGAACTCGACCAGGTGCTTGCGCCACCGGACGCCGAGCTCCTTGGCGAGGACGTCGTGCACGGTGGCCGCCGACATCGGGGGCGCGGAGTCCTGCAGACGGGTGAGCTGCTCGCGGTAGGGGGCCGCGACCTCCTCCGGCAGCGCGGACTCCAGGATCGAGAGCGCCTGGCCCATCTTCATGGCCCCGCCCTTGAGGTCGCCGAGCGTCCTGAACAGCTGCTCGGCGGTGCGCTGCTGTACCTCGGTGAGCACCACGTCGGCCGGGGCGCCGCCGAGCCGCTTCCCCATGCCCATCGCGGTGCGGCCGGCGAAGCCGAACGGGAGCGCCGCGAGGCGCGCGGTGCGCGCCACTGCTTTGCGGGGAAGCTCGGTCATGGGCTCCATTGTGACGGACCGGTCCATATCGTCGACTCGGTTCCGCCGTCCCGGGGCCGCGGCTCACCCCCAACGACACCCGCACTCCGGGTGGCGGCGCCACAGCCGGGTCTCCAGGGTGCCCGGCTCGGGCTCGAGCACCGTGGTCGCCGACCAGGTCGACGGGCGTGCCCCGTCCAGGTGGGCGGCCACGTCCCGGGCGGCCCAGCCGAGGGCGAGCACGGTGAGCAACGGGTCGACGGGCTCGGGCACGCAGTCGCGGCGGTCCCGGCCGCTGGCCGCGGCGTACTGGCGCACCAGCAGCGGCCACGCCGGGTCGACGTCGGCGTGGTGCGCGTCGATGCACCGCAGGCACGCGGTCCGGCCCGGCAGCACGAACGGGCCGACCACGGCGCGGCCCTCGGCGAGGCGGACCAGGAGGTACGGTGTGCCCTGACGGGTCCACGCGTCGAGCAGGTCGCGGTCGGGCTCGCCGACGCCGACCAGCACCCCGAGCGACGGCGCCCGCGAGGAGCACAACCCGATCCCCGACGCGGCCAGCAGCTCGCTCAGCCGGGCCGGCAACGCGGCGCCGGCCCTGTGCCCGAACCCCACGACCGCCACCCGGGCCGCGGTGCGGGACCGGAGCGCGTCGGTGGTGGCGTCCCCTGAACGAAGGGCGACGGCTGCGGCAGCGGGGGCCTGGTCGCGGTCACGGAGGTGGGGGAGCAGGGCCCGCTCGTCGAGCAGCAGTCCGAGGTCACGCAGCAGCGGCACGGTGCCGGTGCCCCCGCGCACCTGGTCGCGGGGGCCCTCGCGCACCTCGTCGTACGTGCCGTCGAGCCGGCGGAGCTCCTCGCGGACCTCGTCGGTGTCCGGCAGGACGACCGCCTCGCGCGGGTCGAGCCCGAGCTGCAGGTGGCCGTCGCCGCGCTCGAGCAGGTGGAGTCCTGGTCTGAGAAGGGGGCGCACCCCGGTAGCGTGCCGCGGCAGCGACCCGGGCGCGAACGCTTGTCCACAAGGCCCGGCCGGACCTCCTGCGGGTGCACGCGAACGGGGCCCCTCACTTCTGGCGAGCGAGGGACCCCGTTGCGGAAGTCGCGGTGCGGCGCGTCAGGCCTTCCCGAGGATGCGGTTGAGGTTGGTGCCGCACACCGGGCAGCTGGCTTTGGCCATCCGGGTGCCCTTGTCGTTCACCTTGACCTCACCGTCGGCCTGGCGCTTCTCCTTGCACTTCACGCAGTAGAACTCACCACTCCAGGTCTCCGCCATGACGGCCTCCTTGCTCTCGTTCACAACTGGTCGTCGGCGGGGAGCTGCGCGGCTCCGTCACCACGGGGGCCCGCCGGTGGCCGCCGTCGGGGCAGCCGCCTCGCACACTACGTCAGGAGCGCCGGGGACACACGTACGCGCGCCCCGCAGCCGCCGTGTCTCACGCTCGGCGTGCGCGCGCCTCACCCCCGGCCGTCCGTTTTGCCGGACCCGTCGGCAGCCCGGTGCGATCCTCGTCTCAACATGGTCACCTCGGGTGCGCGCGTCGGTAGTCTCCGCGCCATGACCGACACCTCGCCGACCCCGCCCTACCGCCACCTGCGTCTCGACCGCCGCCCCGACGGGGTCGCCGTCCTCACCCTCGACAACCCGGCGCAGCGCAACGCCATGTCCGACGAGATGACCGACTCGTGGGTCGCCGCCGTGGACGAGCTCGCCGCCGACCGTGACCTGCGCGCCGTGGTGGTGACCGGTGAGGGGAGCGCCTTCTGCAGCGGTGGCAACACCGGCTGGATCGCCAGCGAGCCGGACGCCACCGTGGACCAGCTGCGCACCCGGATGCTGCCGTTCTACCGTGCGTGGCTCTCGGTCCGGAAGCTGGAGGTGCCCACGATCGCGGCGGTCAACGGGCATGCGATCGGCGCCGGTCTGTGCCTGGCGCTGGCGTGCGACCTGCGCTACGCGGCGGCCGGCGCCAAGCTCGGCGCTCCGTTCGTGAAGCTCGGCATGCACGCCGGAATGGCAGCCACTTACCTGCTGCCCGACGTCGTGGGGGACGCCCACGCCCGTGACCTGCTGCTGACCGGGCGCACCGTGGACGCCGACGAGGCGCTCCGACTCGGGCTGGTCTCGCGGGTGCTGTCGGCCGAGGACTTCCTCGACACCGTGCTCGAGACCGCGGCAGGGGTCGCGGCGACCGCACCGGTCGCCACCCGGCTCACCACGGTGGCCCTGCGCGGCGGCGGCCACGCCGACTTCGAGACGGCGCTGCAGTGGGAGGCGCTGGCCCAGCCCGTCACGCTGGCGACGGCGGACCTCCAGGAGGGCATCGCCGCGGCGCGCGAGAGGCGAGCCCCGCGCTTCACCGGCCGCTGAGGCGGCGCAAGCGCCGACTCGGCGGGGTGGGAGGCGGCGCAAGCGCCGACTCGGCGGGGTGCGGGCAGAAGAAAAGGCCCTCAGCCTCCTCGGTGCGCCCCTTGCCTTCCCCTTGCGAGCGCCGCACCGAATCGGCCGAGGGCCTCATCTGGCGACCAACCTAGGCGCGGCGGACAGAGCGGTCAATGGGGAGTTCTCCACCCCTGTGGACAGTCCTGTGGACAGTGTGTGGACCAAGTATCCGAGGCTGTGGAACACCGAGAAAGTCCGGTGTATGGCGCTGTGGGTGACACGCCCGGCTTGTCCAGAATTCCGCCGCTGCCGCCGCGCTGAGCAGCACGAACGCGCGCGCTAGGTTGTGGAGAAAAAGTATCCCGGCCGACACGCCGACGAGCAAGGAGCGAGGATGGGTGAGCAGCCGCTCGACCCCGTGGCGGTGCTGCGCCGCATCGCCTTCCTGCTCGAGCGGCGGCTCGCCGACAGCTACCGGATCAAGGCCTACCGGCGCGCGGCGGCGACGCTGACGCGGCTGGACCCGGAGGAGGTGCGTGCCCGCGCCCGCAGCGGCAGCCTGCGCGACCTGCCGGGCATCGGCGCCAAGACCGCGGCGATCGTGGGCGACTGCGTCGGAGGGAAGCAGCCGGCCTACCTCGCCGAGCTGGAGCGGACCGCCGGGTCGCTGACCGAGGGTGGCAGCGGGGTCCGCGCGGCGCTGCGCGGCGACCTGCACAGCCACTCGGACTGGTCCGACGGTGGCTCCCCGATCGAGGAGATGGCGGTCACCGCCACCGAGGTCGGGCACGAGTACCTCGTGCTCACCGACCACTCGCCGCGGCTCAGCGTCGCCAACGGGCTGAGCGTCGAGCGGCTCACCGACCAGCTCGGTGTCGTCGACGCGGTCAACCGGCACCTGGGCGACGGGTTCCGGCTGCTCACGGGCATCGAGGTGGACATCCTCGACGACGGCGGGCTCGACCAGACCGACGACATGCTGCGGCGCCTCGACGTCGTGGTCGCCTCCGTGCACTCCAAGCTGCGGATGGAGCGGGCGGCGATGACCAGGCGGATGCTTGGTGCGGTGGCCCACCCCCGCACCAACGTGCTGGGTCACTGCACCGGCCGGCTGGTCACCGGTGGTCGCGGCAGCCGGCCGGAGAGCGAGTTCGATGCCGAGGCGGTCTTCGCGGCGTGCGCCGAGCACGACGTGGCGGTCGAGATCAACTCCCGGCCCGAACGGTGTGACCCGCCCGACGACCTGGTCGAGGTGGCGCTGGAGGCGGGGTGCCTGTTCGCGGTGGACAGCGACGCGCACGCACCGGGGCAGCTCGACTTCGTGTCCTACGGCTGCGAGCGGGTCGAGCGGCTCGACGTACCGGTGGACCGGGTGGTGAACACCTGGCCGATCGACCGCCTTCTGGAGTGGTCGAGCAGGTAACGTGCGGCCATGGCCCCCAGCCACGCCGCCGCACCCGTCGTCGAGGTACGACGTTCCCGCCGGCGTCGCCGCACGGTGGCGGCCTACCGCGAGGACGACCGTGTCGTCGTGCTCATCCCCGCCCGGCTCACCCGGGCGGAGGAGAAGGAATGGGTCGCCACGATGCTCAAGCGGCTGGAGAAGTCCGAGCGGCGCCGCCGGCCGAGCGACGCCGGGCTGCTGCGCCGGGCCAAGGAGCTGAGTAACCGCTACCTCGACGGCGAGGCGCGCCCCGACGTGGTGCGCTGGGTGGACAACCAGAACAGCCGTTGGGGCTCCTGCACGCCGAGCGACCGGTCGATCCGGCTCTCCCGGCGGCTGGTGGGGATGCCGTCGTGGGTGGTCGACTACGTCTTGGTGCACGAGCTCGCCCACCTGCTGGTGGCCGGGCACACCCCGGAGTTCTGGCGGCTGGTGGACCGCTACCCGAAGGCGGAGCGGGCGAAGGGTTTCCTCGAGGGAGTCGCGGTCGCCACGCACCTCGGCCTGGTCGCCGACGAGCCGGACTGCTCGCCCGAGGGCGCGGCTCAGATGGCCCGCGACGACGCCTGAAGCCGGGCCAGCGCCAGGCGGACCAGCTCGCGGAGGTCGGCCGCGTCGGTGGGCAGCGCGTCGACCGGCCACCAGCGCACATCCAGGGACTCGTCGCTGACCGTGTGCTCGGCGCCGTCGGGGGCCACCGCCACGAACCGTACGTCGAGATGGCGGACCGTGCCGCGCGGGTCGCAGAAGCGCACCTCGTGGCGGTCGAGGTGGACCGGCTGCGGGTCGAGGCCCAGGTCCTCGATCCCCGACTCCTCGCGCGCCTCGCGGAGGGCGGCCGAGGCCAGGGCAGCGTCACCGGGCTCGCAGTGGCCGCCGAGGTGGAACCAGGCGCGGGCCTTGCGGTGCAGGGTGAGCAGCACCCGCGAGCCGTCGGCGGCCACCACCAGCGCGCCGGCGGTGAGGTGGTCGGGGAAGCAGGAGCGGTCCAGGCCGTCCGGGTGCCGGCGCAGGTGGTCGACGTACTCCCGGCGCAGCCGCTCCTGCCGCTCGTCGGGCGCGGACCAGCCGTCGAGCACCGCCAGGGCGTCGGCGTGCAGTCGCGTCACCGCCCGTCGTCCGGCCCGTCTCGACCGTCGTCCGGCCGGTCTCGCTCGTCGTCCAGCCGGTCCTCGTTGTCGAGCAGCTCGGCGAGGGCGGCGTCGAAGTCCTCGTCGGAAGGAGCCTCGGACCCGCGCTCGCCGAAGCCGAGCGGGTCGTCGAGGTCGGTCGCGTCCGGCATCATGTCCGGGTGCGCCCACACCGCGTCGCGGGCCTGCTGGCCCTTGCGGGAGCGCAGCGAGCCCCACAGCGCAGAGGCGTCGCGCAGCCGGCGCGGCCGCAGCTCCAGCCCCACCAGGGCCGCGAACGTCTGCTCGGCGGGACCTCCGGCCGCGCGGCGGCGCCGGATCGCCTCGAGCAGCTTGGGCGCCGCGGGCATCCGTGACTCCGCGGCCTGGCTGACCACCTCGTCGACCCAGCCCTCGACCAGCGCCAGCATCGTCTCGAGCCGGTTGAGGGCGGCTTGCTGCGCCGGCGTCTTCTGCGGCTCGAACAGGCCCCCTTCGAGGGCCTCCTGGAGCGCGGCGGGGTTCATCGGGTCGATGTCGCGCATCGAGGACTCGATCCGGGAGATGTCGATCGTGGTGCCCCGGCCGTACTCCTCCACCGCGCCGAGCAGGTGCGCCGCCAGCCACGGGACGTGGGAGAACAGCCGCTGGTGGGCGGCCTCGCGCAGCGCGAGGTAGAGCAGCACGTCGTCGTCGGAGACGTCCAGCCCCTCCGCGAACGCCCGCACGTTGGCCGGCACCATCGCCGCCTTCCCGCCCGGGCCGAGCGGCAGCCCGATGTCGGAGGCGGTGAGCACCTCCCCGGCCAGCCCGCCGAGGGCCTGCCCGACCTGCGAGCCGAACATCGCTCCGCCGGCCTGGTTGAGGATGCCGATCAGCGGCCCGGCCATCGCCTGGGCCTCCTGCGGCAGGGCCTTGCCCATCGCGGACACCACGTGCTCGGCCACCGGCTCCACCAGCCGCCGCCACACGTCGATCGTCTGCTCGACCCACTCGGCGCGGCTCCAGGCCGCGGTGCTGCTCACCCCGGAGGGGAAGTCGGTCGCCGAGTCGAGCCAGTGGTCGGCCAGCCGCAGCGCGTCGGCGACCGAGGTGCGGTCCTTGTCCGTGGGGGAGGGGTCGGCCTGCTGGGCCACGGTCTTGCGGGCCACGTCCTTGGCGAGGTCCCAGTTCACCGAGCCCTCGTGCGGCGACATCATCGCCTGCATCTGGCTCATCAGACCCGCCAGGTCGGGCATGCCGGCGCCACCCTGGGCGCCGCCCAGGCCGGGGAAGCCGCCTCCGAAGGCGGCGAAGATCTGCTCGAAGGGCGTGCCCTTGAACGGGTTGGGCTGCTCGTCTCCGGGCTCGCCGCTCGAGGGGTCGCCGGGGTCGTTGGTCATGCCTCCAAACTACTCGCCGCGACCAACGGCTGCTCCGCTAGGCTCGACGGCGTGAACGCCGACCTGCCCGTCGTACGCCTCGTGGAGATCCGCGAGACCGCGCTCGATGTCGCAGCGGTGGTCTCCGCGCTCGAGGACACCGCCGCCGGCGGGCTGACCCTGTTCGTCGGCGCGGTCCGCGACCACGACCAGGACAAGGACGTGGTCGGGCTGGAGTACTCCGCCCACCCCAGCGCGCTCGAGCGGCTGCGGGAGGTCGCCGAGGACGTCGCCACGAAGTACGACGTGCTCGGAGTCGCCGCCGTCCACCGGGTCGGGAAGCTGGCGCTCGGCGACGCCGCGGTGGTGGTCGCCACCACGGCCGTGCACCGCGCGGAGGCCTTCGAGGCGTCCCGGGCACTGATCGACGAGCTGAAGCAGACCGTCCCGATCTGGAAGCACCAGCTGTTCGTGGACGGCTCCGACGAGTGGGTCGGCACCCCGTAGTCGCCGGCGCCGCCCGCGTGGCGGCGGCGTTCGGGGCCCCGGCGTTCGTAGGCTGGGCGGGTGAGCGTGCTGATCTGGCTGGTGCCCTCGGGCGTGGTCCTGGTGGTGGCGATGCTGTGGGCCGCCTGGGCCGGGCGGCCGCGCCCGGAGCGCACCGACCGGTCCGAGGCCGCCTACGAGCGGTTCGCGAAGGCGATCGGCAAGGAGCACCCGGCGGCCGGGCGGCCGCGGCCGGTGGTGGTACGTGACCGCAGCACCGGCATCGCGGTGCGGCCCTCGCGCAACGGTGGGCGGCCGACGCCCGGCCAGACCCGCAGGTCCGCGTAGTTGCCGCTGGGTGAGAAGGTGTCGCCATGACTCGGCGCACCCTGTCCGGCATCGTCGTGTTCGGCATGCTGGCCGCGCTGCTGGCGGTTGCCGTGCTGCTGCCGGTGCCGTACGTGACGATGAGCCCGGGTCCGACGATCAACGTGCTCGGGCAGACCGGTGGCAAGGGGATCATCGACGTGTCCGGCCACAAGACCTACCCGACCAAGGGTGCGCTGCGGCTGGTCACGGTGTCGGTGACCAGCCCGGGGCGCAGCATCAACCTCCTCGAGGCGATGCAGGCGTGGTTCGACCGCACCCGCGCGGTCTACCCGCGTGACGTGATCTACCCGCCCCAGCAGTCGGCGCAGGAGGCCAAGCAGCAGAGCAGCGTCGAGATGGTCAGCTCCCAGGACACCGCGGTCGCCGCGGCGCTGAAGGAGCTCGGCTACTCCCCGAAGACCCACGTCGAGGTCCTGGGGGTGAGCAAGGGCGGGGCGGCCGAGGGCAAGCTCAAGGTGCGCGACCAGATCGTCTCGGTCAACGGCACCAAGATCACCGACGTCCGGCAGGTCTCCAAGCTGATCCAGCGCACTCCGACGTCGCAGCGCGCCCGGTTCGTCGTACGGCGCGACGGGCGGACCACGACGGTGCAGGTCGCGCCGCGGACCTCCCCGCAGACCCCGCACCGGGCGATCGTGGGCATCACGATCGGGGTCGGCTACGACTTCCCGTTCCCGGTGAACGTCCGCCTCAACCAGGCGATCGGCGGGCCCAGCGCCGGCCTGATCTTCTCCCTCGGCGTGTACGACGAGCTGACGCCCGGCGCGCTGACCGGGGGCAAGACGATCGCCGGCACGGGAACCATCAGTGAGAGCGGACGCGTTGGACCCATCGGGGGGATCCAGCAGAAGATCGTCGCCGCGGCCGAGGCGGGTGCGAGGCTGTTCTTCGTGCCACCGGCCAACTGCACCTCCGCACTGCACGCGGACGTCAAGGAAGGGGAGATCCGGCTCGTGAAGGCTCCGACGATGCACAGCGCGGTCGAGTCGCTGAAGGCCTACGCCGCCGACCCGCACGCCGACCTGCCCAGCTGCCGATGACCGGCCCCGACGACGCCGGGGAGACCGGCGGGCTCAGCGACACCGGAGAGACCGGCGAGGTCGAGGTGGACGCCGTCCTGCGGGATGCGGTGCTCGAGATCGAGGCGCACGCCGCCGAGGCGGGCTGGGACCAGCCCGCCCGGCTCTACGCGCTGGTGCCGACCGCGGACCTCGTCGAGCGCGAGCCCGCGTTGGCCGCCGCGATGGGCCTCGACGAGGGCGCGGCCGCGGGCTCCCTGACCCCGGTGGAGCAGGACCAGATGCCGCAGGGCAGCTCCCTGGAGGAGGTGCTCGGCCAGATCATGTGGCCGGCGGAGGTCTACGGCTGTGCCGCCGTGGTGGAGCGGCTCGTGCTGCCGCCGGGCACCGACGGCGACATCCCCGAGGACCCCGAGGCCGCGGCGAGGTACGCCGCCGAGCACCCGGACCGGCAGGAGGTCCGGATGGTCGCGGGCGTGACCCGCGACGGCGCCGCCCACTGCGCCCTGCGGCTGCGCAGCCACGACGACCCGCAGTCGGTCGCGGAGAGCCCCGACCTGGTGCCCGCGCTCCTAGAGTTGCTGCGGGGGACCCTTGAGAACTGACCGGACGGGACGAGCAGCGTGAGCGGATTCTTCGACGACGAGACGCCCGGCAACGTGCGCCGCCCACCGAGCCCTGGACCCTCGCGCCGCTCGCGGGCCCTGATCGGCACCGTCGTGGTGGTCGTGGCCGCGTTCTTCCTGGTGTCGGTGTTCACCGGCGTGTGGACCGACCGGCTGTGGTTCCGCAGCGTCAGCCCGGAGGGCGGCGGGATCGCGAACTACGGCGGCGTCTTCTCCAAGGTCCTCGGGGTGAAGGTCGCCCTGTTCCTGATCTTCGGCGTGCTGATGGGCGCGGTGGTCGCGCTTAACATCGCGCTCGCCTACCGGTTCCGGCCGCTGTTCCGCCCGACCTCGCACGAGCAGGCCAACCTCGACCGCTACCGCGAGGTGGTCGACCCGTTGCGCCGGTGGCTGGTGGTCGTGGTCGCGGTGGTGCTCGGGCTCTTCGCCGGCGGGTCCGGGGCCGGCCAGTGGCGGCAGTTCCTGCTGTGGCGGCACCAGGAGCCGTTCGGCAAGCAGGACCCCTACTTCCACCGGGACATCGGCTACTACGTGTTCAGCCTGCCGTGGTGGCACTACCTGGTGAACTTCGGCATGGCGGTCATCGTGCTCAGCCTGCTGGCCGCGGCGCTGGTGCACTACCTGTTCGGCGGCATCCGGCTGCAGGTCAAGCAAGGGAAGTTCTCCGGCGCCGCGCAGGTGCAGATCTCCGTGCTGCTCGGGCTGTTCGTGCTCTTCAAGTCCGTCGACTACTACCTCGACCGGTTCGACCTCACCACCAGCGGCGGCCTCTTCACCGGGATGGGGTACGCCGACCAGCACGCGGTGCTGCCGTCGAAGAACATCTTGATGTTCATCGCGCTGATCTGCGCGCTGCTGTTCTTCGCCAACGTCCTGCGCCGCACCTGGATGCTGCCCTCGGTCGGGCTCGCGCTGCTGGTGCTCTCCTCGGTGCTGCTGGGGATGATCTGGCCGGGCATCGTGCAGCAGTTCCAGGTCAAGCCGTCCGAGCCGGACCGGGAGGGTCCCTACATCGGGCGCAACATCGCCGCGACTCGGTCGGCGTTCCAGATCCGGGATGCGAAGGTCACCCAGTACGACCCCAGCGAGACGCTCAACCGCAAGCAGCTGGAGCAGGACAGCGCCTCGATCCGCGACGTGCGGCTGCTCGACCCGTCGCTGGTGGACCAGGCCTTCGAGCAGCTGCAGCAGGTGCGCGGCTACTACAGCGTCGCGCCGGTGCTCGACGTGGACCGCTACCCGATCAACGGGCAGAGCCGGGATCTGGTGCTCGCCGTACGCGAGCTGGACCAGTCCGGTCTGCCGGCGGGCCAGCGCAACTGGGCCAACGAGCACACCGTCTACACCCACGGCTACGGCGTGATCGCGGCCTACGGCAACATGCGCAACGCCCAGGACCAGCTGGTCACCGACAACGACGGCAAGCCGGTGTGGGCCGAGCAGGACATCCCGCCGAAGGGCGACCTGTCGAACCTCGACAACGGCTACCAGCCGCGCATCTACTTCGGCGAGAAGAGCCCGTCGTACTCCATCGTCGGCAAGCGGCCCGGCGGGCCCAACGTCGAGCTCGACACCCCGCAGGGGGAAGGGTCGAGCTCGCGGATGAACACCTACGACGGCAAGGCCGGCGTGGGGATCGGCGGGCTGTTCAACAAGCTCGCCTATGCGATCAAGTTCGGCGAGCCGAACATCGTGCTCTCCAGCCGCGTCAACGCCGACTCGAAGATCATCTACGACCGCGCACCGCGCACCCGGGTGCAGAAGGTGGCGCCCTGGCTGACCGTGGACGGCGACGCCTACCCGGCCGTGGTCGACGGTCACGTGAAGTGGATCCTGGACTGCTACACCACGACCGACCGGTACCCGAACTCCGAGAAGCGCTCGCTGTCGCGCATGACCTCCGACGCGACGAACCCGAACACGTCGTACGCCACGCTGCCCAGCGACCAGATCAACTACATGCGCAACTCGGTGAAGGCCGTCGTGGACGCCTATGACGGCACGGTGACGCTCTACGCCTGGGACAGCGACCCGCTGCTCAAGGCGTGGTCGGCGGCGTTCCCCGGCGTGGTGAAGTCGCGCTCGACGATCCCGCCGGCGCTGCTGCAGCACATGCGCTACCCCGAGGACCTGTTCAAGGTGCAGCGCGACATCCTCGCGACCTACCACGTCACGGACCCGAAGACGTTCTACGACGGCAGCGACAAGTGGCTGGTGCCGCAGGACCCGGAGAACAAGGCGCGCAAGCAGGCGCCCTACCGGCTCTCGATCCAGATGCCGGGCAGCACCTCCACGCCGGTGTTCTCGCTGACGTCGGTGTTCGTCCCGAACAAGCGGCAGAATCTCGCGGCGTTCATCTCCGTGGACGCCGACGCGTCGCGCACCGACTACGGCAAGATCCGGATCCTGCGGCTGCCCAGCAACACCCAGATCCCGGGCCCGTCACAGATCGCGAACAACTTCGGGCAGGACCCCGACATCCAGAACAAGTTGCTGCCGTTCACCCGGGCGAACGCCCAGCCGATCTACGGCAACCTGCTCACGCTGCCGGTGGGCAAGGGCCTGCT
The DNA here is from genome assembly GCA_963816325.1 of uncultured Actinomycetota bacterium. Taxonomy (GTDB): domain Bacteria; phylum Actinomycetota; class Actinomycetes; order Propionibacteriales; family Nocardioidaceae; genus Nocardioides_B. The sequence goes on along the minus strand of CAWFKC010000014.1, from coordinate 9,714 downwards.
CTACGTGCAACCGCTGTACACCCAGCGCATCTCCGGTGAGGGCCGGTACCCGGCGCTGCGCTACGTGCTGGTGTCCTTCGGCGAGAACGTCGGGATCGGCACCACGCTGCAGGAGGCGCTCGACGACGTCCTGGGTGTGAGCAGCGGGTCGTCCGGCTCCTCGCCGAGCACCGGGGGCGGTGGCGGCAGTGCGGTCCCGTCCGACGTACGGTCGCTGCTGCGCCAAGCGGAGCAGAAGTTCGTCGAGGCGCGCAAGGCGCTGCAGGCGGGCGACCTCAGCGCCTACGCGCAGGCGCAGGCAGAGGCACAACGGCTGGTGCGTCAGGCGCTGAAGGCGGCGAACGCCGCCACGCCGTCGCCCTCGCCCTCGGCGTCCCCGAGCCCCTCCGCCTCATCCTCGGCGAAGGGCTGAGCGGCGTCGCGGCGCGGGCTGGCTCAGTGCGGGCCGGCGCTGAACTGCTGGGCGAAGTGGTCCAGGTGCAGCAGGTCGAACATCTGCACCGCGACCGCGCCGACCCCCCAGCCGAGGCCGATGCCGATGCCGGCGAGCACGCACACGGCCACGCCGATCCACAGCCACAGGTGGCGGGCACGGTCGCCGTCGCGGCGCGCGCGGGCGGCGGGGGAGCGGAGGACCAGCATCGTGGGCTACTTCCGCGGTGCGGCGTGCTCGAAGTTCTGGACGTAGGCGTCGGGTCCGGGGAACACCAGCGAGACGTGCCCGGTGTCGGACCAGCGGACGCCGTACGGCGGGCTGCCGTCGGCGTGCGGCACCTCGATGATCTCGCCGTCGCGAACGACCTCGCCCACGTGCAGGTTGCGCACCACCAACCGGTCGCCGACTGCTGCGAACATTTGCCTCACCTCGTCTCAAGCGTCGACACGTCGCAAAGGGGTTCGTAGGGGCGAAGGTCCCCTCCGTCCCGGCGGCAGCCGCCGGCCTTGCGCACCCAGGCGGTCTAGCCGGGGACCAATGGCTCTGGGGTGACCGCTGGGCACATGCTTTGCTGAGGTCGGGACGAGGAGAACCGAGCGATGAGGGCTCAGACCGGGAAACCGAGAGAGCCAGGACTCCGATGTCGTGTCAAACGGCAGGGTTCTCCTCGCCCCTTCTCGCTGCCCGGCCCCCGTCGTCACCGCTGAGCCCTTCAGGCGGAGGGGCGGCGGGCCAGCCCCAGGTCGTCCTCGGGGCGCGGTTGATCCTGGACGACCCACGGCAGCGCGGTGCGAGGCCTGGGGATCGCACCGCTGGGCACCCGGCACCACACGGTCTTGCCGTCCTCCGCTCGCTCCACGCGCCAGCTGTGGGAGATCTTGTCGACCAGGAGCCAGCTCAGCTCGCGGTCCGGAGCCGTGCTCGCCGGGGGCTCGGGCGCAGAGTCCGACACCTCGACGATCACCTCCGACTCACCGCAGCGCAGCGTGAGCGTCACCGGCGGCGCGCCGTACAGCAGCGCCTGGGTGACCAGCTCGTCGGTGAGCAGGGTGACCACGGCCTCGGCGGTCAGTGCGTGCTCGCGGCACAGCATCGACTGCACGAACGCGCGCGCCAACGAAGGCGCCTGCAACGAGTTGGGCAGGGCACACCTTGAAGTGGGGGTGTGGTCGCACATGTGGCTCCCCTCCACCGGTGGACGACACGGGCTGTGAAACTGTCACCGGGGTCTGGGGTGAGCCAACCCTTCCGAGTGGGCAACAACTGTCACGATAGTTTCGGCAGCGGGCGCGGACAATGGCCAAAACGGACCGGATGGCACGGTATTGCCGGGGGCCGATTTGAGTCCGCTCCGGCGGTCCCGTAGAGTAAGTCTTGCCGACGCGGGGTGGAGCAGCTCGGTAGCTCGCTGGGCTCATAACCCAGAGGTCGCAGGTTCAAATCCTGCCCCCGCTACTACAAAACCGCAGGTCAAGCGCCCCTTCTGTCTCAGAAGGGGCGCTTTGCGTTCGCCACCCGTGACCAGATCCGTGACAGAACCCGGTGCGATCCAGCGTTCGGGCCTGAGGCCTGGGGCGACGGACCCCGTCGAATGAGGCCGAGAGGGACTCTCGAGACGGCCGCCTCTGGGGCAGATTCCTGGCGGCGGCAGGCTCCTCCGCACGCGTAGTGGCCGGGTCCGCGCGCAGCGTCTATCCAGTGCTCGGCCAGGCACGCGCGGGCGGATGCGTCGTCCCAGGCGGCTTCGGCGTGCGCTCAAAGTTCTGTCGCAGTGCCAAGCATGCGTGCGTGGCGAGCGGAGACAAGACCGCCGAGAGCCTGTCCGAGTTTCCCGGTGCGAGCCTCGGTCGGCCCACTCCGAGCCTCGGCAGCGTCGGTCGAGGTAAGGGGCGCTCTCAGCGGACGGAGCGGATGAGCGCGCCAAAGTCGCCGACCTCTCCGAGGTGGGCGAGCTTGTCGGGGTTGACGATCGAGCGAACCGCGATGACCTGACCCTCGGCGATGTCGACCGACCAGACAGCGAGCACCCGCTTCTCGCCGTCGACGAACATCGCACCGGGGCCGCCATTGACCTCAACCTGGTGCATCCTCAGCTCGGGGAAGCGCGTGACCATCTTCAGCCAGGTGACGAGCGTGTGGGCGACGCGGCTGCGACCGTGCTGGGCACGGGCCAAAGCCGGGACCTTGCCGCCGCCGTCCCCGGTCAGCTCGACGTTGTGGGCCAGCAGTGCCTCGAGCCCAGCCAGGTCGCCGCTGCGCGCCGCGGCGAAGAAGTGCTGGGCTAACTCGTCCCGCTGCTCACTCGTCGTGCTGAATCGCGGTCGGCGCTCCTCGACGTGCCGCCGGGCGCGGACGGCGAGCTGGCGCACGTTCGCCTCGGTCTTGCCGACGATGTCGGTGATCTCGCCGTAACCGTAGCCGAACACGTCGTGCAGCAGCAGCACCGCTCGTTGCTCGGGGGAGAGGCTCTCGAGCACGACGAGCAGCGCCAGCGACAACGAGTCGGCGGTGACCGCTTGCTCCGCTGGGTCTTCGCTCCCGGAGCCGGTGATCACCGGCTCCGGGAGCCAGTCACCGACGTACCGCTCGCGCCGCACCCGCGCGGGCCGCAGCTCGTCCATCGCCAGCCGGGTGGTCACGGTGGCGGTGAACGCACGCGGCGAAGCGATCTGCTCACCCGACTCGAGCGAGCGGTGCACCCGCAGCAGCGCCTCCTGCACCACGTCCTCGGCCTCGGTGACGCTGCCGAGCATCCGGTAGGCGATCCCGAACGCCACCGGCCGCAGCCCCGCGAGGAACTGGTCCCGGCCCGCGTCGGCGCTCGCATCTCCGTGCGCGTCCATCACCTGGCGTCCACCCGGGCTCCCGGGTGCGCCACCAGCTCGCGGAAGCCGTCGCGCCACGTCGCATGGGCCGGCGCCCAGCCGAGCTCGCGCTTGGCCTTGGCATTCGAAGCGCCGCGCAGCTGGGTCATCATCACGACCCCAGTCTCCCCGGCCAGCAGCCGCGCCAGCCACACCGGCACGCGCATCGGCCGCTTCGCGTCGAGCGCCTCAGCCAGGTACGGCAGCCACGTCGCCACCGACGCCGGCTCGTCGTCCACCACGTTGTAGACGCCCGGTGCCCCGCGCTCGGTCGCCGCCACGGTCGCTTCGGCTGCGTCGGCGATGTGGATGAACGACCACACGCCGCCGGCGTCCCCGACCAGTGGCATCTTGCGCTGCCGCACGGCCTTCGTCTGCTCGCCGTCGGGCCCCAGCGAGGTGTGCGGACCGTAGAAGCCGCCGTAGCGCAGCACGAGGCCCTCGGTCCAGGTCGCCGCCAGCACCGCCCCCTCGACGTGCCGGATGGCGGCGACGGTCTGCTCCATGCCCGGTGGCGGTGTGGTGCCGAACGAGTCGTCCTCGGTCTTGACCGGCCCGCCCGTGCGGTCGTACGCCGCGAAGAAGCTCTGCGCCACGAATCGCTGCACCCCGACCGCCTGCCCGGCCGACAGCAGGTGGTCGGTGGCTTCCGTCCGCAGCCGGTTGGTTGCCGCGAACGCCCGGTCGAAGTGCCGCAGGTCCATCGGCCCGATCGCCGTCAGCTGGTGCACGATCACGTCGGGCTGGGCCACGGCCACGACCGCGGCGACCTGCTTGGCATCGAGCGCGTCGGCCACGACCGGCACCGCCCCCGACTCGCGCAGCATCGCCTGCTTCGACTCGCTGCGGGTCATTGCGTGCACCTCGTGCCCGGCCTGCGCCAGCCGGGGCACCAGCTGCCGCCCCATCGCCCCGGTCGCCCCTGCCACGAACACCCTCATCGTCCACTCCTCCGTCGACTCCCTGCCTACACCGCACCAGACGAGACAGCACCTTGCCCTGTGACACCTCCCGGGCTGACGGACTGGATGTCGCACCCGGCATACGACTCATGACGCATCCGGCGCACCACGGCCTCCTCCGATCGGCGGAGGGCGACGCCCCGTCGAGGACCACGATCTCCCCATGGTTGGAGCGCATCGGCGCCGAGACGACCTGAGTGTCCTGGGACGGTGCGCCGTACGTCGACCCCACGAGCGGCCGTCGCGGCGCCTTCGTCGACGAGTGCCTGGCGCTCAACGAGGCCCCACGATCCCGGCGATCGCCGCGGAAGCCGGGGTGGTGGTGAAGACCGTCTACCGCTCGACCCAAGGCAAAGCCGGGTTGCTTGCCGAGGCGGTGTGGGCTGAGGTGGCCGGCGGGCGCAGCGGGCGGAGGTGCCCGTGCCCGAACGCCCAGCGATCCCGGGGATCATCGACGAGCCCGACCCCGTACGGCAGCTAGATCCGTAAGCAGAGCCTGTCCAGGCGGTGTGTGAGAGCGGCATCCGCATGACCACGCGAGCGCCGAAGTGGTAGGGGGCGAGGGCGTGCTCGACGAGATCATGGTCGGGTGCGACTGGGGTGATCTCGGATAGCCGACGGTCTATGTGGTGTCGGTCAGCTTGAGCAGCTTTGCGGGCCCCCGAAGTCGTCGGTCTTCAACTCCCAACCAGGGTCCCTGGACGCGAGAGCCAAGCGGAGAACGAGTCCTCGGCCGGCCCGTCGAAGGAGGTCCATTGAGCAGCCATCGCCTCAAGTCCCAGCGCCTCTATTCCCGTCTGCGCCGGCTGGACGCCCCATCGTTCGAGCGCCCACCGCCGATAGGCGCCGAGCGCGGCAAGGTCCTCCTGGGGTGGGCCGGCCCAGTCGGTGTTCCAGCGCACGGCTCCTCATTGCCGACGGCGAGGAGGCGAAGCACCGCCAAGGCGGAGGGGAGCACCGCGAAGAGTATTGACCCCGAGCCTGAGCCATGATGTACCACGTGCTGGCGACCGTCGTCGAGCCACAAACAGATCGAAGACCCGTCTCCACCTGTCGAGGCGACAAACCAAAGCCGGTCCGGATCCGCGAGGTAGCCGCCCCATCCCAGGTGTGCAGGGTCACCGACGACAACGAGACAGTGTTCCCCGTTCTCTGGGTCCGCGAGATACCCGTATCCGTCCCGGGCGTATCCCACCTGCGTAGACCACGCCGCAAGTTCAGCGAACTCGAGAGGCATCGTGAAGTGCGCCGGCATACCCGTGAGTAGATCGACTGAATCCTGGATCACGCGCCCATCTTGCCCGTGCGAACTTCTCGCGAGGGTCTTTTCTCGCCGAGAACCGACCAACATTCATGTCAGCACGAACGGTGACTTCGCTGTCTGCGCTCTCCGGCCTTCTCGGCTATCCCGGCGATCAACAGCCCTTGGTCGACTCCTCGCTCGACACGTACGACCCCGCGCTGCTCCATGGGGCGGGTGCGGGCGTTCCTCGCCGCCGTCAGAGCGGCGCCGCCTCACGAGCGGCCCCTCAAACTGGCCATCGGCATGACCGCGCTTTCACTGTCCGCGGCAGTTCCGGACGTTGCCGGGGCAGTTTCAGAAGGTGTTGCCATTGTGATCAGCCAGAGCCGATCGTGACCGCCACCGCGATCTCCACGTGGTTCCGGTGCGCGCCCAACCAGCCGTTCAGGGCGTCGAGCCGTGACGGAGCACGACGGCGAGTAGCACGGGACTGATCCGCGATAAGTGCGCCGCGGACCCGGCGTGTGGAAGCGCCGTTGCGCGCGGCAGGGGTCGGGGCTGAAGACGACCGTCATGGACGGGACCGAGCGGCTCGTGCCGTGGCTCGGCCCGGAGATGACCCGGATCTTAGACTCGCCGAGTCAGAACCCTCGATGTGGACCTGCGCCTCGGGCGCATTGGCAACGTCCGTTCGCCGGGGCGAACATGACCGGCTGGTGCTCGATCTCTGCGGCGTACGTCGATCGAGGCGGGCATCGTGGTGATGTCAAGCGGCCCTGGGTGAAGATCCCTGCTGAGCGGGGACCGGGCTGCGCTTGCCCCGGCCGCCGTCGAGCCAGGCCCGTGCGACATAGCCCACAACAACGGCCACGATGACCAGCGGGATCACCTCGGCGCCGTCGGAGACCAGCAGGAGCGTGGCGAGCAGCACCGAGACCAGCGGGTAGCCCAGCATCACGACGCACATCGCACCGATCCCCATGGCCGCGCCGGCCACGGTGGTGAGTCCGGGTAGGTGCGACATCGCGATGCCGCCCGCCGCGCCGAGGAACATCGCCGGGAACACCGGGCCACCGCGGAAGCCACCTAGGCTCAGTGCGTAGGCGACGCCCTTGCAGAGGAGGAGGAGCAGGAGGGTGCCGGTCGAGTACTCGGCGCTGTTGGTGAGGAGCGGCCCGAGCGCAGCCTGGCCGGAGAACAGCACGTCGGAGGAGGCCTTGCCGGTAACCGCGGTGTAGAGGACCGCGAACAGTGCGATGAGGAGTCCCAGCGCCGGGGTCGCCACGAGCAGCCACCGCTCCACGCCTGGCCGGAGTACCTGGCCGAGCCGGCGGATCGCAGTGCCGAGCAGGGCCGCCGCCAGGCCGATGACCAGGCCCCAACCGAACTCGGCAATGGTGGGGCTGCCCGCGCCCGGCAGGTTCGGGATCGCCAGAGACGTGGTTCCCAGGCCGGTCAGTGAGTCCAGGCCGATGAAGACCAGTGCCCCAATACCGGCGGCCAGCAGGCCGGGGACCAGCATGAGGGACGTCATCGCGCCACCGATGCCGGCAACCTCCATGAGCAGGAACGCGGCCGGCAGGGGCGATCCGAGCAGCGTGCTGATCGCCGCGAAGCTGCCGGCCGCGCCGATCAGCGCGACGGCCTGAGCGGGAGCGTCGCGGTTCATCAGGCGCACCGCCCAGGCGGCCAGGCCACCGCCGAGGGCGATCAGGGGGGCCTCGGGTCCGAGGACCGCGCCGAAGCCGAGCGTGGCGAGGGCCGCGAGCGCGATGCCAACCAACTCCACGGGAACCGGCTGCCCACCCGAGGCGTGGAAACCCTCGGCGGGTGATTCCCCACCCCGACCAGGAAGGTATCTGATCGTGAGTGCCACCAGCAGGCCTCCGGTGACCAGCACCGGGATCGGCCACCACGTCGGCGCGCCCAGGTCGAGGGCCTTGGGAAGGGTGACGAAGACCCAACCCTGCAGGTGCGTCACCAGTTGCAGGAACCAGTAGGCCGCCAGTGCGATCGGGGCGCCGATGGCAGCGGCGACCACGAGTATCACGACGTAACCGCGTGACCGAAGTATGTCCGACGGGGCCGGCGGTGGACCGGCTGCGGCTGGTCGCTTGGAGGATTCGGTTGTCGCCACGACGCCTCCTCAGTCTCCGCGCCCGATGTGCTGCCGGCTCCGAGCCACCTGAACGGCACCGACGATCACCCGGGCGATCAGACCGACCAGAACCAGGCCCAGCAGCATCTGGGTCAGGACCACCGCGCGGGCTCCTTCCGACGCGGCGGTGATGTCGCCGAATCCGACGGTGGCGAACGTGGTGACGGTGAAGTACAGGGCATCTAGCCTGGTCAAGGGCTCGGAGAAACGGCTCGGGTCGGCGTAACCCATCAGGTAATAGGTCGCGGCGAACAGGACCAGGAACATCGGCACCGTGATCACGAGGGTGGCCACTGCCTTCACCGCTGGCAGGGGAGAGTGCAGGATCCCGCGGATCTGCCAGGTTAGGAGACCCGTCATCACCAGCAGGCCGGCGACCAGCTCCACGCCGGTGTCCACGGCGAGCGACGTCAGCGGAAGGACGAAGTAAGACAAGACGACGGCCGCCGAAACCAGCAGGGAGCGCACGATGATGACGATGGCGCGCCGCTGCCGGACGCGGCTCGGCGGCGCCTCTGAGACAAGTTGGGTTGCGGTCGGCATGTCCACGCCCTCGCACTCAGATGGATTGACGCTCCTCACGACCCTCGGCCCCGCCGATCGGATCGTCCTCATCCTCAGCGGGTGATGCACAGGGCCGGGCCAGGAAGAGGCCGCAAGGGCACCGCGACGGCTGCGACGTTGTTGTCCGATCTCGGAACGTCCGACTTTCGGCACGACCGAGCGGAGGGTCAGGTCCCGGAGGCCATGTAGGCAGCGAGGATGTAGTTGGGGTGTCGGTCGAGGTTCTTGCGGGCGCGGTCGTAGCGCATCGTCGTGCGGGGGTCGGCATGACGGGCGGCGATCTGCACGTCGCGCAGGTCGACGCCGGCGTCGAGCAATGTGGTCACGAAGGTGTGCCGGAGCATGTGGGGATGCATCCGTGGCAGCCTCACCCCGGCTTGCTCGGCGAGGCGGCGGAGCCGGCGGGTGGCACAGTGCCCGTCCATCCGGCTGCCGCGTGAGGTCAGCAGGATCGGGCCGGTGCTCCGGTCGTCGATGGCACGCTCCAGAGCCCTGCCGACGGCGGCCGGGAGGGGGACGAGCACGACCTTGTCGCCCTTGCCGCGGACGCGCAGCACGCGGTGGCCGTGTTCCTCGCCGAGGTCCTCGATGTTGCTTCCGGTGGCCTCGAAGATCCGCGGGCCCAGCAGGGTGACGAGCGCGAAGTCGCAGCGGTTCGGCGAGTGTTTGGCGGCGGTCAGCAGCGCCTCGAACTGGAGGTGAGTCAAACCCAGGGTCTGGGACTCCGCAGGCACGTTCGGGCGGCGGACGTACTCGGCCGGGGAGTGCTCGAGCACCGCGTCAATCACGCAGGTGCGGTAGAACCCGGCGACCACCGACATGCGCCGCGAGACCGTCGAGGGCCGGTAGCGGCGCACCTCCTGGAGCCAGCGGACGTAGAGCTCGATGTGCGGCCGGGTGGCGGCGAGCGGATCCAGGCCCCGGGCCTCGCACCAGGTCAGGTAGCCCCGCAGATCGGACTCGGTGTGGATACGAGACTGGCCCTTGAACCGCGCGAGGTAGGCGGCCACGACCAACCTCCGAGGTGGGAGGTACTGACGACGACCCCGGAGACGGCCGGGTCCGGTTGTGAGTTCTCCATCGCCTCAGTGGCGCGCCACCACGCCGGTCAGTCAACGCGGTCGAGGGTTCACCATCCGCGGCATGAGCGGACGTTGGTTCACTACCCATTGAGATGAATACTGCCCAGGTGGGTGTCCGCAGCTATCTCGTCGAGGGTGTCTCCGGAACGGGCAAGACCTCGGTCTGCCGAGAACTGAAACGGCGAGGCTTCCAAGCCATCAACGGCGACCGGGAACTCGCCTATCAGGGTGATCCCGAGACGGGCGAGGGGACCGACACGGCCCTGCACCAGCACCACATCTGGAACGTCGGTCGAGTGCGAGCCTTGGTCGCCGACAATCACGTGCCGGTCACGTTCTTCTGCGGGGGATCGCGCAACTTCAAGAAATTCACCGACTTGTTCGACGAGGTCTTCGTTCTCGACA
>CAWFKC010000013.1:0-206686 GCA_963816325.1 uncultured Actinomycetota bacterium | reverse complement strand
ACGCGAGGCCGCTCCCGTGAGGAGCAGTTCCCTGGTCGGCTGTGCAGTGGACACCCACCACCATGGCTTCGGCGTCATGGTCGAGACTCGGATCGAGGGAGACCCCGATGACAGGACATCTCACGACCGGCAACAGGCACTGGCTTCTGCCCGACGACACAGTCGCCTACGGCTGCATCGCCAAGGACTGTCCGGAGATCGCGGCGAACGTGGTCCGCGGCCCGAAGGACAAGGAGTGGCCGGTCTGCCCGGACCACTGGCGTTCGCTCCAGCGCTCCACCAGGGGACTGATCGAGACGATCCGTACGCTCGACCGGCCCACCTGCTTCCGGCCCGACTGCGTCGACGAGGCGGTGACCATCATCGAGCACCTCGACGGCACGCCTCTTCCGGTCTGCACGCGGCACTGGGACGACCTCAGCTGGGTGACGCCGGACGGTCCGACGTCCACGACCGCCGACGATGGCCTGGGCGGAAACCGTGACTGAGACTGCTCCAGCCCGCACGCACCTGACGATCGCTGACGTGTGCGCCGAGCTGGGCGTCGCTCGTTCGACGTTCTACGACTGGCGCGCCGCCCGCAAGGCGCCGCGGTGCATCAAGCTGCCCAACGGTGACATCCGGATCCGGCGCGTGGACCTCGAGCGCTGGTTGAAGAGCCTGGAGGACATGCCGGCGTGAGCGCTCGCGCTTCGTCGTACGACGTCCGTATCTGGGCCCTGCGCAAGTACAAGGGTGCTCGCGGTACGACGTACACCGTTCGCTGGCGAGTGAACGGCCAAGAGCGACAGCGGACCTTCGGCACGCAGAAACTCGCCGACGCTTTCCGCTCCGAGCTACAGGTCGCTGCCCGCGCCGGGGAACCGTTCTCCGACCGCACGGGGCTGCCTCGCTCCTTGGCGCCAACCACTGGAGGCGTCACCTGGTACCAGCACGCCTGCGACTTCGTCGACCACAAATGGCCGCATGCATCTGCACGGCATCGGAAGGGTCTCGCTGAGGCGTTGACGAGTGTGACCGCGGCTCTCACCGACGAGGCCGACACGGCGCCACCGCCGGACGACTTGCGCCGGGCGTTGTTCCGCTGGTCCTTCAACACTGCGGCGCGCAAGTCGCCTCCCTCGGACGACGACTTCCTCGCTGTGCAATGGATCGAGGACCACTCGGTGCCCGTTCAACAGCTGGCGGACGCCCGCACGTTGCGCGGGGCGCTCGACGCGCTCGCGGTGAAGCTTGATGGCACGCCCGCCGCCCCCTCCACGGTGAGACGCAAGAGGTCAGCCCTCTACAGCGCCCTCGAGTACGCCGTGGAGCTCGAGCTCCTCGAGACCAACCCGCTCGACAAGCTCACCTGGAAGCCGCCAGCGAACACCGATGTCGTGGACCGCCGCGTCGTCGTGAACCCGCAACAGGCACGCGAGCTTCTGAGGGCTGTCCGACGGAACGATCCTGCGTTGGAAGGCTTCTTCGCCTGCCTCTACTTCGCCGGCTTGAGACCGGCCGAGGCCCGCAACCTCCGGATCCAGGACTGTGAGCTTCCGGAGAGTGGCTGGGGCAGCCTCCTGCTCACCGGCTCTCACCAGGTCGCGGGTCGTGCATGGACGGACACCGGCGAATCGTCGGAGGAGCGCTCGCTCAAGCACCGCTCGTCGAAGGACACCCGGCACATCCCCGCGCATCCCGAACTCGTCGAGACGCTCCACCGGCACATCAACGAGTTCAAGCTCGGCGTCCACGGCCACCTCTTCGTCGTCCGCACCGGCCGGCGCGGCATCCCTCTCCCGGCGCCCTACGAGAACCCGGTTTCGATGGGCACCGTCTACCGCGCGTGGCATCGCGCCAGGCGGGAGACACTGACGCCGCAGCAGTTCGAGTCCATGCTCGCTCGGCGTCCGTACGACTTGCGCCATGCCTGCCTGTCGACCTGGCTCAACGCCGGCGTCCCTGCCACCCAGGTTGCCGAGTGGGCCGGGCACAGTGTCAACGTGCTGCTCCGCGTGTACGCCAAGTGCCTCGACGGGCAGGATGAAGCCGCCAAGGCCCGGATCGAGGCCGCGCTGGCCCTGCGTTGACCGCTCCAGCCAACGCAGGGTGGCGCAGTTCCGGGGCGCCCTACCCCGCGTTCGCGACGACCTGGGCGTCGTCGACCACACGCTTGTCGTCGTGGTGGGCGTCGCCTGCAGTGACCAGCGACCGAGCAGCGGGGAGGAAGGCCGCCAGCGCGGCCGCGATGCCGAGGACCCCGACCCCGACGCCGCTGGTGCTGCCGCTGGCGGCGAAGACGACGGCCGCGACAACCGCCCACACCGGGACGCGCCGTGCCCGGCGCAGACCGACGAGGAGTACGACGGGACCGAGCGCCATGCCGACGATGAACACCACGATCAAGGCGACCAGCAGCGGGTACGACTCCGAAGCGCCATCGAGGGCGGTCAACTCGGACGCGGGGGTGTGCGCCTCGGCGTAGAGCGCGTAGGGCGCGTAGAACGCCACCGTGTGGCCGACCAGCGCGAGGGCACCGGCGCCGACCATGAGGGCCCCGACCGTGGTGGTCCGGGCGCCGCGCCCGCGGGCGGAGGCAAGAAGCCCCCAGGCTCCCGGCACGAGGCAGAAGGCGGCGGTGACACTCAGCAGGCCGGCGACGAGCCAGGTGCCACTGTGGCTCCCAACGGCGGCCGCGACAGCCGTGGCTGACGGAGTCCCGGAGGGCTCGACCAGCCTCCGGAGCAGATCGCCGAGGGTGAACAGCAGCGGACCGGCGACCAGGCCGGCGGCTGCCAAGCGTGTGTGAGTGGAGTTCGTCATGACGGCAGCCTGCGCGGACCGCTCGGGGCGGCGCATCGGCCGCGCCGGCGATCCGGCTCCCCACAGCGGTGGACATGGCTCATCCCCGATGCTGACCCGCGGCGGGGCCGACCGGCCCTAGCATCCCTGCATGAGCCGGCTGCTGCTTCCCCGCGTGCTCGGTGGCCTACCGGTCACCGACGTCGTGCTGGCCGCGGCGCTGTGCGTCCTCGCCGTCGGCGGGCTGGTCACCGGACAAGTCCAGGAGCGACCTCTCACCATCACCCTCCCCATCGCCGTGGTGAGCACGGCGGCGGTGGCCGCCCGGAGCCGGCTCCCGGTCACCGTGGCCGGTCTCGTCTCCGTCCTCGCTGTGGCCCAAGCGGTCCTTGCCGGCAGCGCGTCGCACACGCTGTGGGCGCTGGTGGTCTTCCTGGTCAGCGCCTACACCGTGGCGGCCGAGCGCGACGAGGCAGGCGCCCTGGTGGGCCTCGGCTTCGTCCTCGGAGGGCAGTTCCTCTGTGAGTGGCTCGACCACGGGACGGACTATGCCTTCGACGCGCTGGTGTTCGGCGGCGTGTGGCTGTTCGGTCGAGGCACCCGCGCCTGGCGCAACCAGGCGATGTCGGCCGAGCAGCACCGGCACGACCTCGCACGGATCGCCGTCGCGGAAGAGCGCACCCGCATCGCCCGCGACCTGCACGACGTGGTGGCGCACAGCCTCAGTGTGATCGCCGTACAGGCTGACGCAGCCGAGGCGGCACTCGCCAAGGAGCCCGCACGCGCGGCCGCGCCGATGCGGGCTATCCGTGACAGCGCCCGGGACGCGCTCACCGACATGCGCCAGCTGTTGCACGTGTTGCGCACCGACCACGACGCACAGAGCGGCGAAGCCCTTGAGCCCGCCCGTGGCCTCCACGACCTTCCCCGGCTTGTCGAGCGGATGCGCGAGTCCGGCCTGCCGGTCCACGCCGACATCCGCGTCGACGGCGCACTGTCCGCCGGACTGGAGCTCGCCGCCTTCCGCGTCGCCCAAGAGGGCCTGACCAACGTCCGCAAACATGCGGGCGCGGTGCCGACTCGCCTGGTCGTCACCCAAGACACCGACGAGCTCAGGGTCGAGATCCGCAACGAGCCGCCCGCGACACCGGCCCCGAAGACTTCCTGGTCGACCGGCCTGGGTCTCCTCGGAGTCCGAGAACGCGTCCACGCCGCGGGCGGCACGCTGAAGGCAGCCCCGACCACGACGGGTGGCTTCGAGATGATCGCCCGCCTGCCGGTCGACCCAGCCGAGAGAGCCCTCGCATGAACCCCACCCCGATCAAGGTGCTGCTCTGCGACGACCAGGAGCTCGTCCGCGCCGGCTTCCGGCTGATCCTCGATCTCGAGGACGACATCGACGTGGTGGGTGAGGCCGCAGACGGCCAAGAGTGCCTGCGCTTGACCGCCGAGCATGCGCCGCACGTGGTGCTGATGGACATCCGCATGCCACGCATGGACGGCATCGAGGCCACGCGCAAGCTCGTGGCGGCCGGCTCCCCCACCCGGGCCCTGATGCTGACGACCTTCGACCTCGACGAGCTCGTCTACGCGGCCATGTCCGCCGGCGCGAGCGGCTTCCTGCTCAAGGACGCGCCACGCGAACAGCTCGTCAGCGCCGTCCGCATGGTCGCTCGGGGCGACGCGATCCTCGCACCCGCCCTGACCCGACGGCTCGTCGAGCGCTTCGTGGCAGCCCCACCACCCTCCAGCGACGCGCCGTCGGTGCTCGCGCCGCTCAGCGACCGCGAGCGCGAGGTCTTCGGGCTACTGGCCCGCGGCAGGTCCAACGCCGAGATCGCCGACGCCCTCTTCCTCGGTGAAGCCACCGTCAAGACACACGTGGCCAGGATCCTCACCAAGCTCGGCCTTCGTGATCGAGTGCAAGCAGTCGTGCTCGCCTACGAGTGCGGCTACCTCCAGCCAGGCCGAGCCAGCGACTGAACCGCCCGGGCGGGACTGCACTCCGGGCGGGCAGCCACCAGCAGGTCCACCACGCAGGCGCCACGCCCCGCCGGGTCTAGGCACGCGTCTGCGGACGACCACTCGGACCGAAAACTTCCCCGCGTATTCCCCACAGTTCCCCGTGGACAGCCGGATCTGGCCGGACACAGCCGGACGACGACGAAGGGCCCCTACCTGGCAAACGCCGAGGTCAGAGGCCCTTTTCGGTGGGTGGCAGGTGCAGGATTCGAACCTGCGTAGGCATACGCCGACGGATTTACAGTCCGCTTCCATTGGCCACTCGGACAACCTGCCATGTCGCGCCCGATTGGTCTGCGGCGCAACGAGACGAAAGAATAGCGCAGCATCACCGTTCGCTCTAAATCCACCCGGGAGGGACCCGCGCAATGGCCGACTCGTCGTTCGACATCGTCAGCAAGATCGACCAGCAGGAGGTCGACAACGCGATCAACCAAGCGCAGCGGGAGATCAGCCAACGGTTCGACTTCAAGAACACCGGCGCCACGATCAGCCGGTCGGGCGAGCTCGGGGTGGAGATCTCGGCCAACGCCGACGACCGGGCGAGCGCGGTGCTCGACGTCTTCAAGGACAAACTGATCAAGCGCAACCAGTCGCTCAAGATCCTCGACGCGGGCGAGCCTCGCCAGTCCGGCAAGGAGTCGAAGATCTCCGTGACCCTCAAGGAGGGTATCTCCCAGGACAACGCCAAGAAGGTCGGCAAGCTGATTCGCGACGAGGGGCCGAAGGGCGTCAAGGTCCAGGTCCAGGGCGACGAGCTGCGCGTCTCCAGCAAGAAGCGCGACGACCTGCAGGCGGTCATCGCTCTGGTGAAGCAGCAGGACTACGACTTCGCGGTGCAGTTCACCAACTACCGCTGAGAAGTCCCGCAGCGCGTCGGGCTCGCCTGTCAGAAGCAGAACCCGCCGACCCATGCGTCGGCATCCAAGCCGTACAGGCTGGCCAGCGCGACCGGGAACACACACAGCACGCCTGCCAGTACGACGCGCCAACGGTGGCTCACCAGGGCCACAATCGCGCCCCACACCACCAGCACCCCGACCAACAGCTCGAAGAGCGCGCGCTCACCGGCCGCCATGGCCGAGGCCGACGGCTGCTCGTAACACGTGCTGGAGTAGGCGAACTCGATCAAGAAGAGCGCGGCCAACTCCACCGCGAGGCTCGCGCCGACTGCGGTGGCCAGGAGCAGCCACTCCCACCACCGCCAGCCGAGCCACACCCACCGGGGACGCGAGTGGGCGGAGACGATGTTCGGCCGCCGGGGTTCCGTCATACGTGCAGCGTGCCGGGGCGGCGCCGGCTGGAGCATCCGTGCTGCTACTCAGCTCGCCTCTGCTCCGGTGCTCACCGCGGGGTTCCCTACCGAAACTGCCGCTTCCCCCGCGAAGCAACGCGAGGGAAGCGGCAGATTCGCGACATACCCTGTTAACCTCACAGCCCCAGGTCGCGACCGATCAGCTCCTTCATGATCTCGTTGGAACCGGCCCAGATCTTGGTGACCCGGGCGTCGCGCCAGGCGCGGGCGACGCGGTACTCGTTCATGTAGCCGTAGCCGCCGAACACCTGCACGCAGTGGTCGAGGACCTCGTTCTGCACCTGCGCGGACCACCACTTGGCCTTGGCCGCGTCGATCGGGGTCAGCTTCTTCTCGGTGTGCAGCAGGACCGCCTGGTCGACGAACGCCTGGGTCACCTCGACCTTGGTGACCAGCTCGGCGAGCAAAAACTTGTTGTGCTGGAAGGACCCGATCGACTGGCCGAACGCCTTGCGCTCCTTGGCGTAGTCGATGGTCTCGGCGAGGATCTGCGCGGCGTGGCTGATGTTGGTCACCGCCGAGCCGAGCCGCTCCTGCGGCAGCCAGGTCATCATGTGGATGAAGCCGTTGTCGAGCTCGCCGATGATGTTCGCCGACGGCACGCGCACGTCCTCGAAGAACAGCTCGGCGGTGTCGGACTCGGGCTGGCCGACCTTGTCGAGCTTGCGGCCCCGCGAGAAGCCGTCCATGGTCGCCTCGACCCCGAACAGCGTGATGCCGCGCGCCTTCTTCTCCGGGCTGGTGCGCGCCGCGATCACCATCAGGTCGGCGGAGTAGCCGTTGGTGATGAACGTCTTCGACCCGTTCAGGATCCAGTCGTCGCCGTCCTTGACCGCGGTGGTCTTCAGCGCGGCGAGGTCGGAGCCGCCGGACGGCTCGGTCATGCCGATCGCGGTCAGGATCTCGCCGGTGCAGAATCCGGGCAGCCAGCGCTCGCGCTGCTCCTCGGTGGTCAGGTGCACGAGGTACGGCGCGACGATGTCGGCGTGGATGCCGACACAGGACGGCAGCGCCATGTTCACCTTCGCCAGCTCCTCGGTGAGCACGGCGTTGAAGCGGTAGTCGCCCGCCTCGGAGCCGCCGTACTGCTCGGGGATCTCCAGGCCGAGGAAGCCCTGCTTGCCGGCCTCGAGCCACAGCTCGCGCGGCATCGACTTCTCGTCGATGTGCTCCTCGAGGTGCGGCTTGACCTGCCGGCCCAGGAACTCCGCGACCGAGGAGCGGAACGCCTCGTGGTCCTCTTCGTAGATGCTGCGGCGCACGGCCCACCTCACGTTACTCGTCGGTACTCAGGCACCCATCCTCGCAAACCCGGGTCGGCGCCGCAGCATGCCCTTGGTCACTCGGGGCACAGGGCCGCCATGACCGACGGCTCCGCGATCGACAACCTCCTCGCCCGCGCCCGCGCCGGCCTCGACCGGGTCGCTCCCGAGGACCTCGCCGCGGAGGCCGCCGCCGGCGCGCTCGTGGTCGACACCCGGCCCCTCGAGCAGCGACTGCGCGACGGCGAGCTGCCCGGCGCGGTGGTCATCGACCGCAACGTCCTCGAGTGGCGCCTGGACCCCAGCTGCCCGCACCGGATTCCCGAGGCCGACGCGGACCGGCGGCTGGTCATCGTGTGCAACGAGGGCTACAGCTCGAGCCTCGCGGCGGCCACCCTGCGGCTGCTCGGCGTGCACCGGGCCACCGACCTCGTCGGCGGCTACCAGGCCTGGCTCACGGCAGGACGCCCAGCACCGGATCGAGCAGCCACCCCGGCAGCACCGAGAACAGCAGTCCCGCAGTGAACGTCATCCCGATCGCGACCGCCACCCCGTTGGGCACGTCGTACGTCGACCCGCCGGCCGTCTCCGCCGGCCGGAACAGCTCGGCCAGCCAGCGCACGTAGTAGACGACCCCGATTACGACGTTGACCGCCATCACCACCGCGAGCCAGGTGACCGGCCCCGCGGCGGCGTCGAAGACCACGACCTTGGCCAGCAGGCCGACGATGCCCGGCGGCAGCCCGGCCAGCCCGACCAGGGCGAACGCCATCGGCCAGCCGGCACCGGGCTCCTCCCGGATCAGCCCCCGGTAGTCCGAGAGCCGCTGGCGCGGGTAGCGGGTGCCGACCACTGCCGCAACGCCGAAGGCGGACAGGTTGAGCACGGCGTAGATCGCCAGGTAGCCGAGCGACGCGCCGAACGCGGCGCTCGCCCCAGCCGCCGCACCGAACGGCACCAGGATGTAGCCGGCCTGCGCCACCGAGGACCAGGCCAGCAGCCGCACCGCGTGCCGCTGCCGGAGCGCGAGCACGTTGCCCACGGTCATCGTGAGCGCGGCCAGCACCGCGAGCACCGGGGCCCACACGTCGGCCAGCCCGGAGAGGCCGTAGCCGAGCACCAGCATCAGCCCCACGAAGCCGGCGGCCTTGGACACCACGGACAGGTAGGCGGCGACTGCGACCGGCGCCCCGACGTAGGTGTCGGGCACCCACATGTGGAACGGCACCGCGGCTACCTTGAACGCCAGCCCGACGACGGTGAGCAGCGCGGCCACCTCGGTGACGTGGGCGACGGTGCGGCCGGTGGCGAGCGCGGCCGCGACCTGGGAGAGGAAGACCGACCCGGTCGCGCCGTACAGCAGCGAGACGCCCATCAGCATCACCGCGGTCGAGACCACGGAGACCAGGAAGAACTTCACCGACGCCTCGGCGGCGCGCGCGTCGCCGCGGCGCAGCCCGGTCATCGCGAACGCCGGCAGCGAGACCACCTCGAGCGCGACGACCAGGGTGACCAGGTCGCGGGCGGCGGCGATGGTGAGCGCACCGGTGGCCGAGCAGAGCAGCAGGAAGTACCACTCCCCCTGCGGCGTGCGGCCGTCGGCGACCGCGGCGGTGCCGAGCAGCGCGACGACCAGCGTGCCGAACAGCACGATCGCCCAGAACACCAGCGTGAAGCGGTCGACGGCGAAGGAGCACGGCGCAGGCCCGTTGAGCGGGCGCGTGAGGCAGAAGGTGCTGCGCGGGTCGTTCCACAGCAGCGCGGCACGCACCGCCGCGACCAGGACGCCGGCGACCGTGAGCGAGGCGGGCAGCAGCGCCGCCCGCCGGGAGCGCGGAGGGCCCAGGAACGCGTCGGCGAGCAGCACCAGTACCGCGGTGCCGGCGAGCACCAGCGGCGCGGCGAGGGCCGCCCAGTCCACGCTCTGGAGGTGGGTCACGACAGGCCCCCGTAGAACGCCCGGGCGGCCAGCGCGACCGGCCCGAGCAGCAGGCCCGGCGCGACGCCGAGCGCCAGCGTCAGCACCGCCAGTGGCGACCAGGCCAGCCACTCCATCCCGTCGAGGTCGCGGCGCAGCGCCCCGGCCACCGGGGTCGCGGGCTCGACCTCCTCGGTGGCCAGCTCGATGGACTCCACGCCCTCGTTGACCGGGCGTACGGCGGCCGGGGCGCCCTGGAGCATGCCGCGCATCAGAGCCAGGAAGTAGGCGGAGGTCAAGATCACGCCGAACGCGGCGACGACCGCGAGCACGACGTAGGTCACCGACGGCAGCGCGGCGGCGGGGTAGACCGCCGACCGGATCGCGAGCATCTCGCCCCAGAACCCGGCCAGCCCGGGCAGCCCGAGCGAGGCCATCGCCCCGAACGCGAACAGGCCTGCCAGTCGGGGCAGCCGGCCGTAGAGCACCCGCAGCCGGGCCAGGTCCCCGGTGCCGTAGCGGTCCTTGATCGCGCCGGCAAGGAAGAACAGCAGGCCGGTGATCAGCCCGTGCGCCACGCTGGCGAAGACGGCGGCCTGCACGCCGCCCACGGTGAACGTCGTGACCGCCAGCACCACGAAGCCCATGTGCCCGACCGAGGAGTAGGCGATCAGCCGCTTGAGGTCGCTCTGGACCAGGCAGGCCAGCGCGGCGTAGACGATGCCGACCACGGCGAGCCCGGCCGCGAACGGCGCCAGCAGCCGCCACGACGGGTCGACCAGCGGCATCCAGAACCGCAGCAGCCCGTAGGTGCCCAGCTTGAGCAGCACCGCGGCCAGCACCACGCTGCCCACCGTCGGCGCCTTGGAGTGCGCGTCGGGCAGCCAGATGTGCAGCGGCCACACCGGCGTCTTGACCGCGAGGCCCAGCCCGACCAGCACCGCGGCGGCGAGCGCGGTCGGGCCGTGCGGGTGGTACGACGAGACCAGGCGCGTGATCTCGAAGGTGCCGGTGAGCGCGTGCACCAGCACGAAGCCGACCAGCATCAGCGCCGAGCCCAGCACCGTGAACAGCAGGAACCGGGTCGCCGCGCGGACCCGCCCGGCCGGGTCGTGCTCGTCGCCCCAGCGGCTGACCACGAACCACATCGGCACCAGCGCGACCTCGAAGAACGTGAAGAACAGCACCAGGTCCAGCGCGAGGAAGCTGCCGAGCACACCGGCCTCGATCAGCAGGAGCAGCGCGGCGAGCGGCCCGCGCGGTCCGGCGGGCGCGTGCCACAGCAGCGAGACCAGGCAGCACAGCAGCACCAGCGTGGTCATCAGCACCAGCGGACCGGAGATCCCGTCGACACCGAGGTGCCAGCGCACGTCGAGCGCCGCGATCCACGGCACGTCCACGTGCGACCCGTCGAGCGCGGCGCCGGCGGTGACCACGGTCCACACCGACCAGCCGAAGGTGGCCACCGCGCCCAGCACGGCGACGCCCACGGCCGACCGCTCGCGGCGGGCCAGCACCCAGGTCAGCAGCGCGAATCCCGCCGGCACCGCGACCAGGCCGTTGAGCGCGACCGCGGTCACGACAGTGCCCCCGCGGCCACGGCGATCGCGGCGGCGCCCACGACGACGACCATGAGGTAGGCCTGGACGTTGCCGTTCTGCGCCAGCCGCAGCAGCCGGCCGAGTCCGCGCGCACTCGCACCGGCGCCCTCGGCGTAGGCGTCGACCACGTCCCGGTCGCCGGCGCGGACCACCAGCGCGAGCCGACGCACCGGCCGGACCACGGCGACGTCGTACACCTTGTCGATCGGTGGGTGCGGCAGCACGTGCGCCCGCCACAGCTCGCCGCCCTGCCGCTGCGCCCACAGCCTGACCACCACGGCGCCGGTGAGCAGCACCAGCAGCGTCATCAGCCCGGAGACCACCCAGTTGACCATCGGTGCGTCGTACGACGGGCCGAGCAGCGCCTCGGGGTAGGCGACCACGAGGCCGCCCAGCGTGGTGGGGATCGCGAGCAGCAGCAGTGGCACACGCATCGACGCCGGGGAGTCGTGCGGGTCGAGCGCCTCGGGCGCCGGCGGCCCGAAGAAGACCCGCAGCCAGGCCCGTAGGGAGTACGCGACGGTGAGCGCGGCCGTGGCCACCATCGAGACCAGTAGCAGCCAGGCCACCCACGGCCAGACCAGCCGGCCCTCGGTGGCCTGCAGCCAGGCGCCGTCGATGATCGCGTCCTTGGTGAAGAACCCGACCAGCGGGATCACCCCGGCCAACGCCCCGAAGCCGAGCGTCATGGTCACGAACGTGTCCGGCAGCTTGTCGCGCAGCCCACCCATCGCGGTCATCGACGTGGACCCGCCGACCGCGTGCACCACCGAGCCCGCCGCCAGGAACAGCAGCGCCTTGAAGGCGCCGTGCGCGAGCAGGTGCAGCACCGCTGCCGACCAGGCGCCGACCGCGAGCGCGCCGAACATGTACGCCAGCTGGCTGACCGTCGACCAGGCCAGCACCCGCTTGAGGTCGTCGGTGACCATCGCGTAGAGGGCGGCGAGGAACATCGTCACGGTCGCCACCAGGGCGAGCAGCGTCAGCGCGGTCGGGGCGGAGCGGAACAGCGGGTAGACCCGCGCCACCAGGAAGACCCCCGCGGCCACCATCGTCGCGGCGTGGATCAGCGCCGAGATCGGTGTCGGGCCCGGCATCGCGTCGGGCAGCCACGTGTGGAACGGCACCTGGGCCGACTTGCCGATCACGGCCACCGTCAGCAGCAGCGCGGGCAGCAGCAGGTCGTCGCGCGCCGGCGCGTTCGCGGCGATCGCGTCGAGCACCCCGGTGATGCGGTAGGTCCCGAACCGGTGGCCGAGCCAGATGATCGCGAACAGCAGCCCGAGGTCGGCGGTGCGGGTCATCAAGAAGGCCTTGACCGCGCCGGCCCGCGCGTCGGCGAGCTCCCAGTGGTGGCTGATCAGGAAGTACGAGCAGGCGCCCATCAGCTCCCAGCCGACGAGCAGCACCCACAGGTCGTCGGCGACCACGACCGTGGTCATCGCGCCGGTGAAGATCGCCACCAGCGAGGCGTACGACGGGTAGCGCGGGTCGTCGGCGAGGTAGCCCAGGGAGTAGACCTGCACGAGGAAGGCCACGACGTGCACCAGCAGGAGCATCAGGGCGCTGAGCTGGTCGACGTACAACGAGAGGTCGATCGACGGGCCGGGTCCGCCGGTGCCGCCGAACGCCACCGACAGCGGGGTCCGGTCGTCGAGGTGGCCGGCCGCGACCACGACCGCGAGCGCGAGTCCCAGCAGCGAGCCGCCAACGGCGACGCCCTTCGCGGCGGGGTCGGCGCGGTGCCCGGTCAAGAGCGTCAGCGCGGCGCTCGCGAACGGCACCGCGAGCAAGGCCAGCAGGACGTCGCTCACGCTTCTCCACCCCTCACCGGCTGGTCGGGGTCACGGTCGGCGAGCTCACGCAGCCGATCGACGTCGATGTGCCCGTGCGTGCGGAAGATCAGCAGCACGATCGCCAGGGCGAGGCCGATCTCCGCGGCGGCGATCACGATCACGAACAGCGCGAACGTCTGCCCGCCGTGCAGCGCGTCGCGCAAGGAGGCGTCGAAGGCGACGAAGTTGATGTTGACCGCGTTGAGCATCAGCTCGACGCCCATCAGCACCAGCACCGCGTTGCGCCGCGCGAGGACGCCGTACACCCCGATCGCGAAGAGCAGGCTCGCCAGCAGCAGCGGCCACCACAGCGGCATCAGCCCACCTCCTCCGACGACTCCTGCGCGCGCTCCGGGGTCGCCGGGGACGCCGGGGACGCCGGGGTCGCCGGGGACGCCGGGGATCGCCGGGGTCGCCGGGGTCGCCGGGGTCTCGGCGTCCGAGCCGCGCAGTCGGGACAGTGCGATCGCGCCCACCAGCGCGGCGAGCAGCAGCACGCTGAGCACCTCGAACGGCAGCACCCAGCTCTGGAACAGGGTGGCGCCGGTGACCTGCGCGGACCCGACCACGGCCCGGTCGAGGTCGACGCGCACGTCGCGGAAGCCGGCGACCACGGTGGTCCCCAGCAGCGCGGCCACGAGTACGGCGACCACGGCAGCCGGCACCACGCGGCGCAGGTCGACCTGGTCCTGGGGGCCGGTGGGCGCCTTGGTCAGCATCAGCGCGAACAGCAGCAGGACCACCACGGCACCGACGTAGATCAGCACCTGCACCCAGGCCACGAACTCGGCGGCGAGCAGGAGGTACACCCCGGCCACCGAGCCGAGCGTGACCACCAGCCACAGGGCGGCGTGCACCAGGTTGCGGGTCGTGACCACCAGCAGCGCCGAACCGACGGCCACCAGCCCGAGCAGCAGGAACACCGCCTGCGCCCAGGTCATGGCTCGCGCCTCGTGGGTGGCTCCGGCGTCTCGCCCGGCCCGGCGCCCGGTGAGGACCCGGCGTCCGGTGAGGACCCGGCGTCCGGTGAGGACCCGGCGTCCGGTGAGGATTCGGCGTCCGCAGGCGGCTCGGCGCGGGCGGCGGCCTTCTCGGCGGCGCCGATCTCCTTGGCCGGCTCGGCGTTCGGGTCCAGCGCCACCGGGGCGGGCACCGTCCACATCCACTCCCGCAACCGATCCTTCTCGTGGGTGAGGTCGCGGATGTCGAGCTCGGCGTACTCGAACTCGGGGCTCCAGTGCAGCGCGTCGAAGGGGCAGACCTCGACGCAGATCGAGCAGTACATGCACAGCGAGTAGTCGATCGCGAACCGGTCGAGGACGTTGCGGGTCTTGTCCTTGCCGCCCTCGGTGCTGGCCGGGATCACGTCCTTGTGCGAGTCGATGTAGATGCACCAGGCCGGGCACTCGCGCGCGCACAGCATGCAGGAGGTGCAGTTCTCCTCGATCAGCGCGATCACGCCGCGCGAGCGCGGGGGCAGCTCGGGCATCGCGTCGGGGTAGTGCGCGGTGACCGAGCGCCGCGTCATGTTGCGCATGGTCACCGCGAGCCCCTTGACCAGGCCCATCCCGGGAAGGCTCATCCCCACACCACCACTCCCACCGACGTGACCGCCAACTGCACCAGCGCGAGTGGGACGAGTCCCTGCCAGGCCAGCCGCTGCAGCTGGTCCTCGCGCAGCCGCGGGTAGGCCACCCGCACCCAGATCACCACGAACGCCACCGCCAGCATCTTCAGTAGCGTCCACAGCCAGCCGAGGGTGTGCGGCAGGGGACCGTGCCAGCCGCCGAGGAACAGCACCGCGGTGAGCAGGGACAGCACCACGATCCCGGCGTACTCGGCGAGGATGAACAGCGCGAACCGCAGCCCGCCGTACTCCGTGTAGGGGCCGAACACCAGCTCGGCGTCGGCGACCGGCATGTCGAACGGCGGCCGCTGCAGCTCGGCGAGGCCGGCGACGAAGAAGACCACCATCGCGATGCCCTGCCACAGCAGCCACCACGGGCGCCAGGCCTCGACGATCCCGGTCAGCGACAGCGTCCCGGCGGCCATCGCCACCGATGCCGCGGCGAGCACGAACGGCAGCTCGTAGGCCATCAGCTGCGCGGCCACCCGGATGCCGCCGAGCAGGCTGAACTTGTTGGCGCTCGACCAGCCGCCCATCAGCGTGCCGATCACGCCGACGCCCATCACGGCGAGCACGAAGAACAGTCCCAGGTCGAGGTCGGCGGCGACCAGGCCCGGCCCGAGCGGCACCACGAGCAGCGCGACGAGGTAGGGCAGCAGCGCCACCGCGGGCGCCAGCCGGAACACCGTGGCGTCCGCGGCGGCGGGGACGACGTCCTCCTTCTGCACGAACTTCACCCCGTCGGCGACCAGCTGGGCCCACCCGTGGAAGCCGCCGGCGTACATCGGCCCGACCCGGCTCTGCATGTGGGCCATCGCCTTGTGCTCGACCTGGCCGACCACCAGCGGCACCACCAGGAACGCCGCGATCACGACGAGCACCCGCACCAGGACCAGCACGCCCTCAGGCATCGCCGCCCCCGGACGTCGAGCCACCCTCGGACGTCGAACCGCCGTCCGGCGCCGGGCCGCCGTCCGGCGTCGAGCCACTGTCGGACCTCGAGCCCGTCGAGACCCGCCGCGCCCGCCGTTCGCCGGCCGCCGCGCCCCGCCGCGGTCGCGCGCCCGACCCGGACACGGCCACCGCCAGCGGGTCCGGCGCGGCGCTGCCCGGCTCGCGGGGCCCCCACTGCTCCGGCTCCGGCGAGCCGGGAGGCCGCGCCTTGCGGCGCGCGGCGTGACCCGGGCCCTGCTGGTCGTGGTCGGACTCCCCCGGCTCCTTGGCCCCCGGCCAGGCCTTGGCCACCCGGGAGGCGAGCACGAAGTCCTTGCGCAGCGGGTGGCCCTCGAACCCCTCGGGCAGCAGCAGCTGGTCGAGGGCGAGCACCTCGCCGTCCTCGGTGAAGTCGATGCCGAACATCTCGTGGGTCTCGCGCTCGTGCCACCGGGCCCCCGCGAACAGCCCGGACACCGTGGGCAGCGTGGGCGCCTCCCGCGGCAGCAGGGTGCGTACGACGAGGTGCTCGACGCCGTCGCGCCGGTGGTCGGCGAGGTGGCACACCACCCGGAACCCGTCGGCGAGCTCGTCGACCGCCGAGAGCCAGTCGAAGAACCGGCAGTCCAGGCCGTCGCGCGCCAGGCCGACCGCCTCGACCCAGCGGTCGGCCGGCACGTCCACGGCCAGCGGACCGAAGCCCTCGTCGACGGTGGCGGCCTCGCCGAAGGTCTCGGCGAACGCCGCCCGCACCCGCCCCGGCCACAGCTCGGTGCCGCGGGTCACGTGACGCTCCCCGGGGGCGGCGCGACGATTCCACGGGTCACCGACGCGGCGTCGTCGCCCCGGTAGCGCTCGCGCAGCGACTCGCCGTCGATCTTCTCCTGCAGCTTGAGGATGCCCTGCAGCAGCGCCTCGGGCCGCGGCGGGCAGCCGGGGACGTAGACGTCGACCGGGATGATCTGGTCCACGCCCTTCGTCACGCAGTACGAGTCCCAGTACGGACCACCCGAGTTCGCGCAGGAGCCGAACGAGATGACGTACTTCGGCTCCGGCATCTGCTCGTAGAGCCGCCGGATCGCCGGCGCCATCTTGTCGGTGACGGTCCCCGAGACCACCATCAGGTCCGCCTGCCGGGGGCCCGGCGCGAACGGGATCACGCCCAGCCGGATGAAGTCGTGGCGGGCCATCGAGGTGGCGATGAACTCGATCGCGCAGCAGGCCAGGCCGAAGTTGAACACCCACAGGGAGTACTTCCGCCCCCAGTTGAGCAGGTAGCGCGCCGGCTTCGGCGCGACCTTCTGCAGCGGCCCGACGTGCGGCATCCCCAGCTCCGTCGTACGGCTCACGTCCACGTCAGCACCCCTTTGCGCCAGGCGTACAGCAACCCCACGAGGACGAACCCGAGGAACACGCCCATCTCCGCGACACTCACCCAGCCGAGCTCGCCGAACACCGTGGCCCACGGGAACAGGAACACCGCGTCCACGGCGAAGATCACGTAGAGGTAGGCGTAGACGTAGTAGCGCACGTGCGTCTGCGCCCATCCCTCGCCGACCGGGTCGACGCCGCACTCGTAGGTGAGCAGCTTCTCCGCGGTGGGGTGCGTGGGCCGCAGCAGCCGGTTGCCGGCGAACATGGCGACGACCAGCAGCACCCCGATGACCAGGATCGCCGCAAGCGGCAGGTAGGACCCGAGGTAGCCGGTTCCGCCGTTGTCCACCACAAACGTCACTCTAGGGGTTCTCGGCGTTTGCTCGGAGGAGGTCCGGGTACGTCGCGGAAGGCGGCCGGACGGGGTGATCCAGGTCTCACGACTGCGGCGCCGCTGGGCGGAAAGGGCGAGGTCAGGGCACAAAAGCCGAGATCCGGACTCCGCCGGACCGGCCACCCAGCCGGTCGTAAAGTGAGAGATGCAAGCAAGCCACGCGCGAGGGGCGCATCGCACCGCGCCCACAGGGAAGAAGGCAACGGCGTGACCAAGCAGGTCAAGCAGCTCGATCGGGTGATCATCCGCTTCGCGGGTGACTCCGGTGACGGCATGCAGCTGACGGGTGACCGGTTCACCCAGGAGACGGCGAGCTTCGGCAACGACCTGTCGACGCTGCCCAACTTTCCCGCGGAGATCCGCGCACCGCAGGGCACACTGCCGGGCGTGTCGTCGTTCCAGGTGCACTTCGCCGACCACGACATCCTCACCCCCGGCGACGCGCCGGACGTGCTGGTGGCGATGAACCCCGCGGCGCTGAAGGCCAACCTGCACGACCTGAAGAACGGGGCGACGGTGATCGTGGACTCCCACGACTTCACCAACCGCAACCTGGCCAAGGCGGGCTACACCGAGAACCCGCTGGAGAACGACTCCCTCGATGAGTACGCCGTGCAGGCCTTCGACCTCACCGACATGACGGTCGAGGCGGTCAAGGAGTTCGGCCTCTCGCGCAAGGACGCCGGCCGCGCGAAGAACATGTTCGCGCTCGGTCTGCTGTCGTGGATGTACGGCCGCCCCACCGACCCGACGATCACGTTCCTGGAGCGTCGCTTCGCGAAGGTCGCCGACATCCGCGACGCGAACGTCGCGGCGTTCAAGGCCGGCTGGAACTTCGGTGAGACCACCGAGGCGTTCGTGGTCCAGTACGAGATCAAGCCCGCGCCGATGAGCTCGGGCACCTACCGCAACATCACCGGCAACCTGGCGCTGGCCTACGGGCTGGTCGCCGGCGGCACCCAGTCCGGGCTGCCGCTGTTCCTCGGCTCCTACCCGATCACCCCGGCCTCCGACATCCTGCACGAGCTGAGCAAGCACAAGCGGTTCGGCGTGACGACGTTCCAGGCCGAGGACGAGATCGCCGGCATCGGCGCGGCGCTCGGTGCCTCCTTCGGCGGGGCGCTCGGGGTGACCACCACCTCGGGCCCGGGCATCGCCTTGAAGTCGGAGACCATCGGCCTGGGCGTGATGCTCGAGCTGCCGCTGGTCGTGGTCGACGTACAACGCGGCGGGCCGTCCACCGGCCTGCCGACCAAGACCGAGCAGGCCGACCTGCTGCAGGCGATGTTCGGCCGCAACGGCGAGGCGCCGGTGCCGATCGTGGCACCCAAGTCGCCCGCGGACTGCTTCGACGCCGCGCTGGAGGCGGCCCGGATCGCGGTCACCTACCGCACCCCGGTGATGCTGCTCTCCGACGGCTACCTGGCCAACGGCTCCGAGCCGTGGCGGATCCCGGAGGTCGCCGACCTGCCGAGCATCGACCCGGCCTTCGCCACCGGCCCCAACCACGTCTCCGACAAGGCCCGCGCCGAGCACGGCGAGGGCGCCGAGCCCGACGAGTTCTGGCCCTACGCCCGCGACCCCGAGACGCTGGCCCGCCCGTGGGCGGTGCCGGGCGTCAAGGGCCTCGAGCACCGGGTCGGCGGCCTGGAGAAGGCCGACGGCACCGGCAACATCTCCTACGACCCGGCCAACCACGACCTCATGGTCCGCACCCGCCAGGCGAAGGTCGACGCGATCGCGCGGGAGCTCCCCGACACCGAGCTCGACGACCCGAGCGGCAAGGCCCGCGTGCTGGTGCTCGGCTGGGGGTCGACCTACGGCCCGATCGGCGCCGCCGTCCGCCAGGTCCGCAAGACCGGGCTGCACGTCGCGCAGGCCCACCTGCGCCACCTCAACCCGTTCCCCCGGGACCTCGGCGACGTGCTGGCCCGCTACGACAAGGTGCTGGTCCCCGAGATGAACCTCGGCCAGCTCTCCATGCTGCTGCGCGCCAAGTACCTCGTCGACGTCATCGGCTACAACCACGTGCGCGGCCTGCCGCTGCGCGCCGCCGAGCTCGCCGACGCGATCACCGACCTGGTGCAGAGCACCGGGGACGCCTCGGCGGTCGCGTCCGTCGAGACCCAGAACCACAACCACAGGGAGTCCGTCCGATGACCACCCCGTCGACGACACAAGGGCTGCCGTTCCCCGGCCTGCGCGACGTCCCCACCAGCGATGCACCGCAGAACCGCAAGGACTACGGCTCGGACCAGGAGGTCCGCTGGTGCCCCGGCTGCGGGGACTACGCGGTCCTCGCCGCGGTGCAGAGCTTCCTGCCCGATCTGGGCCTGCAGCGCGAGAACATCGTGTTCATCTCCGGGATCGGCTGCTCGAGCCGGTTCCCGTACTACCTCGACACGTTCGGGATGCACTCGATCCACGGCCGCGCACCCGCGATCGCGACCGGCCTGGCGACCTCGCGCAAGGACCTGTCGGTGTGGGTGGTCACCGGTGACGGCGACGCGCTGTCGATCGGCGGCAACCATCTGATCCACGCGCTGCGCCGCAACGTCAACCTGAAGATCCTGCTGTTCAACAACCGGATCTACGGCCTGACCAAGGGCCAGTACTCCCCCACCTCCGAGCCGGGCAAGGTCACCAAGTCCACCCCGATGGGGTCGCTGGACAACCCGTTCAACCCGGTCTCGCTGGCGCTGGGCGCGGAGGGCACGTTCGTGGCCCGCACCGTGGACTCCGACCGCAAGCACCTCACCTCGGTGCTGTCCGCGGCCGCGCGGCATCGCGGCACCGCCCTGGTGGAGATCTACCAGAACTGCCCGATCTTCAACGACGGCGCCTTCGACGTGCTCAAGGACCGCGACGCGCAGGCGGACGCGATCATCCCGCTCGAGCACGGCCGCCCGATCCGCTTCGGCACCCCCGGCGAGGACGGTCTCGGCGCGAGGGGCGTCGTCCGCGACCCCGACACCGGCGGCGTCAAGGTCGTTGAGGCCACCGCCGACAACGAGGCCGACGTGCTCGTCCACGACGCGCACGCCGAGGACCCGACCACCGCGTTCGCGCTCTCCCGGCTCACCGACGCCGGGGTGCTCTCCCAGGCCCCGATCGGGATCTTCCGCGACGTCGACCACCCCACCTACGACGACCTCGCCCGCGAGCAGGTCGCCACCGCCGCCCAGGGCACCGACGACCGCACCGAGGCGCTCGCCGGCCTGCTCGCCAGCGGCGACACCTGGACCGTCGTCTGACCCCTCGCGCCGGCGCGCCCGCCGCCGCGGGCAGGTGTGCGTCTCACCACGAGCAAACGGGTTTTTTGCACCTTACAGGTGACGTAACCTGCCCTCATGTCTGAGAACCGGCGCGGCTTCCTGCTCGGCCTGGCCGCCTACGGGATGTGGGGACTCTTCCCGCTCTACTGGCCGCTCCTCGAGCCCGCCGGCGCGGTGGAGATCCTCGCGCACCGGATCTTCTGGTCGCTGGCGGTGATGCTGGTGCTGGTGGTCGCGGTACGTCGGACCGGCCACCTGCGCCGCGTGCTCGGCCAGAAGCGGACCCGGACCATCCTCGCCGTGGCGGCCGTGCTGATCACGGTGAACTGGGGCACCTACATCTGGGGCGTGAACAACCACCACGTCGTGGAGACCTCGCTCGGCTACTTCATCAACCCGCTGGTGACCGTGCTGATGGGCGTGCTGCTGATGGGTGAGCGGCTGCGCCGGTTGCAGTGGATCGCGCTCGGGCTGGCCCTGGTGGCCGTCGTCGCCCTGACCGTGGAGTACGGCCACCCGCCGTGGATCGCGCTGCTGCTCGCGTTCTCGTTCGGCAGCTACGGCCTGGCCAAGAAGAAAGCCAACACCGGCGCGGTGGAGAGCCTGGCCATCGAGACCACGGTCATCGCCCCGGTGGCGCTGGCCTACCTCCTGTGGCTGGGCGCGACGGGCTCCTCGAGCTTCGCCGCCCACGGCGCCGGGCACGCCGTGCTCCTGGTGAGCACCGGCCTGGTGACCGCCGTACCCCTGATCTGCTTCGGCGCCGCCGCCACCCGGGTCTCGATGACGACGATCGGACTGCTCCAGTACGTCACCCCGACCATCCAGTTCCTGATCGGGGTGTTCTTCTACGGCGAGCCGATGCCCGCGATGCGCTGGGTCGGCTTCGGCATGGTGTGGGTGGCGCTGTTGATCTTCACCGTCGAGTCCCTCAACCACCGCCGGCGGCAGCTGCGGCTGGCCGCCGAGGCCATCGCGATGTGAGCCGGGCCCCACGGGCGCAGGGGAGCGACCCCGAGGCGCGGGGCGGGCCGCTCAGGCGGCGGGGCGGGCCGCTCAGGCGGTGCGGTTGGCGCAGAGCTCGGCGAAGGCGTCGAGCGCGTCGCGGGCCGGGCCCGGTGGCAGCACCCTCAGCAGCTCCTGCGCCTCGCGGGCCCGGGCCAGCACGTAGGCGCGTGCCTCGTCCATCGCCGGGTGCTTGCGCAGCAGCTGCAGCGCCTCGGCGTGCCGGTCGTCGTCGCTGAGGTCGGCCTCGAGCAGCTCGAGCAGCCGGGCGTCGGCCGGGTCGGTCGACCGCTTGGCGATCAGCACCGGCAACGTCGGGACGCCCTCGCGCAGGTCGGTGCCGGGCGTCTTGCCCGACTCGACCGACTCGCTGGCGATGTCGAGGATGTCGTCGGAGAGCTGGAAGGCGGAGCCGATCTTCTCCCCGTAGACGCGCAGCGCCTCCTCCACCTCCCGCGAGGCGCCCGCGAAGCGCGCACCGTACTGCGCCGAGGTGGCGATCAGCGAGCCGGTCTTGCCGGCCACCACGCGCAGGTAGTGCTCGAGCGGGTCCTCGTCCTCACGCGGGCCGAGGGTCTCGAGGATCTGTCCCTCGACCAGCCGGGCGAAGGTCTCGGCCTGGATCCGGACGGCGTCGGCGCCGAGCTCGGCGGTCAGCTCGGAGGACTTGGCGAACAGGAAGTCGCCGGTGAGGATCGCAACCAGGTTGTCCCAGCGCGCGTTCGCCGACTCGGCCCCACGGCGCAGCGCCGCCTCGTCCATGACGTCGTCGTGGTACAGCGAGCCGAGGTGGGTCAGCTCGACCACGCACGCCGAGGTGATGATCTCCTGCGGCGCAGGGTCGCCGGTCTCCGCCGCCAGCAGCACCAGCAGCGGACGGAACCGCTTCCCGCCCGCCTCGAGCAGGTGCCGCGCCGCCTCGGTGACGAACGGCGCCTCGCTCTCCACGGCGGCCGCGAGCCGGCTCTCGACCTCGGTCAGCCGGGCGCGAAGCCGGTCCTCCAGACCCGCGTCGAGCACCGGCAGTGCCAGCGAGGAGCCCGCCTCCGCGGTCGCCGGCACGGTGCCGTCACTGGCCATCACAGGATCGAGCTCCTCGGTAGGTCCCCGACGACGGGGATCAGCGGATGAACTGTCCGGCCGCCGCGGCGAGGTCCAGGACCGGCCCCGGAACGATGCCCAGGGCGACCGTCGCGGCGAAGCCCACGGCGATCACGATAGTCGTCAGCACGCTCGGCATCGCGACCGTGGGTCCCTCACCGACGGGCTCGGAGAAGTACATCAACACGATAACCCGGACGTAGAAGAACGCCGCCACCGCGCTGAGAACCACCGCGACCACCACCAGCGGCCATGCGCCACCGGCCACCGCCGAGGTGAACACCGCCCACTTGCCGGTGAACCCGCTGGTCAGCGGGATGCCGGCCATGCCGAGCAGGAAGAACGCCATCACGCCGGCGATCACCGGGGACTCCTTGCCCAGGCCCGCCCAGCGCGACAGGTGCGTGGCCTCGCCGCCGGCGTCGCGTACGACGGTCACGACCGCGAACGCGCCGACGGTCATGAAGCCGTAGGTCACCAGGTAGAACAGCACCGCCTGCAGCGAGGACAGCTGCGCCCCGTTGTTGGAGGCCACCTGGTGCAGGCCCACGAAGCCGGTGAGGATGAAGCCGGCGTGCGCGATCGAGGAGTAGGCCAGCATCCGCTTGATGTCGGACTGGGTGATCGCCAGCACCGACCCGACCACCATCGACAGGATCGCGATGATCCAGATCATCGGCGTCCAGTCCCAGCGGGCCGCGCCGAAGCCAACGTAGAACAGCCGCAGCATCGCGCCGAACGCGGCGATCTTCGTGCAGGCGGCCATGAAGCCGGTCACCGCGGTGGGGGCGCCCTGGTAGACGTCCGGCGACCAGGAGTGGAACGGCGCAGCGCTGACCTTGAACAGCAGGCCGACGGCCATCAGGCCGATGCCTCCCATCAGCAGCCCCTGGGAGCCGATGCGTCCGGCGATCGCCTCGCTGATGTCGGCCAGGTGCATGGAGCCGGCGTAGCCGTAGACCAGCGCGATGCCGTAGACGAAGAACCCGGAGCTGAAGGCGCCGAGCATGAAGTACTTCAGCGCCGCCTCCTGGCTCAGCAGCCGGCGGCGCCGGGCCAGCCCCGAGAGGAGGTAGAGCGGCAGCGAGAGGATCTCCAGCGCCACGAACATCGTGAGCAGGTCGTTGGCGGCCGGGAACAGCATCATGCCGGCGACCGCGAACAGCATCAGCGGGAAGACCTCGGTCTGCTCCAGGCCCTGGGTGGACGCCTCCCGCTCCGCCTCGGTGCCCGGCAGCGCGGCGGCCTGACCGGCGAACGCGGTCACGCCTCCCTCGAGGTGCCGCTCGGCGAAGAGCAGCACGCTGATCAGGCTGAGCACCAGCAGCGTGCCCCAGATGAACATCGTCGGGCCGTCGATCGCGATCGCGCCCTCGGCCGCGAGCGAGCCGAACGCCGGGTGGTCGCCGTTCTGCACCAGGTTGGTGCTGACGATCACCGTGGCCACCAGCGCGCCGACGACGCCGGCCACGGCCAGCACCGACTGCACCAGGTAGCGCGCGCGTCGCGGCACGAACGCCTCGACCAGCACGCCGACGGTGGCGACGCCGAACATCACCAGCAACGGCGAGATCAGGCCGTAGTCGATGTGGGGCGCCTGGAACTGCGCTGCGCTTGTCACTGCTGGTTCTCCTCGTGGGCGCCGGCCGCGGCGGGCACGGCGGGCTTCGGATCATGGGCACCGGCCTGCGAGAGCGTGTGCCCGACAGCGGGGTTGATGAGGGCGGTCAGCGGCCGCGGGTAGAAGCCGAGCAGCACGAGCAGCAGCACCAGCGGGACGAGCGCCCCCACCTCGCGCGCGTTGAGGTCCTTGATCCCGGCCAGCTCGGGACGGGCCGGGCCGGTCATCGTGCGCTGGTACATCAGCAGGATGTAAAGCGCGGCCAGCACGATCCCGAGCACCGCGAAGACGGCGTACCACCAGTTGTGCACGAAGGTGCCGACCAGGACCAGGAACTCCGACACGAACGGCGAGAGCCCCGGCAGCGAGAGCGACGAGAGGCCGGCGACCAAGAAGAGCCCGGCCAGCACCGGCGCGGTCTTCTCCACCCCGCCGAAGTCGCTGATGTAACGCGACCCGCGACGCTTGATCAAGAACCCGGTGACCAGGAACAGCGCCGCCGTGGACAGGCCGTGGTTGAACATGTAGAGCGTCGACCCGGTCTGGCCCTGGCTGTTGAGCACGAAGATGCCGAGCACGATGAACCCGAAGTGCGACACCGACGTGTAGGCGATCAGCCTCGGGATGCTGTTCTGCCCGATCGCCACCAGCGCGCCGTACAGCACGCTGATCACCGCGAGCACCAGCACCACCGGGGTCGCCCACCGCGACGCCTCCGGGAACAGGCCCAGGCAGAACCGGATCATCCCGAAGGTGCCGATCTTGTCCAGGACGCTCACCAGCAGCACCGACGTGCCCGGTGTCGCCTCGTCGGCGGCGTCCGGCAGCCAGGTGTGCACCGGGAACATCGGCGCCTTGATCGCGAACGCCACGAAGAAGCCGAGGAACAGCCAGCGACCGGTGGTCTGGTCGATGGAGATCTTGGACAGCTCGGTCAGCAGGTACGTCGGACCGACGGCCGAGCGCGACGACACGACGTACAGGCCGACCACCGAGGCCAGCATCAGCAGCCCGCCGAGCAGGGAGTAGAGCAGGAACTTCACCGCGGCGTAGGACCGCTTCGCGCCGCCGAAACCGCCGATCAGGAAGTAGATCGGCAGCAGCGTCGCCTCGAACAGCACATAGAAGAGGAACACGTCGAGCGAGGAGAACACCCCGAGCGCGAGCCCCTCCAGCGCCAGCATCCAGGCGAAGAACGAGTTCACGCTCCACCGGCCGGCCCCGGCGTCGTTCCAGGACGCCAGGATCACCACGGGAGCCAGCACCGCGGTGAGGATCACCAGCGTCAGGCCGATGCCGTCCACGCCCAAGGCGTAGTGGGCGCCGAACGACCGGATCCAGGGCACGTCCTCGACGAACTGGTAGCGCGCACCGTGGGTGTCGAACCCGAACCCGACGACGGCCACCGGCACCCAGGCCAGCAGCGAGAACGCGAGCGCGGCCTTCTTCGCCAGGTCTCCCGTCTTCGGCATCAGGGCCACGACGACGGCACCGACCACGGGCACCGCCCAGGCCACGGTCAACCAGGGAAAGCTCACAGCGACACCACCATCAGACTCGTCAGTTCAGGGCTTTCGATGACCGGGCTCATGAGAGGTTCACCGCCAGCAGGGCGCCGAGGACCAGGGCCGCGCCGAACAGCAGCGAGAGCGCGTAGGAGCGCACGAAGCCGGTCTGGATCCGCCGCAACGAGCCGGACATGCCGCCGACCGTCGCCGCGGTCCCGTCCACGATCCCGTCGAGGCCGCGGTCGTCGAAGCCGACCATCCCGGTCACGGCCCGGTCACCGGGGCGCATGAACACGCCCTCGTTGAACGCGTCGCCGTAGAGGTCGGCGCGGGCCGCCCGGGTGAACACCGACACGCGGGCCGGAGCCACGCGCGGCACCTCGTTGCGGCCCACGGTCAGCCAGGCGATCACGATGCCCGCGACCACCACGGCGAGCGCGATCAGCGACATCACGATGGCCGGCACCGCGAAGGACTCCAGCGGCGGCTCGCCCACCACGGGGCTCAGCCAGTTGACGATCCAGTCCCCGAGCAGCAGCAGGCCGCCGAGCAGGGAGAGCGCGCCGAGCACGATCAGCGGGAAGGTCATCACCTTCGGGGACTCGTGCGGGTGCACGTCGTCCTCCCAGCGCTTCTCGCCGAAGTAGGTCATCAGCATCAGCCGGGTCATGTAGAACGCGGTGATCCCGGCGCCCACCAGCGCGGCGATGCCGACCACGAGGTTGTCGGCGAAGGCCACCTCGATGATCTTGTCCTTCGACCAGAAGCCGGCCCACGGCGGGATGCCCATGATCGCCAGGTAGCCCATCGCGAAGGTCAGGAAGGTGACCGGCATGACCTTGCGCAGAGCGCCGTAGTGGCGCATGTCCACATCGTCGTTCATGCCGTGCATGACCGAGCCGGCGCCGAGGAACATGTTGGCCTTGAAGAAGCCGTGGGTCAGCAGGTGGAAGATCGCGAACGCGTAGCCGGCGGGGCCGAGGCCCGCGGCCAGCATCATGTAGCCGATCTGGCTCATCGTGGAGCCGGCCAGCACCTTCTTGATGTCGTCCTTCGCGCACCCGATGACCGCACCGAACAGCAGCGTGACCGTGCCGACGATCACCACCGCGGTGCGGGCCACCTCGGTGGTGTCGTAGATGAAGTTGGAGCGGGTCACCAGGTAGACGCCGGCGGTGACCATGGTCGCGGCGTGGATGAGGGCCGACACCGGGGTCGGGCCCTCCATCGCGTCGAGCAGCCACGACTGCAGCGGCACCTGCGCCGACTTGCCGCAGGCAGCGAGCAGGAACAGCAGCCCGAGCGCGGTCATCGTGCCGTGCGAGCCCTGTCCGGCGGCCGCGGAGATGCCCGCGAACGAGACCGTCCCGAAGGTGGCGAAGGCCAGCATGATGCCCAGCGCCATGCCGATGTCACCGACGCGGTTGACCACGAATGCCTTCTTCGCGGCGACCGCGGCGGAGGTCTTGTGCTGCCAGAACCCGATCAGCAGGTACGACGCGAGGCCGACGCCCTCCCAGCCGAGGAAGACCACGAGGTAGTTCGCGGCCAGCACGAGCGTCAGCATCGACGCCACGAACAGGTTGAGGTAGGCGAAGAACCGGGGCCGCCGCTCGTCGTGCTCCATGTAGCCCACGGAGTAGATGTGGATCAGCGACCCGACGCCGGTGATCAGCAGCACGAACAGCGCCGAGAGCTGGTCGAAGAGCAGGTCGGCCTGGATCTTGAAGCCACCCACCTGGAACCAGGTCCACAGGTGCTGGCCGACCTGCCGGTTCTGGCTGTCGCGGCCGAGCAGGGCGACGAACAGCACCAGCCCGAGGGCGAAGGACGCCAGCACGGTGAGCACGCCGAGCAGGTGCGCCCAGGACCGCGACCGGCGGTTGCCCACCAGCAGCAGCACCGTGGCGCCGAGGGCGGGCAGCGCGATGATCACCCACAGCAGGGAGAACACCCCCGACGCGGGAGCGGGGTCCACGACCGGCGCGCCCTCGGCGAGCCGGGTCATGAGCAGGGAGGACGTCAAGACAGGCTCCTCAGTACTTCAGCAGGCTGGCGTCGTCGACGGACGCGGACCGACGGGTGCGGAAGATCGTCATGATGATCGCGAGACCGATCACGACCTCGGCCGCGGCCACCACCATCACGAAGAAGGCGGCGACCTGCCCGTCGAGGGTGCCGTGCACCCGCGCGAAGGTGATCAGCGCCAGGTTGGCGGCGTTGAGCATCAGCTCGACGTTCATGAACACGACGATGGCGTTGCGGCGGGTGAGCACGCCCACGGAGCCGATCGTGAACAGGATCGCGGAGAGGATCAGGAAGGGCGTGGGGCTCATGCCTGCTCCTTCGTCTCGTCGTCGGCGGGTCGGGTCTCGGCGAGGTTTTCGTCCCGGGTCTCGGTCGGGTCCCCCTCGATCGGCCCGCGCGGACCGCCGTGGGTGCCGTCGCCCATCTGGCCGGTGAGCTCCTCGATGTCGTCGGCCAGTCCGGGCGCGGACCGCACGGTGCCGCGGGCCACCAGCACCCGGGAGACCGAGGAGTCCAGGGGCGTGCCGTCCGGCAGCAGCGCCGGGGTGTCGACCGCGTTGTGGCGGGCGAACACGCCGGGCGCGGGCAGCGGTCCGAGGTGCTTGCCGGACTCGGCGTAGTCGCGCAGCCGCTGGTTGGCGAGGTCGGCCTGGGTCGGCTTCGGGGTCAGCCGCTCGCGGTGGGCGAGCACCATCGCGCCGATCGCCGCGGTGATCAGCAGGGCGCTCGTCGCCTCGAAGGCGAACACGTAGCGGGAGAACAGCAGCTGCGCCAGCCCGGGGACGTTGCCGCCGGCGTTGGCCCCCGACAGCCCGGTCACCGTGCCGGTCGTGAACTGCGCGACCCCGAGGACCAGGCACAGCCCGAACAGCACCCCGACCACGATCGCGAGCATCCGCTGGCCCTTGATCGTCTCCACCACCGAGTCGGAGGCGTCGACGCCGACCAGCATCACCACGAACAGGAACAGCATCAAGATCGCGCCGGTGTAGACGATGATCTGCACCGCGAACAGGAACGGGGCGTCCTGGACGGCGTAGAGCACCGCCAGCGAGATCATCACGACCGCAAGCAGCAGCGCGGCGTGCACGGCCTTGCGGGAGAACAGGATGCCCAGGGCCGCGGCCACCATCACCGGGGCCAGGATCCAGAAGGTGATCACCGCTCCGCTCCCTTCTCACCTGCGGGCTCGCCGCCGCGCGGGGCGCCGGCCGCGCCGGGGCTGAAGGCGCCGCGGTAGTAGTCGGTCTCGTCGTCACCGAGCAGCATCGCGTGCGGCGGCTGCTCCATGCCGGGCAGCAGCGGCGCGAGCAGGTCCTGCTTCTCGTAGATCAGGTCCGCGCGGTTGTTGTCGGCCAGCTCGTACTCGTTGGTCATCGTCAGCGCCCGGGTGGGGCACGCCTCGATGCACAGGCCGCACAGGATGCAGCGCAGGTAGTTGATCTGGTAGACGCGGCCGTAGCGCTCACCGGGTGAGAAGCGCTCGTCGACCGTGTTCGAGGCGCCCTCGACGTAGATCGCGTCCGCGGGGCAGGCCCACGCGCACAGCTCGCAGCCGATGCACTTCTCGAGCCCGTCGGGCCACCGGTTGAGCTGGTGCCGGCCGTGGAACCGTGGAGCAGTCGGCTTCTTCTCGAACGGGTACTGCTCGGTGACCACCTTCTTGAACATCGTCCGGAAGGTGACGCCGAACCCCGCGATCGGGTCCCAGAACTGTTCCTTGAGCGTTGCCATTCACTGCTCCCTGGCGGTGGTCGAGGCGGTACTGGAGCTGACGGTGGTGGCCGAGGTGAGCGACTGGCCCGGCATCGGCGGCACCGGATAGCCGCCGGCGAACGCGTCGAACGGGCGCTCGCCCACCGGCTTCCCGTCCGTGTCGAGGCCGGCGTCCCGCTCCGCGGCCTCCTCCTGCTCGCCGCCGAAGAAGAACATCGCGATGAACAGCAGCACCACGACGCCGGCGGCGACGGCCAGGTAGCGCCGGTCGAAGCCGCCGCCGAGGCTGGCCGCCCGGATCGCGGCGACGGCCACGATCCACACCAGCGAGATCGGGATCAGCCGCTTCCAGCCGAACGCCATGAACTGGTCGTAGCGCAGCCGGGGCAGGGTCCCGCGCAGCCAGATGAACACGAAGATGAACAGCATCACCTTGGCGAGGAACCAGAGCACCGGGATCCAGCCCGAGTTGGCGCCGTCCCACAGCGACAGCGGCCACGGGGCGCGCCAGCCGCCGAGGAACAGCGTGGTGGCGACCGCGGAGACGGTCACCATGTTGACGTACTCGGCGAGGAAGAACAGCGCGAACTTCAGCGACGAGTACTCGGTGTGGAAGCCGCCGACCAGCTCGCCCTCGGCCTCCGGGAGGTCGAACGGCGCGCGGTTGGTCTCGCCGACCATCGAGATCATGTAGATCACGAAGGACGGGATCAAGATGATGCCGAACCACAGCCGCTGCTGGGCGTCGACGATCTGCGAGGTCGACATCGAGCCGGCGTAGAGGAACACCGCCACCAGCGCCAGGCCCATCGCGACCTCGTAGGAGATCATCTGCGCCGAGCTGCGCAGGCCGCCGAGCAGCGAGTACGTCGAACCGCTGGACCAGCCGCCGAGCACGATGCCGTAGATGCCGATCGCGGAGATGGCGAGGATGAACAGCACGGCGACGGGCATGTCGGTCAGCTGCAGCGGGGTCTTGTGCCCGAACATGCTCACCTCCGGGCCGAAGGGCATCACCGCCCAGGCGATGAACGCCGGCGCCGTGGAGAGCACCGGGGCCAGCAGGTAGACGACCTTGTCGGCGGCCTTGGGGACGATGTCCTCCTTCAGCGCCAGCTTCACGCCGTCGGCGAGGCTCTGCAGCAGTCCGAAGGGGCCGTTCACGTTGGGGCCGATGCGGTGCTGCATGCGGGCCACGACGCGGCGCTCGAACCAGATGTTGAACAGGGTGAGCAGTACCAGGACCACGAAGATCAGCAGGCCCTTGATGGCCGAGAGCCACCACGGGTCGTGGCCGAACGCCGACAGGTTGTCGACGGCGAGCGGGGTCATGCTGCACCTCCGTTGAGTCGAACCGTGGACCCGGCGGCGCCGCAGCGCGCGGACGCGGGCGCCCACACCACACCGTCGGGGAGGTCGGCCACCGCCACGGGCAGCTCCGCGCTGCCGGCGTCGCCGACGAGCGTCACCAGCTGCCCCTCGGCCAGCCCGAGCCCGGTGAGGGTGCCGCCGGAGACCAGGGCGACCGGCCGGCGCGCCGTGGCCTTGAGGTAGTCGTCGCCGTCGAGCATGCGGCCGTCGTCGAGGAGGAGCTTCCAGGTGGCCAGCACCAGCTCCCCCGACGTCCAGCCGCCGGAGCCCGCCGACACGCCGGGCGTCGCGACGCCCTCCGGCGCCGCGGCCCGCTCGCCGTCCCAGGCGCCGAGCTCGGTCATCTCCGCGCGCGCCTGCTCGACGGTGCGGAAGCCCAGCCCACTGCCGAGCTCCTCGGCGATGCCGGCGAGCACCCGCAGGTCGGGCAGCGCGTTGCTGTCGCGCAGCACCTTCTCGAAGGGCCGCACCCGGCCTTCCCAGTCGACGAACATGCCGGATTTCTCCGCGACCGGGGCCACCGGGAAGACCACGTCGGCGCGCTCGGTGACCGCGCTGGCGCGGACCTCGAGGCTGACCACGAACCCGGCAGCGTCGACCGCGGCGAGCGCGGCGGCCGGGTCGGGAAGGTCCGCGGGGTCCACGCCGCCGACCACGAGGGCCCTGAGCTCGCCGGCCACGGTCGCGGCCACGATGCCGTCACCGCCCCGGCCGTCCTGGTGCGGCACCGTGGTGCCCCAGACGGTGCCCAGGTCGACGCGGGCGGCCGCGTCGGCGACCGGTCGGCCGCCGGGCAGCAGGTTCGGCAGGCAGCCGGCCTCGACCGCGCCACGCTCGCCCGCGCGACGCGGCACCCAGGCCAGCCGGGCGCCCGTCGTACGGGAGAGGGTGAGCGCGGCCGACAGCGCACCGGGCACCGAGGCCAGGCGCTCGCCGACGAGGATCAGCCCGCCGCCGTCGAGGGCGACCTCGCCGTCGTTGGCGACCGCCTCGATCGCGGAGACCTCCGCGCCGGGAGCGGTGCGCAGCAGCGTGCCGTGCATCTTGGCCAGGCCGCGTGAGGTGAACGGCGCGATCGAGAACACCCGCAGGCCGTTCTTGCGCGCGGCCTTGCGCAGCCGCAGGAACACGATCGGCGACTCGTCCTCGGGCTCGAAGCCCGCGAGCACGACGGTCTTCGCCTTCTCGATGTCGGTGTAGGTGACCTCGAGCGACGTGGCGGCCACGTGGGCGGCCAGGAAGTCGGCCTCCTCGGCGGAGTGCGCGCGCGCCCGGAAGTCGATGTCGTTGGTGCCCAGCACGGCGCGGGCGAACTTGCTGTAGCCGTAGGCGTCCTCGGCGGTGAGCCGGCCGCCGGTCAGCACGCCGACGGCCCCCTCGGCGGCCTGCAGGCCGCGGGCCGCCACCACGAAGGCCTCCGGCCACGACGCGGGACGCAGCTCACCGGTCTCCTCGTCGCGGACCAGCGGGTGCGTGAGCCGGTCGGGCTGCCGGGCGTAGAGGAACCCGAACCGGCCGCGGTCGCAGTTCCACTCCTCGTTGACCTCCGGGTCGAAGCCGGCGAGCCGGCGGGTGACCTTGCCGCGCCGGTGGTCGGTGCGCAGGGCGCAGCCGGAGGCGCAATGCTCGCAGACCGAGGGCGTGGAGACCAGGTCGAACGGGCGGGCCCGGAAGCGGTACGACGCGGAGGTGAGCGCGCCCACCGGGCAGATCTGGATGGTGTTGCCCGAGAAGTAGGACTCGAACGGCTCCTTCTCGTAGATGCCGACCTGCTGCAGGGCCCCCCGCTCGATCAGCTCGATGAACGGGTCGCCGGCGATCTGCGCGGAGAACCGCGTGCAGCGCGCGCAGAGGATGCACCGCTCGCGGTCGAGCAGGACCTGCGCGGAGATGTTGATCGGCTTGGGGTAGGTGCGCTTCTGCTCGATGTAGCGCGACTCGCCGCGGCCATTGGACATCGCCTGGTTCTGCAGCGGGCACTCGCCGCCCTTGTCGCACATCGGGCAGTCGAGAGGGTGGTTGACCAGCAGGAACTCCATGATGCCCTGCTGCGCCTTGTCGGCCACCTTCGAGCTGGCCTGGGTGCGCACCACCATGCCCTCGGCGACCTGCAGGGTGCAGGAGGCCTGCGGCTTCGGGATCGGCCGGCCGTTGCCGGCGTCGGGCACCTCGACCAGGCACTGGCGGCAGGCACCGACCGGGTCGAGCAGCGGGTGGTCGCAGAAGCGCGGGATC
The DNA here is from genome assembly GCA_963816325.1 of uncultured Actinomycetota bacterium. Classification (GTDB taxonomy): domain Bacteria; phylum Actinomycetota; class Actinomycetes; order Propionibacteriales; family Nocardioidaceae; genus Nocardioides_B. Next base: position 173,761 of record CAWFKC010000013.1, on the reverse strand, counting down.
TGCACGCCGATCTGCTCGGCGGCGCGGATCACCAGGCTGCCCTTGGGCACGCTCACCTCGACGTCGTCGATGGTCAGCGTGACGAGGTCCTCCTTGGGAGTGACCTCGCCGGGCCGGTTCGCAGAGACGGTCATGCGGAAGCTCCACCTGTGGTGACGGGCGCGAAGAGGGTGGCCTTCGCCGGGTCGAACGGGCAGCCGCCCTCGGTGAAGTGGCGGATGTACTCGTCGCGGAAGTACTGGATCGAGCTGGTGATCGGGCTGGTCGCACCGTCGCCCAGCGCGCAGAACGCGCGGCCGAGGATGTTGTCACACTGGTCGAGCAGCAGCTCGAGGTCGTCCTCGGTGCCCTGTCCCTGCTCGAGGCGGGCCAGCGTCTGCGCCAGCCACCAGGTGCCCTCGCGGCACGGCGTGCACTTGCCGCAGGACTCGTGCTTGTAGAACTCCGTCCACCGCAGCACGGCACGCACCACGCAGGTGGTGTCGTCGAAGATCTGCAGCGCGCGGGTGCCCAGCATCGACCCGGCCGAGCCGACCGCCTCGTAGTCGAGCGGGACGTCGAGGTGCTCGGCGGTCAGGATCGGGGTCGACGAGCCGCCGGGGGTCCAGAACTTCAGCTCGTGGCCCTCGCGGATCCCGCCGGCGAGGTCGATCAGCTCGCGCAGCGTGATGCCCATCGGTGCTTCGTACTGCCCGGGCCGCTGCACATGGCCGGACAGCGAGTAGAGCACGAAACCCTTGCTCTTCTCGGTGCCCATCGAGGCGAACCACTCCGCGCCGTTGCGCACGATGCTCGGCACCGACGCGATGCTCTCGACGTTGTTGATCACCGTGGGCGCGGCGTACAGGCCGGCGACCGCGGGGAACGGCGGGCGCAGCCGCGGCTGGCCGCGCCTGCCCTCGAGCGAGTCGAGCAGCGCGGTCTCCTCGCCACAGATGTAGGCGCCGGCACCGGCGTGCACGACCAGGTCGAGGTCGTAGCCGGAGCCATGGATGTTCTTGCCGAGGTGCCCGGCGAGGTACGCCTCCTGCACGGCGCGCTGGAGCCGGCGGACGACGTGGAGCACCTCGCCCCGCACGTAGATGAACGCGTGGTTGGCGCGGATGGCGTACGACGCGAGGATGACGCCCTCGACCAGCGTGTGCGGGCTGGCCATCATCAGCGGGATGTCCTTGCAGGTGCCCGGCTCGGACTCGTCGGCGTTGACCACCAAGTAGTGCGGCTTCGGGTTGGCAGCATCCTGAGCGGGGATGAAGGCCCACTTCATCCCGGTCGGGAACCCCGCGCCGCCACGGCCGCGCAGGCCGGACTCCTTGACCATCTCCACGACCGCGTCCGACTCCATGCCGAAGGCGACGTCGAGGGCGCCGTACCCGCCGCGGCCCGCGTAGGAGTCCAGCGTCCAGGAACGGTCGCTGTCCCAGTTGTCCGACAGGACCGGGGTCAGTGTGCTCGTCATCAGGCGTCCTCCCCGCCCTCGCGCTCGGCGGGCGAATCCTCGACGGCCTCGGCGGCCTGGCCGGACGGCGCGCTTGTCTCCGCGGCTGCGCGCTCGCGGGAGTCCCCGAACGGCTCGCCGGTGGAGACGGCCTTGCGGCCGGAATCCGGTGCGGTCCAGTCGCGCTCGCGGGCCAGCCTCAGGCCGGCCAGCGTGGCGGGCCCGGCCGCGGGGCCCTCGTCGGCGAGGTCGTCGCTGAAACCGGCGAGCACCCGCTCGGCCTCCCGCCAGGTGCAGATGCGCGGACCGCGGGTGGAGCGGACCTCCTTGCCCGTCCGCAGGTCGTCGACCAGCTGGGTCGCCGACTCCGGGGTCTGGTTGTCCATGAACTCCCAGTTGACCATCACCACCGGCGCGTAGTCGCAGGCGGCGTTGCACTCCACGTGCTCGAGCGTGATGCTCCTGCCGTCCCCGTCGTCGGCCCAGGCGGTCTCGTCGTTGCCGACGCCGAGGTGGTCCTTGAGGCGGTCGAAGATCGCGTCGCCGCCCATCACCGCGCACAGCGTGTTGGTGCAGACCCCGACGTGGTAGTCGCCGACCGGACGCCGCTTGTACATCGTGTAGAAGGTCGCCACGCCGGAGACCTCGGCGGCGGAGATCCCGAGGATGTCGGCGCAGGCCTCGATCCCCCGGGAGGTCACGCGACCCTCGTAGCTCTGCACCAGGTGCAGCATCGGCAGCAGCGCCGAGCGCGACTCCGGGTAGCGCATGGTGATCTCCCGCAGCTCGGCGAGGACGTGCTCGTCGAGCTGGCCCTCCCCGTGGCCGGAGGATCCCATCGATTCCAAGTTGGTCATCTGTCCACTCCACCCATGACCGGGTCGATCGACGCGATCGCGACGATGACGTCGGCGACCATGCCGCCCTCGCTCATCACCGAGGTCGCCTGCAGGTTCGTGAAGGACGGGTCCCGGAAGTGCGCCCGGTAGGGCCGCGTGCCGCCGTCGGAGACCACGTGCGCGCCGAGCTCGCCGCGCGGGGACTCGATCGGCACGTAGGCCTGGCCGGCCGGCACCCGGAAGCCCTCGGTCACCAGCTTGAAGTGGTGGATCAGGGCCTCCATGGACTCGCCCATGATGTGCTTGATGTGGTCGAGGCTGTTGCCCATGCCGTCGGTGCCGACCGCGAGCTGACTGGGCCAGGCGATCTTCTTGTCGCCGATCATCACGGGTGCGCCCTCGAGGCCCGCGAGGCGGTCGGCGCACTGCTCGACGATCTTCAGCGACTCCCACATCTCCGCGAGCCGGATGCGGAACCGGCCGTAGGAGTCGGAGGTGTCCCAGGTGATGACGTCGAAGTCGTAGTCCTCGTAGCCGCTGTAGGGCTGGGTCTTGCGCAGGTCCCACGGGTAGCCGGTGGAGCGCAGCACCGGGCCGCTGAGGCCCAGCGCCATGCAGCCCGCCAGGTCGAGGTAGCCGACATCCTGCAGGCGGCCCTTGAAGATCGGGTTGGCGTTGCAGAGGTCGGCGTACTCCGGGAGCCGCTTCTTCATCAGCTTGATGAAGTCGCGGATCTGGTCCAGCGCGCCCGGGGGCATGTCCTGCGCGACGCCACCGGGACGGATGAACGCGTGGTTCATCCGCAGGCCGGTGATCAGCTCGAACAGGTCCAGGACCAGCTCGCGCTCGCGGAAGCCGATGGTCATCACGGTCAGCGCGCCGATCTCCATGCCGCCGGTGGCGATCGCCACCAGGTGCGAGGAGATCCGGTTGAGCTCCATCAGGAGCACCCGCATGACCTGGGCCTTCTCGGGGATCTCATCCTCGATGTCGAGCAGCCGCTCGACGCCGAGGCAGTAGGTCGCCTCGTTGTAGAACGGGGCGAGGTAGTCCATCCGGGTGCAGAACGTGACGCCCTGCACCCAGGAGCGGAACTCCATGTTCTTCTCGATGCCGGTGTGCAGGTAGCCGACGCCGCAGCGGGCCTCCTTCACCGTCTCGCCCTCGAGCTCGAGGATGAGGCGGAGCACGCCGTGCGTCGACGGGTGCTGCGGGCCCATGTTCACGACGACGCGGTCCTCGCCCTCGTCGGCGATGCCCTCGACCACCGTGTCCCAGTCCTGCCCGGTGACGGTGAAGACCTTGCCGGCGGTGGTCTCCTGCGCGGTCGCGTAGGGGTCGTAGGTCGTGTCGCTCATCAGTTGTAGCTCCTCCGCGTGTCCGGCGGCGGGATGGTGGCGCCCTTGTACTCCACGGGGATGCCGCCGAGCGGGTAGTCCTTGCGCTGCGGATGACCGGGCCAGTCGTCGGGCATCTCGATGCGGGCCAGCGCCGGGTGGCCGTCGAAGATGATCCCGAAGAAGTCGTAGGTCTCGCGCTCGTGCCAGTCGTTGGTCGGGTAGACCGAGACCACCGACGGGATGTGCGGGTCCGAGTCGGGGCAGGCCACCTCGAGCCGGATCCGGCGGTTGTGGGTCATCGAGAGCAGGTGGTAGACCGCGTGCAGCTCGCGCCCCGTCTCGTGCGGGTAGTGCACGCCGGAGACGCCGGAGCAGAACTCGAAGCGCAGCGTCGGGTCGTCGCGCAGCTGGCGGGCCACCTCGGTCACCGCCTCGCGGCGCACGAAGAAGGTGATCTCGCTGCGGTGCACGACGACCTTCTCGATCGCGTTCTGCACGCCGGCGCGGTCGAGCGCGGCGTCGAGACCGTCGGCAACCTCGTCGTACCAGCCGCCGAAGGGGCGCTCGGTGCCGCCGGGCATCGCCACCGGCCGCACCAGGCCGCCGTAGCCGGAGGTGTCGCCGGAGCCCCGCACCCCGAACATGCCCTTGCGGACGTCGACGACCTCGGGCTGCAGCTGCTCGGCCGAGGCGGGCAGCGTGTTCTCGGGCGCGACGTCGGTGTAGTCCTGGTCGGTGCCCTCGCTGACCTCGCGGAACTCCTGCGGCTCCTTGGGGCTCATCGGAGCAGTCCCTTCATGTCCGAGGTCGGCAGCGCGTTGAGCGCGTCGGTCTCGTTCGTGACGATCTCGTCCTGCCGGTTCACGCCGAGCTTGGCGTGCTGGACCTGGTCGTGGAGCTTGAGGATCGCGTCGATGAGCATCTCCGGCCGCGGCGGGCAGCCGGGGAGGTACATGTCGACGGGCACGACGTGGTCGACGCCCTGCACGATCGCGTAGTTGTTGAACATGCCGCCCGAGCTGGCGCACACGCCCATCGCCAGCACCCACTTCGGGTCCGGCATCTGGTCGTAGATCTGGCGCAGCACGGGGGCCATCTTCTGGCTGACCCGGCCGGCCACGATCATCAGGTCGGCCTGGCGCGGCGAGGCCCGGAAGACCTCCATGCCGAAGCGGGCCAGGTCGTAGCGCGGACCGCCGGAGGTCATCATCTCGATGGCGCAGCAGGCCAGGCCGAACGTCGCCGGCCAGAACGAGGCCTTGCGCATGTAGCCGGCCACGCCCTCGACGGTGGTGAGGAGGACGCCGCTGGGGAGCTTCTCTTCGATACCCATCTCGATTACCTCAGTCCCAGTCGAGCCCGCCCCTACGCCACACGTAGGCGTAGGCGACGAAGACGGTGACGATGAACAGCAGCATCTCCACGAGGCCGAAGGCCTTCATCGAGTCGAAGTACACCGCCCACGGGTACAGGAACACGATCTCGATGTCGAAGACGATGAACAGCATCGCGGTGATGTAGTACTTCACCGGGAACCGGCCACCGCCGACGGGCTGCGGGGTGGGCTGGATGCCGCACTCGTAGGAGTCGAGCTTCGCCTTGTTGTAGCGCTTCGGACCGACGAGCGCGCTCATGATCACCGAGAAGACGGCGAAGCCGCCTCCGAGAATGATGAGCGCGAGCACTGGTGCGTACAGGTTCATCGCCCTCGCTCCCTCCTGTCCTGTCGTGGTGCCGGCTCGTGGTGGTGCATGGTGCCTAGGCCGCCGGGGTGACCCGTGCCAACGCGTTGATCAACCGGTCCGAGACGTCGCCGTCGCGGGGGTCGGTGAGGTTCGCCATCAGCTTGAGCATGAACTTCATCAAGGTGGTGCGCGGGAGGCCGTACTTCGTGGCCTGCTTCATGAAGGTCGGGTTGCCGATCATCTTCGCGAAGACCCGGCCGAGCGTGAAGTAGCCACCGTACGTCGCATCCAGCGTGGCAGCGTACCCCTGCAGCACCTGCTCCCGGGCAGCGCCCTCCGGCCGTGCCAGTGCCTGCACGATGGTCTCCGCGGCCATGTGGCCCGACTCCAGCGCGTAGTCGATGCCCTCGCCGTTGAAGGGGTTCACCATGCCGCCGGCGTCACCGGCCAGCAGCACGCCCCGGGTGTAGTGCGGCTTGCGGTTGAAGCCCATGGGCAGCGCGGCCGAGCCGATGCGGCCGACGCGGTTGCCCTCGTCCCGGAAGCCCCACTCCTCGGGCGTGTGCGCCAGCCAGCGCTTGAGGACGTCCTTGTAGTCGACGTTCCGGAAGGCCGTGGAGGTGTTGAGGATCCCGAGTCCGACGTTGGCGGTGCCGTCCCCGACCCCGAAGATCCAGCCGTAGCCCGGGAGGAGCTGAAGTCCGGCGCCCTCTGCCGTCGGGGCCCACAGCTCGAGCCAGGACTCCATCCAGTCGTCGTCGTGGCGCGGGGTCTCGTAGTAGGCGCGGACCGCGACGCCCATCGGACGGTTCTCGCGGCGCTCGAGGCCGAGGGCGATCGCGATCCGGGCGGACACCCCGTCGCAGGCCACCACGGCGGGTGCGCGGTAGGTGACCTCGTCGCCGGCCTTGCGGCCGTTGTCGTCGACCGGCTTGGCAGTCACCCCGACGACCCGCCCGGTGCGCTCGTCGAAGACGGGGCCGGTGACGGCGGTGCGCTCCTGGAGGCGGGCTCCGGCCTTCTCGGCGTGCCGGGCGAGGATCTCGTCGAGGTCCATCCGGGTGCGGACCATGCCGTACGGCGGGAACGACGCCAGCTCGGGCCACGGCAGCTCGAGTCGGTGGCCGGCACCGACGATCCGCAGCCCCTTGTTCCGCGTCCACCCCGGGGCGTCGAGGTCGAGGCCCATGCCGACGAGCTGGCGGACCGCGCGCGGGGTCAGCCCGTCGCCGCAGATCTTGTCCCGGGGGAAGGCCGCCTTCTCCAGCAGCAGCACGTCGACGCCGGCCTGGGCGAGGTGGAAGGCGGTGGAGGCACCGGCCGGCCCGGCCCCGACGACGATGACGTCGGCCTGCCGCTCGTCGGCGGTGGTCCGGGTCATCGGGGTACCCCTTCTGGGTCGAGCTCTGGCTGCGGCGCCGTCAGACGCCGGGCGCGCCCGGCTGCCTGCCCCGAACGCGCCGAATGTGACTTAGTGAATTGCTTCACTAACCGGCACAACGCGACAGTCTAGGGCCCGCCGGCGCAAGTTGCGACCCGGGCCCCGGGCCCCGCCGACCCGGCGCTTCCGCCGCCGCGGACCGTGCCGAGTCGGCGCTTCTGCCGCCGGACCAGGCAGGGAACCGGTCAGGCGGTCGCGCGGTGCAGGGCGACGATCCCGCCCGACAGGTTGCGCCAGGCGGCGCTCTTCCAGCCGGCCTCGGCCATCCGCGCGGCCAGGCCCGCCTGGTCCGGCCAAGCCCGGATCGACTCGGCGAGGTAGACGTACGCGTCCGGGCTCGACGAGACCGCGCGGGCGACCGCGGGCAGCGCCTTCATGAGGTACTCGATGTAGACGGTGCGGAAGGGCGCCCAGGTCGGGTGGCTGAACTCGCAGACCACGAGGCGACCGCCCGGCCTGGTCACGCGCAGCATCTCCCGCAGGCCCGCGTCGGTGTCGACGACGTTGCGCAGACCGAAGGAGATCGTCACCGCGTCGAACGTGTCGTCCGCGAACGGCAACCGGGTCGCGTCGCCCGCGGTGAAGCCGAGGTGCGGCCGACCGCGCTTGCCGACCCGCAGCATCCCGAGCGAGAAGTCGCAGGGGACGACGGTAGCGCCGAGGTCCGAGAAGGGCTGGCTCGAGGTGCCGGTGCCCGCCGCGAGGTCGAGCACCCGCTCCCCCGGCCGGGGGTCCACCGCCTTCACCACGGCCTTGCGCCAGCGTCGGTCCTGGCCCAGCGACAGCACGTCGTTGGTCAGGTCGTAGCGCCGGGCGACGTCGTCGAACATCGCAGCGACGTCGGCGGGCTTCTTGTCCAGGCTGGCTCGGGTCACAGCCGAACTGTAGCCAGCGGCCTCGATGTGGGGCTCGGCCGCAGCCGGTCGTAGGCTGGCCAATCGTGACAGAGCATCGGACCCGGGCGAGTGCGACCACCGGACCCGCCGCCGAGAGCGCTCCGCTCGTCGTACGGACCGTCGCCGTCGCCGATCCCGGTCCTCTGCTGGCCCTGCTCCCGGAGCAGGACGCCACCGCCTGGGTGCACCGCGGGGAAGGGCTGGTCGGCTGGGGCGTCGCCGCGGAGGTCCGGACCAGCGGCGCGCAGCGGTTCGCCGACGCCCGCGACTGGTGGACCGAGACGACCCGCACCGCGGTGGTCCGCGACGAGGTGCAGCTTCCCGGCACCGGCCTGATCTGCTTCGGCTCGTTCGCGTTCGCCGACCAGCCCGGCGACAGCGCGCTCGTGGTGCCGGAGGTGGTCGTCGGCCGGCGGGGCGACACCACCTGGGTCACCACGATCGGCCTCGCGGCGATTCCCTCACCGCCCGAGGTGGCCGCGCCCGAGGATCCGCAGGCGCCCCTGGGGGTCACGTTCTCGGACGGCGCGCTCTCGGGAACCGCGTGGGAGACACGCGTGGCCGAGGCGGTACGTCGGATCGCGGCCGGCGACCTCGAGAAGGTGGTGCTCGCCCGCGACCTGGTCGCCACCGCCACCACCGACCTCGACGTGCGCTGGCCGTTGGTGCGCCTGGCCGAGCGTTACCCGATGTGCTGGACCTTCCACGTCGACGGTCTCTTCGGCGCGACGCCGGAGATGCTGGTACGGCGCGAGCGCGGCTTGGTGACCTCGCGCGTGCTGGCCGGCACGATCCGACGTACCGGCGACGACGAGCGCGACCTGGCCCTGGCGGCCACGCTGGCCCGCTCGTCGAAGGACCTCGAGGAGCACGAGTACGCCGTGCGCTCCGTCGCCGACTCCCTCGCGCCGCACTGCACATCGATGAACGTCCCCGAGTCGCCGTTCGTGCTGCACCTGCCGAACGTCATGCACCTGGCCACCGACGTCGCCGGGGTGGCCGCAGGCACCGCCACGTCACTGGACCTGGCGGCGGCGCTGCACCCGTCGGCGGCGGTCGGCGGCACGCCCACCCGCGAGGCCAAGGCGCTGATCACCGAGATCGAGGGCATGGACCGCGGCCGCTACGCGGGGCCGGTGGGCTGGATGGACGCCGCGGGCGACGGCGAGTGGGGCATCGCCCTTCGCGCCGGGGCGATCGACAACGCCGACCGGCGGACCGTCCGGCTGTTCGCCGGCTGCGGGATCGTGGCCGACTCCGACCCCGCGTCGGAGCTGGCCGAGGCGCAGGCCAAGTTCGTGCCGGTGCGGGACGCGCTCACGACGAGCTGAGCCCGGCACAGGCGCCGACTCGGCCCGATCCAGGCCGGCACAAGCGCCGACTCGGTCAGAGGGACTGGCCGGGGGCGAGGCGGAGGTACTCGCGCTCGTCGCCGAGGAGACCGCCGAGCAGCCGCTCGACGAGGGCGAGGCCGTTCTCGTTGAGCAGCCCGTCATGGACCCCGACCGACCGGGGCGCGTCCACCTCGCGCGCGAAGTCGGCCACCTCGCTGATCTTGCTCCACGGTGCCTGCACCGGCACGAACAGCACGTCGACGGGCCGGCCGGGCGCGGTGAGGGCGTCGCCGGGGTGGTAGACCCGCAGGTCGCCGAGCGTGAACAGGTAGCCGGAGTTGTCGAAGCGCGGCAGGTCCGGGTGGATCACCGCGTGCTTCTCGCCGACCGCGGTCACCGGCACGCCGACGTCGAACTGCTGCCCGGGACGCACGACCGTGACCCGTTCGGCGACCGCCGGGTCCTGCTCGGCGATCTGGCGGGCGACGGCGTCGATGGTGAACACCGGCGCGTCGGTGCGGCGGAGGTTGTCCAGCGACAGGTGGTCGGCGTGCTCGTGGGTGACCAGCACCGCCGTCGCGCCGTCGACGGCGTCCGGCTCCGTCCAGCCCCCGGGATCGACGACCAGCACGTCGCCTTGGTGCTCGAGACGGACGCAGGCATGACCGAGCTTGAACATCGTCATGGACTCAACCTAGTCGGCTGTCGAGATAGCACCAGCGCCAGAGCTCGTGCGGCTCCGCGGAACGGATCACCGGGTGGCCGGTCTCCGCGAAGTGCGCGGTCGCGTGGCGCCGCGGCGAGGAGTCGCAGCAGCCGACGTGCCCGCAGGCCAGGCACATGCGCAGGTGCACCCACGACGTGTAGCCCTCGCGGACGCAGTCCTCGCACGCGCCGACGACGTGCGGCTCGGTGTCGGTCGGCGCGTTCTCGAGGTGCTCGCACAGGTGCGTGATCCCGACGTGGCCCATCACCTCGGAGGCCTCCCGCACGTCCTCGGCCCGTTCGTTGTTGGCGTCGAGCATCGACTCCTCCACGTCGAGGGCGCCGAGCACGTCCTCGATGACCTCGTGCGGGAGACGACCGGTGCTGCGCACCTCCAGGACCTTGTTCCGCTCGACCTGCAGCATCTCCAGCCGCAGCCGCGCGTACGCCTCGCTCGGGGTGTCCTCGTCCGGGTGGGTGCTGCCCAACCGCTCCCAGGCGGCGGTGTCGCGCTGCCGGGCGCGGCGGCGGATCTCCTCGACGGTGCCGTAGGGGTCGTCCTCGCCGGAGTGCCGTTCGAGCACGACGAGACCCGCGGCCGTGGCCTGGTCGAAGAGCGCGGCGCGGGCGAGCGCGTCCTCGCGGGCGTCCGGAGCCGGCAGCCGCAGCGCCCGCACCAGCCAGGGCAGCGAGAGCCCCTGGATGAACAGCGTGCCCGCGGCGACCACCAGCGCGACGAGCACGAGCAGCTCGCGGTACTCCATCGCCGACGGGATGGCGAACGCCGCGGCCAGGGTGACCACGCCGCGCATCCCGGCCCAGCCGATCACCGCGGTGTAGCGCCATGACGGCCGCTGGCCGTTCTCGTCCGGCGCCGCCCCCAGGAGCAGGTACCGCGCCGGGAAGACCCAGACCAGCCGCAGTCCCATGACCGTCAGCAGCGTGACCAGGCAGGTGGTCACCACGGCGCGCAGCGACACGCCGCTCCTGGCCACGTCGGCGATGATCCAGCGGGCCTGCAGCCCGATGAGGATGAAGACGGTGTGCTCCAGCAGGAACGCGATGGTCCGCCAGTTCAGGCGCTCGGCGATCCGCGAGGAGGCCGTCTGGAGCACCGGCGCACGGTGCCCGAGCAGCAGTCCGGCCACGACTACCGCGAGGACACCGGAGGCGTGGGCGAGCTCGGCGAGGACGTAGGCCAGGAACGGCGTGACCAGCGAGACGCTGGTGTCGAGCACCGGGTCGGTGACGTGGCGGCGGACCCAGCCGACGACCATGAAGGCGACCAGGCCGACCGCGATGCCGACTCCGGCGGCACGCACGAAGTCGAAGGTGATGTTCAGGATCGAGACCGTGCCGACCGCGGCCCCGACCGCGGTGCGCAGGGCGACCAGCGCGGTCGCGTCGTTGAGCAGCGACTCCCCCTCGAGGACGGTGATCAGCCGGCGCGGCATGCCCACCCGTCGCGCGACCGCGGTCGCCGCAACCGCGTCCGGAGGCGCGACCACGGCACCCAGCGCGAACGCCGCCGGCCACGTGACCCCGGGCAGCACCGCGTGCACCACCAGCCCGACGCCCAGGGCGGTGAAGGCCACCAGGCCCACGGACAGCAGCAGGATCGCCCGCCGGTGCACGTTGAAGTCGACCAGCGACGTCTTGAGCGCGGTGGCGTAGAGCAGCGGCGGCAGGAACCCGACCAGGGCCAGCTCGGCCGACAGGTGCACCTGCGGGACGAACGGCAGGAAGGACGCGAAGGCGCCGAGCGCGACCAGAACCAGCGGTGCGGGCAGCCCGAACCGGCGCGAGACCCCGGAGATCGCGATGACCAGCGCGGTCAGCGACGCGAGGGTCAGGGCCAGGTGCACCCGACCATTCAAGCAACGAGCGCCTAGGAGGCGCCTTCGGCCACCCAGCGCATCGGGTCTCCCCAACCGAGCTCACCGACACCGGCCGCGTCGAGAGCGAGCGCGACGAGCGTGCGCCGGTGCGCGGCGAAGGTCAGCACGTGCGCGATCATCCCGCCGTAGGTGAACACCTCCGCCGGCTCGCACAGCGCGTCCACGAACGTGTCGTCGAGCCGCCCCTCCTCGGTGGTCTCCACGACGTGCCCCAGGAACGTCGCACCCTCTTCCGCGAGCCGGGCGCGCATCGCCGCCACCGGCTCGTGCTCCTCGACCGACCAGTCGTAGGCGCGGTCGGCCATCGCGGCGTTCCACATCCCCATCTGCCCGACCAGGCGGGACAGCAGCGAGCGGATGCTCTGGCGGTCCTCGTCGACCGAGAGCTCGATGGCCGCGTCGAGCTGCTCGTCGCCGAGGCCGGCGGCGAGATCGATCATCTCGCCGACCAGCCAGACGTGGTGCTCGACCATCCGGGTCAGCAGGTCCATGGAGGTCACCTTCTTCTGCGCGGGCAGCCGCAGGCTTGCCGGTGGGTGGAAGTGGATGCCACTGGGTGCGGTGAGGCGGATCTGGGTGGGGCGGGCGCGCCACCGCGCCGGACCGACGCCGTACACCCTCGCGAACGCGCGGGTGAACGCCTCGTGGGAGCCGTAGCCGGCCTCGACCGCGACGTCGAGGATCCCGGCGTCGCTGGTGAGCAGCCGGTAGGCGGCCCGCTCGAGCAGCACCCGTCGCCGCAGCGCGACCGGTGGCTCGCCGGCTGCGGCCGAGACGATCCGGTCGAGGTGGAAGCGGGACAGGTGCAGCCGCGCCGCGAGGTCGGCCGGGGTCGCGTCGTGGTCGTCGAGCGCCGCGGCGAGGACGTCCACGAAGCCGGTGAAGTGGTCGACGGCGGTCACGGGCCCATCCTGCCGACCAGGCCGCCCGCGCGCTTGATCGTCGTTGCGCTGTGTCAGGGCCGGGCGGCGAGGGCCCGGATCCGGGCGTCGAGGTCGCGCCGGTTGTCACGCCGTACGACGGCCTCGACGACCTCGAGACCGCCGTTCGGGCTGGCGAGCGCATGCGCGAGCTCCTCCCGGGAGCGCACCTGCCAGTGCGGCGTCCGGGTGGCCGCGCACAGCGACGCGAGGTCGACGCCGTGCGGGGTGCCGAAGAGCTTGTCGTACGACGTTGCGTAGTCGGGGCCGCCCTGCTCGAGGGAGGCGAAGATCGACCCGCCGTCGTCGTTGACCACCACCACGGTCAGGTCCGGCCGCTGCTCGTCGGGCCCGAGAAGCAGCCCGTTGGTGTCGTGCAGGAAGGTGACGTCGCCCAGCAGCGCGAACGCCCGGCTGGTGGAAGAGCGGCCGAGCGCCGCGCCGACCGCGGTGGAGACGGACCCGTCGATGCCGGCCAGGCCGCGGTTGCCGATCACCAGCCGGCGGTCGCCCACGCGGTAGCGCGGCACCACCAGGTCGAGGTCGCGCACCGGGTTGGAAGCGCCGACGAACAGCAGTCCCCGGGGCGGCAGGGCCGCGGCCACGGCCGCCGCGACGTGGTGCGGGGCCAGCGCCTGCTCGGCCTGCAGGAGCGCGTCCAGCGCCGCGGAGACCTCCGCGTCGCGCCGCTTCCACTCGTGCAGCCAGGCCCCGTCGGTGACGCTCCCCTCGGGCACCCACGCCTCGTCGGTCACGGCAGGCCCCGCCTGGGCTGCGGGCAGCACGGTCGAGGCCCGGTGGCCGGCGTCGCTCCAGCCGGTGCGGTTCGCCACCGCGACCACCTCGACGTCGTCGCGGGCCAGCAGCCGGCTGACCGGACGCGACAGCGTGGGCCGGCCGTAGACCACGACCCGCTCGATGCCGGCGGTGAGCTCCTCGTCGGCGAGCAGCAGCCGGTAGGTGCGGATCGCGTTCTCGCCGGTGCGCGAGCCGCTGGTGGGCTCGGCGAGCAGCGGCCAACCCGCCTGCTCGGCGAGGATCCGGGCCGGCGGACCCGCGTCGTCGCCGGCGACCACGACGGTGCGGCGGTCGTTGCGCAGCGCCCGCGGCTCGGGGCGGGCGGGCTGCGGGGTCTCGGTCCACGGCCGGCCGTCCGCGCGCCCGCCGACCGGGGTCGTCCAGCCGTCGGGGACGCCCGGCACCAGCGGCTCGGCGAGCTGGAGGTTGAGCTGGACCGGTCCGGGAGCACCGCCGGTCGTGCCGCTCGCGGCGCCCAGGGCACGGGCGGCCAGCGCCCGCCAGGCGGCCACCTGCGGCGCCTCGTCGGCGCCGGGGTGGCCGGCCGGGACGTCGGCGGCCAGCCGGACAGCCTCTCCGAAGATCTTCACCTGGTCGGTGGTCTGGTTGGCCTGGGTGCCGCGCAGCGACGCGGGGCGGTCCGCGGTGAGCAGCAGCAGCGGCTGCCCGGTGTGCGCGGCCTCGAGCACCGCGGGGTGCAGGTTGGCGACGGCGGTGCCGGAGGTGGTGACCACCGGCACCGCGGTGCGCGAGGTGCGGGCCAGGCCGAGGGCGAGGAAGGCGGCGGAGCGCTCGTCGACCCGGGTGTGCAGGGTCAGCCTCCCGCCGGCGGCCGCCTCGTGCAGCGCGAACGCCAGCGGTGCCGACCGGGAGCCCGGGGCGAGCACCGCGTGCCGCACGCCGCCGCGCGCCAGCTCGTCGACCAGGGCGGTGGCCAGGGCGGTCGCGGCGTTGGCGGGGCTCATGCCTGCCGATCCTGCCGCATCGCGGCCTCGACCGCGGCCAGTCGCTGCTCCCAGTGGTCGCGGCGCGCGGGCGGCGCGGCGTACCTCGCGAGCAGCGCCTCCTCCGCCTCCGGCCGTACGACGGGCAGGGTGCCGTCGCGGGGCAGCAGCGGCGCGGCGACCACGTCCCCGGTGAGCAGCTGCACGGTGGCCAGGCCGCAGGCGTGCTCCAGCCGCGGGAGCGCGGCGGCCAGCGCCACCCCGGCGGCGATGCCGACCGACGTCTCCAGGGCGCTGGAGACCACCACCGGCAGGCCGATGTCCTCGGCGATCCGCAGGCAGGCACGCACCCCGCCGAGCGGCTGCACCTTGAGCACCGCCACGTCGGCGGCCTCGAGGTCGCGGACCCGGTAGGGGTCCTCGGCCCGGCGGATGGACTCGTCGGCCGCGACCGGCACGGCGACCCGGCGGCGGACCGCGGCGAGGTCCTCGACGGCGGCGCACGGCTGCTCGACGTACTCCAACCCGCCGGCGGCCCGGTCCAGCGCCCGGATCGCGGTGACCGCCTCGTCGAGCGGCCACAGCCCGTTGGCGTCGACCCGGATCCGGCCGTCGGGCCCGAGCGCGTCGCGCACCGCCTCGAGCCGCGCCTCGGCCTCGGCGAGCGACTGCCCGGGCTCGGCGACCTTGACCTTCGCGGTCCGGCAGCCGGCGCTGTCGCGGACGATGCCGGCCGCCTGCTCCGGCCCGACCGCGGGCACGGTGACGTTGACCGGGACGCGGTCGCGCACCGGCTCCGGCCAGCCCTCGTCGGCCGCCTCCCGGGCCGCGCGCAGCCACGGCGCCGCGACCCGCGGGTCGTACTCCAGGAACGGGCTGAACTCGCCCCATCCCGCCTCGCCGCGCAGGAGCATCCCCTCGCGGACGGTGATGCCGCGGAAGCGGGTGGTCATCGGGATGGAGTACACCGCCCGCCTCCCGCCGGGCGTGCCCTCGTTCACCGTCGGGTCGGCTCTCGTCGCGCGTCGAGCGGGCCCCCGGGCCCGCCGATGGCACCGGCGAGCTCCTCGACCCGGCGCCGGTCCACCTTGCCGTTGCCGAGCAGCGGCAGCGCGTCGACCCGGACCAGGTCGCGCGGCGCCCACGCGCGGGGGTGGGCGGCCGACACCCAGTCGCGGGCCTCGTCGAGCGCGACCTCGCCGACCACGACGGCCACCACGCGCCGGCCCCACTCGGCGTCGGGCACGCCGACCACCTCGGCGGCCCGCACCGCCGGGTGCGCGCGCAGCCGGTCCGCCACGGCGGGGCCCGGCACGTTCACGCCGCCCGAGACGACCACGTCATCGACGCGGCCGAGCACGCTGAGGCGTCCCTCGTCGTCCACGGCCCCCAGGTCCTGCGTCCAGAACCAGCCGTCGCGCTTCGCCTGCGCGGTCAGGTCGGGCTTCCCGTCGTACTCCTCGAACAGGACCGGTCCGCCCAGCCGCACCCGGCCGTCGTCGCCGATCCCGACCCGCACGCCGTCCAGGGGGAGGCCGTCGTAGACGCAGCCGCCGCAGGTCTCACTCATGCCGTACGTCGAGACCACGCGGACGCCCGCGTCCGCCGCGGCCTGCCGCAGCGTCGGGTCGAGGCGGGCACCGCCGACGAGCACGGTGTCGAAGTCGCGCAGCGCCTCGGTGTCGGGCTCGGACCCGAGCATCCGGACGAGCTGGGTGGGCACCAGGGACACGTAGCGGCGTCCCCCGGTCATCGCCTGCGCCGCCGCCACGAAGTCCTGCTCCTGGACGACCGGCTCGGTCCCGGCGATCACGGAGCGGAAGAGCACCTGGACGCCGGCGACGTAGGTGGCCGGCAGGTTGAGCAGCCACTGCCCCGGTCCGCCGAGCCGGCCCAGCGTCGCGGCCGCGGAGGCGCGCATCGCCGCACGCGACAGCACCACCCGCTTCGGCTCGCCGGTGGAGCCGGAGGTCTCGACCGACAGCGGCCCGGGGTCCGGCGCGTCGTTCCAGGCCCGCAGCAGGTCGAGGATCTGCCGGGGCGTGCCGCGGACCGGGCTCAACGACGCGGGGCTGCTCACGATGCTCCACGGTATGCCTGACACAATCCGGGCATCATGGCTACCCCTGCTCAGTGGCTCGAGGGCGCGCGTCCGCGCACCCTGCCGGCGGCCGTCGCGCCCGTGCTCGCCGGGACCGGCGTGGCCGCCCACCTCGGCTCGGCCGTCTGGTGGAAGGCCGCGCTCGCGCTGGTCGTGGCGCTGGCCCTGCAGGTCGGGGTGAACTACGCCAACGACTACTCCGACGGCATCCGCGGCACCGACGAGAGCCGGGTGGGTCCGCTGCGGCTGGTCGGCTCGCGGGCCGCCACGCCGCGGGCGGTGAAGGCCGCGGCGTTCGGGGCGTTCGGCGTGGCCTGCGTGGCCGGGCTGGTGCTCGCCGCGACCACGACGTGGTGGCTGGTCGCCGTCGGCGCGCTGTCCGTGCTGGCCGCGTGGTTCTACACCGGCGGCTCCTCGCCGTACGGCTACCGGGCGCTCGGCGAGGTGATGGTGTTCCTGTTCTTCGGCGTGGTCGCGGTGATGGGGACGACGTACGTCCAGACCGAGTCGCTGGCGGTCGCCTCGCTGCTGCCCTCGGCGTACGCCGCGATCGGGGTCGGCGCGCTCGCCTGCGCGATCCTCGTCGCGAACAACCTGCGCGACGTCCCGACCGACCGGGAGGCCGGCAAGCGGACGCTGGCGGTGGTGCTCGGCGACGAGCGGAGCCGGGCGCTCTACGCGCTGCTCGTGCTGGCAGCCGTGGTGTTCCTGGTGGCGCTCGCGCTGGCCACCACCTGGTGGGCGCTGCTCGGCCTGGTGTTCCTCTCGCCCGCGGTGCCGGCGGTGCGCACGGTCTGGGCGGGTACGACGGGCCGGGGGCTGGTCGTGGTGCTGCAGCGGACCGGCACCGCCGAGCTGCTCTACGCCGCGGGGCTGTTCGCGGGACTGCTGGTCGGCTGACCCGCCACGAGCGCCCGCTCAGCGCAGAGGCGTCAGTCGACGTCCTCCTTGGCGCGCATCTCCTCGAAGCGCCGGCTGGCGTTGTGGGCGCGCTCCTGCACCCTCGCCGCGAACCGGTCGCGCAGCCCGCGCAGCAGGTAGACCGACACCACCGACGAGATCACCAGCGCCACCAGCAGCGGCCAGAAGACCGGCACGTGCTCGGTGCCGGCGACCAGCAGGTAGATCCCGATGACGACGGCGTACGACGCGACGAACACGCCGAGCCTGGCCAGGGTGTAGACCGCGAACTCCTTCACGCACCCAGCGTAGACGGCCGTTCCACACCGCGGTTCGGACCACCTGCCTACTCTGGAGGCGTGGGCAAGTTCGTTCTCGTGGTCGTCGTCTTCGCGCTGCTGGTGTACGTCCTGCTGCGGCTCCTGGAGCGGCGCCGGCAGGCACCCGGACCGCGCCGTCCCGTCACGCCGCCGCCGAGGGACGTGGCCCCCGACGACGACGAGGACTTCCTGCGCGGCCTCAACCGGCGCCCACGCGGCCACGACGACCGCGGCGGGCCGGACCGGCCGGCGAACGGCGGCTGAGCCCGGCCGGCGAACGGCGGCTGAGCCGCCTCGCTTCCCGGCGCCGGCTCACTTCCCGGCGTAGGAGTGCATGCTCCCGTTGCCGAAGAAGAAGTTGATGCCGACGAAGTTGAACAGCAGGCTGGCGAAGCCGACCAGCGCGATCGCCGCGGCCAGCTTGCCCTTCCACCCGGCGGTCGCGCGGGCGTGGAGGTAGGCGGCGTAGATCACCCAGGTGATGAACGCCCACACCTCCTTGGGGTCCCAGTTCCAGTAGCTGCCCCAGGCGTACTCCGCCCAGATCGGCCCGGCCACCAGCGCCGCGAACGTCCAGATCGGGAAGCCGAAGGCGTGCACCCGGTAGGAGACCCGGTCGAGCACCGACAGCGGCGGGAGCCGGTCGAGGTAGCCGCCGGCGCGCAGCCGGTCGCGCTCGACGGCCCTGGTCTTGACCAGGTACAGCAGCGAGGCCAGCGCGCCGACCGCGAAGGCGCCCGAGGCGGTCACCGCGGCGAGCACGTGGATCACCAGCCAGTAGGAGTGCAGCGCCGGCACCAGCGGCCCCGCGGGGACGTAGAGCAGCAGCACGTCGAGCATCAGCACGACCACCAGGAAGCCGGTGACGAGCAGCCCCATCCAGCGCAGCTGGTAGCGGCGCATCAGCAGCAGGTACATCACGCTGACGCCGAAGGTGCCGGCCAGCGTGAACTCGTACATGTTGCCCCAGGGCACGCGCACCGGGTCCGAGCCGAGCCCGCGGGTGACCAGGGCGGCC
Organism: uncultured Actinomycetota bacterium; assembly: GCA_963816325.1. Classification (GTDB taxonomy): domain Bacteria; phylum Actinomycetota; class Actinomycetes; order Propionibacteriales; family Nocardioidaceae; genus Nocardioides_B. The sequence goes on along the minus strand of CAWFKC010000013.1, from coordinate 155,184 downwards.
AGGTGCAGCAGGCAGGCGACCACGGTCAGCGCCACGCCGATCCGGCCGAACTTGTCCACTCGCAGCTCGCGGGCCTCGAGGTCCGCGGCGGTGGTGTCCGGTGCGGGCGGGGCGGGCGGCTCGGCACCGGCGCCCACCGCGACCGGCTCGCGCGCCGGCTCCCGCAGCGACGCGGTCTGCGCGGACGCAACGGGGACGGTGCGGGCCAGCGCCCACTCGGTGACGTGCGCGAGGAACGCGAGCACGTAGACGACCGAGGCGAAGGCGACGGCGTTGTTGCTGAAGGCGGCGAACTGCGCGGTGGTCACGGCTTCCCTTCGTCTTGTCGGACGAGCCTCTCGAGCTCGTCCAGCTCATCCCCCAGGCTGCCTGCCGAGCTGCGGTCGAGCCCGGCGAGCTCCACCACGGTACGCCCGTCACGGCGGCGGACCCGCGCCCAGGCCCGACGTGGACGGATGAACAGCGACCCCAGCAGCCCCAGGATGCCGAGCAGGACCCCCACCAGCGCGATGCCCTTGCCGGGGTTGTTGCTGACCTGCATGCGGACCCAGCGCTGCACGCCGTCGAACCGGATCGATCCCGCGCCGTCCGGCAGCTGCACGGTCTGGCCCGGTTTGAGCTTGATCCGCATCACCGGTCCGAGCCGCTTGGGATCCTTGCTCTTGAACGTCTTCAACCCGGACTTGTCGAGTTCGAAGACCGACTGCGGCTTGCCGTTGTCCATCCCGAGGTCACCGCGGTAGGGCACCAGCGACAGCACCGGGTCGAGCGCGTCGGGGAACTGCGAGAACGGACCGCGCGCCATCGTGAAGCCGTACGTCGGCAGGAACAGGCCCTCGAAGGCGAGCTGCTGCGGGACCGCGTCGGGGACCTTGACCACGCCGAAGGAGGCGTACGACGGGTCCTGCGGCAAGAAGATGACCGGGCCCTTGTAGGCGACGTCGCCCTTGCCGTCGCGCACGGTGACCACCGGTGCGTAGCCGTTGCCGACCAGGAACACGTTGGCCCCGGCGACCTGCAGCGGGTGGTTGACCGCGAGCTTGGTGTGCCGTTCGGGGGCGCCGGGTGCGGAGCGGTAGGTCAGGTCGGCCGAGAACGACTCGGGCTGGCCCATCTGCGCGCCGCTGGTGAGGTACTTCACGTGGAAGTCGTCGACGGTGAAGCTGAGCGGGCTGAGCTTGTCGGGGTCGAACAGCGACCCGGGCGCGAAGTCGTCGTACTGGCTCAGCGAGTTGGAGAAGCCCTGGCCGACCACCGTGCTGACCGCGCCCTTGTAGCCGTAGAGCTGGCCGTAGGCGAAGCCCACGAGCACCACGAGTACGGAGAGGTGGAACAGCAGGTTGCCCGCCTCGCGCAGGTAGCCGCGCTCGGCGGCCACCTCCCCCACCTCGCCGTCACGGCTGACCGCGAGCCGGAACCGCCGCCGGCGCAGGGACGCCGTGGCCCGGTCGAGCACCGCGTCCGCGTCCTCGTCGAGCTCGAACGTGCGCGACTCCGGGAGCCGGCCCAGGTTGCGCGGGGCGCGCGGCGGCTGGGCCCGCATCCCGCGCCAGTAGACCCGCAGCCGGGGCACGATGCAGCCGACCAGCGAGACCATCAGCAGGAGGTAGATCGCGGAGAACCACGCCGAGCTGTAGACCGAGAACAGCCCGAGCTTCTCGTAGATCGGCGTCAGCGTCGGATGCGCCTGCTGCCAGTCGCTGACCTTGACCGCGTCGATGTTCTGCTGCGGCACCACCGACCCGGGCACGGCACCGAGGGCGAGCAGGAAGAGTAGCACCAGCGCGGTGCGCATCGAGGTGAGCTGCCGCCAGCCCCAGCGGGCGAGCTCGACCGGGCTCAGCGCCGGTGGCGAGGACGGCGGACGCGGTGGCGCGGTGCCGCCGCCGGCCTCGGTGGTGGAGGCGGGGGCGGTCATCGGCTCTCCCGGGCGGGGTCGGTCATACCGGGGCCTCCACGGGGCCGATCCACCCGCGCAGGTCGCCGATGAGGGCGTCCCACGCCCCGGTCACCAGCAGCACGCCGACCGCGATCAGCATCACCCCGCCGACCCGGGTCACCCAGGCCTGGTGGCGGCGCACCCAGCGGATCGCGCCGAGCATCCGACGGAACGCCAGCCCGGCGATGATGAACGGGATCCCCAGCCCGAGGCTGTAGGCCACCGACAGGATCGCACCGCGGGTGGCGGTGCCGGACTGGAAGGCCAGCGTCTGCACCGCCGACAGGGTCGGGCCGATGCACGGCGTCCAGCCGAGGCCGAACAGCAGGCCGAGCAGCGGCGCGGCGGCCAGCCCCACGGCCGGCACCCGGTGCACGCGCACGTCGCGCTGCAGCCACGGGACCAGGCCCAGGAAGGCGACGCCGACCAGGATCGTCACCGCGCCCAGCGCGATGCTGATCTGGCGGCTGTAGGCGAACAGCCAGCTGCCCAGCGCCCCCGACAGCGTGCCGAAGGCGACGAAGACGAACGTGAAGCCGAGCACGAACAGGATGCTGCCGAGCACCATCCGGCCGCGCTTGGCGTCCTCGAGGTCGGCCCCCGACAGCCCCGTCGCGTAGGACAGGTAGCCGGGCAGCAGCGGCACGACGCACGGGGAGAAGAACGAGACCAGCCCGGCGAGCGCGGCCACCGGGAGGGCGAGCAGCAGCGACCCGGACAGCACCGTGCCCTCGAACCAGCTCCCGAGGTCCATCAGCGTCACGAGGTGACCTCCCCCACCAGGTCGTAGAGCGTGGTGCGGCTGATCTCCCCCAGTACGCTCGCGGCGACCCGGCCCTTGCGGTCGATCACCACGGTGCTGGGGATGGCGTTGGCCGGCAGCGTGTCGCGGAACGCCAGCAGGGTCTGGCCGTCGGGGTCGTAGATCGAGGGGTACGGCACGTGGTAACGCCGGACGAAGGCCTGCGGCGCCGCACGCTCGGGGTTGCGGGAGTTGATGCCGAGGAACGCCACGCCCTTCGGAGCGAGGTCACGCGCGGCGGCCGCGAGCATGGGCGCCTCGGCACGGCACGGACCGCACCACGAGCCCCACACGTTGACCACCACGACCCGACCACGGTAGTCCTGCAGCGACAGCGGCTTGCCCGCCAGGCTCCGGCCGGCCACCTGGCCCGGCCGCGCGCGCTCGGCGGCGGGCAGGGTCTGGATGGTCCCGTTGCCGGCGACGAAGCCCTGGGCCCCCGAGCCACCGACCTTGTCGTTGGCGCAGCCGGCCAACGCCGCTGTCCCCAGGAGGGCAGCGGCGACCAGCGTGGCGGTGCGGCGCATCGGCATGGCTCAGGCGCTTTCCGCGGGCGGCTCGGCCGACGCCGATGCGCCTCCGGCCGAGAACGGGGCCTTGCGGTCCTTGGCCGGCAGCAGGTCGGCGGCCGGCTCGGAGTAGCGCAGGGTGGTGAGCTCGCCGTCGACGAAGGTGAGCGAGGTCAGGCTGCACAGCGTGCACTGGCGCTTGCGCGGGTCGTGCAGGAACGAGCGGCGCTCGACGTGCAGCCGGGTGATCCAGATCGGCAGCTGGTGGGAGACCACCACGGCCTCGTGGCCCGCGGCGGCACCGCGCGCGTCGTACACCGCGGCCATCATCCGGGCCACGACGTCCTTGTAGGGCTCCCCCCACGACGGCTTGAAGGGGTTCCACAGGTGCCGCCAGGCGCGCGGCTTGCGCAGCACCCCGTCGCCGACCCCGAACGTCTCCCCCTCGAACACGTTGGTCGACTCGATCACCCGCGGGTCGGTGCTGACCTCCACGCCCAGGGCGGCGGCCAGCGGCGCGGCCGTCTCCTGGGCCCGCTCGAGCGGGGAGGCGACCACGTGCACGATGTCGCGGTCGGCGACCGCGTCGGCGACCCGCTGGGCCATCTGCGCCCCGAGCTCGGAGAGGTGGAAGCCGTCGCGGCGGCCGTAGAGGACCCCGGAGGGGTTGTGCACCTCGCCGTGCCGCAGCAGGTGGACGGTGGTCTTCATCAGGCCTCCTGCTGCTCGGCGAGGGGACGTACGGCGGCCGCGGCCCGGGCGGCGGCCGGCAGCGCGGCGACGATCCGGTCCAGCGCCCGGGAGTCGTGGGCCGCGGACAGGAACCACACCTCGAACGCGCTCGGCGGCAGGTAGACGCCCTGCTCGAGCATCGCGTGGAAGAACGCCCGGTAGCGCCCGAGGTTCTGCCCGGACGCGGCGGCGAAGTCGGGTACGGCGGCCACGCCTTCCTCGACGAAGAAGACGCTGAACATGTTCCCGACCGACTGGATGACGTGCGGCACACCGGCCTCGCTCAGCGCCACACCGACCGCGTCGCGCAGCGTCTCGCTCGCCGCGTCGATGCGGGCGTAGACCTCGTCGGTGGCCAGCCGCAGCGTGGTCAGGCCCGCGGTGGTCGCGACCGGGTTCCCCGACAGGGTGCCCGCCTGGTAGACCGGGCCCTCCGGCGAGAGCTGGGCCATCACGTCGGCGCGGCCGCCGAACGCCGCGGCCGGGAACCCGCCGCCCATCACCTTGCCGAACGTGAGCAGGTCGGGCCTCCAGCCCTCGAGCGCCCCGTCGAGGCCGTAGTGGCCCGAGCGGCTGACCCGGAAGCCGGTCATCACCTCGTCGCTGATGAACAGCGCGCCGTGCGCGGCGCAGGTCTCGGCGAGCAGCTTGTTGAAGCCCGGGGCGGGGGGTACCACGCCCATGTTCCCCGGGGCCGCCTCGGTGATCACGCAGGCGATCTCGGAGCCGTGCTCGGCGAAGGCCTTCGCCACCGCCTCGCGGTCGTTGTAGGGCAGCACCAAGGTGGCGGCCGTCGAGGCGGCCGGCACTCCCGGCGTACCGGGCACGGCGAACGTGGCGAGCCCGGAGCCGGCCGAGGCCAGCAGCGAGTCGACGTGCCCGTGGTAGCAGCCTGCGAACTTCACCACCAGGTCGCGCCCGGTGACCCCACGGGCCAGCCGGATGGCCGACATCGTGGCCTCGGTGCCGGAGGAGACGAACCGCACCTTCTCCACCGGTGTGCGCCCGACGATCTCCTCGGCGAGCTCCACCTCGGGTCGCGTGGGCGTGCCGTACGACGTGCCGCGCGCGGCCGCCTCGGTGACGGCCGCGAGGACCTCGGGGTGCGCGTGCCCGAGCAGCATCGGACCCCAGCTGCACACCAGGTCGACGTACTCGTTGCCGTCGACGTCGGTGAGGTAGGCCCCGCGGGCCGACTCGATGAACCGGGGGGTGCCGCCGACGGCGCTGAACGCGCGAACCGGCGAGTTGACGCCGCCGGGGGTGACCGCGCGAGCGCGGTCGAACAGCGCGGCGGACGCGTCGGTGGTGAGGGCAGGTCGGGGGGCGCCGGAAGTCACCGGCCCATTGTCCCCCGGAGACGGTGAGGACCGCGAATCAGGTCGGGTCACGGGCCTCCGCGGACGGGCGGCCGCGCGCTCGGGAGCGACCGGACTCTCGCTGGATACCGTAGAACCCGTTCTCGTTCCGAGGGCGACACGCCGGACTTTCCCTACCGACGCGTAACGTATATGGGTCCGCGTCGTTGTGGGTGTCGAAGAGGGAGTTCTCGGGTATGCGTCCCGCAGTCGGGCGGCGCAGGGGCCGGGTCGGACGAAATGGGGAGAGAGACGGATGTCGCAGAAGCGGTTGACGACATGGCAGAAGGCGACGGCCCTCGTGCCTCTGGCCCTGCTCTCGGGGGCGTGGACCACCAGCCTGGCGATGACCAGCTCGGCCTCGGCCGAGCCCCAGCCGGGCCCGCGGCTGCCGGACGGCTCCAGTGTGCCGACCAAGGCGATCGAGGCCCCGGCCAGCGTGTCGGTGCCCGGTGAGATCGCTCCGGGGGTGCCGGCCGGCGCCGCCGACAGCGTGCTCGCCAGCGCCTCGACGAGCGGCATCCCCGCCGCGGCGCTGGCCGCCTACCAGCGTGCCGCCCAGGTCATCGACGCCGCCGACCCGTCCTGCCACCTCGACTGGCCGCTGGTCGCCGCGATCGGTCGCGTCGAGTCCGACCACGGCCGCTACGGCGGCAACACCTTGACCCCGGCCGGCTTCAGCCGCCCGGGCATCTACGGCATCCCGCTCGACGGCAGCAACGGCACCGCCAAGATCGCTGACACCGACGCCGGCCAGTTCGACAAGGACCCTGTCTACGACCGGGCGGTCGGCCCCATGCAGTTCATCCCCTCGACCTGGTCCGTGGTCGGGGTGGACGCTGACGGCGACGGCAAGCGGGACCCGCAGGACATCAACGACGCCTCGCTCGCCACCGCGGTCTACCTCTGCTCCGGCAAGGAGGACCTGTCCACGCCGGCCGGGCAGCGGGCGGCGGTCTACCGCTACAACCACAGCCAGAGCTACGTCGACCTGGTGCTGTCGATCATGAGCGCCTACACCCGTGGCGACTACGCGGCGGTGCCCACCCAGACCTACGCGCCGACCACCTTCGCGCCCTGGTCGGGCAGCACGCTTCCGGGCCACGCGAAGCACGGCAAGAAGCACGCGAAGGCGCACCGCAAGCACGACGGCGGCACCACGGCCCGCGGCGGCTCGAGCAGCACCGGCTCCTCAGGCTCCGGCGGCAGCTCCGCGAGCGGCACGACGTCCGGCGTGCCGGCCGCGCCCAGCGCTCCCAAGAGCGACCCGGTCAAGAAGACGACCGACACCGTCAAGAAGGCCACCGACGGGGCAACGAAGGCCACGCAGCCCGTGGTCGACACCCTCTCGGCGGGCGCCGAGTCGGTGAGCTTCTGCACCGGCCAGCTGTCCGGGATCACGAGCAACAGCACCGTGATCGACAAGTGCGCCGCGAAGGTCGCCGGGATGACCAAGGACCAGGCCGCGGCCGCCATCCCGAACACCCTGGACGGCGTACTGTCCTGGCTCGGTCTGACCGACCTCCTCGGTGGCAGCGGAAGCGGTGGAAGCGGCAGCGGCGGCGGCCTGCTCGGCGGGCTCGGCGGCAACTGACCACCCCGACGGTGGAAGCGGTCGCGAGGCGACCGTCTCGAAACCGGCGAACCCACGCCTCCACGACCACGGGTCGCGCAGTTCGGTGCGAGAAGCAGGGTCCAAGGCCGCCGGAACCTGCGCCTTGCACCGACTCGGCGCTTCCTGACGGCGGAGCCGGGGCGGAACCAGTTCCGAACGGACGCGACACGCCCGCGCGGTCGCAGCCGTTTGGGCCTGATTGACGTGAGGCGCGTGTCGACGACCGGGCGGCTCAGCGCCGCAGCAGCCGGGCGGCCTCCACCGCCCAGTAGGTGAGGATCACGTCGGCCCCGGCGCGGCGGATCGAGGTCAGCGTCTCGAGGATCGCCGCCTCGCGGTCGATCCAGCCGTTGGCGGCGGCCGCCTCGACCATGGCGTACTCGCCGGAGATGTTGTAGGCCGCGACCGGCACGTCGACCGCCTCGCGGACCGCGCGCACCACGTCGAGGTAGGCCAGCGCCGGCTTGACCATCACCAGGTCGGCGCCCTCCTCGATGTCGAGCAGCGCCTCGCGCACGCCCTCGACGACGTTGCCGCCGTCCTGCTGGTAGGTGCGCCGGTCGCCCTGCAGGGAGGAGTCCACCGCCTCACGGAACGGGCCGTAGAACGCCGAGGCGTACTTCGCCGAGTAGGCCAGGATCGCCACGTCGGTGAAGCCCACGCCGTCGAGCGCGGCCCGGACCGCGCCGACCTGGCCGTCCATCATGCCGCTGGGCGCGACCACGTCGACCCCGGCCTCGGCCTGGGCGAGGGCCATCCGGGCGTACACCTCGAGCGTCGCGTCGTTGTCGACCGCGCCGTGCTCGTCGAGGACCCCGCAGTGCCCGTGGTCGGTGAACTCGTCGAGGCACAGGTCGGACATCACCGGCAGCGCGTCGCCCACCTCGGCCTTCGCATCGGCGATCGCGACGTTGAGGATGCCCTCGGCCGCGCACGCCCCGGACCCCAGCGGGTCCTTGCGCTCGGGGACCCCGAACAGCATCACGCCGCCGAGCCCGAGGTCGGCGGCCTCGGCGACCGCCTTGCGCATCGAGTCACGCGAGTGCTGCACGACACCGGGCATGCTCGCGATCGGCGTGGGCTCGTCGGCCCCCTCGCGCACGAACACCGGCAGCACGAGCTGCCGCGGCTCGAACGACGTCTCGGCGACCAGCCGGCGCAGCGCCGGGGTGCGCCGCAACCGCCGCGGCCGAACCTCAGGGAAACCCATCTCGTTCCTCTCTCCACGTCGCCGGCCGTCATACGAGGCGGTGGTCCTGGCCGCCGACCCGTATGACCTCTCCCGGAACGTCATACGACCTGGTCGCCCCGGCGCACGGCCCGTATGACGTCGCTGCGGGCGTCATACGCAGCGGCCGCTCAGGCCACCGGTTCGTAGCACGTCCGCCCCCGTCCCCCGGTATGACGTCCGCCCGGGATGACCTCAGGTGGCCTTCCGCCGCGCGGACGGCCGCCGCTCCGACGGCTTGGTGACCGGCTGCCCGGCCTCGATCAGCGCGGCACGGCGGGCGGCACCGAAGTCGGCAAGCGCGTCGACGAGGGCCTCCACAGACGGCTTCGGCGCCAGCACGTCGACGCGCAGCCCGTGCTCCTCGGCGGTCTTGGCCGTCGCGGGGCCGATCACCGCGATCACCGTCGAGGCGTGCGGCTTGCCGGCGATGCCGACCAGGTTGCGCACCGTCGAGGACGAGGTGAACACGACCGCGTCGAACTTCCCGGTCTTGATCGCCTCGCGGGTCGGCGCCGGCGGTGGGGCCGCACGCACGGTGCGGTAGGCCGTCACGTCGTCGACCTCCCAGCCGAGCTCGACCAGCCCGGCCACCAGCGTCTCGGTGGCGATGTCGGCCCGCGGCAGGAACACCCGGTTGATCGGGTCGAGCACCTCGTCGTACGGCGGCCAGTCCTCGAGCAGGCCGCGCGCGGACTGCTCGCCGGAGGGCACCAGGTCGGCGCGCAGGCCCCAGTCGCCGATCGCGACCGCGGTCTTCTCCCCCACCGCGGCGATCTTCAGACCGGAGAACGCCCGGGCGTCGAGGCCGTACTCGTCGAACTTCTCCCGCACCGCGCGCACCGCGTTGACCGAGGTGAACGCGATCCACTCGTAGCGGCCCTCGACGAGGCCGCGGACCGCCTTGTCCATCTGCTGAGGGTTGCGCGGCGGCTCCACGGAGATCGTCGGCACCTCCTCCGGCACCGAGCCGTAGCCGCGCAGCCGGGCCGAGAGCGAGCCGGCCTGCTCCTTGGTGCGCGGCACCAGCACCCGCCAGCCGAACAGCGGCTTGGTCTCGAACCACGAGAGCGTGGCGCGCAGGTCGACCACGTCGCCGACCACGGTGACCGCCGGCGGGGCCATCCGGGCGGCGCGGGCGTCGGCGGCGATGTGCGCCAGCGTGGAGACCACCGTCTCCTGCTCCGTGGTGGTGCCGACCCGAGTCATCGCCACCGAGGTCGACTCGGGCCGGCCGGCGGCCACGAGCGCCTTGGCGATGTCGCCGATCGAGCTGACCGCCGAGAGCAGCACCAGCGTCCGGTCGTCGGCGTAGGCCGACCAGTCGACCTTCGCGTCCGCGCAGCTGATCACCGCGACCTCCCGGTTCTTCTTGGTGGTCAGCGGGACTCCGGCGTAGGCGGGCACCGCGGTCACCGCGGACACGCCCGGCACGATCTCGAAGCCGAGACCGGCCTTGACGCAGGCCTGGGCCTCCTCTGGCCCCGAGGCGTACACGAACGGGTCGCCGGCCATCAGCCGCACCACGCGCTTGCCGGACTTGGCCTGCTTGACCACCACCTTGGCGCGGCCGGCGTGGGTCAGCGGCTGGCCGTCCTGGCCGAAGCCGCCGTCGACGACCTCGGCGTCGGGGGCGAACCGGGCGACGATCCCGGCGTGCTCGGGCGCCTCGGTCACGACGACCTCGGCGCCGCGGAGCAGGTCGACCGCCCGCACGGTGAGCAGCTCGGGGTCGCCGGGTCCGCTGCCGACGAAGGACACGAAGCCCACCGGCTGCGCCGACGCGGCGGTGCGCTCCTCGGACGGCTTCGCCACCGCCGACTTCCCGGCCGGCGCCTCCTTCGCGGGGACCGGCGTCTTGGTGCGGGACGTACCGGTTGCTCGGCTGCTGGCTGCGGTTTTCACTGGGCTCTTGCTCACAGTCGCCTTCTTGCTCGTTCCGGTGGGCCGCTGCCGGCCCGTCTCCTTCTCCGTCGTGCTGCGCCGGGTCATGACACCGGCTCCTCGATCAAGGAGCCTGCGCCCTCGTCCAGCATCTCCTCGGCCAGTCGCCGCCCAAGCCCCGTGGCGTCGGCCGGCATCCCGGTCGCGGACCGTCGCACCGCTACGGCCCCGTCGTGGGAGAGGGCCACCGCCCGCACCCACAGCTCGTCCCCGTCGTCACCCTCGGCGACCTCCGCCAGCGCTCCGAGCGGCGCCGCGCAGCCCGCCTCGAGCATGGCCAGCACCGCCCGCTCGGCCGTCACGGCGGCACGCGTGCGCGCGTCGTCCAGGGCCTCGCGGAGCTCGTCGACCAGCGCGGTGTCGACGGTGCGGCACTCGACGCCGAGCGCGCCCTGCCCGGGAGCGGGGAGCATCTGCAGCGGGTCGAGAACCTCGGTCACCTCGCCGAGGCGGCCCAGCCGCGCAACACCCGCCCGGGCGAGCACGACCGCGTCGACCTCACCCTCGGCCACCTTGCGGATCCTGGTGTCCACGTTGCCACGGATCGGCACCACGTCGAAACCGAGACCCAGCGCGTGCAACTGCGCGGCCCGGCGCGGCGAGCCGGTGCCCACCCGCGCCCCCGGCGGCAGCTCGGCCAGGGTCAGGCCGTCGCGGACCACGACCACGTCGCGGGGGTCCTCCCGCAGCGGTACGGCGGCCAGGGTGACGCCGTCCTGGGGATAGGTGGGCAGGTCCTTGAGCGAGTGCACCGCGACGTCGACGTCGCCGCGCAGCAGCGCGTCGCGCAGCGCGCTGACGAACACCCCGGTGCCGCCGAAGGACGTCAGCGGCGCCGAGGACACGTCGCCTTCGGTGGAGACCTCCACGAGCACCACCTCGCGGTCGAGCGCGGCGCGCAGCGCGTCGGCGACCAGCCCCGACTGGGTGCGGGCGAGCAGCGAGGCGCGGGTGCCGATCCGCAGCGGCGCACGGGTCCGGTCGGTCATCGCGCTCCCTCCGCCCGGGTCACCGCGTCGACCGCCTGGGGGTCGAGCGAGAACAGCTCGGCCAGCGCGGTGGCGTAGGAGACCGCGCCCTCGTAGTTCGCCAGCTCCTTCACGCGCACGGTCGGCTGGTGGAGCAGCTTGTCGGCGACCCGGCGCACCGCGTGCTCGATCTCGGCGCGCACCGCCGGCGGGAGGTCGGGCAGCCGGCTGAGCAGCCGCTCCATCTCGGCCTCGACCACCCCGGTCGCCATCGTGCGCAGGGCGACCACGGTCGGGGTCACGCTGGCGGCCCGGCGGGCGGCCAGGAAGGCGGCGATCTCCTGGGTGACGATGGCGCGCACCGCGGCCACGTCGGAAGCCCCGTCGCCCTCGTGCAGCTCCTCGGCGAGCTGGGCCAGGCCGACCAGCCGGACGTCGGGCAGGTCGGCGACCGCGGGCTCCACGTCGTGCGGGAGGGCGAGGTCGACGATCGCGAGGGGGTGGGTCGCGCCGGTCCGAGCCGCCGCGACCATCGCCAGCGGCAGCACCACGCCGGTGGCGCCGGTGCAGGAGAGGAGCACGTCGGCCTCGCGCAGCTCGACGTCGACCTCGGGAAGCGGGACGGCGCGACCGCCGTACTGCTCGGCGAGCCGCTGCGCCCGAGCGTCGGTGCGGCTGGAGACGACGATCTCGGCGGCCCCGGCGCGGGCGACGGTGGCGACGGCGAGGCCGGCCATCGCGCCGGCGCCGACGACCACCACGCGCTTGCCCGCGACCGGCCCGACGTGCTCCTCGGCGCGCTCGAGGGAGACCGAGACCAACGACGGGGCGGCCTGGTCGATGTCGGTCTCGGCGTGCACCCGCTTGCCGACGCGCAGGGCCTGCTGGAACAGCGCGTTGAGCGCCGGGCCGAGGGTGCCGGACTCCTGGCCGAGCCGCAGCGCGTCGCGGGCCTGGCCGAGGATCTGACCCTCGCCGACGACCATCGAGTCGAGGCCGGAGGCCACGTTGAACAGGTGGGAGACGGCCCCGTCGTCGTAGTGCACGTACAGGTGCGGGACGACGTCCTCCGGCGCCTCGTCGGCGAGCTCGCACAGCAGCCGGGAGACGGTCTCCACGCTGCCGTGGAACCGGTCCACCTCGGCGTAGATCTCGATCCGGTTACAGGTCGCGAGCGCGGTCGCCTCCACGACGTGCTCGGAGGCGGCGACCTCGTGCACGAGCTTGTCCACGGTGTCGTGGTCGACCGCGAGCCGCTCGAGCACGGAGACCGGCGCGGTCTTGTGGGAGACACCCACCACCAGGACGCTCATGCGCCCACCGCCTTGGTGCGGACCGCCGCGTCGCTGGCCACCCCGTCGAGGCCGGTCGCCAGCTCGTCGGCCTCCTCGAGGACCGCGGCACCGAGCAGCGCCTTGCGCTGCTCGTGGTAGGCGAGGATCTGCAGCTCGATCGAGAGGTCGACCTTGCGCACGTCCACGCCCTCGGGCACGGTCAGTACGGCCGGGGCGAAGTTCAAGATGCTGGTGACGCCGATCGCGACCAGCCGCTCGCACACGTCCTGGGCGGCCGGGGCCGGCGTGGCGATCACGCCGATGGCGATCTCGTGCTCACGGGCAAGGGCCTCGAGCTCGTCGAGCCCGCGGATGCCGAGCTCGCCGACCCGCTCGCCGTGTCGGCCCGGGTCGCTGTCGAGCAGCGCGACGATGCGGAACCCGCGGGAGCTGAAGCCGGCGTAGTTGGCCAGCGCGTGCCCGAGGTTTCCGATCCCGACGATGACCACGGGCCAGTCCTGGGTGACGCCGATCTCGCGGGCGATCTGGTAGCGGAGGTACTCCACGTCGTACCCGACCCCGCGGGTGCCGTAGGAGCCGAGGTAGGACAGGTCCTTGCGCAGCTTGGCGCTGTTGACGCCGGCGGCGGTGGCCAGCTCCTCGCTGGAGCAGGTGGCGATGCCGCGCTCGGAGAGGCTGATCAGCGCCCGCAGGTAGACCGGCAGGCGGGCCACGGTCGCCTCGGGGATGCCCCGTTCGACCGGCCGGGCCGGGACGCGAGCACCGACCTTGGCAGCCGTCGGGCGGGGGGCCCCGTCGGGGGTCCCGTTCCGCGCGCTGCGTGGTGAGGTCACGACTCTCCTGAACACCACCGGGGGCGCAGGGTCCGAATCTCGGGCCGCTCCCGCACCGGCAGCGACGATCACTGTAGGAGTTTGTGAACGTGAGAACAAACTGAGCGGGCCGGATGCCTACCACACGTGACGCGCGTCACGGCATCGGGGGCCTCAGCGGGCGAGGGCGGCCTGCAGCCGGGCCGCGTCGACCCGCCAGAAGTCGTGCTGCCGGCCGTCGACGTATGTCACCGGGATCTGCTCCCCGAAGTCGGCCATCAGCGACTCGGAGGTGGTGATGTCGACCTCGTCGTAGCGCTCCCCGGTCTCGGCGCAGACCGCCTCGATCACCGCCCGGGCGTCGTCGCACAGGTGGCAGCCGGGCTTGCTGTAGAGCAGGACCCGCGGCGGGGTCTCGCCGAGCTCGGTCGGGTCGGGGCCGGCGTGCGTGGTCACTCGAACAGCCTCAGGTGCCGGCGCCGCTCACGCAAGCGGCCTTTGGCGACCTTGCCGGTGGCGGTGCGGGGCAGCTCGTCGACCACGAGCACCTCGCGCGGCTGCTTGAACCGGGCCAGCCGCACCGCGCAATGCTCGCGGACCGCGTCGACGAGCTCCGCCGGGGTGTACGACGACCCCGGCCGCTGCTGGACGTAGGCGACGACCGCCTCGCCGGTCTGCTCGTCGGGCGCGCCGATCACGGCCACCTCCGCGACCCCGTCGAGCTCGCCGACGACGTCCTCCACCTCGACCGGGTAGACGTTGAACCCGGAGACGATCACCAGCTCCTTGAGCCGGTCGACCAGGAACAGGTCGCCGTCCTCGTCGAGGAAGCCGACGTCACCGGTGGGGTACCACCCCTCGGCGTCCGGCCCGTCGGCGCCGTCGGGCCAGTAGCCGCTGAACAGGTTCGCGCCGCGGATCACGATCTCCCCCGGGTCCGCGCCCTCGGGTGCCCGGCCGGCGTCGTCGACGAGCCGGATCTCGATCCCCGGCAGCGCCGCGCCCACCGAACCGGGCTTGACGGTGGCGCTGCACAGCGTCGAGGTGACCACCGGCGCCGCCTCGGTCAGCCCGTAGCCCTGGTGGACCGGCACGCCGGTGCGCTCGGTGAACGCGGCCACCACCTCCGGGGCGATCGGCGCGGACCCGGACAGCACGAGGCGCACCCCGGCGAGCCGGTGACGCAGGTCCTCGACCTCGAGCCAGCGGATCAGCACCGGCGGCGCGGCGGGTACGACGGACACCGCCTCGTCGTCGACGACCGCGAGCGACTGCTCCACCTCGAAGCCGTCGAGCAGCACCAGCCGGGCCTGGCGGTGCAGCACCTGGCCCAGCATCGCGTTGAGGCCGTAGACGTGGAAGAGCGGCAGCATGCCCAGCACCACGTCGTCGCCGGTGACCATCGCCGGCTCGGTGGCGGCCACCTGCTCGATGTTGGCGAGCAGCGCCCGGTGGCTGAGCATCGCCGCTCGCGGCCGGGCGGAGGTGCCGCTGGTGTAGAGCAGCACCGCCAGCGACTCGGGGTCGACCGGCACGGGCAGGGGCGCGCCGGTGCCGGCGGCGGCCGGCAGGTCGTCGTACCGCAGCTCGCCGGGCAGCGTGGGTGCCCCGGCCACCGCCACCCTCGGCACCACCGCCCGCCGGCGCAGCTCCTCGTCGGCCCCCACCAGCGCGTCCTCGAGCCCGGCGACGGCCTGCCGCACGGTGCCCACGGTGCTGAGGTCGGCGATCACCAGCCGGGCGCCGCAGTCGGCGACGATCCGGACCGTCTCGCCGGTGGCCGCGCGGGGGTTGACCGGCACCGCGACCAGCCCGGCGCGCAGCGCGCCGAGGTAGGCCACGACGAACTCGACACGGTTGGTCAGGGCCAGGACCACGCGGTAGCCGGCCACCAGGCCGAGCGCGTCGAGGCCCCGGGCCATCCGCTCCGCCTCGGCGTCGAGCTCCACCCAGGTCACCCGCCGCCCGGTTGCCGCCTCGACCAGGGCGACCGCGTCCGGCCGCTGCGCGGCCGCGCGCGAGAGCAGCTCGGTGAGGTGCGTGGTCACGGGCGCGAGTCTGGCACATACCGCCGGCACGGTCGGCCCGACTAGGGTTCTGGTGTGAACGCCGCACGCCCCCGCCGCACCCCGCGCCGCGCCCCGGACCTCCGCAGCCGCTCGGTGCTCGCCGGCGAGGCCGCCGCCGCAGCCGCCGAGGTCGAGTCCGCGCTGACCACGCCGCCGGACCGGACCGCGGCCGCCTTCTTCGACGTGGACAACACCGTCATGCAGGGCGCCTCGATCTTCCATCTTGCCCGCGGCCTGTACCGGCGCAAGTTCTTCACCACCCGCGACATCCTCGGCGCCGCCTGGAAGCAGGCGTACTTCCGCATCGTCGGCGTGGAGGACCCCGAGCACGTCGCGGAGGCGCGGGCCTCGGCGCTGAACTTCATCCAGGGGCACCGGGTCGCCGAGCTCGAGTCGCTCGGGGAGGAGATCTTCGACGAGGCGATGGCCCACCGGATCTGGCCGGGCACCCGGGCGCTGGCGCAGCTCCACCTCGACCAGGGCCAACGGGTGTGGCTGGTGACCGCCGCCCCGGTGGAGATCGCCACGATCATCGCCCGCCGGCTCGGCCTGACCGGCGCGCTCGGCACCGTCTCCGAGCACCTGGACGGGGTCTACACCGGGCGTCTCGTCGGCGACATGCTGCACGGGCCGGCGAAGGCGGAGGCGGTCAAGGCGCTCGCCGAGCGGGAGGGCCTCGACCTCGCGCGCTGCTCGGCCTACTCCGACTCCTACAACGACCTGCCGATGCTGAGCCTGGTCGGCGACCCCTGCGTGATCAACCCCGACGCCAAGCTGCGCGACCACGCGAAGGCCAACGGCTGGCGGATCCGGGACTACCGCACCGGCCGCAAGGCGGCCCGCGCCGGCCTGCTCGCCGCGGGCGTCACGGGTGCGGCCACCGGCAGCGTGGCCGCGGGGCTGGCGCTGCGCCGGCGCATTCGCTGATTCGGGACGGTTTATCCCCCGTGCGCCGGGGAACGACCGGTGTGACAGGAGACACAGCGAGCATCTGCAACTGCCAGTTACAGAACCTGTTCACAAACGGCGCGAACCGACCTACCCTTCTTTGGTCCGGGGAAGGACCTGGCCGTCGAGCCGGGGAGGGAGTTCCATGTTCACGCGCGAGGAGGAGTTCGGGCGCGGCTTCACCGCCCTGCGCCGGGCCCTCGCCGACGCGCTGACGCTCGCCGCTCCTGGCCATGTCCCAGCCGTCTCGCTGGTCCCCGGCCCCGCGCTCGCCGGCAACCCGGGCATCGTGTCCCCCGGTCGGGGTGCAGCCCTCCTGCTCTCCGAGGCGGTGCACGTCGGTCACCGTCCCTCCGACGCGAGCGAGCCCCCGGGCGGCGAGAGAGCCGGCCCCGGCCAGGGGCTGGCCACTTCCTCCGAGGAGGACGAGGCCGAGCGCAACCGGCTCATCGCGCTGGTCGAGCTCGCCCGTGGCGGCGACACCGAGGCGTTCGGCATGCTCTACGACCACTACCAGACCTCGGTCTACCGCTTCGTCTACTACCGCGTCGGGTCCGTCGCCCTGGCCGAGGACCTGACCTCGGAGACCTTCTTCCGCGCGCTGCGGAGCATGGGGTCGTTCCGCTGGCAGGGCAAGGACTTCGGGGCCTGGCTGATGACCATCGCCCGCAACCTGACCGCCGACCACTACAAGGCCGGCCGGACCCGCCTCGAGTACGCCACCGAGGACATGAGCCCGCACGACTCGGCCACCGACGGGCCGGAGACCGAGGTGCTCGCCGCGCTCACCAACGACGCGCTGCTGGCCGCGCTCAAGGAGCTGCCCCCCGAGCAGCAGGAGTGCCTGATCATGCGCTTCCTGCAGGGGCTGTCGATTGCCGAGACCGCCAAGGTCCTCGGCCGCAGCGATGGCGCGGTGAAGCAGTTGCAGCTGCGGGGCGTGCGCAACCTCGCCAAGCTGCTCCCCGAGGGGGTCCGGTGACCACCGCGCACCGCCCGCCTGCCGCGCCTGCGCAGCCCGTAACCTGCGGCCCCGGTACGTCGTTGACCACGACGTCAGCACTCCGCGAGCAGACAGGACGACCGCGATGACCTCCGTCTTCAGTGCGCGTCGACGCGCCGAGGAGTTCGCCGCGGTCGCCGACGGTGGGAGCCCGCCGGGAGACGCCGAGCTCACCGACCTCGCCGGCGTGGTGACCGCGCTGCGCACGCACGAGGCCCCCGCGCCGCGACCCGAGTTCGCTGCCGACCTGCGCGCCCGGCTGATGGCCGAGGCCGAGACCGCTCTGACCGGCGGCACCGCCTCGTTGGTGCTGCCCCCCCGCACCCGCGGAAAGCGCGAGCGCCGGCTGGCGGTTGCGGCGACCGTCGCGGTCCTGGTCGGCGGCAGCGCGAGCATGGCCGCCGCCGCCCAGCAGGCCCTGCCCGGCGAGGCGCTCTACCCGATCAAGCGCGGCATCGAGCACGCCCAGGCCGAGCTGTCCACCAGCTCCACCGGTCGCGGCCGTGACCTGCTGCAGCAGGCCGGTGGCCGGCTCACCGAGGCCGAGGGCCTCCTCGCGAACGACTCCGCGACCGGCTACCCGCAGCTGCCGCAGACCATCGACGACTTCACCGCCCAGGCCCGCGAGGGCGCGGGGCTGATGATGTCCTCGTTCCGGGACAACCAGGACCCGGCCACCATCACCGAGGTCCGCACGTTCGCGGCCCGGTCGCTGGCCGCGCTGCAGGACCTGGCCCGGACCGCACCGCCGGACAGCCAGGACGAGCTCGCGTCCGCGGCGTCGGCGCTCAGCCAGATCGATGCCCAGGCCCG
The DNA here is from genome assembly GCA_963816325.1 of uncultured Actinomycetota bacterium. Lineage (GTDB taxonomy): Bacteria > Actinomycetota > Actinomycetes > Propionibacteriales > Nocardioidaceae > Nocardioides_B. The sequence continues at coordinate 137,149 of CAWFKC010000013.1, read as the reverse complement.
GGGCCTGTGCGCCTCGTGCGCCGGCAACCTGCCCCCGCTCGACGTGCCTCCGATGTTCCTCGCGGCCACCGAGGCCCGCTCCGCGCTGCGCAACCTCAACCCGGCCGAGCTCGACAACAGCCATCCGGTCGTCGTCGACAAGCGCGCGGTGGCCGCGCCGTCCACCGCGCCCCGGGCGGCACTGCCGGCCGTGCCGGCGGCTCCGCAGACCACCGCCCCCGCGGCACCGCAGACCTCGGCGCCCTCCTCCCCGGGCCTGACGCTGCCTGCCCTCCCCGGCTCGCAGGAGCAGGCCAAGAAGGGCGCGACCGACCTCGGCAAGACCGTGGACAAGACGGTCACGAACCTCACCGACGGGCTCGGCGGCGTCGCCGAGACGCTGCTGCCCGACCCCACCGACACTCCCCTGCTTCCCTGACCCGTCCACCGGCCAGACCCACCGGCCAGACCCACCGGCCGGACTCAACGGCCGGACTCAACGGTCAGCCGCGGGCGCTGCCTCACCGCGAGAGGACGACCGGGCCTGCCGGTTCAGTAGAACCGTGCCGGTTCAGTAGAAGACCGAGCGGCGCTGCATCAGCAGCGTGTAGAGCGTCTGCTGGATGGTCTCGCGCACCTGGTCGGTCACGTTGAACACCAGCATCGGGTCGTCGGCGGCACCCTCGTCGAAGGAGTCGGTGCGGATCGGCTCGCCGAACTCGATGACCCACTTCGACGGCAGCGGCACCAGGCCGAGCGGCCCGAGCAGCGGGAAGAACGGCGTGATCGGGATGTAGGGGATGCCGAGAAGCCGGGCCAGCGCGGGGACGTTGCCGACCAGCGGGTAGATCTCCTCCGCGCCGACCACCGAGCACGGCACGATCGGCACGCCGGTGCGCACCGCCGCGGAGACGAAACCCCCGCGGCCGAAGCGCTGCAGCTTGTAGCGCTCGGAGTAGGGCTTGCCGATGCCCTTGAACCCCTCGGGCCACACGCCCACCAGCTCGCCGCCGCTGAGCATCCGGGTGGCGTCCTGGTTGCAGGCCAGCGTGGCACCGCCCTTGCGGGCGAGCTCGCCGATGAACGGCAGCCGGAAGACCAGGTCGGCGCCGAGCGGGCGCAGGTGCCGGCCGGTCCGGTCATTGATGGAGAACATCGTCACCAGGCCGTCGACGGGGACCGTGCCCGAGTGGTTGGAGACCACCAGCGCGCCGCCCTCGGTGGGGATGTTCTCGGCACCGCGGACCTCGACGCGGAACCACTTCTCGGCGATCGGCCGGATCGCGGCGAGGAAGAACCGCTCAGTGATCTCGGCGTCGAAGCCGTACTCGTCGATCGCGTAGTCCCCGGTCACCCGCCGGCGCAGGAACGCCAGCAGCTCGGCGAGCCGCTGCTCGCCGTTGTCGCCGAACACCTCGACGGCGGCCGCGCTGAGCGCCTGCAGCCAGTCGCTGACCGGGATGCCGCCCCGCGGCGCGGGGCGCGGGCGTGTCTGCACGCGGGGCTCTGGCGTCCCGGGCGGCGTCGCGACCGCACCCACCGGTCCCTCGGCCACCGGCTCCTGGTGGGGCCGCTCGACCGGCGGCTCGGGCGCCGGGGGCTTCGACGCCGACTTCGGGACCGGTTTCGCCGGCTTGGCGGGCTTGGAGCCGCCGGCCAGGTCGCGGGCGGCCGCGGACGGCTTCCGGTTGCCAGAGCCGCGTCCGGGCTTGCCCCGGGTCCCGAGGGGGATCACCTCGGCGTCAGGCATGACTACCTCCCAGGGCAGCAACGGCGGCGGCGTTCGCGCTCGGCAGCAGGCCGGGGGCGACGGTGCGCGCGAAGTCGGCGAACGCCTCGGCGGAGGTGTGCTCCGGCCGGAAGCCGAGCACGGTGCGCATCCGGGTGGTGTCGACACCCCGGCCGAAGCTGAGCAGGCTGACGAGCTCCGGGGAGGGTCCCGGCAGCCCGGCCGGACGCAGGAGCGGCCCGAGGGAGCCGAGCGTGAAGGACGGTACGGCGACGGTGGGCCGGCCGAGCCGGCGGACCGCCTGGGAGAGCATCACCACGCCCTGCCCCGCGACGTTGAACGTCCCGTGCACGCCGTCGAGCGTGGCGTGCCGCAGGGCGGCGAGCAGGTCGGCCTCGTGTAGGAACTGCAGGCGCGCGTCGTACCCGAGGACGGTGGGTACGACGGGCAGCCGGAAGTACTGCGTCAGCGGCGAGACGACCCGGGGGCCGACGGTGTTCGCCGCGCGCAGCATGGTGACCGCGACGTCGGGACGGCGGCGCGCGAAACCGCGCACGTAGCCCTCCACCTCGAGCATGTCCTTGGCGAAGCCCGAGCGCGGCATCCGCTTCGCGGGCAGGTCCTCGGGGAACATCGCCGGGTCGCGGCTCGAGGAGCCGTAGACCGCGGTGGAGGACTTCACGACCAGCCGCTCGAGGCCCGGTGCCTTCTGGCACGCGGCGAGCAGCTGCATCGTGCCGATGACGTTGTGCTCCTTCATCGAGGAGCGCGCGCCCCCGCCGGCGGTGGCGTGCACGCTCATGTGCACCACCGTGTCGACCTCGCGGCCGGCGATCACCTTGGCGATCACGGGGTTGCGGATGTCGGCTCGCACGAAGCCGACCTCGCCCATGTCCCCGCGGGGCGGCACCACGTCGACGCCGATCACCTGGTCGACGGACGGCTCGGCCGCGAGGGCCCGCGCGAAGCGGGCACCGAGGTCGTGGGAGACCCCGGTGACGAGAACCACGCGTCGCATGGTGAGCTACCGGCCGGGCGGTCGCAGCGCTACTTGCCCTGACGGCGACGCTGGATGCGCGTCTTCTTCAGCAGCTTGCGGTGCTTCTTCTTGGCCATGCGCTTACGACGCTTCTTGATGACAGAACCCACTGCGGACCTTTCCCGGGACCAGAGACTTCGCGAACCGCCGTGCGGCGGGGTCGCGCGCACGGCATGAGTCCCCCAGCGTATAGGTCCGACCCAGCAGCGCGAAACGCGGCGGGGACCCCAGGGAGCCGCTGTGAGCGAGACGACACTCCGCACGAGTCGAGAAAAAGTGCGAAGAGGCCCTCAAGTCGGCCCTTCCGGACTCCGATGAACAAGGTGCTGCTCGGCTCCTTGGGAGGGGAGCCGCCCGACAACCGCAGTCACTGAGGCCTTGGGAGGGGCCTTGATGATGAGCCTTCGGAACTTTCTGCGCCCCGCGCGCCACGCCGTTGCCGCACTCGCGTTGACGATGGCCACCATGGGAGGGATGGCCACCGTCAGCAGCGGTCCGGCCGACGCCGTCACGGCGAGCTCGTCGGCCCTGGCCCCGGCGATGGCCACCGGCACCTACGAGAGGCACGTCCAGTACTGGATCAACGTGCGCCGGGCCCACCACGGCCTGCACAAGCTCCGCCTCGCCTCGTGCGCCGACTCCGCCGCCGAGAGGTGGGGCGCGTACCTCGCCAGCACCGACGAGTTCTTCCACCAGTCGATGACCTCGATCCTCAACAAGTGCAACGCCTACTACGCGGGCGAGACCCTCGGGCGCGGTGCGATCACGCCCAAGCGGCTGGTCTACCTGTGGATGCACTCCCCCGAGCACCGGCACGTGCTGCTGAGCAAGTACCCCCGGCGGATCGGCATCGGCGCCTACCCCGACCGCTTCGGCGAGTGGGTCGTGGCCGCCGACTTCATCCGCTTCTGAACGCTCGCCGGCCGGCCGGCTCCGCCATGTCGTACCAGGTCCCTCCGGGTCCCCGGGGCTTTCGGGTGCTCGGGGCCGCGCGGGTCCATGAATGAGGGCAGCCACCCGCAACGCGCGGGTGGCTGCTCTCGTCGTACCGCTCGGGCGGTCTCAGCCGGTCTGGAAGTAGCTCTTGCGGAGGTACTCGTTGACCGCGTCCTCGGGGACGCGGAACGAGCGACCCACGCGGACCGCCGGGAGCTCTCCCGAGTGGACCAGACGGTAGACCGTCATCTTGGAGACACGCATGACCGTCGCGACTTCCGCCACGGTCAGGAACTTCACTTCCGAGATGTCTCCGGAGTTGTTCGAGGCCATCATGCACCGCTCTTTCGACGCACATTCGCCCCCCGGCTTCCCCGCCGGAGACCCTTCGTATGTGCTTCCGTGAGAATAGAGCCTAGTGTGACCGGTGAGGAAGGGGTTGCCTTTTGTCCTGGTTTTTTACCCTACCCGCCGCGTGGCGACTTGACCCGTGACGGCGGGGCGCTACCCCTCGACCCTAGCCGCTGCCTGGTCAGGGCAGCGGATCCAGGCCATTGAGCGGGAACGCCGCGTCCCGGGTGGCGTTGACCGCCCGGTCCAGCCAGGTGGCGGGGTCGTAGCCCTCGCTCCAGTCGCGGAAGGCCGGCGTCCGCCCGTCGGTCATCCGGAACGGGGCGGTGCGGCCGAGCAGGATCTGGACGTGCTCACGCCACGCCTCGGGCGTGGCGGTCATCGGGTCCAGCGGGTTGCCGCCCACGATCGCCAGCAGGTGCGTCCAGGAGCGTGGTACGACGTCCACGACGGCGTAGCCACCGCCGCCGGTGGCCACCCACCTGCCCCCGCAGACCTCGTGGGCGAGGTCGTGCAGCGCGAGGTGGGCCGCACGCTGCCCGTCGATGGTGAGCATCATGTGCGCCAGCGGGTCCTCGATGTGCGAGTCGCAGCCGTGCTGGGTCACCAGGATCTCGGGCTCGAACTCGCGCACCAGCGGTGGCACCACCGCGTGGAAGGCGCGCAGCCAGCCGCCGTCGGACGTGCCGGGCGGCAGCGCGACGTTGACCGCGCTGCCCGGCGCGTTGGGCCCGCCGGTGTCGTTGGGGAACCCGGTGCCCGGGAAGAGCATCTGGCCGGTCTCGTGCAGGCTGATCGTGAGCACCCGGGGGTCGTCGTAGAACACCGCCTCGACGCCGTCGCCGTGGTGCACGTCGACGTCGACGTACGCCACCTTCTGCACGCCCTGGTCGAGCAGCCACCGGATGGCCACGGCCACGTCGTTGTAGACGCAGAACCCGCTGGCCTTGCCCGGCATCGCGTGGTGCAGGCCGCCGGAGATGTTGGCCGCGTGCAGCACCTCGCCCGACCACACCCGCCGCGCCGCCTCCACGCTCGCCCCGACGATGTGCGCGGAGGCGCGGTGCATGCCCTCGAACACCGGGTCGTCGGGAGTGCCGAGGCCGTGCTCCTCGTCGACGAGGTAGGGGTCGCGGCTGACCTTCTGCACCGCCTCGATGAAACCCGCGTCGTGGACGGTGGCCACGAGGTCGTCGGAGGCCACCGGGGCCGCGACGCGCGGCAGGCCGCGCCCGCCGTCGACGGCGAGGACGCCGAGCTCGTCGGCCAGCCGCATGGTGAGGTCGACCCGGATCGGCGACATCGGGTGCGCCGGGCCGAAGTCGTAGTCGGTCAGCGTCGGGTCGAACACGACGCAGGCGGCTCCTGACATAACCGTGAGACTACCCCTGCCGCCGTGGCGGCGGTCACGCCCCGGCTCTCGAGGCCCGGGCGGCGTGGGGCGTAGATTGCGCGACATGCTGACGCAGCTGACCTCGTGGTGGCCCGCCTCCTAGGCGGACCCTTCAGCGCACCCAGCACCTCTCGCACTGACCACGGCCGCCTCCGGGCGGCCGTCCTCCGCTGTGGCGCGTCGTCCCGGACGCGGCTCCCACTCACAGGAGCCCCCCATGACCGCCACCACCACTGGCCCTGCCGTCGCGGCGACCGGCCCACCACGCGGGTCAGTCTCTACACCTACCCGGTGCTGATGGCCGCCGACATCCTGCTCTACCGCGCGACGGAGGTGCCGGTCGGCGACGACCAGCGCCAGCACGTCGAGCTCGCCCGCGACCTGGCCGTCCGGTTCAACCGCAGCTACGGCGAGGTGTTCACGGTGCCCCGGATCACCCTGCCGGCCGTCGCGGCACGCGTCATGGACCTGCAGGACCCGACCACCAAGATGGGCAAGTCGCAGGCGCTCACCTCGGGCACGCCGGGCGTCGTCCACCTGCTCGACGCCCCCGACGTGGTGGCCGCAAGATCGCCCGCGCGGTCACCGACTCCGAGACCGGTCCCCACGCGGTGCGTCCCGATCGGGAGGCGAAGCCCGGCGTCACCAACCTGCTGGAGATCCTCGCCGCCTGCGCGGGCTGCTCGGTCGAGCAGGCAGCCGCCGGCGCGTCGACGTACGGCCGGCTGAAGAAGCAGGCGACCGAGGCGGTGCTCTCGGTGCTCGACCCGGTGCGTGCGAGGTACGCCGAGCTGATCGCCGATCCCGGGGGCGTCGACGAGGTGTACGCCGCGGGCGCCCGACGTTGCCGCGAGGAGACCGCCCCGGTGCTCGCCGCGGCCCGGACCGCGCTCGGGTTGGCGTGAGGCCTAGTCCATGCCCTCGGCCAGCGCGCGCGACCGGTCACGGGCGGCCTCGAGCGCGGTGAGGAAGGCGGCGCGCACCTTGTGGTCCTCGAGCTCGCGGACGGCGGCGGCGGTGGTGCCACCGGGCGAGGTGACCCGCTCGCGCAGCACCACGGGGTGCTCGCCGGTCTCGCGCAGGAGCTTCGCCGAGCCGACCACGGTCTGCACGACCAGCTCGGAGGCCGTCGAGCGCGGCAGGCCCAGGTGCACGCCGGCCTCGATCATCGCCTCCACCACGAAGAAGAGGTACGCCGGGCCCGAGCCGCTGATCGCGGTCACCGCGTCCTGCTGCTTCTCCGGCACCCGCACCACCCGGCCGACCGAGGCCAGCAGCGACTCGGCCTCCACGAGGTGGGACTCGTCGCAGTGCGAGCCGCGGGAGATCGCGGCCATGCCCTCGTCGACCATCGCCGGGGTGTTCGGCATCACCCGCACGACCGCGACCCGGTCGGGGAGCCGGGCCTCGATGAAGCCGGTGGTGATGCCGGCGGCGAGCGAGACCACGAGCTGACCCGGGCGGACCACCGGCTCGAGCTCCTCGAGCAGGTCACTCATGTCCTGGGGCTTGACGACGAGCACGACGGTGTCGGCCTTCTCGGCGGCCTCGCCGTTGGACACCACCGAGACGCCGTACCGCTCGGTGAGCTCGTGGGCGCGCTCCCGCCGCTTCTCGCCCACCAGCAGGTTGTCGACCCGGCGGCCGGCACGGATCAGGCCGGAGAGCAGTGTCTCCCCCATCACGCCGGCGCCGATGATCGCGACCGTCTCCCCGTGCGCCTCCTGAGCCGGCTGGGTCGCCTCGCTCACCTGGTCACCCCTTACTTCTTCGACAGCAGGGACCTGACGAAGAATGTCAGGTTGCTCGGCCGCTCGGCGAGGCGTCTCATGAGGTAGCCGTACCACTCCTGGCCGTAGGGCACGTAGACGCGCACCTTCTCGCCGGCCTCCGCGAGGCGGCGCTGCTCGTCGGGACGGATGCCGTAGAGCATCTGGTACTCGTAGCTGCCCTGCGCGCGGCCGTGCCGGGTGGCCAGGGCACCGGCGATGTCGACCATGCGCGGGTCGTGGGAGGCCACCATCGGGTAGCCCTGCCCGGCCATCAGCACCTTCAGGCAGCGCACGTAGGACTTGTCGACCTCGTGCCGTTCCTGGAACGCCACCGAATCCGGCTCGTTGTAGGCGCCCTTGCACAGCCGCACCCGCGAGCCCTCGTAGGCCAGGTCCCGGCAGTCGGCCTCGGTGCGGTGCAGGTAGGCCTGCAGCACCGCGCCGGTCTCCGGGAAGTCCTTGCGCAGCTCGTGCAGCGCGGCCAGCGTGGAGTCGGTGGTGGTGTGGTCCTCCATGTCGAGGGTGACCGTGGTGCCGGCGTTGCGCGCCGCGCGGCAGATCGTCCGCGCGTTGTCGAGCGCGATCTTCTCGCCGTCGCCGGGAAGCGCCTGCCCCACCGCGGAGAGCTTGACCGAGACCTCGGCGTTGCGGGCCAGCCCGCGCTCGCTGAGCGCGTCGAGGAGTCCGACGTACGCCGCCACTGTGGCGTCGGCCTGCTCCCGGTCGAGGGTGTCCTCGCCGAGGAAGTCCAGCGTCACGTGCAGTCCCGACTCGATGAGCTCGTGCGTGGCCTCGACCGCGTTGCCGGTGGACTCGCCGGGCACGTAGCGGCTGACGATCCCGCTCGAGACGGGCATGGACGCGACCAGGTTCTTGACCTTGTCGCTGCGCGCGAGCATGAGCAACGGCTGCCTCAGCACGAATCTCCTCCACGGGGCTCCTCGGCTGCCACGTCGCAGCCCGCAGGGGCCAGGCTACGCCGTACGACGGCGCAGGGTCGCGGCGCCCACGGCGAGCCCGAGGAGGGTGAAACCGACGACGACGGCGAGGTCGTTCCACAGCGCGCGGTCCAACCCGGCGCTCTCCGCGACGCTGCTCATCGCGTCCACGGCGTAGGACAGCGGGAGCACGTCGGAGACCAGCTCGAGCACCCTGGGCATCGCCTCGCGGGGGATGAAGAGCCCGCACAGCAGGATCTGCGGGATCACCAGGGCGGGCATGAACTGCACGGCCTGGAACTCGGTGCGGGCGAACGCCGAGACGAACAGGCCGAGCGCGGTGCCGAGGACCGCGTCGGCCACCGCCACGACGACGAGCATCGGGACCGGACCGGCGACGGTGAGGCCGAACCCCCACACGCACAGCAGCACCGCGACCGTGGACTGGACGGCGGCGACCAGGCCGAAGGCCAGCGCGTAGCCGGCGAGCAGGTCCAGCTTGCCGGTGGGCATCGCCAGCAGCCGCTCGAGGGTGCCGGAGGAGCGCTCGCGCAGCGTCGTCACCGAGGTCACCAGGAACATCACGATGAACGGGATCAGGGCAAGCAGCGGCGGCCCGAGCCGCTGGAACCCCGGGCCGGTGCCGGTGCCGTCGAACATCCACCACAGCAGCGCCAGCACCAGCGCCGGCACCGCGAGCAGCATGGCCGCGGTGCGGTGGTCGTGGCGCAGCTGGGTGAGCACCCGCGCGGTCACCGCGAGGGTGATGCGCGGGTTCATCCCGGGCTCCCGGCGGTCGCCTCGACGAGGGTGAGGAAGGCGTGCTCGACGGTGGCCGCCCCGGTCCGTTCGAGCAACCCGGAGGGGGTCTCGTCGGCCAGCAGCCGGCCCTCGCGCAGGAGCAGCAGCCGGTCGCAGCGCTCGGCCTCGTCCATGACGTGGCTGGAGACGAGCACCGTGGCGCCGCGCTCGGCCAGCTCGTGGAACGTCTCCCACAGGTCGCGGCGCAGCACGGGGTCGAGGCCGACGGTGGGCTCGTCGAGCACCAGCAGCGCCGGGCTGCCGAGCAGCGCGACCGCCAGCGAGGCCCGCGAACGCTGGCCCCCCGAGAGCCGGCTGACGACCCGTTCGCGGTAGTCGACGAGGTCGACCGCCCTCAGGCACCGCTCGACCTCCGACCGGTCCACGCCGAGGACCCGGGCGAAGAAGCGGAGGTTCTCCCCGACGGTGAGGTCGTCGTACACGCTGGGCGCCTGGGTGACGTAGCCGATCCGGTGCCGCAGGGCGGGATCGCCGGCGGGCCGGCCGAGGACCCGCACGCCGCCCGAGGTCACCACCTGCACGCCCACGACCGCCCGCATCAGCGTGGTCTTGCCGCCCCCGGAGGGTCCGAGCAGGCCGGTGACCTGGCCGGGCACGAGCGTGAAGCCGACGCCGCGCAGGGCCAGGGCGGGGCCGCGGCGTACGACGAGGTCCTCGACGACCACCGTCGGCACCGGCGCGTCGGACCCGCTCCGGGTGTCCCTCCCGTCCGTCATGGGCTGAATGTGCGCCTCGGGCGCGGCGCTGGTCAACCGCCGAAGGTCCCGCTGCCCCGCAAGGCGAGGGGTCACGAGATGACCGAGACGCCGGTGAGGGGTCGGAACTGGTGACCCCTCGGCGGTCAGGTGGGGTCGGGGGCGGCGGAGAAGTTCAGCCGGGTGTAGGCGAGCGACTCCAGCAGGTCGAGCTCGCGGGCGTGCCGGCTGCCGGCCTTGCGGGTGTTGATCTCCAGCACGATGTGGCCCTCGAACTCCGCGCCGGCGAGGTGCTCGAGCAGCTCGGCGACCGGCTGGGTGCCGCGGCCGGGCACCAGGTGCTCGTCCTTGGCCGAGTCGGTGCCGTCGGTCATGTGGATGTGGCGCAGCCGGTCACCCAGCCGCCGGGCCATCGCCACCGGGTCGGTCCGGGCGACGGCGGAGTGGGACAGGTCGATGGTGGCGTTGGCGTAGCCGTGGTCCGAGGGGTCCCAGCTCGGCGCGTAGGCCTGCATCTCGCGCCGCGAGGCCCGCCAGGGGTACATGTTCTCCACCGCGAACGCGACCCCGGTGCGCGCCTCGAGGTCGGCGATGCCCTCGACGAAGTTGCGGGCGTAGTCGCGCTGCCAGCGAAACGGCGGGTGCACCACTACCACGTCGGCACCGACCGCGTGCGCCATCTCGGCGCTCTTCTCCAGCTTGCCCCACGGCTCGATGCCCCAGACCCGCTGCGTGATCAGCAGACAGGGCGCGTGCACCGCGCACACCGGGATCTCGTGGTAGGCCGCCAGGTGCCGCACCGCGTCGATCTCCTGGCTGATCGGGTCGATCCCGACCATCACCTCGACCGCGTCGTAGCCCAGACGGGAGGCCAGCTCGAACCCGTTGGCGGTGGACTCGGGGTAGACCGAGGCGGTGGAGAGGCCGATCACCGCGCCAGCCTAGCCATCGGCCGGGTCCCGGCCGGCCACGATGCTGATCCGGTCGAGCCGCTCGAGGATGATGCCCTCGCGCAACGCCCACGGGCAGATCTCCAGCACGGGCAGGCCGAAGAGGTCCATGACCGCGTCGGCCACCAGCGCGCCGGCGAGCAGCTGGTGGGCGCGGCTCAGCGAGACGCCGGGGAGCCCGGCGACCTGCTCGGGCGTCATCCGCGCCAGCTGCGGGATCTTCTCGCGCAGCTCGTCGGCCGGCAGCACGCGCCGTACCAGCAGGCCCTCGCCGGACGGCGCGGCACCGCACACACGGGCCAGCGAGCGGAACGTCTTGGAGGTGGCCACCGGGTGGTCGGGCGCGCCGGCGCGCAGCACGGTGCCGGCGTCACGGGCGACGACCGCGCGGACGTGCCGGCGCAGCCCCTGCACGGCCTCCTCGGTGGTCCCCTCGGCGAACCAGTCCCGGGTGAGCCGGCCGGCGCCGAGCGGCAGCGACCGGGCCACGTCCGGGGCCTCGTCGGTGCCCACCGCGATCTCCAGCGACCCGCCGCCGATGTCGAAGACCGCCAACCGGCCGGAGGACCAGCCGAACCAGCGGCGTACGGCAAGGAAGGTCAGCCGCGCCTCGTCCTCCCCGGGCAGCACCTCGATGTCGACGCCGGTCTCGGCGCGCACGCGGGCCAGCACCTCGTCGCTGTTCGTGGCGTCGCGGACCGCCGAGGTGGCGAAGCCGCTCATCTCCTCGCAGCCCTTGTCCTCCGCGACCTGCAGCGCCGAGGCGACGAACTTCGTGAGCGCGTCCACGCCCGCCGGGATCACCGCACCGTCGGCGTCGACGTGCTCGGCGAGGCGCAGCGGCTCCTTGTAGGAGTACGCCGGCATGGGGGCCGCGCCACCGTGCGCGTCCACGACGAGCAGGTGGCCGGTATTCGACCCGATGTCCAGAACTCCTAGCCGCACGGGGCAAACCTACTCCCGCCACGTAGGCTGAAACGCGTGCCCGAAGTAGACCTCGTGTTCCCGCGCGCCTGGGTGGAGTTCACCGACCCCGCCGACGACGGGCAGCAGTTCCGCTGCGACCTGACCTGGCTGACGTCGAGCTGGATGTGCATCTTCGGCCAGGGCTGCCAGGGCATCTACGCCGACCGGCCGGACGACGGCTGCTGCACGCTCGGCGCGCACTTCTCCGACAAGGCCGACGAGAAGCGGGTGAAGAAGTACGTCAAGCAGCTCGACCCCGAGCACTGGCAGTTCTTCGACGCCGGCCAGGGCACCGGCTGGCTGGAGGTCGACGAGGACGGCGAGCGCAAGACCGCCGTCCACGAGGGCGCGTGCATCTTCTTGAACCGGCCCGGGTTCGCCGGCGGCGAGGGGTGCGCGCTGCACGGCCTGGCACTGCGGCTCGACAAGCACCCGCTGCGCGCGAAGCCCGACGTCTGCTGGCAGCTGCCGATCCGGCGCACCTTCCGCGACGTGGAGCGACCCGACGGCACGTCGTACACCGAGGTCTCGATCGGCGAGTACGACCGCCGCGGGTGGGGCCCGGGCGGTCACGACCTGGACTGGTACTGCTCGGGCAACACCGAGGCCCACGTGGGCCAGGACCCTGTCTACGTCTCCAACGCCGCCGAGCTCGTCGAGCTGATGGGGCAGCCGGCCTACGACGAGCTGGTCCGCCACTGCGAGGCACACCTGCGCTCGCGCTCGGCGCTCGCGCTGCACCCGGCCGACCCGCACTGACCCGCGTCGGTTCAGCTCGCCGTCGGTTCGTCCCGCCCGACGGTTGATCCGCTTCGGCGGGTTGAGCGGGTCGCCTGAACGGGCCGTCTACACGGGTCGCCTACTCGGCGCGCTTGAGCTTCGCGGCGACGTTGTCCGGCATCGGCTCGTAGCGCGCGAACGAGCGCGTGAAGGTCGCGGCGCCGTGGGACGAGGCGCGCAGCGCGATGGCGTACCTGCTGATCTCGATCTGCGGCACCTCCGCGCGCACCAGCGTGCGGCCCTCGCCGGCTGGCTCGCTGCCGAGGACCCGGCCCCGCCTTCCGGACAGGTCGCTCATCACCGCACCGACCAGGTCGTCGGGGACGACCACGTCGACCTCGTCGACCGGCTCGAGCAGCGCGGTACGCGTCGCCGCGGCGGCCTCCCGGAGCGCGAGCGCTCCCGCGGTCTGGAAGGCCATGTCCGAGGAGTCGACGCTGTGCGACTTGCCGTCGGTGAGGGTGACCCGGATGTCGACGACGGGGTAGCCGGCCACCACCCCCTTCTCCATCTGGGCGCGCACACCCTTCTCCACGCTCGGGATGAACTGGCGCGGCACCGCGCCGCCGACGACCTTGTCCACGAACTCGAAACCGGCGCCCCCGGGCAGCGGCTCCACCTCGATGTCGCACACGGCGTACTGCCCGTGCCCGCCGGACTGCTTCACGTGCCGGCCGTGGCCGGACGCCTTGCCGGCGAAGGTCTCGCGCAGCGGCACCCGCAGCTCGACCTGGTCGACGCCGGCGCCGTAGCGGTTCTCGAGGCGGTCGAGCAGCACGTCGGCGTGCGCCTCGCCCATGCACCACAGCACGATCTGGTGGGTCTCGGCGTTGTGCTCGATGCGCACCGTGGGGTCCTCGGCGCCCAGCCGCTGAAGCCCCTGACCGAGCCGGTCCTCGTCGGCCTTGGCGCGCGCCTCGATGGCGATCGGCAGCAGCGGCTCGGGCAGCGACCAGGGCTTGAGCACCAGCGGCGTCTCCTTGTCCGAGAGGGTGTCGCCGGTCTCCGCGCGCGAGAGCCGCCCGATGGCGCAGATGTCGCCGGCGACCACCTTCTCGACCGGCCGCTGCTGGTTGCCCAGCGGCACCGACAGCGTGCCGATGCGCTCGTCCTCGTCGTGGTCCTCGTGCCCGTGCTCGCCGTAGAAGGCGGTGAAGTGGCCCGAGACGTGCACGGTCTGGTCGGGTGTGATCGTGCCCGAGAAGACCCGCACCAGGCTGACGCGTCCGACGTACTGGTCGGAGGTGGTCTTCACCACCTCCGCGACCAGCGTCCCCTCGGGTGTGCAGCTGATGTCGTGGGCACGCTTGCCCTCGGGGGAGAAGACCTCGGGGCAGACGTGCTCCAGCGGCGAGGGGAAACCGGCGACGACCAGGTCCAGCAGCGCGCGGCACCCGGTGCCGGTGCTCGGGTCGACGGGGACGACCGGGTGGAAGGAGCCGCGGGCGACCGCCCGCTCGAGGTCCTTGACGAGCATGTCGCGGTCGATGTCCTCGCCGCCGAGGTAGCGCTCCATCAGCGTCTCGTCCTCGGACTCCTCGATGACCGCCTCGATCAGGCTGCCGCGCTGCTCGTCGTGCACGTGGTCGCCGGTCAGCAGCCCGACCAGGGAGTCGCCCTCGCGCAGGTAGACCGGGACCACCTTGTCCCCGAAGGCGGTGCGCGCCGCGGCGACCACGCCGTCGTAGTCGGCGCGGGCGTGGTCGAGCTTGGTGATCACCACGACCCGCGGCATCCCCACCTCGGCGCACTCGCGCCACAGCTCCCTGGTCGGCTCGTCGACGCCCTCGTTCGCGGCGAGCACGAACATCGCGCAATCGGCGGCCCGCAGCCCCGCGCGCAGCTCACCGACGAAGTCGGCGTAGCCGGGGGTGTCGAGCAGGTTGATCTTCACCTCGTCGTGCACCAGCGGCGCCAGCGCGAGGCCGACCGAGCGCTGCTGACGCTGCTCTGCCTCGTCGTAGTCGCTGACCGTGGTGCCGTCGGCGACGTTGCCGGCTCGGTTCAACAAACCGGCCGAGACCAGGAGGGCCTCGACCAGCGTCGTCTTTCCCGAACCAGCGGGCCCCACCAGGGCCACGTTGCGGATCGCATCAGCCCGGTCGGCGACCGGGACACCATCATTGCCGGCAAGGCCCGCTGTCTTGCTCGCCATGGAGCGCCTCCCTAAGCCTGGGTGATTCCCTCACTTTTCACCCGGCGCCGAGCGGTTGGCAAGGGACCACCGGCCCTAGCCCGGGCGTCCCCGCTGCTCGCCGAAAGGCACCCCCGCTGTGAGCCCCGTCGCAGGGCATGGCACACAATGACGGGCATGCGCCTGGATCATCTGTCCTACGCCGCGGGGCCCGACGGGCTCGCGAGCACCGCCCGACGCATCGGTGAGCTGCTCGGGGAGGAGTTCCGCGACGGCGGGATCCACCCTCGCTTCGGCACGCGCAACATGGTGCTGCCGCTGAGCGCGGGGACCTACGTCGAGGTGGTGGAGGTGCTCGACCACCCGGCCTCCGACAAGGCACCGTTCGGCCAGGCCGTCCGTGCCCGCTCCGAGCTCGGCGGCGGCTGGCTCGGCTGGGTGATCTCCTGCGACGACATCGGCAAGCTGGAGCAGCGGCTGGGCCGCGAGTCCGTGCAGGGGAACCGGCACCGTCCCGACGGCTACGAGCTGCTCTGGCGCCAGATCGGCGTCAAGGGGCTGCAGTCCGACCCCCAACTGCCGTTCTTCGTGCAGTGGCAGTCCCCCGCCGAGGAGCACCCGAGCGCGGGCGCCTCGGGTCACCTGCACCTCGACGCGATCGAGATCGCCGGTGACCCGAAGCGCGTGGCCGAGTGGCTCGGCGACCCCGACATCGACCCGCTCGTGGACGTCGAGGTCGAGTGGGTGGCCCCGCACGGCACCCCGGGCCTGGTCGCCGCCGTCTTCCGCACCCCGACCGGCCCCGTCCGGATCTAGCCCCGGTGCCGCCGGACCGTGGGGCCGGCCACCTGCCGGGCGCGGTGCCCAGCCCCAACATCTGGCGGCACCCGCAGGTCTACGAGCTCGAGAACCGCGCGGTCGACCCGGAGGGCCGGATCGAGGCGGCGATGCGCACGCTCGGCGACTGGGCCGGCCGCGACCTGCTCGACCTCGGCTGCGGCACCGGCTTCCACCTCCCCCGCTGGGCGGCCACCGCCCGCCGGGTGTACGGCGTCGAGCCGCACCGGGACCTCGCCGCGGTCGCGCGACGCCGTACCCGCCGCCTGCACAACGTGACCGTGCTCGAGGGCACTGCCCAGCAGGTGCCGCTGCCGGACGCGTCGGTCGACGTGATGCAGGCCCGGTGGGCGTACTTCTTCGGGCCCGGCTGCGAACCGGGGCTCGCCGAGCTCGACCGGGTGATGCGCCGGGGTGGGACCGCCTTCGTGGTCGACAACGACGCGCGGCGCAGCACGTTCGGCGCCTGGTTCCGGCGCGGCTACCCCGAGGTGGACCCCGACGCGGTCGAGCGGTTCTGGTCGACGCGCGGCTGGCAGCGCCACGCGGTGGACATGGTCTGGCGGTTCGCGAGCAGTGCGGACCTCGAGGCGGTGGTCGGCATAGAGTTCACCCCGGGGGTGGCGCAGGAGGTGCTCGCGGGGCACGAGGGGCTCGAGGTCGACTACGCGGTCAACCTCTGGTGGCGCCGGTTCTGAGCGACGGTCTCAGGAGGACTCGCGCACGCTGAGCGTCGGGGCCAGGATCCGGCCCTGCGCGCCGATCTGCCGGTGGCCGAGCAGGTCACCGAGGTAGCGCACCACCTCCACCGCGACCTGCTCCAGCGGCTGCCGCACGGAGGTGAGGGTGGGCGTGCACACCTGGGCGGCGATCGAGTCGTCGAAGCCGACCACGGCCGCATCCCTGCCGGCGGCCATGCCGCGCTCGGCCAGCGCGCGGAGCACCCCCATCGCGACGGTGTCGCTGACGCAGACGAAGGCTGTCGGCTGCTCGTGGTCGAGCAGCGCGTGCGCGGCCCGGCGACCGAAGTCGAGCTGGTCCTCGCCGCGGGCGCTGAGCCGGCTCGTGGACAGCCCGTGCTCGTGCATCCGGTCGGTCCAGCCGCTGCGCCGGTCCTCGCCGATGAACGAGTCCTTCTTCCAGCCCACCCAGGCGATCCGGGTGTGGCCCCGCTCGACGAGGTGGTCCACGGCCAGGACGATGCCGGCGCGGCCGTCGACGTCCACCCACGGGTGCTTCGCCGCCGGTTCACCCCAGGGCCGCCCGAACGCCACGAACGGCACCCCGCGCTCGCCGAGCCAGGCGGCGGCAGGGTTGCCGCGGTAGGTGTCGGTGACCACGAACGCGTCGACGGCCGCCGAGCGCAGCAGCTCGTCGTAGCCGCTGACCGCGTCCTGCTCGGCCTGCGGAGGCGGGCAGCCCTCGGGCCCGAGCCCGCGGCCGTCCGCGGAGAACAGCAGCACGTGGTATCCGGCGTCGCGGGTGCACTCCACCAGCGAGTGCACGAAGCGGTCCATCAGCGCGTTGGCCGAGTCCTCGACGGCCGGCTCCACGCGCAGCCCGATCAGGTGCGACGTGCGGGTGCGCAGGCTGCGGGCCGCCCGGTTCGGGGAGTAGCCGAGGCGCTCGATGGCGCCCTTGACCCGCTCGAGGGTGTCCGGGCGGAGCAGCTCGGGGCTGTTCAGGGCGTTGGACACGGTCTGCCGTGAGACGCCGGCCGCGGCGGCGACCGTCGCGAGCGTCGGCGTCGTTTCGATGTGGTGTGACATCGTGCGGCCCCCCGGACAACGAGATGGATCGTTCCAATGATGGCACGACGGGCTTTCCGCCCGAGCGACGTGCACGGATCCCGGCGCGGGAGAGGTACGGCGGCCCCGCCTGCGCCGGTTTGTCGGAGCTCTGACCTACCGTCACGGTCATGAGCAGAGCCAAGGCATCGCCCCGTCCGTCGTACCGCTGCAGCGAGTGCGGCTGGGAGACCGTCAAGTGGGTGGGGCGCTGCGGCGAGTGCCAGGCGTGGGGCAGCGTCGCGGAGGCGGCGGCCGTGCCGCAGGGTCGCACCCAGGCGACCGCGGTCACCTCCCCGGCGGTGCCGATCGGGCAGATCCCGATCGAGGACTCCCGCTCGCGCACCAGCGGCGTCCCGGAGCTCGACCGGGTGCTCGGCGGCGGGCTGGTGCCGGGCGCCGCGCTGCTGCTGGCCGGCGAGCCGGGCGTGGGCAAGTCCACCATGCTGCTGGAGGTGGCCGCGCAGACCGCCCGTTCGGGGGTGCGCACGCTCTACGTCACCGGCGAGGAGTCGGCCTCCCAGGTCCGGCTGCGCGCAGACCGCACCCGCGGGGTGCACCACCAGCTCTACCTCGCCGCGGAGACCGACCTCGGCGCGGTGCTCAGCCACGTCAACGAGGTCAAGCCGCAGCTGCTGGTGGTCGACTCGGTGCAGACCATCGGCGCCGCGGACGTCGAGGGGGTGCCGGGCGGCGTCACCCAGGTGAAGGAGGTCGCGGCCGCGCTGGTGCGGGTGGCCAAGACCCAGAACATCGCCACCGTGATGGTCGGGCACGTGACGAAGGACGGCTCGATCGCCGGCCCACGAGTGCTCGAGCACCTCGTCGACGTGGTGCTGCACTTCGAGGGCGAGCGCAGCTCCCGGCTGCGGATGGTGCGCGCGGTGAAGAACCGGTTCGGCCCGGTCGACGAGGTGGGCTGCTTCGAGCTGACCAGCGACGGCATCAGCGCGGTCACCGACCCCACCGGGCTGTTCATCGCGCGCCACCACCAGCCGGTGCCCGGCACCTGCGTGTCGGTGGTGCTCGAGGGCCGCCGGCCGATCCTGGCGGAGGTGCAGGCCCTGGTCACCCCGTCCGCGGCCGAGCGCCCGCGCCGTACGACGTCGGGGCTGGACGGGTCGCGGATCGCGATGCTGGTCGCGGTGCTCCAGCAGCGCTGCCGGATCCGGCTGCACCAGCACGACGTCTTCGCCTCGACGGTGGGCGGGGTCCGGGTCAGCGAGACGGCCGCCGACCTCGCCGGGGCGATCGCGATCGCCTCGGCGTGGAAGGGCTGCGAGGTGCCCACGAACCTGGTGGCCATCGGGGAGATCGGCCTCGCCGGCGAGCTGCGCCGAGTGCGCGACCTGCCCCAGCGGCTGGCGGAGGCCGGCCGGCTCGGCTTCCGCTACGCGATCGTGCCGCTCGAGCCGGGCGAGGGCGACGGCGGGGTCATCCGCCAGGTCGCCGGCCTGGACGTCGTCGGCGTGCCGGACATCGACGCGGCGCTGCACGTGCTGGGCCTGGGCCGGGAGGAGTCCACGCCGCTTGTTCAAGGTCAGCGGCGGGCGCTCCGTTCCGGGGCTGGAGGCCTGAGCGGGAACTGGTCCACGCCGGCGCCGGCTTCCGCCTAGACTTGCCCCGGCACATCGACCTCATCCAGGGAGCAACGTGGCGGCGACGGACCGGTCGGACGACACCCTGCGCCTGCGCGCGACCCTGGCCAACATCGCGCCGGGCACCAGCCTGCGCGACGGGCTGGAGCGGGTCCTGCGCGGGCGCACCGGCGCGCTGATCGTGCTCGGCAGCGACCGGGTCGTCGACTCCATCTCCACCGGCGGCTTCACCCTGGACATCCCGTTCACCTCCACCGGCCTGCGGGAGCTGGCCAAGATGGACGGCGCGATCATCCTGGACAAGGAGGCCTCCCGGATCCTGCACGCCGCCGTGCACCTGATGCCCGACCCCTCGATCCACTCCGTGGAGACCGGGACCCGGCACCGGACCGCGGACCGGGTCGCCCGGCAGACCGGCTACCCGGTGATCTCGGTGTCGCAGTCGATGCAGATCATCGCGGTCTACGTGGGCGAGACGCGCTACGTCCTGGAGGACTCCGGCCAGATCCTCTCGCGCGCCAACCAGGCGCTGGCCACCCTCGAGCGCTACAAGCTGCGCCTCGACGAGGTCTCCAGCACGCTCTCGGCGCTGGAGATCGAGGACCTGGTCACCGTCCGGGACGTCGCGGTGGTGGCCCAGCGCCTGGAGATGGTCACCCGCATCGCCCGCGAGATCGAGGACTACGTGCTCGAGCTCGGCAGCGACGGCCGGCTGCTGTCGCTGCAGCTCGACGAGCTGGTCACCGGCGTGGACCTGGAGCGCGAGCTGGTGATCCGCGACTACCTCCCGCACAGCCGCAAGCGACGCAGCGCCGAGGCGGTGCTGGCCGACCTGGAGTCGCTCACCCAGACCGACCTCGTCGACGTCGCCGCGGTGGCCCGCGCGCTCGGGCTCGGTGCCAGCGAGCACCTCGACGGGGCGGTCACCCCGCGCGGCTTCCGGCTGCTCGCCAAGGTGCCACGGCTCCCGGGCGCCGTGGTCGACCGGCTCGTGGACCACTTCGGCAGCCTGCAGAAGCTGCTCTCGGCCAGCATCGACGACCTGCAGGCGGTCGACGGCGTGGGGGAGCTGCGGGCCCGCAGCGTCCGGGAGGGGCTGTCCCGGCTCGCCGAGTCCAGCATCCTCGAGCGCTACGTCTGACTGCGGCCCCGGGAGCGGGCGTCGCCACGGACGCGCCGTGCGCTAGTGCTGCTCGGCCTTCTTCGACTTCGCAGCCTTCGGCTCCGGGGTCGGGCTCGGCGTGATCGTCTCCGGCTGGGGCTGCTCGAGGGCGAACTGCACCTCGGACGGCTCCGTGCCGAGGACCGCCGTCTCCACGTGGTAGTAGCCGGGCTGCGCCCACGGCGTGGTGCGCGAGCAGGTGCCGTCGGAGCGCTGCCCGTGCCAGGTGACCTCGACGGGCGTGTAGTGGTCGTTGCGGACCACGACCCGCTCGGTGGGCACCGCGCCCCGGCAGTCCTGGGTGGACCAGATCCGGTCCGGCCCCGAGGTCAGCCTGACCACCAGGCTGCGCGGCGTGACCTTCCAGTAGCAGGCCGCCGACGTGGTGGTGTGCAGCCGGACCTTGAAGGTGACCGGGCCGCCGGCGTAGGCGGTGCCGACCACCTTGGGCGAGGCCTGCACGTCGTGGGCCGAGCACGGTCCGGTGGGCAACGCCAGCGGCGTCGGCGTGGGCCGCGCCCGCTTGCCCGCCTTGCCTGCCTTGCCCGCCTTCCCGGTGTTGCCGGTCTTGCCGGTCTTGTTCGTGCTGCTGGCGTTGTCTGGCCTGCCGGACTTGCCGCTCCTGCCGGTGAGCAGCGGCTGCGCGGCGCCGGTCGCGGGCGCCGCGCTGGTGGTGGAACCGATCGCTGCCTGCACAGGGCGCGCCGACGGGCTGTCGCTGCGCCCGCCGAGCAGGTGCGCGAAGCCGTACACCAGAGCGAAGGCGACCACCAGCACGAGCATGCGGCGGAACCAGTAGACCCGGGCCGGCAACGGCCCTCGCGGACGGGTCATGACGCTCATGGCGCCACGGTAACTGCGCCCTTCCGCGCCGCAGGGTTGCCACACCGGGCGAGGCGCGGATCACGGCCCGGCGGCGGCCGGTTAGCCTGTGCGCACCATGCACGAGCTTCACGAGCCGGTCCTGAGCTGGTACGACGGGCACGCGCGCGACCTGCCGTGGCGGGAGCCCTCCGCCTCGCCGTGGGCGGTCATGGTCAGCGAGTTCATGCTGCAGCAGACGCCGGTCTCCCGCGTGCTCCCGGTCTACGAGCAGTGGCTGGCGCGCTGGCCCGACCCCGCAGCACTCGCCGCCGAGAGCACCGGCGAGGCCGTCCGCGCCTGGGGCCGGCTGGGCTACCCGCGCCGGGCGCTGCGGCTGCACGCCGCGGCCACCACCATCGTCGCCGAGCACGGCGGAGAGGTGCCCTCGGACCGGGAGGCACTCCTCGCCCTGCCCGGCGTGGGGGAGTACACCGCCGCGGCGATCGCGTCGTTCGCGTTCGGCCGCCGGCACGTCGTGCTCGACACCAACGTCCGCCGGGTGCTCGCCCGGGCGGTGTCCGGCGTCGAGCTGCCGGCCCCCGCGGTGACGAAGGCCGAGCGGGACCAGGCGGCCGCGCTGCTCCCCGCCGACGAGCCGACCGCGGCCACCTGGGCGGTGGCGGTGATGGAGCTCGGGGCGCTGGTGTGCACGGCAAGCTCGCCGCGGTGCGGGGCGTGCCCGGTCGCGAGCCGGTGCGCGTGGCGGGCCGCCGGCAGCCCGTCGTACGACGGTCCGGCGCGGCGGGTGCAGACCTACGCCGGCACCGACCGGCAGTGCCGCGGTCGACTGCTGGGGGTGCTGCGCGACACCGACGGGCCGGTGCACACCTCGGCCCTGGAGGCGGCCTGGCACCTGCCGGAGCAACGGGCGCGCTGCCTGGCCGGCCTGGTCGAGGACGGGCTCGTGGCGCGGCTGGCCGACGACCGCTACGCCCTGCCCTGACCCAGCCGGTTCCGCCTCGTCCGCCGGCAGGTCGCCGCGCGGCCGCACCCGAAATGGCCGGGGAAGATACATTCGCCGCGGTAGCGCCTGCTACGGGAAGGATCGGCACTCCATGCTCAACGCCCTCGGCCTGCTCCTGGTCGCGATCTTCAGCGAGGTGACGGCCACCGCGGCGATGCCGCGCACCCACGGTTTCCGCAACCTCGGCTGGACCGTGTTCGTGCTCGTCGGCTACGGCCTCTCGTTCTGGCTGCTCTCGCTGGTGGTCGAGCACATGCCGGTCTCCGTGGCCTACGCGATCTGGTCGGGTGTCGGCACCGCCACCATCGCGGTCATCGGCGTGACCTTCCTCGGCGAAGGGTGGGACCTGGTCAAGGCCCTGGCACTCGCGATGATCGTGCTCGGCGTGGTGCTGTTGAACCTGCACCACGCCCGCTGACCGCCAGCCCACCCACTGACTGCCCACCCGATCCGGTCCGCTCAAACGGCTGCGGCGCCGGACTCGTCGTCCGGCGCCGCAGCGCGCTCTCGGCACGGGGCCCCGGGGCTCACGCCCCCGCGGGTCAGTCCGAGTCAGCCGTCCCAGCCGTGACCGGAGGCAGGTCGGGCAGCTCGCTCTTCGGCTCGCCCTTGAAGGTGAACGCCGCCGCGGCGTCGTCGGCACCCTCGGCCCGCTCGACGTCGACCAGCACGATCTGGCCCGGGCCCACCTCGCCGTACAGCATCTTCTCGGCGAGCGTGTCCTCGATCTCGCGCTGCACCGTGCGGCGCAGCGGTCGCGCACCGAGCACCGGGTCGAACCCGCGCTTGGCGAGCAGGTCCTTCGCGGCCTGGGTCAGCTCGATCGACATGTCGCGGTCCTTCAGGCGCGTCTCCACGCCGGCGATCATGTTGTCGACCATCGTGATGATCTGCTCCTGCGTCAGCGGCGGGAACACCACGATCTCGTCGACACGGTTGAGGAACTCCGGGCGGAAGTGCTGCTTGAGCTCCTCCGAGACCTTCGCCTTCATCCGGTCGTAGGACCCCTGGACGTCGCCCTGCTTCTGGAAGCCGAGGTTGACACCCTTGGAGATGTCCCGCGTGCCGAGGTTCGTGGTCATGATGATCACGGTGTTCTTGAAGTCGACCACCCGACCCTGCGAGTCGGTCAGCCGGCCCTCTTCGAGGATCTGCAGCAGCGAGTTGAAGATGTCCGGGTGCGCCTTCTCGACCTCGTCGAAGAGGACGACCGAGAACGGCTTGCGCCGCACCTTCTCGGTGAGCTGGCCGCCCTCTTCGTAGCCGACGTAGCCCGGAGGCGAGCCGAACAGCCGCGAGACCGTGTGCTTCTCGCTGAACTCGCTCATGTCGAGCTGGATCAGCGCGTCCTCGTCGCCGAACAGGAACTCCGCCAGCGTCTTGGACAGCCACGTCTTGCCGACGCCGGACGGGCCGGCGAAGATGAACGAACCGCCCGGACGCTTCGGGTCCTTCAGACCCGCACGGGTGCGCCGGATCGCCCGGGACAGCGCCTTGACGGCCTGGTCCTGACCGATGACGCGCTTGTGCAGCTCGTCCTCCATCTTGAGCAGCCGGGTCGACTCCTCCTCGGAGAGCTTGACGATCGGGATGCCGGTCGCGACCGCGAGGACCTCGGCGATGAGCTCCTCGTCGACCTCCGCGACGACGTCCATGTCGCCGGCCTTCCACTGCTTCTCGCGCTCGCTCTTGGCCAGGATCAGCTTCTTCTCCTCGTCGCGCAGCGACGCGGCGAGCTCGAAGTCCTGGCTGTCGATCGCGCCCTCCTTGCGGCGGCGCACGTCGGCGATCTTCTCGTCGAACTCGCGCAGGTCCGGCGGCGCGGTCATCCGGCGGATCCGCAGCCGCGAGCCGGCCTCGTCGATCAGGTCGATCGCCTTGTCCGGGAGGAACCGGTCGGACACGTAGCGGTCGGCCAGCGTCGCGGCGGAGACCAGCGCCTCGTCGGTGATCGTCACCCGGTGGTGGGCCTCGTAGCGGTCGCGCAGGCCCTTGAGGATCTCGATGGTGTGCGCGATCGACGGCTCCTGGACCTGGATCGGCTGGAAGCGGCGCTCGAGCGCGGCGTCCTTCTCCAGGTGCTTGCGGTACTCGTCGAGCGTGGTCGCACCGATGGTCTGCAGCTCGCCACGGGCCAGCATCGGCTTCAGGATCGACGCGGCGTCGATCGCCCCCTCGGCGGCACCCGCGCCGACGAGCGTGTGCAGCTCGTCGATGAACAAGATGATGTCGCCGCGGGTCTTGATCTCCTTGAGCACCTTCTTCAGGCGCTCCTCGAAGTCACCGCGGTAACGCGAGCCGGCGACCAGCGAACCGAGGTCGAGGCTGTAGATCTGCTTGTCCTTCAGCGTCTCCGGCACGTCACCACGGACGATC
Organism: uncultured Actinomycetota bacterium; assembly: GCA_963816325.1. Taxonomy (GTDB): domain Bacteria; phylum Actinomycetota; class Actinomycetes; order Propionibacteriales; family Nocardioidaceae; genus Nocardioides_B. Next base: position 113,077 of record CAWFKC010000013.1, on the reverse strand, counting down.
GCCTGGGCAAGCCCCTCCACGCAGGCGGTCTTGCCCACGCCCGGCTCTCCGATGAGCACCGGGTTGTTCTTGGTGCGTCTGGAGAGCACCTGCATGACGCGCTCGATCTCCTTCTCGCGCCCGATGACCGGGTCGAGCTTTCCTTCGCGCGCGGCCTGGGTGTAGTTGCGACCGAACTGGTCGAGCACCAGCGACGACGACGGGGTGCCCTCCTGCGGCGCACCGCTGGTCGCGGTCTCCTTGCCCTGGAAGCCCGAGAGCAGCTGGATCACCTGCTGGCGGACCCGGTTCAGGTCGGCGCCGAGCTTGACCAGCACCTGGGCGGCGACGCCCTCACCCTCGCGGATCAGGCCGAGCAGGATGTGCTCGGTGCCGATGTAGTTGTGGCCGAGCTGCAGGGCCTCGCGCAGCGACAGCTCCAGAACCTTCTTGGCGCGCGGGGTGAACGGGATGTGCCCGCTCGGTGCCTGCTGCCCCTGGCCGATGATCTCCTCGACCTGGGCGCGCACCGCTTCCAGCGAGATGCCGAGGCTCTCCAGAGCCTTCGCGGCCACACCCTCGCCCTCGTGGATCAGGCCCAGGAGGATGTGCTCGGTGCCGATGTAGTTGTGGGAGAGCATCCTGGCTTCTTCCTGCGCCAGGACGACCACCCTGCGGGCCCGGTCGGTGAACCGTTCGAACATGTCCTCATTGCTCCTTGCCGTGCCCCGCCGCCGGGCGACGAAGCCGTCTTACGTGCACTGTAGTCCCGCACGTTCGGGGTGTCTGTGCCCCGGATCGGCCATCACCAACCCGGTACGTGTGTGTCAACCCTGTCGTCACCCTACGTGTTCCGCGCGGGCACCCCCAGAGCGATCGCCCTCAGCGAACACGACGGCGCCGGTGCGGCGGCATGCCGCACCGGCGCCGGGGAGCCGCCACGCCCTGCGGACGAGTCGCGTCCGCGGAGGGTCGGGACGGGCAGGGTCAGTGCGCGGCCGCGTAGGCCTCGCGCACCTCGGCGGAGACCCGGCCGCGGGCAGGCACGTCCCAGCCGTTCTCGCGGGCCCAGTCGCGGATCTCGGCGGCTGAGGGGCCCTTGCCGGCGGACCCGCCACCGCGCTGGCCGCCGCGCTTGCGCCCACCGGTACGACGACCGTGGCCGACGTAGAGCGCCAGCGCCTCTCGGAACTGGGCGGCGTGCGCCTCGGAGAGGTCGATCTCGTAGTCGACGCCGTCGAGGGCGAACGACACGGTCTCGGCCGCGTCACCGCCGTCGATGTCGTCGACCAGAACAACATGCACACGTTGAGCCATGGATTGACCTTTCGACGTTGCCGGTTCAATTGCGGAGCCGGCAGGCAGGGGGGTTCGGCGAAATGACGATAACGCACACCGCGAATTCATTTCCCAGGAAACGCGAGACATTTTTCATAGGCCGCGGCAGAACCGGTATCGTCCCGACGAATCGCCGATTTATTTCGCGCGGGCGAAAAACAATACGGCGCCTTCACGAATATCTCGCAAAGGCGCCGTTCGGCCCATCGGGAACGTCATACGAGACGGCCGCCCCGGCGACCCGAACGTATGACGCAAGGGGCCGGGACGTAGGACACAAGGGGCCGGCGGGCTACTCCGGGCGGAGCAGCGGGAACAGGATCGTCTCCCGGATGCCCGCGCCGGTCAGCAGCATGACCAGCCGGTCCACGCCCATGCCCATGCCGCCCGCGGGGGGCATGCCGTACTCCATGGCGCGCAGGAACGCCTCGTCGAGCTCCATCGCCTCAGGGTCGCCCTGGGCGGCCAGCAGCGACTGCTCCACGAGCCGGTTGCGCTGGATGACCGGGTCGTTGAGCTCCGAGTAGGCCGGGGAGAGCTCGACGCCGTTGATGATGAGGTCGAACGCCTCGACGTGGCCGGGCTTGGAGCGGTGCGGCTTCGCCAGCGGCCGGACCGACTCCGGGTAGTCCTCGACGAACGTGGGGCGAAGCAGCGTGTGCTCGACGAGCTTCTCGAACAGCTCGAGGATGAGCTCGCCGGCGTTCCAGTGCGGCTGCAGCTCGATGTCGTGACGCTCGGCGTACTTCTTCAGCGTCTCCATCGGGGTGTCCAGGGAGACGGCCTCGCCGAGCCGCTCGGAGATCAGGTCCGTGACGGCCGCCGAGGTCCACTCGGCCTCGAGGTCGATCTCGGAACCGTCGCGGGCGGTCACGACGGTGCGCCCGACGGCCCGGGCGGCGTCGACCACCAGGGAGCGCACCAGGTCCTTCATCGTGTTGATGTCGCCGTAGGCCTCGTAGGCCTCGAGCATGGAGAACTCGGCGGCGTGCGTGGAGTCCAGCCCCTCGTTGCGGAACGTGCGCCCGATCTCGTAGACGCGGTCGACGCCGCCGATCATCGCCTTCTTCAGGTCCAGCTCGAGCGCGATGCGCAGCAGCATGTCCTGGTCGAAGGCGTTCAGGTGGGTGCGGAACGGACGCGCCGCCGCGCCGCCGTTGGTGAGCTGCAGGATCGGGGTCTCGACCTCGACGTAGCCGCGCGCGTCGAGCGTGCTGCGCAGCGACTTGAGCACCGCCGCCTTGGTGCGCACCATCTCGCGCGGCTCGGGACGCAGCATCATGTCGACGTAGCGCAGCCGGACCCGGGCTTCCTCGGTGAGCGGCTTGTACTCGTTCGGCAGCGGGCGCAGCGTCTTGGCGGCCATCGCCCACGAGGTGGCCTGCACCGACAGCTCGCCGCGGCGGCTGGTGACCACCTCGCCGCGCACCGAGATCAGGTCGCCGAGGTCGACCATGGCCTTGAACTCCGCGAGCGAGTCCTCGCCCACGTCGGCCAGCGACAGCATCACCTGCAGCTCGGTGCCGTCCCCCTCGCGCAGCCGGACGAAGCACAGCTTGCCGGTGTTGCGCAAGAAGATGACGCGTCCGGCCACCGCGACCTGCTCGCCGGTCCGGGTGTCGGGCTCGAGGCCGGCCTCGTCGTACTTGTCCCGGATCTCGACGAGGCTGTGGGTCCGCTCCACCGTCACCGGGTAGGGCCGGTGCCCGGAGCCGACCAGCCGCTCGCGCTTGTCGCGACGCACCCGCATCTGCTCGGGGAGGTCGTCCTCCGCGGCGTCGGGCGCGGCGTTGTCGCGTGGCTGGTCAGTCATGGGCCAAAGCCTATGCGTTGCCACGGAGCCGTCTCATGCCGGTCTTGTCGAGCTGTTGCGGGCGTAGACCAGCTCCAGGCCGAGCAGGGTGAGCCACGGCTGGTGGTCGGTGACCACCGTGCACTCGTCGATGACGAGCGGGGCCAGACCGCCGGTGGCGATCACGTTGAACCGGCCCGGCTCGAGCCCGAGCTCGGCGACCATCCGGCCCACGAGCCCGTCGACCTGGCTGGCGAAGCCGTAGAGGACGCCGGACTGGAGCGCCTCGACGGTGTTCTTGGCGATCACCGAGCGCGGCCGCAGCAGCTCGACCTTGCGCAGCTGCGCGCCGCGGCGACCCAGCGCCTCCAGCGAGATGTCGATGCCCGGGGCGATCGCCCCGCCGACGTACTCCCCGCGGGCGCTGACCACGTCGAACGTGGTCGCGGTCCCGAAGTCGACCACGATGGAGGGACCCGGGAAGTAGTGCGCGGCGGCCAGCGCGTTGACGATGCGGTCGGCGCCGACCTCGCGCGGGTTGTCCATGAGCACCGGGACGCCGGTGCGTACGCCGGGCTCGACCACGACCCGGGGCACGGTGCCGTGGTACTGGCGCAGCATCTCCCGCCACTCGTGCAGGACGGCGGGCACGGTCGAGCAGATCGCGATGCCGGTGACCGGCTCGGAGACCGGGGAGTCGTTGAGCAGGCCGCGCAGCAGCACGCCCCACTCGTCGGCGGTGCGGCGCTCCTCGGTGGCCACCCGCCAGTGGTCGACCACCTCGCCGTCGTCGAGCAGGCCGATGACCGTGTGGCTGTTGCCGATGTCCGCGCACAGCAGCATCAGGAACCGCCGGACTCGGAGGCTCGGGGGCCGCGCGCCTGGCCGGAGTCCCCGGGCGTGCGCAGGTCGAGGCCGATGTCGAGGATCGGGGCCGAGTGCGTGAGCGCGCCGACGGCGAGGAAGTCCACGCCGCTGGCGGCCACCTCGCGGGCGTGCTCCAGCGACAGCCCGCCGGAGGCCTCGAGCCGGGCCCGTCCCGCGGTGACCCGGACGGCCTCGGCGAGCTGCTCGGGCGTCATGTTGTCGAGCAGGATCTCGTCGGCGCCGACCTCGAGCAGCTCGCGCAGCTGGTCGAGGGTGTCGACCTCGACCTGGACGGGGAGCGAGGGGTAGCGCTCGCGCACCGCCCGGTAGGCCGGCACCACCCCGCCGGCGGCGAGCACGTGGTTGTCCTTGACCAGCGCCTGGTCCGACAGCGAGGCGCGGTGGTTGACGCCGCCGCCGCAGCGCACGGCGTACTTCTCCATCGCCCGGAAGCCGGGGGTGGTCTTGCGGGTGTCGCGGACCCGGGCACGGGTGCCCTGCAGTGCCAGCACCCAGGAGTGCGTCACGGTGGCCACCCCGGAGAGGTGGCAGAGGAAGTTCAGCGCGGTGCGCTCCGCGGTGAGCAGCAGCGGCACCGGACCGTGGACCGACAGCAGCACGTCGCCGGGACGGACCTCCTGGCCGTCGGCGGCGACCCGTCGGACCTCCGCGGCCTCCCCCACGACGAAGCGGAGCACCAGCTCGGCCACCGGCAGGCCGGCCACCACGCCGTCGCTGCGGGCGACCAGGTCGCCCCAGGCGAGCTCGGTCGGGTCCAGGGTGGCGGCGCTGGTGACGTCCTCGCCGGGCAGGTCCTCGGCGAGGGCGTCGGCCACCACCCGGTGGACGTGCCGCGGGTCGAGCCGGCAGCGCTCCAGCTCCTCGACGAGGGCGCTGGGCAGGGAGTCGTACGGCGTCCGCGCGATGGTCATGCGACCGATCCTCGCACCGGCGACGGGGCGAACCGCGGCGTCGGGCGCCCGTCGGCGAGCGTCATGTCGATGTGCCCGGCCCAGTGCGCGTCGTCCTGGTCGGGGAAGTCCTCGCGCCAGTGGGAGCCCCGGGTCTCCTCGCGCAGCAGCGCGGCCGCGAGCAGCGCGCTGCCGACGGTCAGCAGGTTGGTGGTCTCCCACGCCGGCACCCCGGGGCGCTCGTCGTGCCGGGTCGTCAGCGCGGCCAGCTCGCGGGCGCCGGCGGCCAGGCCCTCCCGCGAGCGGAGCACGCCGGCGCGCTCGGTCATCGTCTGCTGGATCTGCGCACGCAGCGCGCCCGGCACCAGTCCCTGGGGACGGTGGTCCGGCGCGGGCTCGGCCGGCTCGGGCAGGCCGCGCACGAGGGCGGCGGCGATCCGCCGTGCGAACACCACCCCCTCCAGCAGGGAGTTGGAGGCGAGCCGGTTGGCGCCGTGCACGCCGGAGCAGGCCACCTCGCCGCACGCGAACAGCCCCGGGACGGTCGTACGCCCGTCGAGGTCGGTGGCCACGCCGCCGGAGGCGTAGTGGCACGCCGGCGCGACAGGGATCAGCTCGGTGACCGGGTCCACGCCGTGGGCGCGGCAGGTCGCGAGGATGGTGGGGAAGCGGCGCTGCCACTTCTCGGCCCCGAAGTGGCGGGCGTCGAGCCACACGTGCTCGGCGCCGGTCTCGCGCATCCGCCGCATGATCGCCTTGGCCACCACGTCGCGCGGCGCGAGGTCGGCGAGCTCGTGCCGGCCCTGCATGAAGCGCACGCCGTCGTCGTCGACGAGGAAGGCGCCCTCGCCGCGGACCGCCTCGGAGATCAGCGGCTGCTGCCCCTTGGACTCTCGTCCCAGCCACATCACCGTGGGGTGGAACTGCACGAACTCGACGTCGCGGAGCACCGCCCCTGCACGCAGGGCGAGCGCCATCCCGTCCCCGGTGGACACCATCGGGTTGGTGGTCGCGGAGAAGACCTGCCCCATGCCGCCGCTGGCGAGGACCACCGCCCGGCACCTCACCGCGCCCACGCCGTCGCGCTGGCCCTCCCCCATCACGTGCAGCGTCACGCCGGCCAGACCGCCGCCCTCGGCCGGGAGCACGTCGAGCACGAGCGCGTGCTCGATCACCTCGATCTCCGGGGCGGCCGCCACCGCCTCGACCAGCGCCCGCTGGATCTCCGCACCGGTGGCGTCCCCGCCGGCGTGCGCGATCCGGTCGCGGTGGTGGCCACCCTCCCGGGTGAGGGACAGCTCGCCGGACTCGTTTTGGTCGAAGACGGTCCCGAGGTCGATCAGGCCGCGCACCGCGTCGGGCCCCTCGGTGACCAGGACCCGGACCGCCTCCTCGTCGCAGACCCCGGCGCCGGCCACCAGGGTGTCGCGCAGGTGCTCCTCGGGGGTGTCCCCGGGCCCGAGCGCGGCGGCGATACCGCCCTGGGCCCAGCGCGTCGACCCGGCCGAGAGCAGGTCCTTGGTGACCACCAGCACCGACCCCGCGGCGCGGGCCTGGAGCGCGACCGAGAGACCGGCGATCCCGGAGCCGACCACGACCACGTCGGCGTACGTCGACCAGCCGGGTGCCGGCGCGGTCAGGCGGGCCGGCACGGCCGCGACGTCGGGTCCGGAGGTGCTCACGCTGCGGACGCTACCGAACCCCGGCGAGCGTGTCCCCGCGAACCAGCCCGCTGCCGGGAACCACCTCGGCCGGGTCGGCACCGGTCCCGACGACCGCGTTGTCGGCGTCGACGAAGACCACCCGCGGCCGGTAGTCGCGGGCCTCGGCGGTCTCCATCTGGCCGTAGGCGATCAGGATGACCAGGTCGCCGGGCTGCACCAGCCTGGCCGCCGCACCGTTGATGCCGATCACCCCGGAGCCGCGCTCGCCGGCGATCGTGTAGGTCTCCAGGCGCGCCCCGTTGGTGATGTCGACGATGTGCACGAGCTCGCCCGGCAGCAGGTCGGCGGCGTCGAGGAGGTCCTCGTCGACGGTCACCGAGCCGACGTAGTGCAGGTCCGCCTGCGTCACGGTGGCGCGGTGGATCTTGCTCTTCATCATCGTGCGCAGCATCAGGGGTTCCCTACGTGTCGGGGCCGGTGGTCGGCGGCGGGCTCGCCCAGGAGCACGGCGACGTTGTCGATCAGGCGGGTGGAGCCGACGCGGGCGGCGATCAGCAGCCGCGCCTCCCCGGACGCGGGCGGCTCGCCCAGACCGACGGAGGTCAGCTCCAGGTAGTCGAGGTCGACCCCGTGGGCGCCACGCAGCACCGCGCGGGCCGCGGCGAGGACGTGCTCGGCGCCGTGCGGCCCGGCGGCGGCCCCGGAGTGCAGCGCCCGGGACAGGCTGGTCGCGGCGGCCCGCTGCTCGTCGTCGAGGTACTTGTTGCGCGAGGACAGCGCGAGGCCGGACTCCTCGCGGACGGTCGCGACGCCGCGCACCTCCAGGGGCAGGCACAGGTCGGCGGCCATCCGGCGCACGAGGGCGAGCTGCTGGTAGTCCTTCTCCCCGAAGAGGGCGAGGTCCGGCGAGACGAGCCCGAACAGCTTGGCGACGACGGTGAGCACGCCACGGAAGTGGCCGGGCCGGCTCGCGCCCTCCAGGATGCTGCCCAGCGGTCCGGGCTCGACGGTCACCTGCGGCTCCCCGCCGGGGTAGACCTCCTCCACGCCGGGCGCGAACACCACGTCGACGCCCTGCTCGGCGCACACCTCGAGGTCCGCGTCGAAGGTGCGGGGGTAGCGGTCGAGGTCCTCGCCGGGCCCGAACTGCAGGGGGTTGACGAAGAGCGAGACCACGACCGCGTCGGTGTCGCCGACCGCGTCCCGCGCGGAGCCCATGAGCGCGGCGTGACCCCGGTGCAACGCACCCATCGTGGGCACCAGCGCCACGCGCCCGCCGTCGCGGCGGGTCGGGGCGAGCGCCTCGGCGAGCTCGGCGCGGGTGCGGGCCACGGTGAGCCGGCCGAGCCGTCCGCGGTCCTGCACGGCCGGGCTCGGGCTCATGAGCGGTACCGGGCGGCGCCGGCCGTGGCGACCGCGTCGTTGAGGATCCCGACCAGCTTCGCGGCCCGGATCGGCAGCAGCCGCCCGTCGAGCACGGCGCGGTTGGCGGTCGCGCGCGCCATCGCCACGTAGGACTCCAGCGTCGACGGCGAGGAGGCCGCGATGTCGCGCAGGTGCGCGCGCACGGTCTCCACGTCACCGCGCACGATCGGTCCGGTGAGGGCGGCGTCCCCGTAGGACAGCGCGTTGTCGAGGGCCGCGGTCAGCAGCGGGCGCAGCGTCGCCGCCGGGTCGGTCGAGCCGCTGGCCCGCAGCAGGTCCATGGCCTGGGCGACCAGCGTGACCAGGTGGTTCGAGCCGTGGGCCAGACCCGCGTGGTAGAGCACGCGGTGCTCCTCGGCGACCCACACGGGGCGGCCGCCGAGCTCGGCGACCAGCTGCTCCGCGAGCCCGCGGGTGTCCCCGCCGGCGGTGATACCGAACGCGCAGCCGGCCAGCCGGGCCAGGTCCACGTCGGTGCCGGTGAACGTCATCGCGGGATGCATGGCGAGCACGTGCGCGCCGACCGCGGCCGCGGGGTCGAGCACCGCCAGGCCGTGCTTGCCGGAGGTGTGCACGACGTACTGGCCCTGGCGGATCGCGCCGCTGGCGGCGAGCATCGTGACGACGTTGGCCAGCATGTCGTCGGGGACGGTCAGCAGCAGCAGGTCGCAGGAGCGGCTGACCGCGCTGGGCTTGTCCACCCGGACGCCGGGCAGCAGCGTCGCGATGCGGGTGCGGGAGGCCTCGGACTCCCCCGCGACCGCGGAGATCTCGTGGCCGGCCTCGCGGAGCGCTGCGGCCAGGACGGCGCCGACGCGGCCGGCGCCCACAACCCCGATACGGGACATCGAGCTCATCGCCTTTCGTTCCAGTCCCGCGAACGGGTACCGGACGGTGTGCAGATGCAGTGCATGTCGAGAGTACGGGCCGGCCCGAGGAGCACGGAACCGGTCCGCGCCGTGGCCTCGCTCACATCGTTACCCGGGGACGCGCCCGCCGTAACCTGGCGCCCATGACCAGCCTGACCCCCCTCGGGATGCCGGCGGTGCCGCCGCCCACGTCCGCCCCCGCATGGAAGGCGGCGTGGGACTCGGCGCTCTACGGTCCGGAGGGCTTCTTCCGCCGCGAGTCGCCGGTGGCCCACTTCCGGACCTCGGTGCACGCCTCCCCCCTGTTCGCCCGGGCGCTGGCGCGGCTGGCGCGCGACGCGGGGCTGGACACGGTGGTCGACGTCGGCGCCGGCCGCGGCGAGCTGCTGGTGCAGCTGCACGACCTCGACCCCGGACTGGACCTGCTCGGGGTCGAGGTGGCCCCGCGACCGGAGTCCCTGCCGGCCGCCGTCGCGTGGACCACGGCGCTGCCCGAGTCGGTGGACGGCCTGGTCGTGGCCAACGAGTGGCTGGACAACATCCCCTGCCACGTCGTCGAGGTCGGTGCCGACGGCGTCCCGCGGCTGCTCCACGTGGACCCGGCCACCGGAGAGGAGTCCGCCGGGCAGCCGGTCTCGCACGCCTCGGTCCCGGCCTCGCTGGGCGCCTGGCTGGACCGGTGGTGGCAGCTGGCCGGCGCCGAGCCAGGGGCACGGGCCGAGGTGGGCAGCACCCGCGACGCCGCCTGGGCCGACGTCGTACGCCGGGTCAGCCGGGGCCTCGCGGTCGCCGTCGACTACGGGCACCTGCGCGAGGACCGGCCGCTCCTCGGGTCGCTGCGGTCCTACCGGGACGGGCGCGAGGTGGACCTGCTGCCCGACGGGTCGCGAGACGTGACCGCGCACGTCGCCGTGGACTCCGTCGCCGCGCGGGTCTCCGGCGAGCTGGTGCGCCAGCGGGAGGCACTTCGTGCCCTCGGTGTCAGCGGCGCCCGGCCGCCCCTGGAAGAGGCGACCGCGGACCCGGCCGGCTACCTGCGCGCGCTGTCCGCGGCCGGGGAGGCCGCCGAGCTGACCGCGGCCGGCGGCCTCGGCGACTTCTTCTGGGTGGTCTCCGACGTCGGCGGGGTGGGGCACCCGTTCGGCTGACGGCCGTCGCGGGGCCTCGACAGGCTCGACCCCCGGCGCGCGCCACGGGGTCAGCCTCCCGGGCCGGCCTCCGGGTCAGCCGGCGGCGCGGGCGGCGCGGGCGAGGTCGTTGGCCTCGCCGATCAGTCGGCGGGCCTCCTTCACGTCGCGGTGCCGCGCGCGCAGCCGCACCGGACCGGGCGGGCTGTCCACCAGCACGTCGGCCAGCCCCCAGCGCCGTTGCCAGGGTCCCTGGTGCAGCCGCAGCGACTGGACCCGGGCGTGCGGCACCACGTGTGTACGACGGGTCAGCACCCCTTCGCGCCCGACGACGAGGTGCTCGTCGAGGCCCGCGGCCAGGTAGCGGCTGCGCACCGGCGCCACCCAGCGCGCCCGCGCCGGAGCGGGCGCGACCGGCACCACGTCGGCGCGCACCTGCTCCACCCCGGAGGCGGCCTGCAGGAGTCGAGCCGCCAGCCAGAGCACCACCGCGCGGGGGGCGACCGGCATCACCGTCGAGGGAGCCGGTCCGCCGTTCTCGCCGTGGTCCCGGCCGGCGACCGACACGTCGAGCCGGGCCCAGCCCAGCGGCCGCCACATGAGCGGCTCGCTGACCACCAGGCCCTGCACGCGGGGCAGCGCGATCGTCTGGGTGGTGAGCTCGACCAGCCCGCGCCGCACCTGGAGCCCCTCCGGTGTCTCGAGCACGGTGAACCCGTAGAAGGCCGACAGCTTGCGGAACTGGGCCAGCCCGAAGCCGATGAGCACCGGCACCGCCCCCGCGGCGCCACCGAGCGAGCCGAGCAGGCCGAACACGAGCGCGAAGACCAGCACGCCGACCACGAACGCCAGCGTCTCCGGCGCCAGCAGCAGGCTGACCACGAGCATGCCGAGGTCGAGGCGGGCGATGACCTGCTCGGGCCGGGTCACGGGTCGAGCGCCCGGCTCGTCGCGCGTCGCGTCCCGCCGGGCCAGCAGCAGCTCGCGCAGCGACCGAGCCTCGCGCACCGGGAGGTAGGCCAGGGACCCCTCGCGGGAGCCGCCGGCCACGTCCATCTTCAGCTCCGCGAGCCCGAACAGCCGGGCCACGAACGGCTGCACGATGTCGATCCCCTGCAGCCGGTCGACCCGGATCCGGCGCGACTGGCGGCTGACCAGACCGGTGTCCACGCGCAGCTCGTCACCCTCGATCCAGTACCTCGTGCGCAGCCACGACGCCGCCCCGAACACGGCCCCGCCGAGCAGGACCGCGAGCAGCAGCCACCCGAGCGGGCCCACGTCGCCGCGCAGGAAGTCGTCCCAGGACGTCGCCGCGAACGCCACCACGAGGTAGAACCCCCGCACCAGCGGGGTCAGCGGGGAGAGCCGCCGGTAGGGGTGCTCCGTCTCCTGCGACACCTCCTCCGCCGGGGGCACGGGCGATACGGGCCGCTCGGGTCGGTGGGGTGGCAGCGTCACAGTCCCGCCGCCTGCGCCTCGCCCAGCGACGTCAGCCGGTCGCGCAGCCGCGAGGCCTCCGCCGCCGGCAGCCCCGGGATGCGGGCACTCGTGCCGGGGCTGGCGGTGTGCAGGTGCACGCTGGCCACGCCGAACGCCTGCTCGAGGGGACCGGCGTGCACGTCGACGTACTGCATCCGGCCGTAGGGCACCACCACGAGCTTGCGGAAGAGCGCGCCGTGCTTGATGTAGAGGTCCTCGTCGCGCTCGGCGTACCCCCACCGGCGCACGTTGCGCCCGACCAGCCACCAGGCGAGCACCCAGCCGAGCACCACCGGCACCACGACCACGACCGCCAGCCAGGCGGGGGCGGCGAGGACGGCGACCAGCACCAGGCCCACGACCACCAGCAGCAGCGCGAGCAGGCTCGCCCACAGCCGGCGCAGCCGGGCCAGCGAGGGCGAGACCCCACGCCACGGCGAGCCGGGAGGGGCGAACAGGTCGTCCACAACGGCAGGGTACGTCGGAGGAGGAAGGACGCCGGTCAGCGCCGCGTCAGCCGACCCGCCGCGCGCCGCAGGCCGGAGGCGAGCAGCTCGCGGCCCGAGGCGTCGTCGAGAAGCCGGCCTCGCGACTGGCGACGGCGCACCCGGCGGACCTGGCGCTGGCGCCGGGCCTCCTCGCGGTCGTGCAGCCGCACGGCCTTGTCGAGCAGACCGAGGAGCGCCTGCGCGGCGGTGTCGAGATCGATCTGCGGGGCCGAGCCCGGCTCGTCGACCTGCAGCGTGTCGGCCGGCGTGACCAGCCGGTCGGGGTCGCCGACCACGCGGACACCGGAGGAGCGGACCGCCTCGGCCTGCTCCCGGCTGAGCTCCTCGACCCGCTTGACCGCCCACGGCGGCAACCCGGGCAGCGACTGGTGGTCCTGGGGCCGGGGACGGCCCTTGAGGCCCTTGATCACGCCGCCCTGGACGTACTGCGCGTAGGACCAGTCGGGCATCTGGTTCCTGCGGAAGACGATGTTGAGGGCGCGCAGCACCTCGGCCTCGTTGAAGCTCAGCGACCGGTTGGACCGCAGCTCCTCCATCTGGAGCATGCCGAGCGGCAGCCCGAGCATCTCCTCGAAGGTGTTCGGCAGCAGCGCGCGGTTCTGGTCGTCGGCCACGATCAGCGTCATCCGGTCCTTGCCGACCACGTCGGTCCACCGGGACACCAGGCCCTCGACACCGTGCGGGTACCAGATGTGGTTCCACTGCCAGTCGGTCTGGTCGTCGCCGAGGATGACCCGCAGCCAGTCCTCGTAGGACCGCACCTCACGCGCCTTGACCCGCTCCTGCCACTGCGAGGGGAAGTAGCGGTCCAGCCGGCGCACCACCGCGACGACATGGGCCCGGTCCCCGCCGAGACCCTCGACGATCGCCTCGATCTGCTCGGGCGTGGCCCGGCCGAAGTCCTCGTTGCTCACGCACACGCGCAGGTCACCGACGTTGCTGACCTCCTCGACGAGCTCGTCCCAGCGCTCCATGCGCGGCTGCGGACGGCCCACCGGCGCCTTGCCGCCGAGGATGGCCCAGCCCGCCTCACGGGGGCGGGACCCGGCGCCCGCGTAGTAGGCGCCGTGCTGCGGCAGCTGCTCACGCGCCGCGTGCAGGGAGTTCTGGATGGCCGTGGAACCGGTCTTCTGCGGCCCGATGTGGACCAGACGCGCTCCTTGCGGCAGCAGCAAGTCGGACACCTGAGGGGCCTTTCGTCGTGCGGGGGACGGCGGACGGGGGACTGCGAGGTGGTGTCGCAACTGTAGCCGGGCCGCTCCTGGCGGGCGGCGGGGCTGCGGGCGCGGCCGCAGGCGAGGCGACCGTGGCCGCGCGCCCTCCGTATAGTCGGGAGGTCCCTCCGACCACGACAGACCTGACCCGAGGCCCGGCCACTGGCCCGACCACCCCGGACCCGACCACCACGCGGGAGGCGCAGCGTGACGACCGGCACCACGAGCACGGCCGGCCCCTCGGGGACGCCCCGCTCTGCGGCCCGCGGCAGGCACACCCGCGGTCCGCAGGCCCGCGCCGGCGTCCGCACCGACATCCAGGGCCTGCGCGCGGTCGCGGTCAGCCTGGTCGTGGTCTACCACCTGTTCCCGAAGCAGCTCAGCGGCGGCTTCACCGGCGTGGACGTGTTCTTCGTCATCTCGGGCTTCCTGATCACCTCGCACCTGCTGGCCCACCCGCCGCGGTCCGGACGGGACCTGGCCGCCTTCTGGTCGCGGCGCGTGCGCCGGCTGCTGCCCGCCTCGCTGCTGGTGCTGGCCTCCACGCTGGCGGCCGCCCGGGTGGTCGCCCCGGAGACCCAGTGGGCCAACACCGCCCGGCAGGTCGGCGCCGCCGCCCTGTACGTCGTCAACTGGGCGCTGGCCGCGGACTCGGTGGACTACCTCGCGGCGGAGAACGCCCCGTCGCCGGTGCAGCACTTCTGGTCGCTCTCGGTGGAGGAGCAGTTCTACTTCCTCTGGCCGATCCTGATCCTGCTGCTGGTCGGCCTCGCCACCTGGCGACGCTGGTCGGCCCGCCGCACCGCCTTCCTCGTGCTCGGCGGCCTCGGCGCCCTCGCCGCCGCGTCGCTGGCCTACTCGGTGCACGCCACCGCGACCGACCCGGCAAGCGCCTACTTCGTGACCCCGACGCGGATGTGGGAGCTCGGCGCCGGCGGCGTCCTCGCAGTGTGGGTCTCGCGACGCGCGATCGGCACGGACCGTACGGCGGCCGCGCTCGGCGTGCCCCCGGTCGCGCGCGCCGTGCTGGCCTGGGCCGGGCTCGCCGCGATCGGCTGGACGGCCTGGACCTACACGGGCAGCACCCCGTTCCCGGGCTGGCAGGCCGCCCTGCCGGTGGCCGGCGCCGCCGCGGTGATCGCGGCCAACCCGGGCGCACGCGAGCGGCTCTCGCCCGGGCCGCTGCTGGCGCTGCGACCCGCCCAGTGGCTCGGCGACGTCTCCTACTCGGTCTACCTGTGGCACTGGCCGCTGCTGGTGCTCGTGCCGTTCGTCAGCGGCGGCCACGACGGCCTGCTCGACAAGTCGGCGATCGTCGTGGCCACCCTCGTGCTGGCCGCCCTGACCAAGCGCTACGTCGAGGACCGCTTCCGCGCGCCGGGCTGGGGACGCCCGCTCGCCAAGCCGTTCGTGCTCGCCGCCGCCGGCATGGCGGTGGTCGTGGGCCTCTCCGGCGCGCTCGTGCTCGAGGTGCAGCACCGCGAGAGCCAGGATCGGCTGCAGCTGGCGCAGGCGCTCTCGTCCGACCGTCCCTGCTTCGGCGCCGCGGCGCTGGACCCGGCCAACCACTGCCGGCCGCGCACGCAGCACGGCCCCGTCCTGCCGGCGCCCGCTCAGGCCGCCCTGGACAAGTCGGCGGCCTACCCGGACGTCTCCGGCGGCAAGGACTGCTGGTCCTCGCTCCCGGACTACCCGACCATCCGGTGCACCTTCGGGGACCCGCACGCCAGGGTGTCGGTGGCCCTGGTCGGCAACTCCCACGCCGGCCAGTGGCTGCCGGCGCTGCGGGCGATCGCCGAGCAGCGCGGCTGGCGGATCGACACCTACCTCGCCTCGCGGTGCGCGATGGCGACCACCATGCAGGCCTACCCGACCACCGGCCAGGCCCGGGCCTGCCACGACTGGGCGGTGCGCACCGCCGAGCGGGTGGCGAAGGCCCACCCCGACCTGGTGGTGATGTCGAACCGGATCTCCTACCCCGCGCAGGGCAGCGACAGCCTGGCCGCCAGCGGACCGGCCTACCGGCGCGGCTACCAGCAGATCCTGGAGCGCTGGACCCGGGCCGGGCTACGTGTGGTCGGCATCCATGACACCCCTGCCCCCGGCCGGCAGGTCCCCGACTGCGTGGCCGCGCACCTGGACCACCTGGCCGCCTGCGACGGTCCGCGCGACAAGTGGGTCCCCGCCGAGCCGCTCGCCGAGGCCGCGGACCGGCTCGGCAGCCCGCAGGTGTCGATGGTCGACCTCACCGACCACATCTGCACCGACACGGTGTGCCCGGCGGTGGTCGGCGACGTGGTCGTCTACTTCGACGGCTCGCACCTGACGGCCACCTACAACCGCACGCTCGCGCCGTACCTCGCCGGCCCGTTGGTGCGGGCCCTTCGCCGGGGCTGAGCCGCGGCCGGCGCTGACGTTATGATCCGCTGGGCCGTTCCCGGCCCGGCACCGGAAGGGAAGAGGAACTTGGACGGGCTCCCCATCGAGGTCGCGGTGCTGGGCAGCTGCGTCACGCGCGACAACTTCAACTCGCGGTTCAACCCCGGCTACAAGCGCTACTACACCTGCCCCCTGGTGCAGAACCAGTCGTCGATGATCGCCCTGATGTCGCCGCCGGTGGAGCTCGAGGGCGACCCGGCGACGCAGCCGGCCGGCGAGCTGTCCGACTACGACCGGTGGAACGTCCGCACCGACCTCACCAGGGAGTTCCTGGCCGAGGTCGTCGCGCTGCAGCCGGCCTACCTCATCCTCGACTTCTTCGGCGACATCCACTTCGGGTGCCTCCGCCTCGAGGACGGCCGCTACCTGACCAACAACCGGTGGAAGCTGTGGAAGACCGACCTCTACCGTGACCTCAAGGACTCCGGCGGGTTCACCCGGCTGCGCATCCAGGACGACACGGAGGAGTACCTCTCCCTCTGGAAGGACGCCTTCGACCGGTTCGTCGAGTTCTTCGAGGCCAACCTGCCCGACACCACGCTGGTCCTGCACCGCGGCTTCAACACCAACCGGATCGTCGTACCCGACCGGCCGGACCCGGTCCGGCTGACGAAGTACAAGAAGCTCAGCAAGCTCGACGTCGCGGAGGCCAACCGGCTGTGGGCGACGCTGGACGACTACGCCGCCGAGCGCACCGGCTGCGACGTCATCGACCTCACCGACCGCGGCTTCGCGTCGTTCCCCGAGCATCCGTGGGGACCGTTCTACGTCCACTACACGATGGACTACTACCACCAGTTCCTCGCCGAGCTGCACAAGATCCACCTGCGCCATACCGCGGACCCGGACGTGTGGGGCATGGTCGCGGACATCGACGGCGCCGGCACCGAGCGCTACGAGGTGGCGGTGGCGGCGAGCACGAAGAAGGTCCGCGCGCAGCGAGCCCGGATCGAGGAGCAGGCCGCCGAGGTGGAGCGGCTGCGCAACGCCGGTGTCGGCCAGATCGCCCGCCGCGGGGCCGGCCGGCTCCGGCGGGCGGCCGCCCGCGCCCGCTCCGCCGCCCGCCGCGGCACCGCACCCAGTCCGCAGCGTCGAGAGGACCCCACGTCATGAGCCGCAACGTCGCCGTCATCCTCGCCGGCGGGGTCGGCACCCGGGTCGGGCTCGACATTCCCAAGCAGCTGATCAAGATCGCCGGGCGCACCATCCTCGAGCACACCCTCGCCGCCTTCGACGCGCACCCGGCCGTCGACGAGATCATCGTGATGATGGCCCCGGGCCACCTCGACGCCGTGCACGCCATCGTGCGCTCCGGCGGCTACGCCAAGGTCCGGCAGGTGCTCGAGGGCGCGGACACCCGCAACGGCACCACCCAGCGGGCCCTGGCCGCGCTCGGCGACGACGACTGCAAGGTGCTCTTCCACGACGCCGTCCGGCCGCTGGTCGGCGCCCGGATCATCACCGAGTGTTTCGAGGCGCTCGACCGGTACGACGCGGTCGACGTCGCGATCCCGTCGGCGGACACGATCATCGAGGTCACCGAGGACAACACGATCCGCGACATCCCGCCGCGTGGCGGGCTGCGCCGGGGGCAGACGCCGCAGGCGTTCCGCGCCTCGGTGATCCGGCGCGCCTACGAGGTGGCCGCGACCGACGAGAACTTCGTGGCCACCGACGACTGCACCGTCGTGCTCCGTTACCTGCCCGACGTGCCGATCTGGGTGGTCACCGGCGACGAGCGCAACATGAAGGTCACCGAGCCGATCGACGTCTACATCGCCGACAAGCTCTTCCAGCTCACCTCCCAGACCGTCCCGTCGACGGGGAGCACGAAGGACCTGGCCGCGGCGCTGACCGGCAAGACCCTGGTGGTGTTCGGCGGCAGCTACGGGATCGGCAAGGACATCGCCGACCTGGCCCGCGAGCACGGCGCCAAGGTGTTCTCGTTCAGCCGCTCCTCCACCGGCACGCACGTCGAGCGCCGGGAGGACATCGCCGCTGCGGTGGCCACGGTGCTCGCCGAGACCGACCACATCGACCTGGTGGTCAACACCGCCGGGGTGCTGCCGCGCGGCCTGCTCCGCGAGACCTCGGAGGAGACCGTCTACACCTCCACCGAGGTCAACTACCTGGCGCCGATCTTCATCGCCCAGGAGTTCTTCCCGCACCTGGCCGAGAGCAAGGGCAGCCTGCTGCTGTTCACCTCCAGCTCCTACACCCGTGGCCGCAGCGGCTACAGCCTCTACTCCTCCGCGAAGGCGGCGGTGGTCAACCTCACCCAGGCTCTGGCCGACGAGTGGTCGCCGTGGGCGGTCCGGGTCAACTGCATCAACCCGGAGCGGACCGGCACGCCGATGCGCACCAAGGCGTTCGGCGAGGAGCCGCCGGACTCGCTGCTGAGCTCCCAGGAGGTGGCCCGCCAGTCGCTGAGCACGCTGGTCTCCGGGGACACCGGGCACATCATCGACATCCGCCGCGACGACCCGCTGACCAGCCACCTCGCCGCGGCGGACGTGGCCTCCGAGCTCGACGGGCGCGGCTGAGGCGGCCCGTCGCGGTCCTCTATCATGACCGAGGCCCGGCACGGCGGGCTCCTGACCCGCCTCCACTTCCCCCAGACGAGGACGGTTCACCAGGCATGACACGGCAGGAGCCGGCGGGCGTACGTGCGTTGCAGCTGGCCCGCAAGGTCACGCCGACCTCGATCCGCCGGGCTGCGCGCTCCCTCGGCGGCAAGTACTACCTCGAGGCGCAGCGGGCGGCCGCGCAGCCGCTGCTCAGCGTCGTGGTGCCGGTCTACAACGTCGCCGAGTACCTGCCCGAGTGCCTCGACAGCGCGCTCGGCCAGACCCTGGCCAACCTCGAGGTCATCGCCGTCGACGACGGCTCCACCGACGCGTGCCCGCAGATCCTGGAGGAGTACGCCAGGAAGGACCCCCGGGTCCGCGTCCTCTCCCAGGCCAACTCCGGCCAGGGCGTCGCCCGCAACCTCGGCGTCGCCCACGCCCGCGGGGAGTTCCTGACCTTCCTCGACTCCGACGACACGGTGCCGCCGGCCGCCTACGAGCACATGGTGTCCACGCTGCAGCGCACCGGCTCCGACCTCGCCGTCGGCAGCGTGCGGCGGTTCCGGAACAACCAGCTGATCAAGACGGTGTGGGCGCGGACCGTCCACCAGGCCGACCGGCTCGGCACCACGCTGGAGGACTTCCCGAACGCGATGCAGGACATCATCGCGTGCAACCGCATGTTCCGGACCCGCTTCTGGGTCGAGCAGGTGGGCGGCTTCCGCGGTCACATCGCCTACGAGGACCACGTCCCGATGCTGACCGCCTACGTGCGGGCGCGGAAGTTCGACATCCTCTCCCGGGTCACCTACAACTGGCGGCTGCGCGAGAACCTCACCTCGACCGGGCAGCAGAAGGCCAACCTGCCCAACCTGCTGGACCGCATCGAGGTCAAGGAGGAGGCCAACGCGCTGCTGCGCGAGGAGGCCTCCGACTTCGTCTACGACCTCTGGGTGGCCCGCGCCCTGGAGGTCGACTTCCCGGCGTTCATCTCCCACGCGGTCACCGGTGACGAGATGTACCGCCGCCTGCTCTCGGCCGTCTACGCCACGTTCCTCCACCGCGCCACCCCCCGTGCGCTGGCCGAGGTGCGGGCCTACCAGAAGATCCGCGCCTGGCTGATCGCCGAGGGTCGCTGGGACGACCTGGTCGAGGCCGAGGACTACTTCCGCAACGTCAGCCAGCTGCCCCCCACCCGCGTGGAGGACGGCAAGGTGGTCGCCTCGGTCACCGAGGAGAGCGCGTTCTTCACCGGGCTGCCCACCGAGATCCGCGAGCTGAGCCCGCTGGAGACGCACTTCGAGGGCGTCGTCGACCACGTGCGCTGGCTGGACCCCTCCCTGGTGGAGATCGCCGGCTGGGCCCTCATCCGCGGCCTCGCCGTTCCCGACCGGCACCCGAACACGCGGGCCCGGCTGGTGAACACCGCCACCGGCGCCGCCGTCGACCTCGACCTCACTCCCCGCTTCCTGCCCGAGGCGTCGGTGTGGGCGGCCCACCACAACGCCGACGTCGACGGCAGCGGCTTCACCGTCGAGGTCGACGTGGCGGCGCTGGTGCAGGCCAGCGGGTCCGGCGCCACCTGGCGGCTGGACCTCGACGTCTGCGTCGACGGCGTGCGCCGGTCCGGCTCGGCCCACAACAAGACCAAGGGGTCGTCGGCGACCCGGCCGTGGTCGATGCCGGCCGTCCTGGCCGGCGAGCCGGGGACGGTGACCCCCGCCGTCGACGCCGAGCACGGCTTCGTGCTGAGGGTCGAGCGCGCGCAGGTGGTCGCCGAGCAGGTCGGCACCGGGGCCGGGCAATCCGTGTCCGGGGTCCTCCGGGTGCTCGACCCGACGCTGGCCCGTCCCAAGGCGCTGCGGGCCACCGGACGAAGCGACCAGCAGGCGGTGACCGCACGGCTCCGGCCCGAGAGCCCGGAAGGCCCGGGCGGCACCGGCCGCTACCGCTTCGAGCTGCGCCTCGACCGGCCGGCCGGCTCCACGCCGGAGAGCTGGGACGTGGTGGCGGTGCTCGCCGACGACACCGCGGTGCCGGTCATGTGGTCGGCACCGGCGCCACTCTCGGTCGGCACGCACGGCGCCGGCTCGACGGTCTGGCGGCGCGACGCCCAGAACCGGGCCGGGCTGCTCAGCGACACCCCGCTGTTCTCGGTCACCGACGTGACGGTGAGCGAGGGCGCCCTCGTCCTCACGGTCGCCCACGAGGGTCTGTCCGACGAGCAGCTGCGGGCCACCGAGGTGCGCAACCCGCGCACGCGGCTCGAGCTGCTGTCGGTGGAGCAGAACGCCGACGGCACGAGCGTGCTGCGCTTCGACAGGCAGGCACCGGACTCCCACGGCCGACCGCGGGTGGCCCCCTCCGGGAACTACGCGGTGGTCTGCCCCGGTCCCGGTGGCGCCGACCTGCCGGCCCGCTGCGCGCCCGAGCTGCGCGACACCCTTCCCCAGCGGCTCCTCGACGAGCAGGTCACCGTGCGGGTGTGGATGTCGCCCGGCGCCGAGCTGAAGATCGAGCTGCTCCCGCCGCTGCGGCACGACGAGCGGGGCCTGACCAAGCAGGTGGCGCTGCGGCGGCGCTACCAGACCGCCGACGTCGCCGCCCGCGAGAGCGTGCTGTTCCAGTGCTACCGCGGCGAGTTCGCCACCGACAGCCAGCGCGCGCTCGACGAGGGCCTGCACCGGGCGCGGCCGGACCTGACCCGCTACTGGGGCGTGCTGGACCGCTCCGTCGAGGTGCCCGAGGGCTCGGTCCCGGTGGTCATGGGCAGCCGGGAGTGGTACGACGTGCTCGCCTCGTCGCGCTACCTGTGCAACAACATCGACTTCGACGGGTTCTTCCGCAAGCGGCCGTTCCAGCGCTACCTGCAGACCTTCCACGGCTACCCGTTCAAGTCGATGGGCGCGACGTTCTGGCTCGGCAAGGGCATGCGCCGCGACCAGGTCGCCTACGAGAACGCCCGCCGCAACCGGGAGTGGGACGCGATCTTGGTTCCCAGCCAGATGTGCGTGGACTTCTACCGCCGGGAGTACGACTATGAGGGCGAGATCCTGGTGACCGGCTACCCCCGCGACGACTTCATCGTCAACGCCGACCGGGACGCCGTACGCGCCGACGTGCTGCACCGGCTCGGGGTGCCGGCCGACAAGACCGTGGTGCTCTACGCTCCGACCTACCGCGACAAGCTCACCACGAAGAGCTACACCGCCACGCTGTTCGACGAGCTCGACCTCGAAGAGCTGGTGGCCAGGCTCGGGCCGGACTACGTGATCCTGCTGCGCGGTCACAACAACAACCAGCGGGCCGCGGCCCGCGTCAACGACCTGCCGCAGGTCGTCGACGTCACCGACTACCCCGAGATCAACGAGCTGACCGTGGCCGCCGACGCGGCGATCCTCGACTACTCCTCGCTGCGCTTCGACTGGGCGCTGACCCGCCGGCCGGGGGTCTTCTTCGTGCCCGACGTCGACGAGTACTTCGCCTCCCGCCCGCCGCTCTTCGACTACGCGGGCACGGCGCCCGGGCCGTGGCTGGCGACGACGCAGGAGGTCGCGGACGCGCTGCTCGACCTGCCCGCGGTCGCGCAGAAGTACGCCGGGGAGGTCGAGGAGTTCAACGAGCGGTTCAACCAGCTCCACGACGGCCACGCGACCGAGCGCGTGATCGAGGCGTTCTTCTCCTGAGCCGGTTCGGCGCCGCTCCGGCGGCCGGCGGGCCACGCGTGCCAGGATGATCGGGTGACGGACAGACGCACGGTCGGGATCGGCGCGGGCGCCGCCGGCTTCGTCGAGCATGAGCGCGGCGGCGTCCCCGGCCTGGCCACCCAGGACATGGTGCTCAACATCGGCCCGCAGCACCCGGCCACCCACGGCGTGCTGCGGCTCTCGCTCACGCTGGACGGCGAGCGCATCGTCGGCTGCGACCCGGTGGTCGGCTACATGCACCGCGGCGCGGAGAAGCTGTTCGAGGTGCGCGACTACCGCCAGATCATCGTGCTGGCCAACCGGCACGACTGGCTCTCGGCGTTCTCCAACGAGCTCGGCGTGGTGCTGGCCGTGGAGCGGATGCTCGGCATGGAGGTGCCCCAGCGCGCGGTGTGGCTGCGCACGCTGCTCGCCGAGCTCAACCGGGTCCTCAACCACCTGATGTTCATGGGCTCCTACCCGATCGAGCTCGGTGCGATCACCCCGATGTTCTACGCCTTCCGCGAGCGGGAGACGCTCCAGCAGGTCATGGAGGAGATCTCCGGCGGCCGCATGCACTACATGTTCAACCGGGTCGGCGGCCTGAAGGAGGACATCCCGGCCGGCTGGCTGGGGCGCTGCGCGGCCGCGGTCGAGGCGGTGCGGTCGCGGCTGCCGCAGATCGAGGACCTGCTGCTCGACAACGAGATCTTCCGGGCCCGCACCCAGGGCGTCGGCGTGCTCTCGCCCGAGCTCGTCGACGCGTACGGCGTGTCCGGCCCGATCGCTCGGGCGAGCGGCGTGGACTTCGATCTGCGCCGCGACGAGCCCTACCTGGCCTACGACGAGCTGGCCGCCGACGGGGTGCTGCAGGTGGTCACCCGCGAGCAGGGTGACTGCTACGCGCGGTTCGTGCTGCTGATGGACCAGGTCAAGGTCTCCCTCGACCTCGCCGACGCCTGCCTCGACCGGTTGGGGTCGCTGCCGCGGGGGCCGATCAACCTGCGGCTGCCCAAGATCCTCAAGGCGCCGGAGGGGTCGACGTACGCCTGGACGGAGAACCCGCTGGGGATCAACGGCTACTACCTGGTCTCGCGCGGCGAGAAGACGCCGTGGCGCCTGAAGCTGCGCACCGCCTCGTTCAACAACCTCGCGGTGCTGCCCGAGCTGCTGCCGGGCTGCGTGGTGGCCGACCTGGTCTCGATCCTCGGGTCGATGTTCTTCGTGGTCGGCGACATCGACAAGTAGCGCTCAGTCCCGTCAGCCGGGACAGGACCGCCTCGGCCACCCGCTCCGCCGCGTGCCCGTCCTGCAGCCGGTTGTAGGTGCGGTTGAACGCCTCCAGCGCCTCGCGGTGCGCGGCACGCACGGCGGGCAGGTCGCGCAGCGCGGCGACCACCTCCTCGGTGCTGCGCAGCAGCGGGCCGGGGGCGGTCTGCCGGAAGTCGAAGAGGAAGCCCCGCAGGCCCTCGGTGTAGGAGTCGAGGTCCGGCACCAGGAAGAGCATCGGCTTGCCGGTCTGGGCGTAGTCGAAGCGCAGCGAGGAGTAGTCGAGCACCGCCGCGTCGGAGGCGAGCACGAGGTCGTTGATCTCGGGATGGTCGGTGACGTCGACGATCCGGGCCGTCCGTCCGCGCCGCGCCGGGTTGCGGGCGTGGAAGCGGTGGCCGCGGAGCAGGATCACGTAGTCCTCACCGAGCGCCTCGGCGGCCGCCTCGAGGTCGAGGTGGTCGGCCATCGCGGCGGCGCGAGGCGCGGTGGCCAGGTCCTCGCGCCAGGTGGGGGCGTAGAGGACCCCGGTCTGGTGCGCGCCGATCGCGAGGCGGCGCCTGGTCTCGGCACGCCGGGTGGCCGCCTCCGGCGAGGTGAGTACGTCGTCGCGGGGGAAGCCCGTGCTCACGAGGTCGCCGCGCAGGTCGAACTGCTCGCGGAAGTGGTGGTCCATCTCCGGCGACGGGGACAGCAGCACGTCCCACACGTGCCCGGTGCGGTCCAGCTCGGCCTCGATCCGGCGAG
Source organism: uncultured Actinomycetota bacterium (assembly GCA_963816325.1). Classification (GTDB taxonomy): domain Bacteria; phylum Actinomycetota; class Actinomycetes; order Propionibacteriales; family Nocardioidaceae; genus Nocardioides_B. The sequence continues at coordinate 89,195 of CAWFKC010000013.1, read as the reverse complement.
GGGTGAACCCCTTCGCGCGCCACAGGTCGATGCCCATCGTCTTCGACGGGTGCCCGTGGTAGGTCTGCACCACCAGCTGGCCCTCCCGTTTGCGGAACCACCGCTCGAGGTCGATGTTGACCAGCAGGCAGCCGGCGGTGGCGAGGGTGGCGTACCACTCCCGGCTGCGGATCAGCACCGGGCGGGCGCCGTCGGGCAGCCGGCAGGAGGCGTCCGCGACACCCCACGCGAACCGCAGCTCCGGACGCCGGCGGCGCAGCTCGTCGAACACGGCGAGCTGGCTGTCCGTGGCCGCCTCGCCGGTGTAGGACTGCAGGTAGACCAGGCCGCTGTCGATCGGCGCCCGGCCGGCCTCGTCGACGTACCACTCGCGGAGCCGCTGCTGGGCGTAGGGCCCGAGCTCGTCGTCGGCCAGCGGCGGCCCGAGCTGGAGCACCGGCACGGCGCCCTGCATCCGCACCCGGAGCCGGTGCGCGGAAGCGAGCTGGTCCTCGGGCAGCCGGGCGCGCAGCTCCTCGGCCACCTCCACGGCGACCGGAGACCCGGCGCGGCCGGCTCGCAGCCGGTAGGGCCCGGCGGGCAGCGGCGTCTCCGGCAGCCCGAGCTCGGACCAGGTCAGGGGCACGGTCACGCCCCCGTCCTCGGTGGTACGGCCGTCGACGCTGCCACGCGGGCTGGTCAGGGACAGCGTCCGCGCTTCCGGTGGGACACCGCGCCAGTCCCCGGTCAGCACGAGCGCGAGGCCGTCGAGCGCCACGTCGCGCAGCACGAACCCGGGCCCCGACGGACTCGCGTCCACGGCCTTCGCCGGTGCGGGCAGGACGCGGACGGCGAACCCGTCACCGAGGTCGACCGACACCTCACGGCCATCCACGACGCGAGCGGGGAGCCGGCCCGGGGCCGCCTGGGCGTCGACCTGGGTCACGCCCCCGGCCCGCGACAGGGCCCGCACGGCCAGGGCCGCGGAGAGCTCCCAGCGGCCGCCCGCGGGGGCACGCGAGACCAGGTCGCGGGCGTCGACCCGGATCCGGAACCCACCGGGGGCGTAGTCCTGGTAGCGGTCACCGGCAAAACGGCTGACGCTCGGGTCGACGTACTGCTCGACCGGCAGCTCCACCGACGTGGAGCCGCAGGTCACGCTGAGGGTGAGGTCGGGCACGGCGCCGTGCAGGTCGACGTGGCGGACGTAGGCCGCGCCCTCCACCTCGAGGCTGTCTCCGCACCAGCGGAGCCGGCGCACGGACAGCACCAGCGGCGCCTCGTCCGCGGAGAGCCGCCGCACCTCCTCCGGCAGCGCGCCGGCGGCACCGGGCCAGGCCGCCAGCACCTCGCCGGCCTCCACCGTGGTGCGCAGGTCGCCCTCCTCGAACCAGCGGCCGGCGACGAAGTCCTCGAGGCCGGCACGGTCGCCGCGCGCCGCGAGCCAGGCCTTGGTGCGAGGCTCGACGTCCACCGACGTCCAGGTCACGTGGGCCGCCCGCTCCTGCCACGTCGCCGCGAGCCGCTGCAGCGACTCCCACTGCGCCCCGGTGGCTCGCTCGGAGTCGTCGAGGAAGCGCGGCAGCTGACCGCCGAGCACGTCGCGCACCCAGGCGGCGCGCGCGGCGGGCCGGCCCTCGGTCGCGGCGAGCACGTCCTCGGCACGGTCGGCCCACTCCGCCAGCTCGTGCAGCACCGGCGGGGTGGCACCGAAGACGCCCTCCGGACCCCGCCGCACGAGCTCGTAGGTGACGTCGGGGAGCACGTCGACCGCCGGCGCGGCGAGCACGGCCGCCGCGACCGCCGGCGACCGCAGCCAGTCCTCGTCGAGGCGCCGGCGCGGGGCGTGCCGGCGCCAGAAGTCCGCGCGCACCAGCCGGTTGCCGGGACAGAGGTCGGCGACCAGCTCCGGAAGCGCGTCCGTGTCCACCTCCGTCGCCCCGCGGGCGTGCACCCGGCGCTGGACGGCGTCGGCCGCGGCGTCCGGCCGACCGGACTGGCGCAGCCGCCCGACCGCCATCATCGAGCCGCTGCCGGCCAGCGCGCCGGCCAGCGACGCCAGCGCCCGCGGCGGCAGCCGGTCCCCGGCCCGGAGGAAGGTCAGCAGACGCCCCGGCTGCGGCCACGGCGCCCTCCGCCCACGGGTCGCCCTGGACCGGCAGCAGCCGGATCCGGCTGTCCGCCCGGGCGTGCGCGGCCACCGCTTCGCGCACCTCCGCATCGGCGTCCGCCGGAATGAGCACCAGCGCCTCGAGGAAGGCGTGCGTCTGCTCGCGGACGGTCGCCAGCGAGTCGTCGACCGCCCCGGCGGGCACGCCGGCCACGTGCACCAGCACGGTGACCAGCCCGTGCTCGGCACCCGGCACCGTCAGCAGGCCGCGCGCGGCGAGGGCCCGCTTGCCGCGCTCCCGGGCGCGGCGCGGAACCGCACGCCGCAGCCCGGCCTTGAGCGCGCCCTTCACCGTCGCGCCCGCCGGGCTGACGTCGTCGTGGCTGGCGTCGTGGGCGGGACCGGCAGGATCAGAGCAGGCCCTTGTCCTGGAGGTACTGCTTGGCGACGTCCTCGGGCTTCTGCCGCTCGTTGCCGATCTTGGCGTTCAGCTGGACGAGGTCATCGGTGGTGAGCGTGCTCATCAGCTTGTCGAGCACGCCCTTGATGTCCTGGTGCTTGGCGAGGTAGCTCGTGCTCACCGCCGGGATCAGGTTCTGTGCCGGCTGGATGTGCTGGTCGTCCGCGAGCAGCACGAAGCCCTGGGACTTCAGGGAGCCGTCGGTGGTGCTGGTCTCGCCGAGCTGGGCCTCCCCCTTCTTCACCGCGTCGTACGTCTGGGGCGAGGCGTAGCCCAGCGGCAAGACCTTGGTGATGTCGATGCCGTAGGTCTTGGTCAGCCCGCCGGCGCAGTCGGTGCGGCCCTCGCAGTCGGGCGCCGCCGCCAGCACGACCTTCTTGTTGAGCTTGCCGAGGTCGGAGAGCGTCTTGAGGTTGAACTTGTCCGCGAACTGCTTGGTGACGAAGAAGGCGTTCTGGTCGGTGGCCTGGGACGGCTGCAGCAGCGTGATACCGGCCTTCTTCGCCAGCGGCTGCACGTTGTCGATCGTCTGCTGCGCGTCCGGCGTGGTCACCGGCTTGGCGTCGGAGCCGTTCTGCATGGCGTTGAGCTTGTCGGCGATGCCGCCGAGGTACTCCGGGACGACCTGGATGGCGCCCGGGAACTGCCCGCTGGCCATGTAGACGTCGCGGGAGCCGACGAGCTTCACCGTGACCGAGTAGCCCTGGTTCTCCAGGAGCTGCTGGTACATGCTCGCCAGCAGGGCGGCCTCGCCGAAGTTCTGACCCGACAGGGTGAGCGAGCCCTTGCTGCCCGAGCCCGCGGCCGAACCCGAGTCCGAGGCCGACGAGTTCGAGGCCACGTCGTTGCCGGCGCACCCCGCGCCGAGGATGAGCGTGCTCGCGGCCAGAGCCGTGGCGAGCAGACGTCGAGCGTGCATGGTGTCCACCTTCTGTGTCCCGTGGCGGTCGCCACGCGTGTCCGGTCGTGCTGGTCAGGCGGGGTTCGCGCTGCTCCCCGCGGGAGACGCTACCGTCTCACCGGGTTCCGACCCCATCCCGCGTCGCCGCGGGTCCGCGAGCCGCTGCCCTCCCGCCGCCAGGACCTCGAGCATGAGGGCGACCACGGCGACCACGATCGCGCCGGCGAAGCCCTGGCCGTAGTTGCTGTGGTAGAAGCCGTCGGTGATCACCCGGCCGAGTCCCGGACCGGCCACCAGCGCGGCGATCGTGGCCGTCGCCCAGACCTGGACCAGCGCCAGCCGCACGCCCGCGGCGACCAGCGGCAGCGCGAGCGGCAGCTCGACCCGTAGGAACGTCTGCCGGCCACGCATGCCCATCCCCTCGGCCGCCTCCCGGACGTCGGCGGGCACCTCCCGCACGGCGACGTAGGCGTTGGTGATGATCGGCGGCAGCGCGAACAGCAGCAGCGCCAGGAGCGTGGCCAGCCCGGCCCGCCCGTAGGGGCCGAGCACCGCGGTCCCGGCCGGCCCGACGCTCAGCAGCGCCAGCACCGCGAACGTCGGCACCGCCCGCCCCACGTTGGAGACGTTGACGGCCAGGAAGCCGCCCCTGCCGAGGTGGCCCAGCCACAGCGCGACCGGCAGGCCGACCAGCATCGCGAGCACGAGCGCGGTCAGGGTCAGCAGCAGCTGCTGCACGAGGAGCTGGCCCATGCCGCCGGAGCCGGTCCAGTTCGCGCCGTCGCTGAGGTAGGCCCACGCCTCCTGGAGAAGCCGCATGGTCAGGCTCCTGCCCTGGTCCAGGGGGTCAGCAGCCGTTGCACGCCGAGCAGGAGCCCGTCGAGCGCGACGGCCAGCACCACGCAGAGCACGCTGGCGGCCAGGATCTGCGCCTTGAAGTTCTCCTGCACCCCCGTGGCGAGCAGGTTGCCGAGCCCGCCGTACACCACGATCGCGCCGACGGTGGTCAGCGCCACCGTCGAGACCGTCGCGATCCGCAGGCCCGCCATCACCACCGGAAGCGCCAGCGGCAGCTCGACCTTGAGCAGCAGCCGGGCCGGCGAGTAGCCGAGGCCGACCGCGGACTCCCGGACGTCGTCGGGCACGCCGCGCAGGCCCTCGAGGGTGTTGCGCACCAGGATCGTGAGGGAGTACAGCGCCAGGCCGACGATGACCGTGGTCGGGGTCAGCCCCGTGAACGGCACGATCAACGGGAACAGCGCCAGGGACGGGATCGTGTAGAGCGCCGTGGAGAAGCCCAGGATGCCGTTCTCGAGCCGGGCGAAGCGTCGCGCCAGGAGCGCGAGCGGGAGCGCGAGCACCAACCCGAGCAGTACCGAGGCGGCGGTGATCCCGAGGTGCTGGACGGTGGCGGCGACGAGATCCTCGCGCCGGTCGGTGAGGTACGACGGGCAGAACCAGTGGTTCACCTCGCGGCTGTAGCAGTCGGCCGACGAGCCACTGACTGCCGCGCTCAGCCAGGTGGGCGTCATGGCCGCAGGCAGTAGGGTCACGGCATGGACGCTACCGGGCAGCCCATGATCCGTCTTGTCGGTGTGGGCAAGACCTACCCGGACGGCACCGTCGCGGTGCGCGAGCTCGACCTGGACGTGCCGCGCGGCGCGATGGTCGTGCTGGTCGGCCCCTCGGGCTGCGGCAAGTCCACCACGCTGAAGATGGTCAACCGGCTCATCGAGCCGACCAGCGGGCAGATCTTCCTCGACGGCGAGGACATCACCCACGCCGACCCGGTGGCGCTGCGCCGCCGGATGGGCTACGTAATCCAGCAGATCGGGCTGTTCCCGCACCAGAGCATCCGCACCAACGTCGCGACCGTGCCGTCCCTGCTCGGCTGGGACCGGAAGAAGGCGGCCGCGCGCGCGGACGAGCTGCTCGAGGTGGTCGGCCTCGACCCGGCCCACTACGCCGACCGCTACCCGCACCAGCTCTCCGGCGGCGAGCGGCAGCGGGTGGGCGTCGCCCGGGCGCTGGCCGCGGACCCGCCGGTGCTGCTGATGGACGAGCCGTTCGGGGCGGTCGACCCGATCGTGCGGGCCCGTCTCCAGGACGAGTTCCTGCGCCTGCAGGGCGAGCTGGGCAAGACGGTCCTGATGGTCACCCACGACATCGACGAGGCGGTCCGGCTCGGCGACCGGGTGGCGGTCTTCGCCAACGGCGGCCGGCTGGCGCAGTACGACGTACCGGCGCAGATCCTGGGCCGGCCCGCCGACGACTTCGTCGCGGAGTTCGTCGGTGCCTCACGAGGCCTGCGCCGGCTCTCGGTCACTCCGATCGTCGAGGCCGACCTCGAGCCGCTGGACGGGCAACGCCTGACCGCGTCGGTCGACGTCGGCTCCTCCCTGGAGGATGCGCTCGCCACGATGATGCGGCAGGACGAGCCGGCCGTGATGGTCCTCCGCGACGGCGAGCCGCTCGGGGCGCTCACCCCCGAGGGGGTGCACCGGGCGCTGCGGAAGTCCGTCGCCGAGAGCTGAGGCCCGCGGGCCGGGCCTGTCGGAGGCCGGCGGCCGGGATTCCGACCGCAGGGAGCGCGGGGACCGCCCGCGACCGTCAGCCGGTGACCGGCACGTCGCGGTGCCAGGACTGGGTGATGTACTTCGTCTGCCACCCCATCGAGGTGTAGAGCGCGTCGGCGCCGGTCGGCGAGTCGGCGTCCACCTCGAGCCCGACGTGCTGTCGGCCCCGCGAGGCGGCGTCGGCGATCACGGTGGCCAGCAGCGACTTCGCCACGCCGCGGCCGCGCGCGTTGGCCAGCACACCGATGTACTCCACGTAGCTGCCGACGGCCTTGCCGTCCTCGTCCTCGACCACGGCGCCCACGAGCGCGCCGGCGGGCTCCGGCTCGTCGCCGTCGACCAGCTCGGCGATCCACCAGTGGTCCCACCGGTGGCCGGGGTCCTCGCGCAGCCGGAACACGAACTCGTCGAAGGTCTCCTCGTGGGAGTTGAAGTGGTCGGCGAAGGCGCTCTCGAGGATGTCGTGCACGGTGCGCAGGTCCTCCTCGGACGGCATCCCGGTGCCCTGCCGCTCCACGTGGCGGATCCGGACGCCCTCGCGGACGTCGGCGTCGAGGTCGCCTTCCTCCGGGGTGACCGGGCGGGTCATCTGCCACCAGGTGCGGACCCGGGCGAACCCGCTCCGCTCCAGCCAGCGGTGCTGGCGCGGGTCGTCGGCGAACGCGCCGCTGTCGATCTGCTGGACGTCGAGGCCGCGCTCGCGCCCCACCTGCCTGGCGGCCTCCTCGGCCCACGCGAACAGCGCCGTGGCCACCCGGTCGGCGGTCTCGGCCTGCAGCCGGGGGTCGACCACGACCACCAGCAGCATCCGGCCGGCGGCCCGGTCGTGGGCACTGGCCCAGCCGCGGATCGCGCCCTCGGGGTCACGCAGCACGATGTTGTCGCGGGTGAGGTAGCCGCGGGCGGAGACCTCCACGAGGACGTCGTCCTCGCTGGCTCCGGGCCATCCCCGGCCGTGCTCCTCGTGCCGGCGCAGCAGCGCGGTCAGCTCGGCGGCGTCGGCCTCGTCGGGGGCCGACGCGCGCCAGCCGTCGGGCAGCTCGGGTGTGTAGATCAGGTCGCGGGACTCGTCCTTGCCGGTCGGCTCTGTCGACATCACCCGGGTCAGTCTTCCGCACTTCGGGCCCGAGCGCACCGACGGGGCGGCGGAGACGTGATCTCAGTCACATCTGCGCCGCCCCGTCGGCGGGCGTGCTCAGGCGTGCTTCTGGTCACCCTCGCCGCTGCCCTGCGTGCCTGCGGACACCTTCTCCTCCCAGGCCATCAGGTCCACGACCGTCTCCACGCCCGGCTGGACCTGGGCGAGCAGCGCGGCGTCCCAGCTGGCGAGCTCGTCGGCCTCCTCGGCCTTGCGGATCTGGAGCTGCTGGACCTCCTCCTGCAACGCAGCCACCTGCTCCTGGGCGTCGTTGGCACGGCGCGCCTCCCGCTGCACGCGGGTCTCGGCCTCCAGGGCCCGCTTCTGCGCGGACACCACGGCGTTCTCGAGGTCGGCAATCTCCTTGTCGCGGCGGACCAGCCTGTCGGTCATCGCCGAGGTGAACTCGGCGTGCTCGGTGGCCCGCTCGGAGAACATGCTGCGGTAGGCCTGCGCCTGCGCCGCGCGGTCGGCGGCCGCCTCGCGGCGGCTCTGGGCCAGCTCGGTGTAGACGATCCGCGCCGATGCCCAGCCGCAGGCCAGCGCCAGCACGGCCGCGACGCTGAGCCACACCGGGGACTGGGTGGGCAGCGCGGCGACGACGGCGAGGCTGGCGAGGCTCAGCAGCAGGACCGCGACGGTGACGCGGACGCTCCGCTGCCGTCGCCGGCCAGGGCGAGAAGGGGCGGCAGGGGACGCCGCGGAAGCCGGACGGGAGGGGGAAGAGCTGGCCATGGGGCCAGGGTAGGACTCAGGAGTCCTTGTCGCTGACTCGACACGCGCGCTCCAGGAGCAGCGACCCTGCGACGATCAGCACACTCGCCAGCCCCGCGAGGACCGCCTGCGTCACCCGCAGCCGGGCCAGCTCGGCGTCGGTGTGGCCCAGCCAGCTGAACGCGTAGCCGAAGTAGCCGCCGGCCACCATCGCTCCGGCCAGCGCGCACGACTTGGCCAGCACCAGCCTGTTGACCGCGTGGTGCGGGGCGAGCCGTTCGTGGCGGACGTGGAGGGAACGGTACGTCGCCCAGGCGACCCAGCCGACGATCAGCGCCACCATCGCCAGCGCGCCGACCGGCAGCCAGCCGACCGTGGGCGCGGTCCCCTGCCAGGCGATGCTGAGCGGGCGCAGCGCCCAGCCGACCACCAGCCCGACGACCGCGAAACCGGCCAGCGAGCCGGCGCTGGTCGCACGGACGTGCCCCTCGGGCTCCGGGGGCTCGTCGTCCGGCTCCCGAGGCCGTTCGGGGTCGCGGCTCACTGCAGGCTGAGCTCGAGCTCGTCGCGCCGGCTGACGCTCTCGTGGCCCACCTTCTCCAGCAGCTCCGCGACCGGGCCGGCGTCCAGCAGCTCGGCGTCGGGCTCGACGTCGTGCCAGGGTGCGAGCACGAAGGCGCGCTCGTGGGCGCGCGGGTGCGGCAGCAGCAGGTCGGGGGCGTCGCTGCGCCGGTCGCCGACCACGATCAGGTCCACGTCGAGGGTGCGGGGTGCGCCGCGCTCGGTCGGGCGCTCACGGCCGTAGGCGTCCTCGATGGCCAGCGCCCGCTCGAGCAGGGTGCGGGCGCTGAGCGTGGTGTCGAGCAGCACCACCGCGTTCAGGAAGTTCTTCGACCCCTCCACCGCGTCCACCGGCTCGGTCTCGTAGACCGGGGACACGGAGGTGACCCACACCTCGGGGGTGTCGACCAACGAGCTGACCGCGCCCTGGAGGTTGGCGAGGCGGTCGCCGAGGTTGGAGCCGACCGCCAGCACGCAGCGCCGGATCGGGTGCATCTCTCCGGTGAGCGTGTCGGCGTCCACGATGTTCGGGTTCGGGGTCTCAGTCACATCGGCTCCGCAATATCGTCAGGGCGACGTCCGCGAACGTCGCGTCGATGGGGGCGTCCGGCTTGTGCACGGTCACCTCGGACCACTGCACGCGCGTGTCGGCGAGGCAGATGCCCGAGATCCGCTCGGCCAGCGTCTCGATCAGGTTGACCGGGTCGGTCTCGATCGCCTTCTTTACCTGGGCCACGAGGGTCCCGTAGTCGACCGTGTCACGCAAGTCGTCGCTGCGGGCCGCGGACCGGGTGTCCAGACCCAGCACCAGGTCGACCGCGAACACCTGTCCGTCACGGCGCTCGAAGTCGAGGACGCCGTGGCGCCCCACGGCCTCGATGCCGCGAACGGCGAGCCGGTCAGTGGTGTCCCGGCCCGCGGCGGGGCGCTCATTCGTCGTCATGGTCCGCCCCCGACAGTACCGGGGACGAGTGGTGGATCCACAACCGCCAGCCGTCCGGCGCGCGCACGAATACGTTGGTGGCCACCGCCCGCGCCCCGCCGAAGGTGTCGCGCGCCATGGTCTCGTCGGCGGTCAGGACGTTCTCGGTGCAGGTCACCGAGGCCACGCCGTCGAGGACGCTGACCTCGACGTCGGTGAGGAAGAACTGGATGTAGGGCGTGTTGGCCATGATCAGCGCCCACGACCGGGAGATCGCCGAGGTGCCCCGGACCGGCAGGGCGCCCGGGTGGACGCACAGCGTCTCGGGGTCCTCCAGCCACAGCGCCCGCATCGCGTCGAGGTCACCGGTCTCGAAGGCGGCGTAGAACGCCGCGTTGACCTCCTCCACCTGGCGGCGGTCCCGGTCCCGCTCAGGCACGGCCGGCCCCCGCCGCCCAGCGACGGGCCACCTTGACCGCGTCGACGTTGGCCCGGACCGTGTGCGTGCGCACGCACCAGGCCCCCGCGGCCGCCGCGAGCGTCGAGGTGGCCGTGGTGGCGTCCTCCCGCTGCGACGGGGGCCGCAGCGTGCCGTCCGGACCGGCGAGCAGCACCCCGAGGAACCGCTTGCGGCTGGTCGCCACCAGGACCGGGTGGCCGAGGTCGTGGAACCGCTCCGTGGCGGCGAGCACGTCCCAGTTCTGCTCCGCGGTCTTGGAGAACCCGATGCCGGGGTCGACCGCGATCCGGCCCGGCTCGATGCCGGCCTCCAGCGCGCAGGCCAGCTGCTCGCCGATCTCGGCCGCGACGTCCTCGACCACGTCGGCGTACGTCGTGTGGTGCTGCATGTCCACCGAGTGCGCCCGCCAGTGCATGAGCACGTAGGCGGCGCCGACGTCGGCCACGGTCGCGAACATCTCCTCGTCCGCGCGGCCGCCCGACACGTCGTTGACCAGAACCGCACCCGCCTCGACCGCCGCGCGCGCCACCTCGGCGCGCATCGTGTCCACGGACACGGCGGCTCCGGCCGACGCGAGCGCGGAGACCACCGGCACCACCCGGTCGAGCTCCTCGGTCACGCTGGGGCGTACGGCGCCCGGCCGGGTCGACTCGCCGCCGACGTCGACGAGGTCGGCGCCGTCGGCCAGCAGCTCGCGGCCGTGCGCGACGGCCTTGTCGGTGTCGAACCACCGGCCGCCGTCGGAGAACGAGTCGGGGGTCACGTTGAGCACGCCCATGACCAGGCACCGGTCGGGCCGGGGCAGCCCGTCGACGTACCTCAGGGGTCTGGCGTGCACACGCCCGACCCTACCGGCGAGCGCGAAGCACCCGCGACGAGCCGGTCAGCGGGTCCCGTTCATGATCAGGCTCATCGCCTCCTGGCGGGTGGCCTGGTTGTGCATCACGCCGCGCACCGCGGAGGTGACCGTCTTCGAGCCGCGCTTGTGCACGCCGCGCATCGTCATGCACAGGTGCTCGGCCTCGATCACCACGATCGCGCCGCGCGGCTCGAGGATCTCCATCAGCGAGTCCGCGACCTGCGTGGTCAGTCGTTCCTGCACCTGGGGGCGGCGGGCGTAGACGTCGACGAGCCGGGCCAGCTTGGACAACCCGGTGATCCGCCCGTTCTCGCTGGGGATGTAGCCCACGTGCGCGACCCCGGTGAAGGGCACCAGGTGGTGCTCGCACATCGACCACAGCTCCAGGTCACGGACCAGGATCATCTCGTCGTGCCCGAGGTCGAAGGTCGTGGTGAGCACGTCCTCGGCCCGCATCCGCATGCCCGCCAGGAGCTCCTGGTAGGCCCGCGCGACCCGGGCCGGGGTGTCCCGCAGACCCTCCCGGTCGGGGTCCTCCCCCACCGCGATCAGCAGCTCGCGGACCGCCGCCTCGGCGCGTGGCTCGTCGAACGGCGGGATGTCCTCCCGCGGCTCCTGACTGATCCTACTGACCGTCATCGGAGCGGACGTTGGGGTCGCCGTGCACGTCGCCGCCGCTGCCGGGCGGGGTCAGGATGACCGCGCCCTCGTCACCCTCGGGCTTGCTGCCGTTGGCCGCGGCCTTCGGCACGTGCACCGGCGGGATCGTCGACGGCGCCCGCTCCGGAGAGCCGGTCCAGGCCGGCCGCACCGGGCGGCGGCGCAGCGGCTTGAAGACCTCCGCGACCTCCTCCTTGTCCAGCGTCTCCTTCTCGAGCAGCTGGGTGACGAGGTGGTCGAGGACGTCGCGGTTCTCCTCGAGGATGTCGAACGCCTCCTGGTGGGCCGTGGTGAGGAGCTTCTTGGTCTCCTCGTCGACGACCGCGGCGACGTCCTCGGAGTAGTTGCGCGTGTGCCCGAGGTCGCGGCCCAGGAACGGCTCGGCGTTGTTCTCGCCGAGCTTGATCGCCCCCAGCCGCTCGGTCATGCCGAACTGGGTGACCATCGCGCGCGCCAGCGACGTGGCCTTGTCGATGTCGTTGCCCGCGCCCGTGGTCGGATCGTGGAAGACCATCTCCTCGGCGGCCCGGCCACCGAGCATGTAGGCCAGCTTGTCCAGCATCTCCGAGCGGGTCTGGGAGTACTTGTCCTCGTCGGGCAGCACCATCGTGTAGCCCAGCGCGCGGCCGCGCGGCAGGATCGTCACCTTGTGCACCGGGTCGGTGCCCGGCAACGCAGCGGCCACCAGGGCGTGTCCGCCCTCGTGGTAGGCGGTGATGAGCTTCTCCTTCTCGCTCATCAGCCGGGTGCGCTTCTGCGGGCCGGCGATGACGCGGTCGATCGCCTCGTCGAGCGACTCGTCGTCGACGAGCTTGCGGTTCTGGCGGGCGGTGAGCAGCGCGGCCTCGTTGAGCACGTTGGCCAGGTCCGCACCGGTGAAGCCGGGGGTACGGCGCGCCACGGACAGCAGATCCACGTCGGGGGCCATCGGCTTCCCGCGCGAGTGCACCTGCAGGATCATGTGCCGGCCGGCCAGGTCGGGCGCCTCGACGCCGATCTGCCGGTCGAACCGGCCCGGCCGCAGCAGCGCCGGGTCGAGGATGTCGGGACGGTTGGTGGCCGCGATCAGGATGACCCCGCCGCGCACGTCGAAGCCGTCCATCTCCACGAGCAGCTGGTTGAGGGTCTGCTCGCGCTCGTCGTGACCGCCGCCCATGCCGGCACCGCGGTGGCGGCCGACGGCGTCGATCTCGTCGATGAACACGATCGCCGGGGCGTTCTCCTTGGCCTGCTCGAACAGGTCGCGCACCCGGGAGGCGCCGACGCCGACGAACATCTCGACGAAGTCGGAGCCGGAGATCGAGTAGAACGGCACGCCGGCCTCGCCCGCGACCGCGCGGGCCAGCAGGGTCTTGCCGGTGCCGGGCGGGCCGTAGAGCAGCACGCCCTTGGGGATCTTCGCCCCGACCGCCTGGAACTTGGCCGGCTCCTGCAGGAACTCCTTGATCTCGCCGAGCTCCTCGATCGCCTCCACGCAGCCGGCGACGTCGGAGAACGTGGTCTTCGGCATGTCCTTGCTGATCAGCTTGGCCTTGGACTTGGCGAACTGCATGACCCGGCCGCCGCCGCCCTGCACCTGGTTCATCAAGAACAGGAACAGCAAGATGATCAGCACGAACGGCAGGAACGTCGCCAGGATCGACCCGAGCAGGCTCGGCTGGGGGTTCTTGGAGTTCGACGTGTCGATCTTGCCGGCGTCGACCTGCTTCTGGGCCATCGAGATCAGGCTCTCCTGCTGCCCGGAGACCCAGTTCGAGGAGACCTTCTGGCCGTTGTCGAGGGTGGCCCGGATCTCCTGGTCGCCGTCGATGAAGGTGATGTCCTTGACCGACCCGTCCTGGATGTGGCTGACCATCTTGGAGGTGTCGATCTGGTCGTAGCCGCCGTTGGGCGCGAGGTACTGCAGCGCGACCAGCACGCCGATCACCGCGACGACGATCCACAACCAGGGACCACGGAAAATACGCTTCACGTCCATGTGCGGGGGATTGCTCCCCGACCTCCTACCAGCTCAACCGCGTCAGGCGTACGACGGTACACGCGCCCGCCCAACTGCGGGCACGCGTGTGTTCTGCCCTCCATTGTCGCGCGAACCCCCCGGCGGGACCAACCGGCGGTCGGCGGGCCGCCCGCGACCGGCCTCGGAACGGACTCCTCAGTCCGCCTCAGCTCCTCGGCCCGCCTCACCGAAGAACGCCGCGACCACGTGCCGGGCCGACCGGCCGTCCTGGAGGTGGTTGAAACGCGCGTTGAACGCGTCGTACGCCGCCCGGTGGTCGCGCCGTACGGCGTCGAGGTCGCGCAGCTGTGCGACGACCTCCTCGGTGGACCCGACCCAGGGACCGGGCGCGGTCTCCTCGAACGGGTAGAGGAAGCCCCGTGCGCCGCGGGCGTAGGTGTCCAGGTCGGGCACCAGGAAGACCATCGGCCGGCCGGTGAGCGCGAAGTCGAACCGGAGCGAGGAGTAGTCCAGGACGGCGGCGTCGGCGGCGAGGATCAGGTCGTTGACCTCGGGGTAGTCGCTGACGTCGAGCAGCCGGGCGGCGTCGGCGTGGTCCTCCACGGGGTGGAACCGGTGGCCGCGCATCAGCAGCACGAAGTCCTCCCCGAGCGCCTCGGCGGCCGCGTCGAGGTCGAGGTGGCGCAGCCGCGGCGCCGACCGGTGGCTGGTGGCGACGTCGTCGCGCCAGGTGGGGGCGTACAGCACCGCCGTGCGGCCCTCCTCGATCCCGAGCAGGCGCCGGGTCCGGCGGCGCACCTGCTCGGCCTCCGGGGAGACCAGCACGTCGTCGCGGGGATAGCCGTGGCTGAGCACCGGGCCGTCGTAGGCGTACTCCTCGCGGTAGTACCGGTCCATCTCCGGGGTGGGCGTCAAGATCGTGTCCCAGGTGCCCCGGGTCCGCGCCAGCTCGCCCTCGATCCAGCTCGGCGCGAGCTGCTTGGCGCGCCAGAGCCGCAGGCCCATGGACTTCGAGGGGTAGCCGTGGAAGGTCTGCAGCAGGCGTTGCCCCGGCTTGGGCCGGATCCAGCGCTCGAGGTCCATGTTGGTGACGAGGTACTTCGCGCGGGCCAGCACCTCGTAGTACTCCCGGCTGTAGATCAGCGTCGGCACACCGCCCTCGGGGACCCGGGTCGCGGCGCTGGTCACGCCCCAGTGCAGCACCAGGTCGGGGCGGGAGCGCCGTAGCTCGTGGTGCAGCGCCAGCGGGCTGTCGGTGGCCCACCGGCCGTCGTAGGACTGCAGGTAGACCGCCCGCTCGTCGACCCGGGGCTGCGCCTGCGCGTAGCCGGTCTTGAGCAGGTGCTGGGCCCGGGCGCCGATCTCGTCGTCCTCGAACGGCGGTCGCAGCACCAGCACCGGCCGGCCGCCGGTGTGGGCGACACGGACCCGCAGCTCCTCGGCACGCCGCACCTCGGGCAGCCGCGCGGCCAGGGACGCACCGATCCCGAGCGGCACCGCGACTCCTTCGGGGGTCTCCAAGCCCAGCCGGTAGGTCCCGGGCGGCAGCGCGGACTCGCCCAGGCCCCACGGGTCGGTGCGCAGCCGGAGGGTCGCGGAGTCCTCCGCGCGGCCCGCCAGCGCCTGGGTCGAGACCACCTGGGCCCGCCGGCTGCGCAGCCGCAACGTCGCCCCCGGCACCGGAGGGCCGAGCCACCGGACCCGGCAGCGGACCTCGTGGCCGGCGACCTCCACGTCGGCCACCTCCGCCGTGTCGCGGACGGACACCAGCTGGACGTGCCCCCGGTCGGTGCGGCGCAGGGCCCGGCCGCGGCCCGGGGCGGCGCCGAGCCAGGCGTCGTCCTCGGTCTCCGGCCAGGCCAGCGGCTGCCGGCCGTCGTCGGTCACCACGCGCAGGCGCCAGTCCTCCGCCCCGGTCGCATCGCCCGGCGGCAGGTCGAGGTCGAACCGCAGCCGGGGCCCGCCGCGCTCGGACCTGGCGTCGTCGGGCGTGAGGAGGGCGCGGTGGCGCTCGTCGCCGCGGACGGCCACCACGCGCTCGGCCGTGACGCCGGGCGCGAGGCGCACCACGCCCGAGAACGTCTCCGGCGCCAGCGCCGCCTCGAGCAGCTGCGCCTTCCAGGCGGAGGTGCGCACCACGACCGGCCCCCCGGGGTCCCGCGCGACGTCGACGATCGCGGGCCCGACCGTGCGCGGCGCCGGCAGCGACGGCGACCCCGCCTCGTCGCGGTCGTCCACGAGGCCGGCGCGCGTGACGCCCTGCACGGTCAGCCGTACCTCCACCTCCCACTCGCCGGGCTCCTCGAGCAGCGCGGCGACCGGCACCTCGATCTCGAGGACGCCCCGGTCGTAGGCGTGGTGGCGGTGCCCGCCGAGCACGGTCGCGTCCGCGGCGGCGGACTGCCGGACCACCGGCTCCACCCGACGCCCGGTGCCGCGCTGCACGAGCGCGACGCACACCTCGGGGACGGCCGCGCCCATGTGCACCCGGCTCACGAACGCGAACACCTCGAGGTGCAGCTCGGCGGCCGGCCTCCCAGCGCACCCGCCGCAGCGACGCGGTCAGCCGGGTCTCGTCGGGGCCGAGGACGAAGATCTCGTCGGGCACGGGGTGCGCCGGGTCGCGGAAGTAGGGCAGCTCCGCGTGCACCACGCCGGCGGCGACCTGGGTCGGGAACTGCCCACCGGAGAACCGGCGCTCGACCAGCAGGCGGAGGAGCTCCTCGCGCCTCCCTTCGCGGACCAGCCAGACCCGGAGCCGCGACTCGACCGGAAGCGCGGCGAGCAGATCGGTCCGGCCGGCCGCCAGCAGCTCGTCGACCACCCCGACCAGCAGCTGCCACTGCGCGTCGTCGGCCCGCTCCACGTCCTCGACGAGCGGGAGGATGCCGGCGTCGAGCACCCCGGCCAGCCAGGTGTCGCGGACCTCGGCCTCGCTGCCGTCGAGCAGCTGGAGTACCTGCCGCTGGGCGGCCACCCAGTCCGGCAGCTCTCCCAGCGTGTGGTGGGCGAACCCGACGGCCAGGCCGCTGCCGCGGCGCATCAGCCGGTACGTTGCTTCGGGGAGCAGGTCGAAGCCGTCGGCCTCGAGGTAGGCACGGACCAGGGTCGGCTCCGCACCGCGGCCCGTCCTCGCGGAAGGCCAGGCCGTGCTCGCGCCAGAAGGCCAGACGGAACAGCGTGCTCTCCACGAACAGGTCGCCGAGCACCCGCGGGACGTCGCGCACCGCGAGCCGGCGTCCCCCCGCCCCCGGTGTCTCGCCGGGCACCGGCTCGCGGACCGGCGCGGCGACGGCGGTGACCCCGCCCCGGGCCAGCGACGAGCCGCTCTGCCGCAGCGACCGGACCAGCACGCGCAGCCCGCCGCGGGGCACGACGTCGGCGGCGCCCACGAAGGTGACGTAGGCGCCGGTGGCGGCGGCCGCGCCGGCGTCCCGGGCGGCGCCCACGCCGCTTCCGGCCCGCGCGGCCAGCACCCGCACGCGGGGGTCCTCGCCGGCCACCCGCCGCACGCCGGCGGCGAGCCGGTCGGCGTCCTGCCCGTGCGGCACCAGGAGGATCTCGAGGTTGTCGTGGGTCTGGTCCAGGAGGCTCGCGAGGCACTCGCCGAGGAACTGCTCCTGGGGCGCGTTGACGGCCACGACGACCGAGACCCGCTCGTCCGGCTCGGGAGCCTCGGTCTGCCGGGCCTGCTCGGCGGCCGGGGCGGCCCGTGGCTGCTCGCCCGCGTCCGGCCGGCCGCGGACCCGCTCACGCAGCCGGCGGGTCGAGTCCCGCAGCAGCCCCCGCCGCGTCATGGAGTGCTCCTGCCCGCGGCCGGTCAGGAGTAGACGTGTGGGGCGAGGGTTCCGATCGACCGCAGGTTGCGGTAGCGCTCGGCGTAGTCGAGGCCGTAGCCGACCACGAACTTGTTGGCGATGTCGTAGCCGACGTACTTCACGTCCACCGACATCTGCTGCGCCTCGGGCTTGCGCAGCAGCGTGCAGATCTCCACCGACGCGGGGCCGCGGGAGGACAGGTTGGACACCAGCCACGACAGGGTCAGGCCGGTGTCGATGATGTCCTCGACCACGAGCACGTGGCGGCCGGAGATGTCGGTGTCGAGGTCCTTGAGGATCCGCACCACGCCGGAGGACTTCGTGCCCGACCCGTACGACGAGATCGCCATCCAGTCCATCTCGACGTGCCGGCCGAAGTGCCGGGCGAGGTCGGCCATCACCATGACCGCGCCCTTCAGCACGCCGACGAGCAGGATGTCCTTGCCCTCGTAGTCCTTCTCGATCTGTGCGGCCAGCTCCGCGAGGCGCTCCTGGATCTGCGCCTCCGAGAAGAGAACATCGACCAGGTCGCCCTCGATGTGGGACTCGTCCATGGCGTCAGCCTGCCACAGGGCCGTCGGCGCCCTCGGCCGCACCCCGGCGGAACCGCAGCTCGCCGTGCTCACGGAGCGCGTGCAGGTGCCCGGGCAGGTCCACCCACCGCTGGCCGCGGTAGTGCCGGACGAGCGCGTCGAGGGCCAGCACGTGCACGCGGAACAGCTCGCCCGGCGGGCTGCCGGCGGCCACCGCGGCCAGCCGGAGCACCCGCCGGCGCACCGCGTCCGGCAGCGGGTCGAGCCGCTGCAGCACCAGCCCGGTGGTGCTCGCCACGTCGCGTTGCGCCGCCTCGGCCCACGCGTCGAGGGCGGCGAGGTCCTCCTGGAGCTGCTCGGCGGTGCGGGCGAGCGTGGCGGCCACACCTGGGCCGAGCTCCTGCTCGAGGACGGGCATCACGTGGTGACGCAGCCGGGAGCGGGTGAACCGCGGGTCGGTGTTGTGCGGGTCCTGCCAGTAACCGATGCCCTCGGCCCGGCAGGCCGCCTCCGTCCCGGCGCGGGTGACGCCGAGCAGCGGGCGCAGGAACGGTCCGAAACCAGGACGCATCCCCGCGATCGACCGGCCGCCGGACCCGCGGGTCAGCCCGAGCAGCACCGTCTCGGCCTGGTCGTCGAGGGTGTGGCCGAGCAGCACCACCGCGGCCCCGAACCGGCCGGCGAGCTCCTCCAGAGCCGCGTAGCGGGCCTCCCGGGCGGCCGCCTCGAGACCCAGCCCGGCGGCGTGCACGGCGACGCGCACCGAGGCGGTCTCGTCCGCCCCGAGCCGCGACATCTGCGCGACGACGGACGCGGCGTGCTCGGCGGAGCCGTCCTGGAGCCCGTGGTCGACGGTCACCCCGACGACCGGCCGCGGCAGGCGCCTGGCCTCGAAGACGGTCGCGGCCAGCAGCGCCAGGGAGTCGGCGCCGCCCGAGCAGGCGACCAGCACGGGGCCGTCCCCGAGGCCGTCGCTGAGCCTGTCCCCAGGGCCGTCCCAGGGGCCGAATAGCACGCGCCGCACGGCGAGCCGCACCGCGGCCACCGCGGGGTCCGGGCCCATCGATCAGCCGTGCACGCGCCGCACCCACGCGGCCGGGTCGAGGATCTCGGCCTTGGAGGGGAGGCTGTCCGGACCGGCCCAGACCTGGTTGAACCCGTCCATGCCCACCCGGTCCACCACCCCGCGGACGAAGGCGGCGCCGTCGCGGTACTGCGCCATCTTGGCGTCCAGACCGAGGAGCCGGCGCAGCAGCCGGTCGAGGTAGCCGGTGCCCTTGCGCCGCTGGTTGAACTTGCTGCGGATGTGGTCGACGCTCGGGATGACCTGCGGTCCGACACCGTCCATGACCACGTCGGCGTGCCCCTCGAGCAGCGACATCACGCCCGTGACCCGGTCCAGGACCACCTGCTGCTCGGGGGTGGAGAACAGGTCGATGAGGGACACGTCTCCGCCGCGCACCACCTCGCCGGCCCGTTTGACCGCCTCGCCCACCATCGCCGCGACCCGGCCCGGGTCGAGGTCGACGCCGGCGACGAGCTGCTCGATCTGGGCGTGGATGTGGTCGCGCATCCACGGCACGGCGGTGAACTGGACGCGGTGGGTCTCCTCGTGCAGGCACACCCACAGCCGGAAGTCGGTCGGGTCCACGGCCAGCTCGTTCTCCGCGTGCACGATGTTGGGCGCCACCAGCAGCAACCGGCCGGTGTCACCGAGCTGGGGCGTGTCGAGCCCGTAGAACGGGTCGAACTGGCCCAGCACCTTCGAGGACATGAAGCCCAGCAGGCCGCCGACCTCGAGCCCGGTGATCTTGGAGCCGACCGCCTCCGTCAGGGGCGAGGGGCTGCCGCGCCGGGCCTGCACCTTCTCGATGAGCGGGTTCATCACCTGCGCGAAGCCGTCGGCGTTGGCCTGGATCCAGCCGGTCCGGTCGACCACCAGGACCGGCGCGGTGCGCTCCTCGGCGAGCAGCCCGGTGTAGTCGCGCACCAGCCCGGTGGCCCGCTCCGCGTCCGCGCGCAGCTCGGCGACCACGTCCTCGGCGCGCTCACGCGTCAGCAGGGGCCCGGGGCCGGCCATCCGGGCGGCCGTGGTCACCGCGAGGTCCCAGTCGATCATCGTCGAGCGCGCCATGCCTCGACCTTACGGGGTGGCCGCGCAGGTGCAGCTCGCGAGCGCGGCCGCGATGTCGTCGATCCTGGCCCGGGCGTCGAGGGTGCGGCCCGCCGGCGTCCGGTCGGAGATCGCCACGAAGGCCATCACCACCCCGTCGCGGGAGGTCACCGTGCCGGCGTAGGCGTTGACCCCGGTCAGGGTCCCGGTCTTGGCCCGCACCCGGCCGAGGGCCACCCGACCGGTCCGGTCGAAGCGGTAGGCCAGAGAGCCGGTGAAGCCGGCGACCGGCAGCCCGTCGACCACCGCCCGCAGGCGCGGGTGCCGGTCCGAGGAGGCGACGGCAAGCACCTCGAGGAGGGTCTCGGGCTCGACCCGGTCCTGCCGGGACAGCCCGCTGCCGTCGAAGGTCCGCGCGTGCGACACGTCGACGCCGAGGTCGCGAAGGGTGGCGCGCACCGCGGCCGCGCCACCGGCGAACGAGCCGGGCCGTCCGGTGGCCAGCGCGGTCTGCCGGGCCAGCACCTCCGCGCCCTCGTTGTCGCTGACCAGCAGGATGTGCTGAACGATCTCTGCGAGTGGGGCGCTCTTGACCGAGGCCAGCACCCACGCGTCCGGCGCGGCCGCGGCCGGCTTCGGGTCACCGACGACCCGGACCTTCTGGGCGGCCAGTGCGCGGGCGAACGCGTCCGCGGCGGCGCGCGCCGGATCGGGGCTGCGCTCCCCGTGTCCGGGGCGAGCCCGGCCCTCGTCCACCCAGAGCGGGGAGATCCGGCTGACCACGTCGTCGCCGAGGTAGTGGCCGGGCCAGTGCGGGCTGGCGCTCGGCCCGGAGAACAAGGTGGCGTCGAAGCGCAGCCGCACCTTCGTGCGACCCAGGTCGCGCAGCTCGCGCGCGGTGGCCCGGGCCAGCGTCTGCAGGTCCGCGCGGGCCGGGTAGTCGGCACCGCTCATGTCCAGCGGAGAGGTCCCCTCGGCCTGCGGCCGGCGCTCCAGCAGCGGGTCGCCACCGCCGACGAGCGTGATCACCCGCCCGTGCCGGGACGTCACCACGCGCGTGGCGAACCGGTGGTCGGGGCCGAGCACCTGCAGGGCGGCGGTGGTGGTCAGCAGCTTCAGCGTCGACGCCGGGGTCACCAGCGGCGCGCCGTACCGGTAGCGGAGCCGGCCGTCGCTGAGCTGGGCGACGTCGACCGCCACGTGCGGGCCCAGCGACTTGGCGCGGACGAGCCGCCGCAGGGCCTGGCGCAGCGCCGCACGGTCGACGGTCCGGGCCGGGGTGACGCGCGCGACCTGAGCCGGGGGCCGGGCCCCGGGCAGCGCCAGCCCCGGCGGAGGCGGGACCCGGGCCGGCTCGGCGACCGGGGACGGCGTCTCGAGGCCGAACCAGCGTGCGCCGAGGTCGAGCTGGTATGCCAGCATGGCGGCTGCGAGGACGAGCACGACCAGGCCCGCGGAGCCACGGCGCCACCACCGCCCGGAGTGGCGTGCGTCACCTTCCGGCACCTGCGGCCCCTCTCGAGTCTGTGTTTCCCGCCCTCGTGCGGGACACTAACCCAGCGAAGCAGCCAGGCCTAAGCAGAGGAGAGCAGCGTGGAGTTCGACGTACTGGTAGAGATCCCCAAGGGAGAGCGCAACAAGTACGAGGTCGACCACGCGACCGGGCGCATCCGGCTGGACCGCACCCTGTTCACCTCCACGCAGTACCCGGCCGACTACGGCTACATCGAGGACACGCTCGGCCTGGACGGGGACCCGCTGGACGCGCTGGTGCTTCTGCAGGAGCCGACCTTCCCCGGGTGCCTGATCCGCTGCCGGGCGATCGGCATGTTCCGGATGACCGACGAGGCCGGCGGCGACGACAAGGTCCTCTGCGTCCCGGCCAACGACCCCCGCCTGGAGCACCTGCGCGACATCAGCCACGTCTCGAAGTTCGACCGGCTGGAGATCCAGCACTTCTTCGAGGTCTACAAGGACCTCGAGCCGGGCAAGTCGGTCGAGGGCGCCAACTGGGTCGGCCGCCTGGAGGCCGAGGACGAGGTCAACGCCTCCTTCGACCGCTACAAGAGCTCCGGCGCGTCCCACTGACGCACGGCTCGAAGGCCCGGTCCCTTGGGGGCCGGGCCTTCGCCGTTCCGTCACGATCCGGAGAACTCCAGCAGCTCGGCGCGCAGCATGGCCGGAGGTACGGCGAGGGCGTCGACCAGGTCCCCGGCGAGCGGCCGCAGCCGGCGGCACAGCTCGTTGACCATCCGGGTCACCGCCTTCGAGCGGGCCGTGGAGAGCCGGCCGTGCTCGAGGAACCAGCCGCGGTCCGCCTCGATGCACGAGAGGGCGTAGAGGTCGCACAGCAGCTTCAGCGCGTCCTTGTTCGGGCCGTCCTCGACCGTCTCGAGCTTGTCGAGGAAGGCCTCGAGCACGATCCGCTCGCCGTTCGCCCAGGCGGCGGCGATCACGTGGTCCTGGCAGAGGCTGAAGACCTCCGCCGGGTCCTTGTCCGAGTCCATGCCGCGCTTGAGCCGGCGCGCCACCGAGGCCAGCACGTGCTCCTCGCGCCAGGCGAGCATCTCGAGGTGGTACTCGCCGTCGAGCAGCCCGGCGTCGGGGTCGGTCTCCGGGTCGCCGACGTTGCGGCCCACGTCGCGCAGCCGCTGCATCAGCAGCCGCACGTTGCTGCGCTCGAGCGCGGTCTCCCAGGCCGTGGAGGCCACGAACCGGACCATCCCGATGTGGTCGAGCTCGCCGAACTCGGTCGCGTAGTCGGTGAGCAGGCCCTTGGCGACCAGCTGGAGCAGGATGGTGTTGTCGCCCTCGAACGTGGTGAACACGTCGGTGTCCGCGCGCAACGCGTCGAAGCGGTTCACCGACAGGTAGCCGGCGCCGCCGCAGGCCTCGCGGCACTCCTGGATCGTGCGGCCGGCGTGCCAGGTGCCCAGCGCCTTGGTGGCGGCCGCGCGGGACTCCAGCGCCCGCCGGGCGTGCTCGTCGGCGTCGTCGCCGGAGAACACGTCGTGCAGGTCCGAGGCCACCCGCTCCTGGGCGAAGTGGAGCGCGTAGCTGCGAGCCAGCAGCGGCAGCAGCCGGCGCTGGTGCTGGCCGTAGTCGAGGAGCAGCTCCTCCCGCTCGGAGCCTGGCGAGCCGAACTGGCGCCGGGTCAGGGCGTACTTCACCGCGATGGTGAGCGCGACCTTGGCAGCGTTGATGCCTGCGCCGCCGACGCAGACCCGGCCCTGCACCAAGGTGCCGAGCATCGTGAAGAAGCGCCGGTCGGGGTTCTCGATGTCGGAGAAGTAGCGGCCGTCCTCGGTGACGACGGCGTAGCGGTTGAGCAGGTTCAGCCGCGGCACCCGCACGTGGTCGAACCAGATGCGGCCGTTGTCCACGCCGTTGAGGCCGATCTTGCGGCCGCAGTCCTCGAGCCGCACGCCGGGCATCGGGTTGCCGTCCTCGTCGCGGATGGGTACGACGACCGCGTGCACGCCTCGCCCCTCGCCGTCGACGAGCAGCTGGCCGAACACCACGGCGATCCGGGCGTGCTCGGCCGCGCCGCCGATGTAGTCCTTGCGCGCCCGGTCGTCGGGGGTGTGCACGACCAGCTCACGGCTGTCGGCGTCGTAGGTGATCGTGGTGCCGAGTGCCTGCACGTTGGAGCCGTGCCCGCTCTCGGTCATCGCGAAGCAGCCGAGAAGCCGCCCGGAGATGAGGTCCTCGAGGTAGGCGTCGTGGTGCGGCTTCGTGCCCAGCTGCAGGATCGCGCCGCCGAACAGGCCGAACTGCACGCCGACCTTGGTGACGACCGAGAGGTCCCCCAGAGCCAGGGTCTCGAACGCCGCGACCGAGGCGCCGATGTCGGCACCCCCGCCGTACTCCTTCGGGAAGCCGAAACCGGTCTGTCCGGTGTCCGCCATCATCAGCACCACGTCGAGCACGCGCTGCCGGAACTCGGGGACCGTCATCCGCTCGGCGTCGTCCAGGATGGAGGCGTGCTCGACGAGGTTGTCGCGCACCAGCTGCCGCACCTCGCCGTACCGACCATCGAGAAGCTCCGTGAGCGCGGGAATGTCCACAGCCGTCATGCGCCCACTTTGCCACGACTCGCCCGTTCACGAACGCGCGAGCGGGCGTGCCGCTACAGCCGGACGGCGAAGTCGGGGTACCAGGAGTAGACGGAGTTGTACCGCACGTCGGCGCCGGTGTGCGGTGCCTCGATGAACCGGCCCCCGCCGAGGGAGATCGCGACGTGGTGGATGCCGGCCGGGGTGCCGTCGGAGCTCCAGAAGAGCAGGTCGCCGGGCCGGGCGGCGCTGACCGGGATCGGCGTACCGGCGTCGTACTGGGCGGCGGCGAAGTGCGGCAGGGAGACACCGGCGGCCGCCCAGGCACCCTGGGTGAGACCCGAGCAGTCCCAGCTGTTCGGGCCTGCGGCCGCCCACTGGTAGGGCTCGCCGATCTGGGCGCGGGCGAAGGCGATCGCCGCGCCCGAGCCACCACTCGGGGCCGGAGCCGTGCGTGGCGCCGGGGGATTGGGAACGGGCGCCGGGGGGGTCGCCGGCTCCGGCCCTGAGTGGGTCTGGGGTGGTCTCGCCCGCGCCTGGCGGGCCTGCGCGCGGGCTGCCTCGGCCTGTCGTGCGGCGCGTTCCGCGCGGGCCTTCGCTTCCGCGCGGGCCCTGGCTTCGGCGGCAGCCTTCGCCTCAGCGGCGGCCTTCGCCTCAGCACGGGCTTTCGCCTCGGCGCGCGCCTTGGCCAGCGCCGCGCGGCGGGCGCGCTCCTCGGCGCGCTTGCGGGCGATCTCCGCGAGCGCGTGCTGACGCTGGGCGGCGAGCCGCACCGAGATGCCCTGTGCCCGCGCCAGCCGGCGGACGAGTTGCTGCTTCTCCGTGGCGACGGTCCGCATCTCGGCCTCGGCCTGCGCGGCCGCACCGGTCGCCCTGTCGCGCGCGGTCCGGGCCTGAGTGGCCAGCTGGGCGCGCTGGGCCTTGGCCTGCTTCGCCCTCCGGGTGAAGACGGTGGCCAGATCGCTGGTGGCGGCGAAGCGCTGGTAGTCCGACTGCAGGCTGGAGGCGGCACCCTGCACGCCGACGTACTGGTCGAGGACGCCCTCGGGACCGTTCGCACCCAGGAGGGCGGTCAGCGTGCTGAGCTGATCGCCGTCCTGGTACGAGGCGGCGACCAGGGCAGCGATCCGGTCGCGCTGGCGGGCGACGGTCCGGCGCGCCTGCGCGGCCTCCGCCCGGGCGCGGGCGAGCCGCTGGGTGGCCTGCTCGAGGTGCCACATGGCGCCGTTGTAGGCCTCCGACGCCTGCTCGGCGCGGACCTGGGCCTGCTGGACACGCTGGTCGGCGAGCAGCAGCCGGGTCCTGATCTCCGTGACGTCGCGGCTTCGGGCGGCGGCGTTCTCGCGGGCCCGGTCGACCTGTGCCTGGCTGGGGAAGGCGTGCGCACCGTGGTTGTGGTCGGCCACCGCCGCAGGGCCGGTGAGCACCGACAGCGAGAGGGCCACCAGGCCGGTGACCGAACCAGCCACCGCCAGCCGCAGACGTCGCACCGCGTTCCTTTCCGTGGGCCGGTCGAGCCGCTTCCCCGGCGGCTCGACCGGCACTGCTCACCTCTGCCGGGCAGCGCGCCCGCTGGTCCTCCCACGTCCCAGCACGACGGCATCCCCGGCAGCTCCTCGCCGAGGAGGAGCGAGACGAACTTAGTGCTCAGGAGTCACAAAGGGAACACCTTTCACAGAAAAAACTTGAGTAACATGGCGTGTCCGCTTGACAAACTACATTGTTGTAATTCGCTGTGTCGCCTTTTTGTCCCTTTCGGATGCGGGGCGCCCCGGGTACGACGGCCAGCAGTCCGTCCCGCCGGTCGGACCCCCGACTGGCAGACGGGCTGGCAGACGGGCTGGCAGAGAGGCCGGCAGAAGGGCGGGCGGACCCGGCTGTCGAACGGGCGGACCCGAGGAGACAGAGGAAGGAGAGCGCATAAGAAGGTCCCGCCCCATTGGGAGGTTGGGGCGGGACCATCTGCGGTTGCCCGGCCTGTGGCATTGGGAGGTTGCTACAGACCCAGCCGAGGGATCCGCGGCCTCACCGACTTCGGGCAGCGCACGTGGTGTGCGGTGGTCACCCCCCACCCGTGCAGGTCGACTGCGGTGTCGAGGTCCCCCCGGACCTCTGTTTCCCTCACTCCGGAGAATACGGGACACCGACGGCGCACAGCCAGACCCGAACGGTGCGCAGACGGGGCATGTTGGCGTGCGAGGTGACCATTTCTTCCTGGCCCTTTGTGACTACTCTGCCCGTTTGGGACTACACTGCCCTGCTGACTACCGGGCCCGGCTGACTACTCTGCCCCGCTGACTACTCTGCCCGGCTGGCTACCCGGCACGCTCGGACCGACCGGCTCGCTCCAGCTGCACGGCGCCGGACAGCTCCTCCACGGGCACGCGCGCGCTCGACGTGGTCGGGTGCGAGGACCGGCCGTGCCGGTCGAACTTCTGGCCGGTGGCCAGGCCGCCGAGCCAGACCGAGACGAAGGCGATCGCCGCCCCGGCGATGTCGTCGGCGATGTAGTGCCAGCCGAAGTACAGCGTCGAGACCACGGTGAGCGCGAAGTAGACCCACATCACCCGGCGGATCAGGGCGTGCCGGACGGTGTACTGCGTGACCAGCGCCAGGGCCAGGATGATCCCCACGTGCAAGGAAGCGAACCCCGCGACGCTCTGGATCGAGTCGCCAAGCGGGTTGTAGAGGACGTCGATGCGCGAGTTGTAGAGGCCGTCCTGCATCGACGAGACGCCGGTGGGCCCGAGGTCGACGTAGAGCCATGGGTAGGAGAACGCCGGCCCGAGGGTCGGGACCGCGTAGTAGCTCGCGGTGCCCAACGCCCAGGCCAGGCACTGCGCGGTGGTGAACCAGTAGCCGTAGCTGAGGTTGCGCGACCACACCGCGAACACGATGATCGAGGCCGGCGAGACCGGCAGGAACGCCAGGTAGACGATGCCGAGCACGTGCGCGGCGACGTTGTCGCCGAGGAGCTGGTGCAGCAGCACCGCCGGCTCGTGACCGAACATCAGGATCTTGTCGAGATGGTGCAGCAGCGGGTCGCGTACACCGTGGAAGACGCGAGGCAGGTAGTTCTTGAGGTTCCGGTAGCTGACGTAGGTGATGTAGAAGCCGACCAGGCTGATCACCACCAGCTGCACCCGCTCGCGGGTCCAGTGCTCGCCGACGATGACCCGCGCCTGGTCCAGCACGGACCGGGGACGGTGCCGGGCCCGCCACAGCGACCGCGGCACCACGTCGACGAGGAAGGCGCCGAGCAGCATCATCGGCATCCGGAACCAGGACGGTCCCATCGAGCCGTCGGGGTCCTTCAGCGGCTCGTGCAGCGCCAGGCCCGCCGCGACCGCGAGCACGCCCATGACGAGGGCGACCCCGATCAGGAGGCCGTAGGCGCGGCGATTCACAAGCCACGAGTGTAGGAGACGCTCAGGGGCCCGGCAGGACGGCCGTCCGGCTCACGTCGAGCCGCAGCCGCACCTGGTGGCCGACGCTGACCTGGTCGTCGGCGCCGGCGACCGCGTGCACCTCCCCCACCCCGGTCACATCGACGACGAGGCGCAGGGCCTCCGGCGTCGCGCGGGCCGAGCGCACCGTGCCGCACAGCGGGCCGGCGGGGTCGTGGCGGAGCGCCGACCGGCGCAGGGCGAGCGCGTGCGCCGCGGGCGCGCCGGCGGAGGTGAGCACCCGCGTCGCGGCCTCGCCGGTGAGCACGGTCGCGTAGCCGAGGAAGCGCGCCGCCGCCGCGTCCGCCGGAGCACGCCAGACCTCGTCCACGGTGCCGGCCTGGATCACCCGTCCCGCGCGCATCAGCGCCATCCGGTCCGCGACCGCGAACGCCTCCTCCTGGTCGTGGGTGACCATCAGCGCCGTCGTGCCGGCGGCTCCCAGGATCTCGCGCAGGTCGGCGGCCAGCCGCTCGCGGAGGCCGGTGTCGAGCGCGGAGAGCGGCTCGTCGAGCAGCAGCAGGCGCGGGTCGACGGCCAGCGCCCGCGCCAGCGCGACCCGCTGCCGCTCACCCCCGGACAGCGTGGTCGTGGCACGGGGCCCGAAGCCCGGCAGCCCGACGAGCTCGAGCAGCTCCTCCACCCGCCGGCGGACCTCGCGACGAGGGCGCCGGCGCAGCCGCAGCGCGTAGCCGACGTTGCCGGCCACGCTCTGGTGGGCAAAGAGCTGTCCGTCCTGGAACATCAGCGCGAACCCGCGGCGGTGCGTCGGCACCCGGGCCAGGTCCTGCCCGTCGTACGACACCGTGCCGGCGTCGAGGACCTCCAGACCGGCGACCGCGCGCAGCAGGGTGGACTTGCCGGACCCGGAGGGCCCGAGCACGGCCAGCACCTCGCCCTGGGGCAGGTCGAGGCTGACGTCGTCGACGGCGAGCGTCTGCTCGAAGCGCACCGAGACGTGGCGGACCGACAGCACCTCAGAATGTTCCCATCGAGCCGATGCGAAGCCGCTCCACGAGCCCCATCACCGTCACGGTCACCAGGGCCAGCACCATCGAGGCGGCAAGCGCCATCCCGAAGTTCTGCGCCCCGGGCCGGCTGATGAGCTGGTAGATCACCACCGGCAGCGTGGGGGTGTCGGGCCGGGCCAGGAAGCTGGTCGCGCCGAACTCGCCGAGGGAGACCGCGAACGCGAAACCGGTCGCGGCCAGCAGCGGCCGCCACACCACCGGCAGGTCCACGGTCATCAGCACGCGCACCGGCGAGGCACCCAGCGACACGGCCGCCTGCCGCTGTCGGGGGTCCACGCCACGAAGCACCGGCGCGAGGGTGCGGACGACCAGCGGGAGCGCGACCAGCGCCTGGGCGATCGGCACCAGCCACGGCCAGCCGCGCAGGTCCAGCGGCGGCCGGTCGAGGGTGATCAGGAAGCCGAAGCCCAGGGTGACCGCGGAGACGCCCAGCGGCAGCATGAACGCCGCGTCCAGCAGGCCGAGCGCGCGCCGCTCGGCCCGGCCCCGGGGCGAGCGGGAGACGACCACCGCGACCAGCACCCCGAGGACCATGGCCATCAGCGTCGCGTCGACCGCGATCGCCCAGGAGTTCGCCAGCGCCGACCAGACCGGCACCAGCAGCGCGTTGCCCTCGCCGGTCCCGCCCAGCAGCCGGTAGTTGCGCAGGCTCCATCCCCCGTCCGCCCGCAGCGAGCCGACGAGGAGGGCGAGGATCGGGGCGGCGACCAGGGCGAGCGCGAGCGTGGTCACCCCCACCACCGGCAGGTCGCGGGTCCGGACGCCGCGCGCCGCGCTGCCCGCCGCGACCCGGTCCAGCGCCTGCTCGCGCCTGCTGCGGGTGCGCTGCGCGAGTCCGAGCAGGACGGTGATCACCAGCAGTTGCAGCACCGACAAGGCGGCGGCCGAGCGCAGGTCGAGGAACTGGGTGGTGAGCAGGTAGATCTCGGTCTCGACGGTGGCGTAGCGCAGCCCGCCGAGCGTCAGCACCACTCCGAAGGCGGTGGCGCAGAAGAGGAAGACCACGCTCGCGGCCGAGATCACGCCCGGCGCCAGGGCCGGCAGCGTGACCGTGCGCAGCACCTGCCACGGCGAGGCGCCGAGCGCCGCGGCCGCCTCCTCCCGGCGCCGGTCGAGGTTCTCCCACAGCGAGCCGACCGTGCGCACCACCACGGCGAGGTTGAAGAACACCATCGCCGCGAGGATCGCGGTCGGCGTGCCGTCGAGGTCCAGGAAGCCCAGCGGGCCCGAGGAGGTGAGCAGCTCGCGAAAAGCCACGCCGACGACCACGGTCGGCATCACGAACGGCATCACGACGAACGCCCGCAGCACCCGGCGACCGGGGAAGCGGAGCCGGTGCAGCACGAAGGTGACCGGCAGCCCGAGCAGCACCGTCGCCAGCGTCGCGACCGCCGAGGACCAGAGCGTGAACCACAGCACCCGCTGCACCCGGCCGCCGCCGAGCACCCCGAGCACGCCGGCCGCGTCGAAGCTGCCGTCGGCCCAGAAGCCGCGCGCGAGCATGCCGGCGACCGGCAGCGCGAAGAAGATGCCCAGCGTCGCCAGCGGGACCGCCGCGAGAGCGGCGACCCCGAGGCGGGCGCCGAGCCTGGACCTCATTGCGTGGCGATGTCGGCCCACGCGCGCAGCCAGGAGTCGCGCTTGGCGGCGATCTCCTGCGGCGGCAGCGTGTAGGGGTGGTCCGGGGTCGTGGCGAACTTCGCCCAGTCCGGCGGCAGGGAGACGGACCGGTCGACCGGGAAGACGTACATGTTCTCCGGCAGCGCGGACTGGAAGGCCCGCTGCTGCATGAAGTCGATGAAGGCCTTCGCGCCCGCGGGGTTCTTCGCGCCGGCGAGGAGCCCGGCGTACTCCACCTGCCGGAAGCAGGTGTCGAGCAGGGCGCTGGTGGTCGGCCGGTCACCACCCTTGGGCACGGTGTACGGCGGGGAGGAGTCGTAGGACACCACGATCGGCCGGTCACCGTGGCCGGCACCGGCGGTGAAGTCCACGTCGTAGGCCTGGTCCCAGCCGGAGTCCACCTTGGTGTCGTTGGCCATCAGCTTCTTCCAGTAGCCCTGCCAGCCCTGCTCGCCGTACTTCGCGACGGTGGCGAGCAGGAAGGCCAGCCCCGTGGAGGAGGTGGAGGCGCCCTCGGTCACCAGCAGGCCCCGGTAGGCGGGCTTGGTGAGGTCCCCGAAGGTCTTGGGCTCGGCGAGGTGGTGCTTGGCGAACCAGGTGTCGTCGACGTTCACGCACACGTCGCTGTAGTCGACCGGGGTCAGCCGGTCGGCCGAGGCGCGGGCCCTCGGCTCGAAGGCCTGCGCGGAGGCGCTCTCGGTCCCCGGGGTGTACGGCGCGACGATCCCCTGCCCCACCGCCCGGGAGGCGAAGGTGTTGTCGATGCCGTAGAACATGTCGGCGATCGGGGAGCCCTTGGTGAGCACCAGCTTGTTGGTCAGCTGCCCCGCGTCCCCGTTGGACTCGATCTTGACCTGGTAGCCGGTCTGCTTCGTGAACTGCGCCATGACCGACTTCGACATCGCCCACGAGTCGTGCGTGGCGACGACGACCTGCTTGTCCTGCGGCCCGGAGCCGCCGGCGCTCCCGGTGCCACCCGTGCCACCGGAGCCGCCCGAGTCCTGGTTCGCCGTGCCGCCCGGCGCGCAGGCGCTCAGACCTCCGGTGGCCGCGGCGAGCGCGGCGGCAAGGGCGGCGGCGAGGGCCACGGCGCGCCCGCGGGGCCGATGTATCCACGTGTTCGTACGCAACTGCTCTCCCAAGAGGGTTCCGGGGAGGGTCCCGCATGTGCGGAGAAGAGCTCGACTTCCTTCGCCGGTGCTAGCCGGAGCAGGTTCGAGGGTCTGCGGCCGATCCCGCACTCTCAGCGCCCGGTGGCGCTCCCCTGTCGTTTCTGGGGCGAGCGTACACCCGGCCTGTCGGAGCGGGACCTCGCCCTGGCGAGGCACCGCTCCGACACGTCGGTCAGCCCAGGTGGCCGCGGACGGACACGTGGCCCTTGAGCAGGTTGCGCGCGATCGTGCGGCGCTGGATCTCGTCGGTGCCCTCGTAGATGCGCAGCAGCCGCAGCTCGCGGTACCACCGCTCGACCGGCAGCTCGCGGGTGTAGCCCATGCCGCCGTGCATCTGCAGGACCCGGTCGACGATCTCGTTGGCCTTCTGGCCGCCGTACAGCTTGGCCATCGACTGCCCCTGCCGCGAGTCCAGCCCGACGTCGACCTGCCAGGCGGCGGCGAGCACCAGCCAGCGCAGCGCCTCGATCTCGACCGCGGAGTCGGCCACCATCCACTGGATCGCCTGGCGCTCGGCGATCGGCTTCCCGAACGTCTCCCGGTTCCGGGCGTGCTCCATGCCCATCTCGACCAGCCGCTCGCAGGCGCCGAGCGCACGGGCGGGCAGCATGTACCGGCCCTTGCCGATCCAGCGCATCGCCAGCTCGAAGCCCTTGCCCTCCTCCCCCAGGATCGCCGAGTGCGGCACCCGGACATCGTCGAAGACCAGGGCCGCCGGCCCCCACTCGCCCATCGTGTCGATGTACTCCGACCGCCAGCCCTGGTCCCGGTCGACGAGGAAACACGTCACAGATTCCGAGGTCGCCCCTTCGCTGTGCTTCTCCATGTCGGTCACGGCGAACACCATGCAGAAGTCGGCCTCGTTGCCGCCGGTGATGAAGGTCTTCTCCCCGGTGATCACCCACTCGTCGCCGTCGCGCACCGCCCGGGTGCGGATGGCGCGGGCGTCGGAGCCGGCCCCGGGCTCGGTGATCGCGAAGCAGCTGCGCCGGTCGCCCTCGATCGTGGGCACCAGGTAGCGCTGCTTCTGCTCGTCGTTGGCGAGGTAGAGGATGTTGTCGGCCTCGCCGCCGAACCGGAACTGCACGAACGAGCGGCCCAGCTCGATCTCGATCAGCGCGCTCATCACCGCGCCGAGCCCCATGCCGCCGTACTCCTGCGGCGTCTGCACGCCGAAGAAGCCGGACTGCCTGGCCTTGTCCTGCAGAGCCGTGAGCTCCTCACGGGTCAGGCCGGGCTCGTGGCGGCGCTCGCGGGCCAGCACCTCCGGCTCGAGCGGCATGATCTCCTTGCGCACGAAGGTGCGCACCCAGTCGCGGATCTCCCGCTCCTCGTCGGACAGCGTGAAGTCCATGTCTCAATCCCTCCATCGGGTGGCCACGTGGATCGTGTGGCAGGTGAATGGTGTTGCCAGATGACCGGGTGGCACCTGGGTTGCCGGGCCGTCAGGACCGGCGGAACTGCGCCCGCAGCTCGCGCTTGAGCACCTTGTGGCTCGGCCCCATCGGGAGGGACGGCACCACCTCCACCAGGCGTGGGTACTTGTGCCGGCCCAGCTGCTCCCGGGCCCAGGCGAGCAGCGTCGACGCCTCCACCGGCTGTCCCTCCTGGGGCACCACGACCGCGCAGACCTCCTCGCCCTTCTCGTCGTCAGGCACGCCGATCACCGCGACCTGCGCGACGGCCGGGTGCCGCATGAGCACCTCCTCGACCTCGCGCGGGTAGACGTTGAAGCCGCCGCGGATGATCAGGTCCTTCTTGCGGTCGACGATGCTGATGAAGCCGTCGTCGTCCTTGCTGCCGATGTCACCGGTGCGGAACCAGCCGTCGACGACGGCCTGGGCGGTCGCCTCCGGGTTGTCGAGGTAGCCGGCGAACACGTTGTGGCCGCGGATCACGATCTCGCCGAACCGGCCCGGGGGCAGCAGCTCGATCCGGTCCTCGACCGTCTCGTCGGCGACCTCGACCTCCACGCCCCAGATCGGGTGGCCGACCGTGCCGGCGCGGGTGCCGTACCAGGGCTGGTTCACCGACGCGGTCGGCGAGGTCTCCGAGAGGCCGTAGCCCTCGTAGATCGTGGCCTCGAAGACGGACTCGAACCGCTCGAGCACGGCGACCGGCAAGGACGCGCCGCCGGAGATGCACTCGCGCAGCTTCGGCATCGCCTCTGCGCGCGGCGCCGCCTCGAGCAGCTGGACGAACATCGTGGGCACGCCGAAGAACAGGGTCGCGGCCTCGGTGTGCATGATCTCGATGGCCTTGGTGGCGTCGAACCGTGGCTGCAGCAGCAGCGTGGCGCCGACCCGGAACGAGGAGTTCATCGACACGGTCTGCCCGAACGTGTGGAAGAGCGGGAGGCAGCCCATCACCACGTCGTCGCGCCTGATCGGGTTGGCGTCGAACGCGTTGACGGTCGCGTTCATCACCAGGTTCAGGTGGGTCAGCACCGCGCCTTTCGGCCGGCCGGTGGTGCCGCTGGTGTAGAAGATCACCGCCGGGTCCTCGGCCTGGCGGGTGACCAGCGTGGGCAGCGGCTCCACCCCGTCGGCGAAGCCCTCGACGGCCCAGGCCGGCACCCCGGCGCGCTCGGCGGCCGCGCCTGCGACCGCGGCGTAGTCGCTGTGGTGCAGCACCGCACCGGCCCCGGAGTGCTCGACGAGGTACGCCGCCTCGTCGGCGTTGAGCAGCGTGGGGACCGGGACCACGACACCCCCGGCGGCCAGGATGCCGTAGTAGGCGCGCACGAAGTCCGCGACGTTCGGTGCGACGAGGGCGACCCGGTCACCGGGGCGCACGCCGCGGCCGGCGAGCGCGGCGCCGTACGAGCGGGCCTCACGCCACAGCTCGGCGTAGCCGAGCCGGAGGTCCCCCTGGACCAGCGCGACCTTGTCGGGGCTGCGGCGGGCGGACTCTGCGAGGACGGTTGCGAGGGAAAGCGTGGTCATGTTCTCCACCATGCGTGGTCGGGGGGCGTCGTGGGTGCGACGGGGGTGCTCACCGACGTGCCAGAGCCGTGCGCCGCGCTCGCTCGCACGGCTCTGGCAAGCCGGATCGGGTCACTGCGGGATGCCGTCTCCTGGGGGAGCGTCGCCGGCCGCCGAGCCGTCGGTCTTGACCGGCGCGTTACCGAGGTCCGTCGTCTGCACCGGGGTGAGCTCCTTGCTGCTGGTCACGCTCTGGATCTGCACCACCTTCATGCCGGAGATGCCGAGGTGGTTGTCGGCGGAGTAGCGGTACGGCGCCAGGTTCGGGCCGGTGGCCGTGCCCATCTTCTCGACCGCCTGCACCAGGCCCTCACGCGTCGGGTTCTTGCCGGCCGCCTTCAGGGCCTGGACGAAGGTGTAGGCCTCCGACATGCCGTAGATGCGGTAGTTGGTGAGGTCGCCGCCCTTGCCGTACTTGTCCCACACCTTGTGCCAGAGCTTGACCCACGGGTCGCTGGGGGCGTCCAGCCCGGGGATGTACTCGGTGGTGAGGACGCCCGCGAGCGGCTTGTCCTCCTTCACCGCGCCCTTGGAGAACGACGCGAGCAGGGAGCCGACCAGCTGCGGGTCCGACCCGACGTTGGAGTAGAACCACTTCGGCTGGTAGTTGAGCTTCATCGC
The DNA here is from genome assembly GCA_963816325.1 of uncultured Actinomycetota bacterium. Taxonomy (GTDB): domain Bacteria; phylum Actinomycetota; class Actinomycetes; order Propionibacteriales; family Nocardioidaceae; genus Nocardioides_B. The sequence continues at coordinate 54,502 of CAWFKC010000013.1, read as the reverse complement.
GACCAGCTGGCTGAGCGCGGTGTAGGCCGGCACGTTGAAGCCGAGCACGAGGTCCGCCTTCGCCGAGGCCAGCCCCGCCACCTGCGGCGCCACGTCGGTGTTGCCCGGGGTGTAGCGCTGGACGGTGACGATCTGCTTGTCGAGGTACTTCCGGACGCCCTTCTCGCCGTCGCGGCCGAAGTCGTCGTCCTGCAGGAACAGGCCGACCTTGGCGTTCGGCATGTTCTTCGCGACCCACTTGCCGATGATCTTGCCCTCGATCTCGTAGTCGGGCTGCCAGCCGAAGGTCATCGGTCGCTTGCCCGGGTCGTCACCCCACATGATCGAGCCGGAGGACACGAACAGGTCCGGCACCTTCTGGCTGTTGAGGTAGTCCACGACCGCACTGTGCGTCGGCGTGCCGAGCGCGCTCAGCATCGCGAAGACCTTGTCCTTGAGAACCAGCTCCTTGGTGACCTGGCTGGTGGTGGTCGGGTTGTAGCCGTCGTCGCGGACGAGGTACTTGATCTTGCGCCCGTTGACGCCGCCGTGGGCGTTGACGTAGTCGAAGTAGGCGCGGGTCCCGGACGGGATCTCGCTGTAGCCGGGGGCGGCCACACCGGTCAGCGGGAAGGTCGCACCGACGGTGACGCTGTTGTCGGTGATCCCCACCTCCTGCGCGGCGTCCGTGCCCGACTGGCCGGAGGGCCGGCCACCGGCGCCACAGGCGGCGAGCACGGCGCCGGCCGTGACGATCCCGGCGGCCCGGGTCAGCTGCTTGGTCCATCTCTTCACGGGTGGTGCCTCCTGTTGGTGTGCCGATGCGGGTGATCGGGTCGGTGGGCCGGCGCTCAGGCGGCCGGAGCCGGGCTGGTCGGCTCGGGTGCGCGGCGGCTGCGCCGCCAGGGCAGCCGCCGCAGCTGTCCGACGAGGCCGGCCGGGGCGAGCAGCACGACGAGCACCAGGACCACCCCGTAGACGAACGGGGCCAGCTGGGCCGACTGCAGGTCGCTGAGGCCGAGCCCCTGCCCCGCCCCGGAGAGCACCTGGGGCAGGAAGGTGAGCAGCGCGGCCCCGAGGAGCGCGCCGAACAGGCTGCCGAGGCCGCCCAGCACGATCGCGGTCAGCAGCGCCAGCGACAGCGTCAGGGTGAACCCGCTCGGGGCGGCAAGCTGCACGCTGAGCGCCAGGATGCTGCCGGCCAGGCCCGCGCACGCGGCGCTGACCACGAACGCGGTGACGCGCGCCCGGCCGATGTGCACGCCGGCGATCTCCGCGGCGACCTCGTCGTCACGCACCGCACGCCAGCGCCGGCCCACCCGGCTCACCGACAGGTTGGCCAGCAGCAGGTAGGTGACGACCAGGGCGATCCAGCCGACATAGGCGACGTAGCCGTCCCCGGTCAGGTCCTGGGCGGTGAGGAAGTAGACGGCGTTGTCGAACCAGGCGGGCGGTTGCGGCGTGGCGACGACCAGGCCCTGCTCGCCGCCGAGCCCGTCGCTGAAGTACGTCGCGATGCCGGGCACCGCCACCGCGAGGGCCAGGGTGGCGCCGGCGATGTAGGGGCCGTGCAGGCGGGCCGCCGCGACGCCGACGAGGGCCCCGACGGCCAGGGTCACGACCACCGCGGCGAGCAGCACCACCACCAGCGGCAGGCCCGAGCCTCCGGAGGGCAGCAGCAGCGCGGTGGTGTAGGCGCCGATCGCCATCAGCGCACCGTGCCCGAGCGAGAGCTGGCCGTTGAGCCCGGTCAGCACGGTGAGCCCGCCCACGGCGATCCCGTAGTAGGCCATGGTCGCCAGCTGTCCCTGCCGGAACGGGTCGACGGCGGCGAGGGCGACCACGGCCACCACCAGGCCCAGGACCGCCACCAGCACGTTGCGGCGCGGTGACGGGGCGAGGAGACCTCGCAGCAGTGCGGGGCGTGCCATGTCAGACCCTCCGGGCGGTCGCGTGCGAGAACAGGCCCTGGGGGCGGACCAGCAGGACAGCGATGAGGATCGCGAGGGCGGCCAGCGAGACCAGGCCCGATCCGACGTACCCGCTGACGAAGCTCAGGGAGATGCCGAGGACCAGCCCACCGACGACCGCGCCGACCGGGCTGTCGAGGCCGCCGAGCACCGCCGCGACGAAGCCGTTGACCACCACCGAGTCCATGTACGAGGGCGAGACCAGGTTGCCGCCGGCGATCAGCACCCCGGAGAGCGAGCCGACCGCGGCCGCCAGGGCCCAGCCCAGCGTGAGCATTCGGCCGACCTTGATCCCGAGCAGTCGGGAGACCTCCTGGTTGAACGCCGCCGCGCGCATCTTCAGGCCGACGTCGGTGAAGCGGAACAGCGCGACCAGCAGCAGCATCACCACGACCACCGCGACGATCGTGAAGATCCCGAACCCGGTCAGGGCGATCGAGAACCCGCCGACCTCGAAGCCGTGCAGGCCGAACGGCGCTGGGAACGACCGGTAGCCGGAGCCGAAGAGGATCGCGGCCAGCGCCTCGATCACGATGAACAGGCCGAGGGTCAAGATCACCGCGTTGATCTCCGCCTTGCCCTCGACGGGCCGGATCACCACCCGCTCCAGCACGGCGCCGAGCACGAACCCGGAGAGCAGGGCGGCGGCGAACGCGACCCAGTAGGAGAGCCCGGCCTGCACCAGCACGAGCGCGACGTAGGTGGTGATCATCGCCATCGGCGCCTGGGCGAAGTTCACGATCCGTGTCGAGCGCCAGATCAGCACGAGCGCCAGCGCGAACGCGGCGTAGACCATGCCCAGCGTCAGCCCGGTCAGGGCCGTGGTGACGAGCTGTTGCACGTGTACTCCAGGTGGTCGGGGGTCAGAAGCCGAGGTAGGCGTGGCGCAGCTTCTCGTCGCCGGCGAGGGTCGCGGCGTCGTCCTGCACCACCAGCCGGCCGAGGTTGAGGACCACGCCCAGGTCCGCGATGGACAGGGCGCTGCGGGCGTTCTGCTCGACGAGCACGACGGTGAGGCCCTCGCTGGCGACCAGGCCACGCAGCAGCTCGAAGATCTGGGCGACGATGCGCGGCGCGAGCCCGAGGGACGGCTCGTCGAGCAGCAGCACCGTGGGGGTGGCCATCAGGGCACGCCCGATCACGAGCATCTGCCGCTCGCCGCCCGAGAGCACGTGCGCGATGGCGTTGCGGCGGTCGCCCAGGACGGGGAACAGCCGGTAGACCCGCTCCAGGTCGGCCGGGCGCGACCGGTCGGCACGGGCCATCGCGCCGAGCCGGAGGTTCTCCTCCACGGTGAGCTCGGTGATCACGCCCCGTCCCTCGGGGACGTGGGCGAGGCCGCGCGAGGGCATCGCGTCGGGAGCGACGCGGGCGAGGTCGGCCCCGTCGAGGCGGACGGTACCGCGCTCGGGGCGCACCAGGCCGGAGACGGTGCGCAGCAGTGTGGTCTTGCCGGCGCCGTTGGCGCCGAGCACCGCGGTCACCTTCCCGCGGGGGGCGGTGAACGTGACCCCGTCGAGGGCGCGCACGGGTCCGTAGCTGGTGGTCAGGTCCTGCACCTCGAGCATCGCTCAGCCTCCGATCCGGTGGGTCGGGGCCGGACCGGGCTCCACCTCGTCGCCGAGGTAGGCCGCCAGCACGGCCGGGTGCTCGCGGATCTCCGCCGGCACGCCGCGGGCGATCACCTTGCCGAAGTCGAGCACGGTGAGGCGGTCGCAGACGCTCATCACCAGGTCCATGTGGTGCTCGACCAGCATCACCGCCATCCGGTCGGTGAGGCCGCGGATCAGCGTGCCGAGCTCGTCCATCTCGTCGTTCGACAGCCCGGAGGCCGGCTCGTCGAGCAGCAGCAGCCGGGGTTCGGTGACCAGGGCGCGGGCGAGCGCGACGCGCTTGCGCACGGCGTACGGCAGGCTGCCGGGGAGCCGGTCGGCGTGGCCGGCGATGCCGAGCTCGTCGAGGGCCGCGGTCGCCTGCCCCCGCAGCGCGCGCTCGGCGCGGCCGCTGCGCGGCAGGCCGAGCAGCCCGGACCAGAACCCGGCGCGGGCGTGCCGGTCGGCGCCGACCATGACGTTCTCGAGGACCGTCATGCGGTCGAAGAGCCCGAGGCCCTGCAGGGTGCGGGAGATGCCGAGGCCGGCGAGGTGGTGCGGGCGCAGCCCGCCGAGCTCTCTGCCCTCCCAGCGCAGGGAGCCGGCGTCGGGCCGCACGAACCCGCACGCGACGTTGAACAAGGTGGTCTTGCCGGCGCCGTTGGGGCCGATGACGCCGAGCACCTCCCGGGGCGCGACGTCGAGGGAGACCCCGTCGAGCGCCTGGATGCCGCCGAAGCTCACGGCGACGTCGGACATCACGAATCCGGAGCCGGCCGGGTCCCGCTCCGGACGGGTGTCGGGCGCTTGGCTCACGTGCGGGGCTCCTCTCGGCGTGGTGCGGCGGTCGTCCGGCGGATGGCCGACGGCCGGTGTGTGACGGGCATTACTTTGGACGCTGCGCACAGCGAGCGATATGGGCACATCGCCCAAAAAATCTCGTGCAGGTGTCCCAAAAGTGGCGTCAGGGGTGGTCGTACTGTGCGCTGAGTGGAACGCTGCCGCCATGAAGCACGCACCGGGGAGCACCGTCCTGGAGGGCGAGCCGCTCAAGCGGGAGATCGCCCGCGCCTGGGCCTCCCTGCTCGACCGCGCCGACGCGATCGCCGACGACATCGCGCTCACGCTGCTGGCCAAGGAGAAGGAGTGGTACGACGCGGCCGGCCCGGAGCTGCGCGCCGACATCCGCAACAGCACCCGGGAGCACGTACGGCGCGGGATCCGGACGATGGCGGGGCTGGCCGACGACGACGAGAAGGCGATCCATATCTGGCGGGAGACCGGCCGCCGCCGGGCCCGGCAGGGCGTGCCGATGGAGCACGTCCTCAACGCCTACAGCCTCGGCACCCGGGTGCTGTGGGAGGCGCTGCTCGAGCAGCGCGGGAACCTCGACCTCGGCTTCGACGACCACGTGCTCCTGACCGCCGGGCAGCGGATCTGGTCCGCGCTCGACGTGCAGAACGCGACGCTGGTCGACTCCTACCGCCGGGAGAGCGCCCGGCTGCAGCGCCGCGACCTGCAGCGGCAGCAGGGCCTGCTCGACGGCCTGGTCGAGGGCAGGGGCACCGATCCGAGGTTCGCCACCGAGGCCCGCGAGGTGCTCGGCATCGGCGCCGAGGAGCCCGTGGTCTGCGTGGTCGGCCACTTCGACGGCTCGCTCGAGGGGCCGTTGCGCGCTCCCGAGGACCGGCTGGAGCGGGCCGGGCTGGTGTCCTACTGGCACGTGCGGGCCGGGGCCTACTTCGGCCTGGTGCCGACCGGGCCGCTCGACCTGCCCGCGGTGGTGGCGACGCTGGAGCCGGCCGTCACCGGCCGGGTGGGCGTGGCGGCCTCTCCCGAGGGGCTCTCCGGCTTCGCGACCGCCTACCAGCTCGCCGCGCGCGCCGCCGACACCCTGCCGCGCGGCGCCCAGCAGGTGGTGTCGGTGAGTGACCGGCTGCCCGAGGTGCTGCTCGGCGGCAACCCCGCGGTGACCGCGCTGCTGGTCACCGAGACGCTCGCGCCGCTGCTCGCGCAGCCGCCCGGGCAGGCGACGCTGATGCTCCAGACGCTGCAGGCGCTGCTGGACCACGACGGCTCCCCCACGCACGCCGCCGAGCAGCTGTTCTGCCACCGCAACACCGTCATCTACCGGATGAAGCAGATCGAGCAGCTGACCGGGCGCAGCCTGCAGGACCCGCGCGACAAGCTGCTGCTCTCCCTCGGGCTGATGGCGCACGCGCGCGGCGCGCGCCCGTCCTCCCACTGACCCCCCGGAGACCGAGCCCGGGACTCACCGCTCGGTCCGCCGAGGTCAGGAGGTCTCGAAGTAGCGGCGGGGGACGCCGACCAGCATGGTCTCGATCTGCTCCTCGGTGACGCCGTGCTCGCGCACGTAGGGCAGCACCTCCTCAGCGATGTGCAGGTAGTGCCACTGGGTGAGCATCGCCTTCACGCCGGGGTCGATCCAGTCGATGTAGCAGGACGCGTCCTGGGAGAGCACCATCTGGTCGGCGAAACCGCGCCGGCACATCTCCACCAGCGTGTCCGCGCGCGCCTCGAACGTCGTGTCCAGGTTGATGCCGAAGCGGTCCATGCCGAGCACGAAGCCCGCCTCCGCGAGCGCGGTGAGGTGGTCGACGTCCGTCGTGTCGCCGCTGTGCCCGAGCACGATGCGACGCGGGTCGACGCCCTCCTCGTCGCACATCACCCGCTTCACGTCCAGGCCGGTGCGTGTCCCGGGGTGGGTGTGCACGGTGATCGGCGTGCCGGTGCGGTGGTGCGCCTTGGCCACGGCGCGCATCACGCGTTCGACCCCGGGGGTCAGGCCGGGCGCGTCGATGGCGCACTTGAGCAGGCCGGCCTTCGCGCCCGTGCCGGCGATGCCCTCCTCGATGTCGCCCACGAACAGGTCGACCATCGGGTCCGGCACCTCGGCACCGACGACCTCGTTGAGGGCCGGCCCGCGGTAGTGGAAGAAGAACGGCACGTCGTCATAGGTGTAGCAGCCGGTGGCGACCACGATGTTGAGCTGCGGCAGCTTCTCGGCGACGCGCTGGATGCGCGGGATGTAGCGCCCGAGCCCGATCACCGTCGGGTCGACGATCGTGCGCACCCCTTGTTCTGCCAGCGCGGTGAGCTTCTCCACGGCGTCCGTGACCCGGTCGTCCTCCTCGCCCCACTCGCCGGGGTAGTTCTGCTGCACGTCGGCGCTGAGCACGAAGACGTGCTCGTGCATGTAGGTGCGACCCAGGTCGGTGGTGTCGACGGGGCCGGTGACGGTCTGGACGGTGCTCACGAACGCAGCTCCTTCTTCAGGATCTTGCCGGTCGGCCCCTTGGGCAGCTCGTCGAGGACACGGACCTCACGGGGGTACTTGTAGGCGGCGAGCCGCTCCTTGCAGAAGGCGATGAGCTCCTCCGAGGTCGCCTGCTGCCCCTGCTTGAGGCTGACCACGGCGACCACCTCCTCGCCGAGGGTGGCGTCGGCCTTGCCGATCACCGCCACCTCCGCGACGGCCGGGTGCGTGTAGAGCACCTCCTCGACCTCGCGCGGGTAGACGTTGTAGCCGCCGCGGATCACCAGGTCCTTGAGCCGGTCGACGACGAACAGGTAGCCGTCCTCGTCGGCGTAGGCGAGGTCGCCGGTGTGGAACCACCCGCCGCGCATCGCCTCGGCGGTCGCCTCCGGGTTCTTGTAGTAGCCCTTGAGCACGTTGTGGCCGCGCACCACGATCTCGCCGACGTGGTCGGGACCGGGCGGCAGCGGCTTGCCCTCCGGATCCAGGATCCGGACCTGCACCCCCCACACCGACTTGCCGATCGAGAGCACCTTGCGCTGCTCGGCGCTGATGTTGAACGTCGTGGTGCTCGCCGTCTCGGAGAGCCCGTAGCCCTCGAGGATCACCACGCCGGAGAAGCGCTCCTCGAACGCGCGGATCACCTCGCCGGGGATGGCCGCCCCGCCGGAGATCGCGACCCGCAGCGAGGACAGGTCACGGTCCTCGCCCGCGGCGGCCAGCAGCGCGACGTACATCGTGGGCACCCCGGAGAAGATCGTCGCGTGGTGCTTCTCGATCGCGTCGAGCACCGCGTCGGGCTCGAAACGGGGCACGAGCACGACGGTGGTCCCCCACCGCACGGTCGGGTTGAGCACGCTGGACAGCCCGAAGACGTGGAAGAGCGGCAGCACCCCGATCTGGACGTCGTCGTCCTCGACGCCGAGCAGGTCTCCCCCGACGGTGCAGTTCATGAACAGCTGGAAGTGCGTCAGCTCGGCGCCCTTGGGCCGCCCGGTCGTGCCGCTGGTGTAGAGCAGCACCGCGGTGTCGTCGGCGTTGGTGGGCTCGATGTCGGGCACGTCGACCGGGGCGAGGAGCTCGTCGAAGGCCCGGGCCCCCTCGGGACGCCGCCCGCTTCCCGAGTCGACGACGTACGTCGAGACGCCACCCACGTCCCGCGCCCCCTTGTCGGCCTCGTCGGCGAACAGGTCGAAGGTGAGCAGCACCTCGGCGTCGGAGTTGTCGAGGTGGTAGCCGACCTCGGGTGCGCGCAGCAGCGGGTTGAGCGGGACCATGACCAGGCCGGCGCGCAGGATGCCGAAGTAGGCGAAGACGAACTGCGGGACGTTCGGCAGCTGCACGGCGACCTTCGCCCCGGGCTCGAGGCCGAGGCCGCGGAGGTTCCCCGCGACCAGGCCCGAGAGGTGCTCGACCTGGGCGTAGGTGAACGTCCTCTCACCGATGATCACGCACGGCTTGTCCGGGTGCGCCCGCGTGGACTCGTCGAGCATGGTGGCGAGGTTGAAGCTCACATGCACCTCCTGGTGCGCGGACGGCAGGTCGGCTATGCATACCGTCCGGTCGGTTTGCCGGTCAAGGACCACGCTCGCGGGCCCGGCGCGTGTCGAGCGGCGGCGGAGGAGTCAGGGCCGGAGGCTGCTCAGCAGCAGTCCGGCGAAGTGCCCGCCCACCTGCTCCGGGCTCAGCTCGCCGTCCTTGCGGTACCACGACCACAGGTGGTGCACCGCGCCGAAGAAGTAGTCCACGACCAGCGGCACGGGCACTTCTGGCCGGAACACGCCGGCCCGCTGCCCTTCCCGCACCAGCAGGACGAACCGCTCGTGGTAGCGCCGCCGCTCGGCGCGGACCTCGGCCTGCTTCTCCGGGCTCAGCTGGTGCAGGGACCGGAAGAAGATCACCGTGTCGTCGAAGTTGGCGATGCTGGTCTCCACGACGTCGGCCGCGGCCGCACGGACGCGCTCGGTCACCGGCAGGTCCGCCCCCGCGAACGTCTCGAGACGCTCCATCTGCAGGCGCAGGACACGCGCGTAGATCTCGTGCAGCAGGTCGTCCTTGGACGCGAAGTAGTGGTACATCGCGCCCTTGGTCACGCCTGCGGCGTCGACGACGGCCTGCACGGAGGTGCCCTCGAACCCCCGTTCGGCGAAGAGCCTGGTGGCGACGGCCACGAGGTGCCGCGGCAGGTCCGGGCCGCGCGGTGCGGCCTCCCGGCCGGGAGCGGAGGGCTGCCTCATGCGCGGCAGCATAGTGTCAACGAAAGGCGCTGCTCCCGGTGAGCGCCTGGCCGATCACCAGCTGGTGCACCTCGGAGGTGCCCTCGTAGGTGAGCACCGACTCGAGGTTGTTGGCGTGCCGCATCAGCGGGTACTCCAGCGTGATCCCGGCCGCCCCGAGCACCGTGCGGCACTCGCGGGCGATCGCGAGGGCGGCCCGCACGTTGTTGAGCTTGCCGAGGCTGATCTGCTCCGGGCGCAGCCGCCCCTCGTCCTTGAGGCGGCCGAGCTGCACCGCGAGCAGCATGCCCTTGCCGAGCTCGAGCGTCATGTCCGCGAGCTTGGCCTGGGTGAGCTGGAAGCCGGCCAGCGGCCGGTCGAAGATGTCGCGCTCGCGGGCGTAGGCGATCGTGGCCTCCAGGCAGTCGCGGGCGGCGCCGAGGGCTCCGAAGACGATGCCGTAGCGGGCCTCGTTGAGGCACGACAGCGGACCGGACAGACCGCGGGCCTCGGGCAGCATCGCCGAGGCCGGCAGCCGGACGCCGTCGAGCACGAGCTCGCTGGTGACCGAGGCCCGCAGCGACAGCTTGCGGGTGATCTCGGGGGCGGAGAAGCCCGGCGTGTCGGTGGGTACGACGAACCCGCGGACCGCCGGACCGCCCTCGCTGTACTCGCCGTGCTCGTCCAGGCGCGCCCAGACCACCGCGACGTCGGCGACGGAGCCGTTGGTGATCCACATCTTGGTGCCGTCGAGCACCCAGTCGTCGCCGTCGCGCCGCGCACGGGTGCGCATGCCGGCCGGGTTCGAGCCGAAGTCCGGCTCGGTCAGCCCGAAGCAGCCGATCGCCTCGCCGGCGGCCATCCGCGGCAGCCACTCCTGCTTCTGCTCCTCACTGCCGTGCTTCCAGATCGCATACATCGCCAGCGAGCCCTGCACCGACACCAGCGAGCGCAGCCCGGAGTCCCCGGCCTCGAGCTCCATGCAGGCCAGCCCGTAGGCGGTGGCGCTGGTGCCCGCGCAGCCGTAGCCCTCCAGGTGCATGCCCAGCAGGCCGAGCGAGCCGAGCTCCTTGGCCAGCTCGCGCGCCGGGATCGAGGCCTGCTCGAACCACTCGGGAAGGTTCGGCTTGACCTTCTCCTCGACGTAGCGGCGCACGGTGTCGCGGATCGCGCGGTCCTCCTCGCCGAGCAGCGAGTCGGTCTCGAACAGGGCGAGCGGGGCCTGGGGGGCGCGGGACATGGGTCCTCCTGGTGCGGTGGCAGGTGAGCGGGGGTCAGACGAAGGCGTTGATGCCGGTCTCGGCGCGGCCGATGAGCAGCTTCTGGATCTGGCTGGTGCCCTCGTAGAGGGTCATCACGCGGGCGTCGCGCATGTACTTCTGGACCGGGTACTCGTCGACGTACCCGTAGCCGCCGAACACCTGGATCGCGAGGTTGGCGGCGCGGACCGCGGCCTCGCTGGCGAAGTACTTCGCCTTGGAGGCGGCCACGCCGAAGGGCTCGCCGCGGTCGATGAGGTCGGCGGCGCGCCAGACCAGCAGCCGTGCCGCGTCGGCGTCCACGGAGATGTCGGCGATCATGTCCTGGACCATCTGGAACGACGCCAGCGGCCGTCCGAACTGCTGACGCTGCGTGGCGTAGTCCACCACGGCTTCGAGGCAGCCGGCGATGATGCCGACACAACCGGCGGCCACGGAGACGCGGCCCTTGTCCAGGGAGTACATCGCGATCTTGAAGCCCTCCCCTTCCTCGCCGACCAGCGCGGAGGCGGGCACCCGCACGTCGTCGAAGGACAGCTCCGCGGTGGCCTGGCCGCGCAGGCCGAGCTTGCCCTTGATCTCGGTGCGGCCGAAGCCGGGCGTGTCGGTGGGCACCAGGAACGCCGAGACGCCCCGGGGCCCGTCGCCGCCGGTGCGGGCGAAGACCAGGCAGACGTCGGCCCAGGTGCCGTTGGTGATGAAGATCTTCGCGCCGTTGACGACGTAGTCGTCGCCGTCGCGGACCGCGCGGGTCCGGAGGTTGCCGGCGTCGGAGCCGGTGTCGGGCTCGGTGAGGCCGAAGCAGCCGAGCCTGCGGCCGGTGGCGATGCCGGGCAGCCACTCCTGCTTCTGCGCCTCGGTGCCGTAGGCGACCAGCACCTTGCCGACCAGCCCGTTGGACACCGAGACGATGCCCCGCACCGCGGAGTCGGCGCGGCCGAGCTCCTCCATCGCCAGGCAGTAGGTGAGGTTGTCGCCACCGAGCCCGCCGTACTCCTCGGGGATGGTCAGCCCGAAGAACCCGAGGTCACCCATCTTCGGGATCACCGCGGTGTCCACCGACTCGGCGCGGTCCCAGGCGGCGCGGTGCGGCACCACCTCCTTGTCGAGGAACTCGCGCGCCAGCGCGGCGAAGCTCCGCTGGTCCTCGCTCAGGGTCAGGTCCACAGTGCCTCCACACGTGCCTCGCGGTGCTCCCGCGGGCTCCGGCCGGCGGCCGCGCTCGACGGGTTACCGAACGACGTTCGGTTCCGCTACGCTAACCTGACACCGTTAGGTTCCGCAAGGCGCGCGAGGGAGGTACGTCGGGATGCCGCGACCGCGCACGCCGCTGCTGAACCGGGCGCTGATCCGCGACACCGCCCTGGCGCTGATCGACGCCGACGGGCTGGCCGCGCTGTCGATGCGCCGGCTCGCCGAACGGCTCGGCGTGCAGGCGGCCTCGCTCTACAGCCACTACGCCACCAAGGACGAGGTGCTCGACGCGGTCGCGGACCTGCTCACCGAGCAGGTGGACACCTCCGGGTTCGCCGCGGGGAGCTGGCAGGAGGGGCTGACCACATGGGCGCGCTCCTACCACGCCGCGCTCGCCGCGCACCCGAACGCGGTGCCGGTGGTCGCCTCCGGGGCCGGCCGGCGCGCGCAGTTCCTGGCGATGGCCGACGCCGTGCACGGGGGCCTGGTGAGCGCCGGTTGGCCGCCGCGCCACGCCACGATGGTCGCCGGGTCGGTGAAGTACCTCGTGATCGGCGCCGCCTCGACGCCGTTCGGCAGCGGGTTCGCCGACGACGTCCAGGTCTACCTGGACCGCTACCCCAACCTCACCCAGGCGCATCGGCTGCGCGAGCAGGCCGAGCGGATCGACGCGGACAGCTTCGAGCTCGGCCTGGAGTCGCTGGTGCGCGGGCTGGAGGACCGGTTCGCCGCGGTGGCCGTCCCGGTCCCCGACGCTCACGCCCCCGGCAGGTCGACCAGCTCGCCGAGGTGACGCCGGTGCGCGCCCGGGGTGCCGAGCGCAACCTGGTCGGCCTTCGCCCGCTTGAGGTAGAGGTGCGCCGGGTGCTCCCAGGTCATGCCGATCCCGCCGTGCAGCTGCACCGCCTCCTCGGCGGCACGCACCGCGGCGTCGGCGCAGTAGGACTGGGCCAGTGAGGCGGCCACGAGGCGGTCCGGGTCCAGCGCGGCGGCGGTGGCCGCGGCGTAGCGGGCGGCGGCCCGGGCCGACTCGACGCTGACGTAGAGGTCGGCCAGCCGGTGCTTGAGGCTCTGGAAGCCGCCCACGACCCGGCCGAACTGCCGGCGCTCCTTGAGGTAGGCCAGGGTGGCGTCCAGGCACCACTGCGCGACCCCGAGCTGCTCGGAGGACAGCAGCGCGGCGCCGAGGTCGAGCGCGCCACGCACGGCCGCGTCGCCGCCGTCGGCCGCGGCGACGAGGAGGGTCGAGGCCGCGTCCGCGAACGTCACGTCCGCGACCTGGCGGGTCATGTCGAGCGAGCTGACCGGGTCGACCCCCGCCTGCGCCACCTCCACCGCGTGCAGCTCCACGCCGTGCGCGGCGGCGACGGGGACGACGAGCACGTCGGCCTCGACGGCGCCGGCGACCGAGGCCACCCGGCCGGTGAGTCCCTGCTCCGAGGGCCGCACCACGGCGGCGAACGTGGCGGCCGTGGCGGTCAGGGGTACGACGAGCGTGGCGGTCCGCTCGCCGGCGGCCAGCGCGGCGAGCAGCGCACCGGCGGGGCTGCCGGCGCTCGCCCCCGCGTCGAGCAGTGCCGCGGTGGCGAGCACGGCGCTGGTCAGGAACGGCACCGGTGCGGCGGACCGGCCGAGCTCCTCGAGCACGACCGCGGCCTCCCGGGCGCTCGCCCCGGCGCCGCCGAGCTTCTCGGGCACGAGCAGCCCGGCGAGGCCGAGGTCGACGGCCAGCGACCGCCACAGCGGCGTCACCACCGAGCGGTCACCGTCGTAGACCTTGACCACCTCGCCGGGGGCGCAGCGCGCCGTGAGCAGGTCGCGGACGCTGTCGCGCAGCGAGTCCTCGACGTCGGAGTAGAGCAGGTCGAGCTCCGCGCTTCTCGACTGGTTCATCGGGGCAGGTCCTTCCAGGCGATGTCCTTGTCGACGCGCGGCTCGGAGGGCAGCCCGAGCACCCGCTCGGCGACGATGTTGCGCAGGATCTCCGAGGTGCCGCCCTCGATCGAGTTGCCCTTCGCGCGCAGGTAGCGGTAGCCGGCGTCGCGGCCGGTGAACTCCACGACGTCGGGGCGGGTCATCCCCCACTCGCCGTACCTCAGCCCGTCCTCGCCGAGCAGCTCGAGCTCGAGGCCGGAGAGCTGCTGCGCGAGCCGCGCGAAGGTCAGCTTCATCGCCGAGCCCTCGGGGCCGGGGGCGCCCGCCGCGAGCTTCTGGCGCAGCCGCGTGCCGGTCAGCCGGGCGACCTCCGCCTCCACCCACAGCGACAGCAGCCGGTCGTGCAGCTCCGGGCTGCGCAGCTCGGGGCGCTCGCGCCAGGTGCGTGCCACCACCCCGACCATGCCGCTCTCGCGGGGCGCGGCGTTGCCGCCGATGGCCACCCGCTCGCTCATCAAGGTGGTGTTGGCGACCTTCCAGCCCTCGCCTTCGGCGCCGAGCCGGTGGGCGTCGGGGATGCGCACGTCGGTCAGGAAGACCTCGTTGAACTCGGCCTCGCCGGTGATCTGGCGCAGCGGCCGGACCTCGACGCCCGGGTCGGTCATGTCGCACAGGAAGTAGGTCAGCCCGGCGTGCTTGGGCAGGTCCGGGTTCGTGCGCGCGACCAGGATCGCCCAGCGGGCCTTGTGCGCCCCGGAGGTCCACACCTTCTGCCCGTTGACCGCCCACTCGTCACCGGAGCGCACGGCACGGGTCGCCAGGGCGGCCAGGTCGGAGCCGGCGCCGGGCTCGCTGAACAGCTGGCACCACACCTCCTCGCCGGTCCACAGCGGCCGCAGGAAGCGCTGCTTCTGCTCGTCGGTGCCGAAGGCCAGGATCGTGGGAGCGGCCATGCCGAGCCCGATGCCGTTGCGGCGCGGGTCGTTGTCGGGCGCCCCCGCGTCGGCGAGCAGCTGGTCGACGTACTCCTGGAGGGAGCGGGGCAGGCCGAGGCCGCCGAGCCCCTCCGGGAAGTGCACCCAGGCGAGGCCGGCGTCGAAGCGTGCCCGCAGGAAGTCCAGCCGGTCGGTGCGCGCCGGGTCGTGCGCGGAGAGCAGCGCCTCGACCCGCGCGCGCAGGTCGGCGCGGGCGTCGGACCCGCCGCTCACGCGGTGCCTCCCGCCCGCCGGGCGGCGCGGCGCTTGAGCTCGTTGCGGGCGAGCGCGTTCTTGTGCACCTCGTCGGGCCCGTCGGCGAACCGCAGGGTGCGGATGCCGGCGAACGAGGAGGCGAGCGGGAAGTCCTGGGAGAGGCCGCCGGCGCCGTGGACCTGGATGGCCTTGTCGAGGATCCACTCCACCGTCTTGGGGGTGGCGATCTTGATCGCCTGGATCTCGGTGTGCGCGCCCTTGTTGCCGACGGTGTCCATCAGCCAGGCGGTCTTGAGCACCAGCAGCCGCAGCTGCTCGAGCCGCACCCGGGACTCGGCGATCCAGTCCCGCACCACGCCCTGGTCGGCGATCGGCTTGCCGAAGGCAACGCGGTCCGCGGCGCGGTCGCACATCAGCTCCACGGCCCGCTCCGCGACCCCGATCGACCGCATGCAGTGGTGGATGCGCCCGGGGCCGAGCCGCGCCTGGGCGATCGCGAAGCCGTCACCCTCGTTGCCGATCAGGTTGCTCGCCGGCACCCGCACGTCGTGGAACTCGATCTCGGCGTGCCCGCCGTGGTCGTGGTCGTCGTAGCCGAACACCTCCATGCCCCGCTTGACGTGCACGCCGGGGGTGTCACGCGGGACCAGGATCTGGCTCTGCTGGCGGTGCCGGTCGGCCGACGGGTCGGTCTTGCCCATCACGATGAAGATCTCCGCGTTCGGGTTCATCGCGCCGGTGATCCACCACTTGCGCCCGTTGATGACATAGCTGTCACCGTCGCGCTCGATGCGCGTGCTGATGTTGGTGGCGTCGGAGGAGGCCACGTCCGGCTCGGTCATCGCGAACGACGACCGGATCTCGCCGGCCAGCAGCGGCTCGAGCCACCGCTTCTTCTGCTCGTCGGTGCCGAACATCGCCAGCACCTCCATGTTGCCGGTGTCCGGCGCCGAGCAGTTCAGCGCCGCCGGCGCGAGGTGCGCGCTGCGACCGGTGAGCTCGGCGAGCGGGGCGTACTGCAGGTTGGTCAGCCCGGCCCCGTGCTCCCCGGGCAGGAAGAGGTTCCACAGCCCGCGCGAGCGCGCCTCGGCGCGCAGCTCGGCGAGGACGGGTACGTCGGTCCAGGCCCACCGGTTCTCCAGGGCCGCCATCTGCTCGGCGAACACGGGCTCGGCCGGGTAGACGTGCTCGTCCATGAACGCCTGCAGCGTGCCGAGCAGCTCCTCGGTGCGCGCGTCGTAGGTGAAGTCCATCAGTGGTGCTCCTTCAGCGAGTCGATTCCCGAAGCGATCAGCGGCTCGACGGCGGTGCCGACAGTGTCGAACCCGGCGCCCACGGTCTGGCCGTGCAGGTAGCGGTAGTGGATGCCCTCGAGGATGACGGCGATCTTGAAGTAGGCCAGGCCCAGATAGAAGCCCATCGCGGACAGGTCGCGGTCGCTGCCGTCGGCGTAGCGGGCCAGCACCCCCTCGCCGGCGAGGAACCCCGGTGCGGTCGAGGCGTCGGCCACCGCGTAGCCGCCCTCCAGCGTCGCCATCCGCTGGTAGACGACCAGCAGCGCCACGTCGGTCAGCGGGTCGCCGAGCGTGGCCATCTCCCAGTCGATCACCGCCGCGACGTGGTCGCGCTCGTCGACCAGCAGGTTGTCGAGGCGGTAGTCGCCATGCACGATCCCCGGCACGGACTCCCGCGGGAGCCGGCGCGCCAGCGTGGCGTGCAGCTCCTCGGCACCGGGCAGGTCGCGGCTGTGCGAGGCGTCGAGCTGCTTCTTCCAGCGGGCCACCTGGCGGCCGAGGAACCCCTCGGGCCGGCCGAACCCCTCGAGGCCGACCGCGGCCGGGTCCACCCGGTGCAGCGCGGCCAGCGTGTCGGTCATCCGCTCCGCGATCGCCCGGGTGCGCTCGGGCCCGAGCGGCTCGAGCTCGGCGCGGCGGCGGTACGGCGTCCCGACGACCTTCTCCATGACGTAGAACGGCGCTCCGACCACCTCCGGGTCCTCGCACAGGGCGTAGGTCTCCGGCACCGGCACCTCGGTGTCGCGCAACGCGCTCATCACCGTGTGCTCGCGGCCCATGTCGTGCGCGGTGGCCAGGACGTGGCCGAGCGGTGGCCTCCGCACGATCCACGACCGCCGCCCGTCGCCGACCTCGTAGGTCAGGTTGGACTTGCCGCCGGCGATCACCCGCGCCTCGAGCGGGCCGGCGACCTCGCCGGGGCGGACCTGCGCCAGGTAGTCGTGCAACCTGGGCAGGTCGAGCCCCGGCACGCCGTTCGTCGTCTCCACGTCAGTCGACCAGCACCGACACCGTCTCGGCGACGCAGGCGGGCTTGTCGCCGCCCTCCCGCTCGACGGTCACCCGGACGGTCGCCTGCGCGCCGTTGGACCCGCGGTCGAGGCCGACCAGCTCGGCGCCGGCGCGCAGCCGTGAGCCGACCGGGACCGGCGCGGGGAACCGGACCTTGTTGGAGCCGTAGTTGATGCCCAGCCGCAGGCCCTCGACGGAGTAGATCTGCCACACCAGCTTCGGCACCAGCGACAGGGTCAGGTAGCCGTGCGCGATGGTGGTCCCGAACGGCCCTCCCTTGGCCCGCTCGGGGTCGACGTGGATCCACTGGTGGTCGCCGGTCGCCTCGGCGAACTGGTCGACCTGCTCCTGGGTGACCGTGTGCCAGTCGCTCCAGCCGAGGTGGGTGCCGACCGCCTTCTCGAACTCGTCGAGACCCTGGAACGTCCTCATGCCTTGGGACCGCCGGCGACGTAGATCACCTGGCCGGACACGAAGCCGGCCTCCTCGCGGGCGAAGAACGACACGGTCGCCGCGATGTCCTCGGGCTGCCCGACGCGGGCGACCGGGATGTCCTTGGCCGCAAACTCCTTGAAGTCCTCGAAGCCCACGCCGAGGCGCTCCGCGGTGGCGGCGGTCATCTCGGTCTCGATGAAGCCGGGGGCGATCGCGTTCACGGTCACGCCGAACTTGCCGAGCTCGAACGCCAGCGTCTTGGTGAAGCCCTGCATGCCCGCCTTGGCGGCGGAGTAGTTGGCCTGCCCGCGGTTGCCGAGCGCGGAGGTGCTCGACAGGTTGACGATGCGGCCCCACTTGGCCTCGGTCATGTACTTCTGCGTCGCCCGGCTCATCAGGAACGAACCGCGCAGGTGCACGTTCAGCACGGCGTCCCAGTCCTGGGTGGTCATCTTGAAAAGCAGGTTGTCGCGGGTGATGCCGGCGTTGTTGACCAGCACGGTGGGGGCGCCGAGCTCCTCGGCGACCCGGCTCACGGCCCGGTCGACGGCCTGCTCGTCGGCGACGTCGACGCCGACGGCCAGCGCCTTGCCGCCGGCCGCGGTGACCTCCTCGACGACGGACCCGCAGGCGCCCTCGTCGAGGTCGAGCACGGCGACCGCGAAGCCGTCCTTGCTCAGCCGCTTGGCCACCGCTGCGCCGATGCCGCGGGCGGCTCCGGTGACGATGGCGGTGCGCTGGTCGCTCATAGGTGTGTCTCCTTCAGTGGTGGGATCGGTGTCGTCGTACATCTCAGCGCACGCGCGGCGACCTCACGACAGGCCCCCGGCCTCGTCGAGGCGGCGCTGGAGCTTGCGCATCCCGGCCAGCCACTGGTCGGTGTGGGTCGCCCGCATCTCGTAGTAGCCGCGGACCTCGGGGTGCGGCAGGATCAGGAACCGGTCGTCGGCGAGCCCCTGCCGGACCGCCTCGGCGACGTCCTCGGGCTCGAGCGCGGTGTCGTGGCTGAGCAGTCCCTGCAGGGGCCCGCTGTTGTCGAGCATCCGGGTGCGCACGCCCTGCGGGCAGATCGCCTGCACGGTGACGCCCCGGTGGCCGTAGGTCGCCGAGAGCCACTCGGCGAAGGCCACCGACGCGTGCTTGGTGACCGAGTACGGCGCGCCGCCGAGCATGGTGAGCAGCCCGGCCGCCGACGCGGTGACCACGAAGCGGCCGCCGCCGGACTCCAGCCAGGTCGGCACCAGGCGTCGGGCGGCGCGCACGTGCGCCATCACGTTGACCTCGATCGCCCGGGCCCAGTCCTCGTCGGGGGTGTCGAGGCCGCGGCCCACGTCGATGCCGGCGTTGGCGAAGTAGACGTCGATGCCGCCGAGGTGCGCGTGGGCCTGCTCGACGAGCGCCGAGACGCCCTCGTCGGAGGCGCAGTCGCCGAGGACCGCCGTGCCCCCGATCTCCTCCGCCACCGCCTGGACGGCGTCGCCGTCGACGTCGTTGACCACCACGCGGGCGCCCTCGGCGGCCATCCGGGCTGCGATGGCCCGGCCGATGCCGTGGCCGGCCCCGGTGACCACCACCCCGCTGTCGCGGATCTCCATCTCACACCCCGCCGGTGAGCGTCACGCCGCCGTCGACGACGAGCACCTGGCCGGTCAGCCAGTCGGCGTCCTCGGAGAGCAGGAACGCGACCACGCTGCCGATGTCGGAGGGAACGCCGAGCCGCTTGAGCGGGTAGGCCGAGGCCACTTCCTCTTCGCGGCCCTCGTAGAGGGCGGTGGCGAACCTGGTCTTGACCACGGCCGGTGCGACCGCGTTGACCCGGATGTCCGGCCCGAGCTCCACCGCCAGCTCGGCGGTGATGTGGGAGAGCATCGCCTTGGTGGCGCCGTAGAAGCCGATGCCCGGAGCCGGCTTGAGCCCGGCCACCGAAGAGACGTTCACCACCGAGCCGCCGTGCTCGGCCATCCAGGCCCGGTGCACCTGCTGCACCCAGGAGAGTGCGGCCAGGCAGTTCACCTCGAAGATCTTGCGGGCCGCGTCGAGGTCGAGCTCGACCATCGGCCCGTAGACCGGGTTGATGCCGGCGTTGTTCACCAGCAGGTCCACGCTGCCGAACGCCTCGAGCGTGCGCTTGACCGTGTCGGCCTGGTGCTCGACGTCGTCGCCCTTGCCGGCCACCGCGAGCGCGTGCTCCGGCCCGCCGAGCGTGCGCACCGCCTCCTCGAGCGCCTCCTGCTTGCGCGCGGTGATCACCACCTTGGCGCCTTCGGCCACCAGCCGCTCGGCGATGCCGAGCCCGATCCCCCGGCTCGCGCCGGTGACGATCGCGACCTTGCCCTCGAACCTGCTCATCTCGTCCTCACTGCTTCCGTCGTCCTCACCGCTCCGGCGCTGACTAAGCGCTTGCTTATCCGTCGGCGCGTGGCCTAGCGTTCCCGACGCAAGGTGCCGACGTCAACACCCGGAACCACAGTGGCTCCGATCGGCCCGAGCCGGCGCGAAGCGGGAAGGTGCGACATGAGCCAGATCACGTCCTCTCCCGAGGACCGGCCCGGCAGCCGCGACCGCCTGCAGGCGGCGGCGGTGGCGGCGTTCGCGAGCAAGGGCTTCCACGGCACCACGACGCGTGACATCGCGGCCGCGGCCGGGATGAGCCCGGCGGCCCTCTACGTGCACCACCGGTCCAAGGAGGAGCTGCTCTACCTCATCTCGCGTGCGGGCCACGAGCGCACGCTGGCGCTGGTGCGCGAGGCGGTCGCCGGCGCGGAGGACCCGGTGCGGCGGCTCCATGCCGTGGTGCACGCCTTCACCGTCCACCACGCCCGCGGCCACACCAGCGCGCGCATCGTCAACTACGAGCTGGCCGCGCTCAGCAGGGAGCACCTGCGCGAGATCGCCGGGTTGCGGCGCGCCATCGAGCGGGAGATGCGCGACCTGGTCGAGTCCGGGGTCGCCGCCGGCGCCTTCACCACGGCGAAGCCGCGGATGGCCGCGCTGGCTCTGCTGTCACTGGGTATCGACGTGGCGCGGTGGTACCGCGACGACGGTGAGTGGACGCCCGAGGACGTCGCGGACTACTACAGCGACCTCGCGCTGCGGATCGTCGGTGCGGACCCCGGCTGACCGGGCCGGGGCGGCCGGCTGGGCCAGGTTGCCGGCCCGTGGGCCTGGTGAGGCCGAGTGGCCGCGCGGAAGGGCCCGGGTGGGCCGGGGCGGCTCGGTGGGCGACACTAGGGTCCCGACCACGACCTCCCCGACGGAAGGAACCCGGTGCCGAGTCTCCAGCACCAGCTGCTCGCCCGGGTGATCCCGGTGGTCCGGCGCAGCAGCGAGGTGGTCGACCCCGAGGCGACCCGCCGGGAGGTGCTCGGCTCACGCGCCCGCACGAGCCCCGAGCCGCCGGCCCGCAGCGTGCGCGGCTGCGAGGTGGCCCGCCTCGACGGCTACGACTTCCCGGTGTTCGACCTGCGGCCGGCCGGCGGCCCTGCGACCAGGACGGTGCTCTACCTGCACGGCGGCGGGTACGTCGCCGACGTGGACCGGTTCCACTGGCGCTACGTCGCCACGCTGGCCCGCACCCTCGGGGTCCGCGTGGTGCTGCCGGCCTACCCGCTGGCCCCGGAGCACACCTGGCGGGACGTGCACCCGCCGTTGCTCGACCTCGCCGAGCAGGTCGCCATCGCGTCTCCACAAGGCATGATGCTGATGGGCGACTCCGCCGGCGGCGGGCTGGCGCTGGCGCTCGCCCAGCAGCTGGCCGACCGTCCCGGCCCGCAGCCGACCGGCCTGGTCCTGCTCTCGCCGTGGGTCGACCTGACCAGCAGCACGCCCGGCACCCGGGAGGCCTCGGCCCGCGACCCCTGGCTGCGGTTCACCAAGCTCAGCCTGTACGCCTCGTGGTGGACCGGCGCCGACGACGCCGCCCGGCCGGAGGTCAGCCCGCTCTTCGGCGACCTCTCCCGGCTGCCCCGGACGCTGGTGCTGTGCGGCACCCGCGACACCCTGTGGCCGCAGGTGGCCGAGCTGGTGCGGCGGGCCGCCGACGCGGGCGCGCAGGTCACCTACGTCGAGGAGCCCGGACTGCTGCACGTCTACCCGCTCCTGCCGGTCCCGGAGGGAAAGCGGGCGCTCGGGGAGGTGGTCGCATGGCTGCGCTGAGCTCGGCCTGGGACCGGCTCCGCTCGCCGTTCTGGGTGGCCCGCATCGTCGGCTTCGTCGGGGCGGTCACGCTCGTGAGCGCCGTGCTTCCGGCCCTGCGGGACCGGACCCACCTGATCACCCAGGTGCTGCCCCCGGTCTTCCCGGCCGCGGCCACCACCGGCGCCGCCGCGCTCGGCCTGATCCTGATCGCGCTGTCGCGGGCGCTGCGCCGGGGCAAGCACCGGGCCTGGCTGCTGGCCACCGTCCTGGCCGCGGTGACCGTGGTGCTGCACCTGGTCAAGGGCCTCGACGTCGAGGAGGCGGTGCTCTCCCTCGCGCTGTTCGTGCTGCTGCTGGGCGCCCGCGGTCGGTTCACGGCCAAGCCCGACCCTCGCTCGGGCCGCCGCCTGGTCCAGGTGCTGGTCGTCGGCACCGGGGTCGCGACCGCGCTGGGCTGGCTGTGGCTGTCTGTCGACGCCGACGGCGAAGCCCCGGGCACGACCTGGACCGCCCGGGTCGCGCAGTCGTTCCTCGGTTTGGTGGGGAGCAGCGGCCCCGTCCGGTTCGTCGACTCCGGCGACGAGGCACGCGCCGCGGTCGCCCTGGTGGTGCTCGGCGCGTCCGTGCTGCTGCTCGCCGTACTCGTGGCGCTACAGCCCGCCGGCGGGCCGCAGCCGCTCAGCGAGGACGACCGGCAGCGGCTGCACGGCCTGCTGGCCCGGTGGGGCAGCATCGACTCGCTGTCGTACTTCGCGTTGCGCGACGACCGGTCGGTGATCTTCTCCCCCAGCAGCAAGGCGGCGGTGACGTACCGGGTGATCGGCACGGTGTCGCTGGCCGCCGGCGACCCGATCGGCGACCCCGAGGCCTGGCCGGGCGCGATCACCGCCTGGCTGGACGAGGCCCGTTCGTTCGGGTGGGTGCCGGCCGTGCTCGCCGCCAGCGAGCGCGGCGCCGCGGCCTTCCACCGCGCCGGCCTCGACGCGCTCGAGCTCGGCGACGAGGCGATCCTGCACACCGACGAGTTCTCGCTCGAGGGCCGGAGCATGCGGGTGGTGCGCCAGGCCGTCTCGCGGTGCACCCGCGCCGGGCTCACCGTGTCCTGCACCCGCGTCGGCGACCTCGACGAGGCGACCCTGGAGCAGGTCCGCACCAAGGCCGACGAGTGGCGTGACGGCGAGGTCGAGCGCGGCTTCTCGATGGCGCTGGGCAGGTTCGGGGCCCCCGAGGACGCCGAGGCGGTCCTGGTCACCGCCTACGACGCCGAGGAGCAGCTGCGCGGCCTGCTGCACTTCGTCCCCTGGGGGACCGACGGTCTGTCGCTGGAGCTGATGCGCCGTGACCGCGACGCCGAGAACGGCATCGTCGAGCAGATGGTCGCCGGGTTGATGGCCCAGGCGCCGACGCTCGGCGTGACGACGGTGTCGCTGAACTTCGCGGTGTTCCGCGCGGTGTTCGCCCGCGGCGAGCGGCTCGGCGCCGGCCCGGCGCTCCGGGTCTGGCGCTCGGTGCTGCTCGGGCTGTCCCGGTTCTGGCAGATCGAGTCGCTCTACCGGGCCAACGCGAAGTACCAGCCCGAGTGGGTGCCGCGCTTCGTGTGCTTCCGGTCGTCGGCGGACCTGCCCCGCGTCGGGGTCGCCGCGCTGCGCGCCGAGGCGTTCCTCGTTGCGCCCCGGTGGGTGCAACGGCTCAGCCCGCACGGGGCCTGAGGTGGTGAGCGCACCGGCCTCGGGGCCGGCGCGGACCGCCGGTAGGGTCGCCGGCATGAGCGGGTACGACGTGCGGACGGCGGCGTTCGACGAGCTCGACGGCCGCACCGGCTACCTGCTCTGGCAGCTGCGGGAGTCGGTCTTCGTGGTCGAGCAGACCTGCCCCTACCCCGAGCTCGACGGCCGCGACCTCGAGCCGGCGACCAGGCACGTGTGGATCGAGCACCGGGAGTCGGACGGCCGGCCGGTCGCCTACCTGCGCGTGCTCGACGACGGCGGGCACGCCCGGATCGGCCGGGTGCTGGTCGCGCCGAGCCACCGCGGCCGCGGGCTCGCCGGGCGGCTGATGCGTGCCGCGCTCAGCCTCGTCGGCGACCGTCCCTCGGTGCTCGACGCCCAGTCCTACCTGGCCGGGTGGTACGCCCGGTTCGGCTACGCACCGACCGGCGAGGAGTTCGTCGAGGACGGCATCCCGCACGTGCCGATGGCGCGTCAGGCGGCGGACCCGGCCGGCACGGAGTAGGCGCGGGTCCCGTCCTCCTCGGTGCGCGTCAGCCTGCCCTGCGCGACCAGCAGCTCGAGGTGGGCCATGGTCTCCATGCTGGCCAGCGCCGCGTTGAACACGTCGAGCTCGCCGAGGTGCCGGGCGTGGCGGGTCCAGGGCAGCTCGCCGGCCACGTCGTACGCCGTCACCGGGCGTCCCTGCGCGGCGGCCAGGCACAGCGCGAGGCGCTCGTCGTGGTGCACGACGAGCTCGTCGACGCGGGCGTGGCTGGAGGCGGTGACCGGTCCGTGCGCGGGCAGCAGCCGCAGGTCCGGCATCGCGCGGACCTTGGCCAGCGAGGCCAGGAAGTCCCCGAGGGGCTGGTCGGCGTAGGCCGGCTCGAAGCCGATCGACGGCGTGATCGTGGGCAGCACATGGTCGCCGGCGAACAGCAGGCCGGCGGCGCGGTCGGCGAACACGAAGTGGCCCTGGGTGTGGCCGGGGGTAGCGACCGCGTCCAGCGAGCGCGTGCCGACCTGCAGCACCTGGTCGCGGTCGAGCCAGGTGTCGGGATACTCGTAGTAGTCGGTCTGCGGGCTGGTGCCGGCGAACATGCGCTCCCACTCGCGGGCCACCCTCCCCGCGCCGGCGCGCCTGAGCTGTGCCAGCGTCGGGTCGAAGGACAGCTGGGGGTCACCGACCAGGTCGAGCGTGCCGCGGTCGCCGAGACCGAGACTGACGTGCGCACCGAGCTCCTGGCGCAGCGCGACCGCCTGCGTGTAGTGGTCGCGGTGCACGTGGGTGACCAGGAACCGGGTGATGTCGCGGACCTTGCGGCCGATCGAGGCCAGCGAGTCCTCCAGCTGCCGTCGCGAGGCCTCGATCGCCCAGCCGCCGTCGACAAGGGTCAGCCCCTCCTCGGTCTCGAGGGCGTAGACGTTGACCGCACGCAGCCCGTCCATCGGCAGCGGGAGCGGGATGCGGTGGATGCCCTCGCCGACCGGGTAGGCGCCGGGCTCGGTCCAGTGCGGTTCGTCGGTCACCGGCCTAGTCTCTCAGTGACCGCCACCGACCAGCCCCCGGCCCGTCACCAGCGGCAGGTCCAGCGCGGTGACCAAGCCGGGCCTGGCGGCGACCACGGCCGCCACGCCGTTGACCAGCCGCATGGCGGTGGCGACCATCCCCGAGACGTTGTGGTCGCCGTGCTCCCCGTGGTGGGTCAGTTCGAGCGTCATGGTCGGGTCGCCCCTCACCTCGACCCGGTAGCAACCGCCTCCGGCCGCCGGCCGCGGCCAGTCCGGGCACTGGTCGGGGGCGGTGCGGGTCACGTGCTCGAGGGCCACCCGCGGGACGCCGTCCACGGTGCCGATGACCTCGAAGCGCACCGCGGCCGTGGTGCCCTCGGCGATGTGGCAGGAGGCGACGTCGAGGTCACGCTCGGCGGGCACCCGCTCGACGGTCTCGCGCAGCGGCTCATCGAGGGTGACGCCGAGACCGGCGGCGAGCTGGCGCACCACGCTGCCCCACGCCATCGACAGGACGCCGGGGGCGAAGAGCAGCGGCGTCTCCTCCAGGGGCCGGCCGAAGCCGAAGATGTCGCGCATCACCACCGGCTGGTAGTACGTCGCGTAGTCGGCGATCTCGTAGCAGCGCACCTCGTCGATGCTCCTGGAGAGGCTGGTCAGCGCCAGCGGCAGCACGTCGTTGGCGAAGCCGGGGTCGATGCCGTTGACGTGCAGCGAGGCACCGCCGCGGACGCCGGCCCCGTCGATCCGCTCGACCAGGTCCGGCGGCAGGATGCCGTGCGGGTACTGCAGCACCACCGGCCCCGAGGACACCACGTTGACGCCGGCCGCCAGGAACCTCATCAGGTCCTCGATCGCCTCGAACACCCGGTCGTCGGTCATCGCCGTGTGCACGATGCAGTCCGGCCGCAGCGCGAGCAGGGCGCCCGCGTCGCGGGTCGCGCGCACCCCGAGGTCGCGCCCGAGGCCGGCCAGCTCGCCGGCGTCGCGACCCTCCTTGTCCGCGGAGGAGACCCAGACCCCGACCAGCTCGAGGTCCGGCCGGGCGTCGATGCCGGCGATCGCGTGCCGCCCGACGGTGCCGGTCGACCAGGCGACCACCCGCAGGGGGCGTGGGGACGGCACGGTCATCGGTGCGCTACTCGGCCGGCTCGAGGTCGGGCAGCCCGAGGTCGAGGTTGGGCTGCTCCAGCCCGCCGTCGACCTCGAGCACCTTGCCGGTGACGTAGCCGCCGGCACGCGAGCAGAGGAAGACGACGGCGGCCGCGACGTCCTCGGGCTCCCCGATCCGCCGCAGCGGCGTGACGGCCTCCATCGCCGTGCGGGTGGCCTCGTCCGAGGCGACGAACGCCAGCGCGGAGGTCAGGACCGACCCGACCGCGACCGCGTTCGCGCGCACGTGCGGGGCCAGGTCGCGCGCGGCCAGCCGCGTCCAGTGCGCCAGCGCCGCCTTGGCGGTGCCGTAGGCGAGGTAGCCGCGCCCGGGCACGCGGCCCATCACCGAGGAGATGTTCACCACCGAGCCGTGGCCGGCCGACCCGCCGAGCGGCGGCCCGGCGAGCAGGTGCGGCACCGCGGCCCGGGTGAGCGCATGCGCGGTGCCGACGTTGAAGCGGAACGCCTCCTCCAGGTAGTCGGTGGTGGTGTCGAGCAGGGCGTTGGGGATCGTGCCGCCGACGTTGTTGACCACGATGTCGAGCCGGCCGAGCTCGGCGGACGCGGCCTCGGCCAGGTCGGCGGCGGCCTGGAGGTCGCGCAGGTCGGCGGGTACGACGACGGCCCGCCGGCCCAGCTCGGCGACCCGCGCGGCGACCTTATCGAGCTGGTCGCGGTGCCGCGCGGAGACCACCACGTCCGCCCCGGCCTCGGCCAGGGCCACCGCGGTGGCCGCCCCGATGCCGCGGCCGGCCCCGGTCACCACCGCGACCTGCCCGTCGAGCCGGAACCTGTCCAGGATCACGGGGCCCCCTCGATGACGACGCACCGGGTGCGGCTGTAGATAGTGGGCATGCACCGGTTGCAGTGGATGCACAGGCCGTGGTCGGTGACGCCCTCCTGCATCCGCCGGAGCAGGTCCGGCTCGCGCAGCAGCGCCCGCGCCATCGCGACGTACTCGAAGCCCTCGCGCATCGCCAGCTCGAGCGTCTCGCGCCGGGTCACCCCGCCGAGCAGCGTCAGCGGCAGGTCGAGCGCCGCCCGGAAGCGGCGTGCGAGCGGCAGCAGGAAGGCCTCCTCGAACGGGTAGGACCGCAAGAACCCCCGGCCGACGGTGCGCACGCCCACGCCGACCGGGAACGGCATGGCGGCGGCGAACTCCTTGAGCGGCACGTCGCCGCGGAAGAGGTACATCGGGTTGGTCAGCGAGCTGCCCGCCGTGAGCTGGAGCGCGTCGAGCCCGCCGTCGGCCTCGAGCATGCCGGCGACCTCGATCGACTCGTCGACCTGCAGCCCGGAGCGGATGCCGTCGGTCATGTTGAGCTTCGCGGTGACCGCGGCCCGGTCGCCGACCTCGTCCCTGACCGCGCGGACGACGTCCCGCGGGAAGCGGGCCCGGTCGGCGAGGCTGCCGCCGTAGGCGTCCTTGCGCCGGTTGAGGTTCGGCGACAGGAACGAGCTGAGCAGGTAGTTGTGGCCGAGGTGCAGCTCGAGGGCGTCGAACCCGCCCCGCAGCGCGAGCCGCGCGGCCTCGACGTACTGCCGGCGCACCGTGCGCAGATCCTCGGGGGTGGCGCTGCGAACCATCTGCATGCTCAGCGGGCTGGGCATTCGGGAGGCCGCGAGCGCCTGGCGACCGTTGGACCGGCCGTTCGCGACCGGACCCGCGTGCCCGATCTGTGCGGCGACCGCGGCCCCCTCGGCGTGCACCGCGTCGGTGAGACGGAGCAGGCCGGGCAGCGCCTCCTCGCGCAGGTGGATCTGGTGCCGGTCGGTGCGGCCCTCGGCAGCCACCGCGAGATAGGCGACGGTGGTCATGCCGACGCCGCCGCGGGCCACCGCGAGGTGGTAATCGACCAGGTCGTCGGTGACCAGCGCGTCCGGGGTCCGCCCCTCGAAGGTCGCAGCCTTGATCACCCGGTTGCGCAGCCGGACCGGGCCGAGCCTGGCCGGCGCGAACACGTCGGGCACGGCGTCCTCGGTGCTCTCGGTGGTCTCGGCGGCGGGCGCGGCAGTCACCCGCGAAATGTAACAGGTTCTAGTTCTGCGGGGAACGCACCGCCGCCGCGGAGCTCGCCATGGCGGCGAGCTGGGCACCCCAGGCGACCGCCCGGGCGCGTTCACC
Organism: uncultured Actinomycetota bacterium; assembly: GCA_963816325.1. Classification (GTDB taxonomy): domain Bacteria; phylum Actinomycetota; class Actinomycetes; order Propionibacteriales; family Nocardioidaceae; genus Nocardioides_B. The sequence continues at coordinate 26,574 of CAWFKC010000013.1, read as the reverse complement.
GGGCAGCAACGGCCCCTCGGCACGCTGCACGTAGAACGTGGTCGGCTCACCGACGGGGAGGTAGCCGCGGTGCCGGAGCACGTGGGCCGCGCGGCCGGCGGCCGAGCCGGGCGCGTGATGGTCGACCACCCGGGTGTCGAAGGCGGCGACGGGCTCGGAGTGCGTGCCCTCGGGGAGCAGCCGCAGCCACTCGCGCAGGCCGAGGTCGGGGCGGGTGTGCCGCAGGTGCGGGTGCAGCCGGTGCGCGGTCGGCAGGCCCCGGGCGAGGGAGAACGTCCGGCACGGCGCACCGACGACGAGCAGGTCGAACCGCTCGGCGTACTGCGGGCGTGCCCCGCGCACCTCCGCGACGGTCACCTCGCCGTGCCAGAGCAGGCCCTCGCCGATGGCGCGCGCCACGTCCGCGGTGTTGCCGAACACCGACTCGTAGACCACCAAGGACCTCATCCGCGACCCCTCGAACCGTCGGGCGTACGTGCTCGCTCAACGCTCCCGTTCGGGGGTCGGGGGACGTCAGGTGCGATCGTCCCGGACAACCGGGACCTTTGACCAGCGTTGTCCGGCGCCAAGGGGACACCGCTCGTCGGGGGAGGTCCGGTCGCCGGGGGAAGATGGGGGGGTGCTGAGCGACGAGGAGATCACGGCGATGAGCGCCGAGGAACGCGGGGACCTGATCCGACGGCTGTCCCGACCGGTCGACGAGATCGTGCCGTCGCAGCGCTGGCTGCGCCGCACGCGCGAGCTGGGGGTGACGCTGATGGTGGGCAGCGCGCTGGTGCTGGTCCCCTGGATCGTCTACCTGGCGGTGACCCTGCCGCGGGCCTACGTGGCGCACAACTGGGACCGCACCTGGACCGGCTTCGACGTGCTGCTGCTGGTGCTGATGGTGGCCACCGCGGTGCTCGGCTGGCTGCGCCGCCAGGTCATGGTGCTCACCGCGTTCGCGACCGGGGTGCTCCTGGTGGCCGACGCCTGGTTCGACGTGATGACCGCCGGCGGCGAGGACGTGACGGTCTCGCTGCTCACCGCGTTCCTGGTCGAGCTGCCGCTCGCCGCGGTGCTGACCGGGGGCTCCCTGCGGCTGGTCCGGCTGACCGCCGAGCGGCTCTGGGCGCTCGATCGCGGCCGGCCGGTGTGGCAGGCGCGGATCCCGTTGCCGACCCGCCGGGACGGGGCGGTCCGTGGGCGAGCGGGCCGGCCGCCGATCCGGGACTGAGCAGCCGCGCGCCGTACGAAGGCTCAGGGCCGGTGCACCACGGCGACGGTGCCGCGCGCGTGCTCGACCACCGAGCGGCTCACCGACCCGAGCAGCACCGAGGCGGCGTCACCGTGCCCCCGCGACCCGACCACCACGATCGCGGCGCGCTCCGAGGCCAGCACCAGCGCCTTGGCCGGGTCGTTCTCGACGATGAACTGGGCGACCGCCACGTCGGGGTACTTCTCGGCGAACCCGGCCAGGCTCTCGGCCACCTGCAGCTCGCGGTCGTCCATCAGCTCGCGGCGTTGCTCGTAGGTCAGCAGCGCCGGGTAGGGGCCCTCGCCGCCCCAGGTGTGCACGACATCGAGCGGGCGGTGCAGCCACGAGGCAGTGTCGAAGGCGAACGCCAGCGCCGGCTCCGAGGCATCGGTCCCGTCGACGCCGACCACGACGTTGCCGGTCCGCGCCGCCTCCGTCGGGCGTACGACCACGGTGGGGCACGCCGCGTGCGAGGAGACCCCGACGCTCACCGACCCGAGCAGGAACGTGGCCAGGGTGCCGCGGCCCCGGGTCCCGAGCACCATCAGGGAGGCGTGCTCGGAGGCGGCCAGCAGCATCTCGCGGGGCTCGAGCAGCGGCATGTGCACGAGCACCTGCAGGCCCGGCGCCAGCCGCTCGGCCTGCCCGAGGGCGTGGTCGGTCACCCGCCGGCCCTCCAGGCGCAGGCTCTGCCGGGTCACGGCCGGGTCCACCAGGGTGCTCGCGCGCGCGATGCTGCCGGCCGCGTGCGCGAGGGTCAACGGGCGCCGGTGCTCCTGCGCGTAGCGGATCGCCCACTCGAGTGCGGCCTCGCTCTGCGGCGAGCCGTCGAGTCCGACCACCACAGATCCCTTGACCACGGACGTTGTCATGCCTTCATGGTCGAACCGTCCGGGATCGACGCAATGAGTCACACGGCTCAAGGCCTTGGGACCTTGGACCCCTGCGCGGTACGCGGTCCCGTCCTAGCGTCGAAGTGCGGGGGCGCGGGCCATCCGCACGGCATCCGAACAGCGTCAGAACGGCCGGCCCGGACAGGCGCACAGGGAGACAGGACCATGAAGAAGCTGCTCGTGCTCGGCGCCGGTACTGCCGGCACCATGATCGTCAACAAGCTGCGGCGCCGGCTCTCGCCGGAGGACTGGCAGATCACGGTCGTCGACCAGGACGACCGGCATCACTACCAACCGGGCTACCTGTTCGTGCCCTTCGGCACCTACACCCCCGAGCAGGTGGTGCGTTCCCGGCACGCGTTCCTGCCCGACGGGGTCGACTTCGTCGTCGGCGAGATCGACAAGGTGGTCGCCGAGGCGAGCCAGGTGGTGCTCGTCGACGGTCGTGAGCTGGCCTACGACTACCTCGTGATCGCGACCGGCACCTACCCGCGGCCCGACCAGACCGAGGGCATGCTCGGCGACGAGTGGCGCAAGAGCGTCTTCGACTTCTACACCCTCGACGGAGCGCGGGCGCTCTCCGAGGCGCTGCGCCGGTTCGACCGCGGGCGGCTGGTCGTGCACATCACCGACCTCCCGTTCAAGTGCCCGGTCGCACCGCTGGAGTTCACCTTCCTGGCCGAGGCGTGGTTCCGCCGGCGGGGCATCCGCGACCGGGTCGAGATGGTCTACGTGACCCCGCTCGACGGCGCCTTCACCAAGCCCATCGCCTCGGCGCACCTGGGCAGCATGCTCGAGGAGCGCAAGATCGCGCTCGAGACCGACTTCATGGTCGAGCGGATCGACAACGAGGCCAAGGCCCTGGTGTCGTACGACGAGCGTGAGGTGCCCTTCGACCTGCTGGTCACCGTGCCGCTGAACATGGGCGCGGACTTCGTCGGCCGCTCGGGGCTGGGCAACGACCTCAACTACGTGCCGGTCGACAAGCACACGCTGCTCTCGACCGACTACGACAACATCTTCGCGGTCGGCGACGCCGCCGACCTCCCGACCTCCAAGGCCGGGTCCGTCGCGCACTTCGCGGTCGAGGTGTTCGTCGAGAACTTCCTCGAGCACGTCGCGGGCCAGCCGATGACCGGCTCGTTCGACGGCCACGCGAACTGCTTCATCGAGACCGGCGACGGCAAGGCGCTTCTCATCGACTTCAACTACGACACCGAGCCGCTGCCCGGGAAGTTCCCGCTGCCCAAGGTGGGGCCGCTCGACCTGCTGAAGGAGAGCCGGGCCAACCACCTGGGGAAGCTGGCCTTCCGCCACATCTACTGGAACCTTCTGCTTCCGGGCCGGCCGATTCCGCTTCCCAACCACATGTCCATGACCGGCAAGGTCCTCGAGAACCAGTCACACCAGGAGTGAGCGATGCCCACCACCACCATCGACGGCCACGAGATCCACGTCGACGACGAAGGTTTCATGACGGAGTACTCCGAGTGGAGCGACGAGCTGGCCAAGTCGCTGGCCGCGCAGATCGGCGTGGACCTGACCGACCAGCACTGGAAGGCGATCCGCTTCGTGCGTGAGGACTACGCCGCCCACGGCGAGACCCCGACGATCCGCCGCATCGGCACGGTCGGCGGGGTGGCCACCAAGGACCTGTTCCGGCTCTTCCCGCAGAAGCCGGCCAAGAAGCTCGCCTACGTATCAGGCGTCCCCAAGCCCCACGGCTGCGTGTGAGGAGAACACCATGACCACGGAGACTGCACCGATCGTCCCGTCCTTCGGCGGGGCCGACACCGACCGCAAGCTGGCGATCATCTGCTCCAAGGGAAGCTTGGACATGGCCTACCCCGGGCTGATCATGGCGAACGCAGCGCTCGGCGAGGGCGTGGAGACCCATCTGTTCTTCACGTTCTGGGGCTTCGACATCATCAACAAGAAGACGATGGGCGAGCTCAAGTTCACGCCGCTGGGCAACACCGCCACCCACATGCCGCAAGGCCTCGGCGGGCTGCCCGGGGTGACCCACATGGCCACGGCCAAGTTCCGCAAGTCGATCGCCGATCTCGACGTACCCACGGTGCCGGACTTCCTGGAGCAGATCGTCGACTCCGGCGGCCACCTGTGGGCGTGCCGGATGTCGGCCGACATGCAGCACCTGGTCGAGGAGGACCTGTACGACGCGGTCGAGGGCATCATCAGCGCCGCCGACTTCATCGAGCTCACGCAGGGCGCACAGCTGCTGTTCGTGTGAGTGCGCGGACGCGCACCCTGCGAGTGCACCCTTGCGCCCTCTGGGCTTCGGGGCTTCGAGGCGCGCCGGTCAGTGCCGACGGCCGGCCGCGCCCTCGAACACGCCGATGAGCAGGACCGCGGCGATCACCGCGACGACGAAACCGAGCACGTTGAGCTCGAAGATGCTGCCGGTGCCGAGGACGTTGGCGACGATGCCGCCGATCACCGACCCGGCCAGACCGAGCAGCAGCGTCATCCAGATGCTCAGGTTCTGCTTGCCCGGCTTGAAGAGCCGGGCCAGTGCGCCGATCACCAGGCCGGCCACGATGAATCCGATCATGTCTGCTCCCTCGATGTCCCTCACCATGGTCCACCCGGACCCTGTGCTCCTCCAGCGGTAACCGTTCGCATCCGCGGCGAAACACTCCACAAGGTGCGGATCGGACACGGGTCCCGGCCAGGTCGCGGCCTTGTCACGGAGCGCGGACCGCGGCGCTCGCTCGGACCGGGCGGTGCCCGTTCTTCGCGCTGCTCAGACCGGCACGACCTCGACGGGGCAGACCTCGGCACGGACCACCGCGCGCACCGTCGACCCGAGCAGCAGCCCGAGCGGCGCGCCGTGCCCGCGCCGGCCCACCACCAGCAGGTCGGCACGCTGGGCGAGCTCGATGAGCGCGAGCGCAGGCCGCTGGTAGCGCAGCTCGAGCCGCACCCGCACGTCCGGGTACTTCTCCCGATGACCGGCCGACAGCTCGGCGAGCTCCCGCTCGACGGCGTCCACCCACTCCCGCACGAACGCGCGCCCGCCGATCACCGTGTCGTACTCCCCCGACGGCCGCCAGGCGTGCACGAGGACCACCTCGGCTCGGCGCAGGTCCGCGGCCGCGAAGCCGGCGTCGAGGATCGCGCCGGACACCGGCGAGCCGTCCACGCCCACGACCACGCGCTTCCGCGGTGGCCCGGGCTCCCCCACCCGGGCGGGGACGCAGTAGACCGGGCAGTGCGCCCGGGCGGTGAGGCCGGTAGTGGTGGATCCGACCACGAGCTTCCACGAACCGGCCGGCCGGGGAGCCACCACCAGTGCGCACGCGTCCGCGGCGGCCTCGAGGATCGAGGGCACTCGTGGTCCCTGGGCCAGCACCGCCTCGGCGGTGATGCGGCCCTCGGTCAGCTCCCGGACCGAGAGCTCGGCCTCCCGCAGCACCTTGGCGCCCAGGTCGTGGAGCACCGCGTGGGAGAACACCGGAAGCATCGGTGCCATCGGGATGGTCTCGTGCGGCACGTGCACCAGCCGCAGGCCGCAGCCGCGCCGTGCCGCCTCCTCGACGCCGAAGCGGAGCGCGCGGTCACCGTCCTCGGTGCCGTCGACGGCCACAACGACCGGACCGCGCCGAGAGGACTCCGTTGTCTCGGTCATAGCTCGATCGTGGACCGTCCGGCACAAACGGGTCAGGGCCGGGCGACAGGAGGACGACGGGACCAATGGCCCGTCGTCCCGGTGCCGTCGGCAGATCCGGAGCGGACGGCCGCAGGGGACGCTGGTGCCAGGCAACCCGAGGAGGCCGGCGCGATGATGTGGGAAGACTACGGTCGTCCGATGCACGAGGGCTTCTCGTGGGCCACCGGCCTGGTCCTGGTGCTGCTACTGGTGCTCTTCCTGGCCGCCTTGGCGGTGCTGGCGTTCGCGCTGTACCGCGGCACCACCGGCTCGATGCACCAGCAGCACCAGTCGTCGCAGCCCGGCCACCTCGGCACCGCGGAGCGGGTGCTGGCCGAGCGCTACGCCCGCGGGGAGATCGACGACGACGAGTTCCGCCGGCGCAGGGACGTGCTGCGCACGCCGTAGTGGAGCCGATCCACTCGGGGCTTTCCGCTGCACCCAGCCGCCGCGCTGAGCCGCCGCGCCCAGCCGTTGCGGCCAGCCGTTGGGCCGAGCCGGCGGCCGGAGCTGCACCGAGCCGCGTTGCCCGGCGCCGAGCAAAGGTGCGCGCGACCGACTGCGGCCGACTGCGAGTGCCCCGGTGGGGTACAGCACCGGCGTGACCGCACGACCGCGCGCAGGCGCACGGCTCCGTCCCACCGTCCGCACGAAGGGCGACCGGCGCGCGGCCGTGATGTCGGGTGCGGCCAGCCTCGCGCTCGGCCTGGTGGCCCGGCACCGGCCCAGCCGGCCCGAACGGTTCGTGGAGGCGGCCGTCAACCACGACACCCGTGGCCGGCCGTTGCTGCGGCTGCCGCAGCAGCTCGGCACTCCCTGGGTGCTGCCGCTGCTCTCGGTGACCGGCCTGCTCACCCACAGGCCGCACCTGGCGGTCAGCGCGGCGTGCGCGGTCCCGCTCGAGAAGGCCCTCGAGGTCACCTTCAAGGACGTCGTGCACCGGACCCGGCCGGCGAGCGCCGACCCGCGCACCGTGCTCCACGACGACGCACCCACCGAGGGCGGCTCCTATCCCTCGGGGCACGCGGCGCTGGTCACGTGCGCGGCGCTGCTGACCGCGTCGTACCTGCCGGAGCCGGTGGCTCGCGTGACCATCGCCGCGGGAGCCGCCTCGGCGTGGATCCGGGTGCGGCAGGGCGCGCACTTCCCGCTCGACGTGGTGGGCGGCGGCCTTCTCGGGGTCAGCGTCGCGAGCACCCTGCGCTCGGTCTTCGGCGTCCCCCGCATTGACTTTACGTGACCTCTATCACAGGATGAGTCCGCATCCTGTGGACGGGCGTCGGCCGGCGCCGGGGCTCGATCTCACAGGATGTCCAGAACTGGAGAAGCAGTGACTTACGCAGCTCACTGCCCCGAGTCGGTGCCCGGCTGTCCTGTCGCCGGGCACCGCGGCTGTCCGGGCACCGCGGCTGTCCGGGCGCCCGCGCTGCCGGTGCCGCTGCTGTCGCCGTTCGGGCGCCCTTGCCGTCGCGGTTGCCGTTGCCGGCGCCGGTCCGGTGCCGGTCCGGTGCCCTCCCTCGGCTCGACCGGCTAGGGTCGCCTCGTGGGCGAGACGGGACTGGTCGTGGTCTCCAACCGGCTTCCCGTGCAGCGGTCCGGGACGCGCTGGACGCTGTCCGCCGGCGGACTGGTCACGGCGCTGCGTCCGGTGGTCGGCCGCCGCCCGACCCGCTGGGTCGGCTGGGACGGCGGCTCGCAGCACCTGCCGCCGGTCCTCCCCGACACCGAGGTGGAGCTCGCGCCGGTGAGCCTGAGCCGCACCGAGGTGCGCGACTACTACGACGGTTTCGCCAACGCCACGTTGTGGCCGCTGTTCCACGACCTGGTGGGCACGCCGGTCTTCGACCGCGGCTGGTGGGAGGCCTACCGGCGGACCAACCGCGCCTTCGCGGAGGCCGCGACCCGGGCCGCCGACGGCCTGGAGCGCCCGGTGATCTGGGTGCACGACTACCACCTCATGCTGGTCCCCGGGCTCCTGCGCGAGGCGGGCGCCCCCGACGTGCGCTTCTTCCTGCACATCCCGTGGCCCGCGCCCGAGCTGTTCGCCCGGCTGCCGTGGCGTGAGCACCTGCTGCGCGGGCTGCTCGGCGCGGACGTGCTGTCCTTCCAGACCGACCGCTACCGCAAGAACTTCGTGCGCTCCTGCGGCCGGATCCTTCCCGGCGAGGCCACCGTCCGCGGCAACGACATCGCGTACGACGGGCGCGTGGTGCGCACGATCGCGAACCCCATCTCGATCGACACCGAGGAGTTCGCCTCAACCGCCCAGAGCCACGCCGTGGAGCGCCGGCTGACCCGGTTGCGCAAGCAGTTCAGCGGGCGCGCCGTACTCATGGGGGTGGACCGGCTCGACTACACCAAGGGCATCCCCGAGCGCCTCGAGGCGTTCGAGCGGCTGCTCGAACGACGCGAGGACCTGCAGGGCAAGCTCGCGCTGGTGCAGATCGCGATCCCGAGCCGCGGCAACGTCGCGCAGTACCGCGCGCTGCGCGAGCAGGTGGAGCAGATGACCGGCCGGATCAACGGCCGGTTCACCCGCCCGGGCGCCGACGTGCCGGTGCACTACCTGCACCGCGGGGTGCCGCGCGAGGACCTGCTGGCCTACTACCGGCTGGCCGACCTGATGCTGGTCACGCCGCTCAAGGACGGCATGAACCTGGTGGCCAAGGAGTTCCTCGTCGTACAGCACGCCAGCGGTGGCACCGGCGCGCTCGTGCTGAGCGAGTTCACCGGCGCGGCGATCGAGATGAAGGCGGCGTTCACGTGCAACCCCTTCGACGTGGAGGGAGTCAGCAGGGTCCTCGAGAAGGCCCTCGAGACCGAGCACGACGAACGGCGCGGCCGGCTGGGCCAGCTCGCGCGACGGGTGCACCGGCACGACATCCACCGCTGGTCGGGCATCGAGCTGGCCGAGTAGCGGCGGGACAGGACTTTCGCCTCTGCGGTGGACCGGGCATCTCGGTCAGGCTGCCGGGGTGAACTTACTTGCCGAGCTCCCCCGAGAGGCGTGCCTGGCGCACATCGCGGGCGCCGAAGTGGCGCGGGTGGCGGTGTGCACGCCGCTGGGCCCGCGCATCATCCCGGTGAACCACACCTTCGACGGCCACCACATCCTGTTCCGCACCACGCCGTACAGCGAGCTCGGCACCTACGCCCGCGACGCCGACGTGGCCGTGGAGATGGACCACCTCGCCGACGACCTCAGCGACGGATGGAGCGTGCTGGTGATCGGGCGGGCGACCATGGTCGAGGACCCGGCCGAGGTGCAGCGGATCCGCGAGCAGCACGACCCGACGCCGTGGGCGGCCGGGCGGCGGTCCCTCTACGTGCGCGTCGCCGTGCGGGACGTGACCGGTCAGCAGCTGGTACCCGTGCCGCAGGTGGCCAACGAGCTCACCGGGTAGCCGGAAGCTGCACCCCTGAGGCGCGTCGCCGGCGCCGGCGCTCGTCGTACCCGATGACCGCGATGGCGACCAGCGCACCGATCACCGTCTCCACACCCCGGTCGAAGAGCAGGCCGGCCGCCGGACGCGGCGCCACCGCCGCCACCATCGCCCAGTAGGGGTGGCCGATGCCGGCGAGCGTGGCGAGCGAGGCGGCGACCGCCACCGCGACGGCGTGGCGGACGGGCTGCCAGGTCCACACCGGCGCCAGTCGGGCCGGGGCGCTGCGTTGCTGGCCCCGCAGCAGCGCGCCGGCGTTGCCGACGACCAGCGCGAACAGCGCGGTGGTCGTCGGCGACCGCGACCGCGACCGGCGCATCGGAGACCGAGTGCGGGGACGAGGCGGCCGCGCCGAAGCCGAACACCAGGAACAGCGGGCCCGGCGGGTGCCAGTCCTGGGCGGAGGACAGCAGCGTCCCGAGCGCGGCGACCGCCGCGGCGACCGCGACGGCCAGCCACTGGCGGGCCGGCATCGAGCCGACCAGCACGCCGAGCGCCACCGCCGCGGTGAGGGCGGCCCCCGCGCTGGCCTGCATCGTGGCCCGCGAGAGGTGGACGTGGTTGCGTCCGTAGAGCGCGGTGAAGGCGCCGAAGACGGCGTACAGGCTCCAGTCGGGATGGCCGAGCGCCAGAACCGTCAGCAGCGGGACAGCGACGCTCACGCCCGCGCGCATCGCGACACGGTGCGCGCCCGGGGACGAGTTGAGCCGAAGGAAGTCGCCTGTCGTGACAGTCGCGGAGTCGGTCAAATCCGTCCTTTCGGTGCGCCTACAAGGAGGGAACGCAGCGCCGGTACACGGCATTCCGCGCGCCGCTCCTAGGCTCGGGTGCGCTGCGCCACGCCGGCGCGGCCCGACCACCGACTCACCCGACCAGCGACCTCCGACCCCAGGACGGGCCGCCCCGGCCCGACCTATCCCGACCTATGAAGGAGTGCCCGTGACCCGACAGCCGCGGCTGCGACCGCAGGAGCTCGACCCGGCGCAGCAGGCGCTCTACCGCAGCATCACCGAAGGCCCACGCGGCCAGGGACCTCGGCTGTTCGCGCTCACCGACGACGAGGGCGCGCTCCAGGGGCCGTTCGGGGGGTTCCTGCTCTCCCCGGTGGTGGGCGACGCGCTGCAGGGGGTGGGGGCGGCGGTCCGCTACGGCAGCGGCCTCGGCGACCGGCTGCGCGAGCTGGCGATCCTCGCTGTGGCCGCCGCGCAGGACAGCGCCTTCGAGCGCCGGGCCCATGAGGCGGTCGGCGCCGTGTGCGGGCTGAGCGAGGAGGAGATGCGCGCGGTGCGCGAGGGCGGCGACCTGGCGCTCGAGGACCCGGTCGAGGCCGCCGGGCTCAGGGTGGTCCGGGCGCTGCTGGCCGGCGACGTGGACGACGACACTTGGGCGGCGTGCGTCCCGCCGCTGGACTCCGCCGCGGTGTTCGAGCTGATCACGCTGGTCGGCTACTACTCCACGCTGGCGCTGCAGATGCGGGTGCTCCGCGTCGACGGGTGAGGGGATGCGTGAGGGGACTCCCGGCCGGCGGGCATACCCCAGGCACCAGCGGGCACTCAGATTGGTATCTTTCCAGAAAAGACCGATGCTCTCACCCGAACACGGAGGCACTTCTCTTCCATGGCGCTGATCAACACCGAAATCAAGCCGTTCCAGGCGACCGCGTACCACCACGGGTCCTTCGTGGACGTGAGTGACGAGAACCTGCGCGGCGCCTGGTCCGTCGTCTTCTTCTACCCCGCCGACTTCACCTTCGTCTGCCCCACCGAGCTCGGCGACCTGGCGGACCTCTACCCGGACTTCCAGCGCCTCGGCGTGGAGATCTACTCGGTCTCCACCGACACCCACTTCACGCACAAGGCGTGGCAGGAGACGTCCGACACCGTCAGCAAGGTGCAGTTCCCCATGGTCGGCGACCCCACCGGCACCCTCACCACCAACTTCGAGGTGATGCGCGAGGGCCAGGGACTGGCCGACCGCGCCACCTTCCTGATCGACCCCGACGGCGTCATCCAGTTCATGGAGATCAGCTCCGAGGGCGTGGGCCGCAACGCCGCCGAACTGCTGCGCAAGGTCAAGGCCGCACAGTACGTCCGTGAGCACCCCAACGAGGTCTGCCCCGCGAAGTGGGAGGAGGGCGAGGACACGCTCGCCCCGTCGCTCGACCTCGTCGGCAAGATCTGAGGCTCCTTCCCCGGTGGCGCGGGCGGGCCGGCCCGCCCGCGCCACCGCTGCTCCCCTTGCCGTCCGCACCCCAGGAGTGACCCGTGCTCGACCCCGCCCTCTCCCAGCAGCTGACCACCCACCTGCAGCTCGTGCAGCGCCCCGTGGAGCTTGTCGCCTCGCTCGACGACAGCCCCAAGTCGGCCGAGCTGCTGGAGCTGCTGGAGGAGGTCGCGGCGCTCTCGGAGCACCTGAGTGTGGTACGGCGCGACGAGCACGAGCGCCGGCCGTCGTTCGCGATCAGCCGCACCGGCACCGATGTGTCGGTGCGCTTCGCCGGTCTCCCGCTCGGCCACGAGCTGACCTCGTTCGTCCTGGCACTGCTCCAGGTCGGCGGCCACCCGGCCAACGTCTCTGATGACGTCGCCGAGCAGATCGCCTCGCTCGAGGGCGAGTTCCACTTCGAGACGTTCCTGTCGCTGTCGTGCCAGAACTGCCCGGACGTCGTCCAGGCTCTCAACGCCATGAGCGTGCTGAACCCGCGGATCAGCCACGTCGCAATCGACGGCGCGCTGTTCCGCGACGAGGTCGAGGAGCGCGGAGTGATGGCCGTGCCCACGGTCTTCCTCAACGGCGAGCCGTTCGACCAGGGCCGGATGACGCTCGAGCAGATCCTCGCCCGGCTCGACACGAGCAGCACCGAGAAGGCCGCGGAGGCGATCGAGGGCAAGGAGCCGTTCGACGTCCTCGTGGTCGGCGCCGGACCCGGCGGCACCTCCTCGGCGATCTACGCCGCCCGCAAGGGCATCCGGACCGGCGTCGTCGCCGAGCGCATCGGCGGCCAGGTGCTCGACACCATGGGGATCGAGAACTTCGTCTCGGTGCCCTACACCGAGGGACCGAAGCTGGCCGCCGAGCTGGAGCAGCACCTGAGCGACTACGACGTCGACGTGTTGGACCTGCAGCGGGCCACCCGCCTGGTCCCCGCGGACGCGCCGGGCGAGCCGCACACCGTCGAGCTGGAGAGCGGCGCCGGCGTGCGGGGCCGCGCGGTCGTGCTGGCCAGCGGGGCCCGCTGGCGGCACCTCGGCGTCCCGGGCGAGCAGGAGTACCGCAACAAGGGCGTGACCTACTGCCCGCACTGCGACGGCCCGCTGTTCCGCGGGAAGCGCGTCGCGGTCGTGGGCGGAGGGAACTCGGGCGTCGAGGCGGCCATCGACCTCGCCGGCGTGGTGGCGCAGGTGACCCTGCTGGAGTTCCAGGACGAGCTCCGCGCCGACGACGTCCTCCAGCGCAAGCTCCGCAGTCTGCCGAACGTCGAGGTGCAGCTCGAAGCCGCCACCACCGAGGTGCTGGGCGACGGCGGCAAGGTCACCGGGCTGCGCTACGACGACCGCCGCACCAAGGAGAGCCGCACGCTCGAGCTCGAGGGCGTGTTCGTCCAGATCGGCCTGCTGCCCAACACCGAGTGGCTGGAGGGTGCGGTCGAGCTCACCGACCGGGGCGAGGTCGTCGTGGACGAGCGCGGTGCCACCTCGGTGCCCGGCGTCTTCGCCGGCGGCGACTGCACGACCGTGCCCTTCAAGCAGATCGTCACCGCGATGGGCACCGGATCGGTCGCGGCGCTGAGCGCCTTCGACCACCTGATCCGCAGCACCGCCCCGAGCAGCTGACCCGACGCCACGCCGGCGGCCCCGGCGGGCTCAGCCCGCGGAGCCGGCGGCCCGGTTGGCTCAGCCCGCCGAGGCGTGCAGCAGCTGCCGGACGTGACGGCGGTACGTCGACCAGCCGTTCGTCCCGCCGTTGACCCCGATCCGCACCCGGCGCCACTCGCCGTGACGAGCCGCGGCGGGCAGGTGCCGTTCGGCAAAGTACTCCGCGAGCACCCGTGCGCCCACGTCGGGCCGCAGGGCGAGGCGTGGCTCCTGTTCGAGCGGCAGGTGGAGGGCCCGGCCGTAGCGGCGGTAGTTGGCCCGGCCGGTGAGCTGGAGATAGCCGCGGCCGTGGAACCGCGCGCCGTCACCGTGGTGGGTGTTGCCGAGGTCCCTGCGGCCCTCGTACATCCGCGTGTAGTAGTGCCGGCCGCCGTACTCGCTGATCGGGCGCAGGCCGGCCCCCACCTCGGTCAGCACCGTGGCGAGGACTGCGACCCGGTCGCCGACGTCGGCCATGCCGCGCTCGCGGAGCGCCGCGTCGATCGTCGGCCAGGTGGCGGCCACGTCGGCCTCGTCGGCGCCCACCGCATCGGCGATCTCCCCCGGCGACAGCCAGTCGCCGCCCCGGCGAAGGCTGCTGCGGACGGCGTGCCGGGTAGCGCGGGTCGGGCACCCCGGTGACCGGCAGCGTGTGTGATGTCGCACGAGCACCGGTCGCGTCGTGACTGGCCTGGAACCGGCTCACCGCGTCGGCGGTCGCTGCGTCGTAGCGCCCCGTGACCTCGAGCCCCAGCCCCTCCTGCAGCGCGGCGGCCTCCTCGCTGTGCGGACCTCCGACCGGACCGCGCTCGGCGCCGCGGCTGGCTCGTCCACCACGTTGCTGGTGGGGACCGGTGAGCCAGCGCAGCGCGGACCGGTGGGTATCCCGGTCGGCGTGGCCGGCCAGCGGCGAGAGGACCGACGCCGCGACGCCACCGGGCCGGCGGGCGCGGTCGAGGGCGCCGCCGTCTGCCCAGGCCTTGCCGGGCAGGGTGGCCAGTCCGCCGGCGGCGGCGGTCAGTGCGACGAGGGCGATCCCGCGGCGTGCCGCCGCGGTGAAGGCACGAGAAGCGGGGTTGGGTGCGGTCATGGTGGACTCCTCGGGAGCCGGCTGCGGGATGCCGCTCGACACGCCGAAGGGCGGTGTCGGCGCTCTCCTGGCCGCGCGGAGGTGTCGTGGCGCGCGGCCGTCACCGGCGGTTGCTCGGTCGGGACGGTGGCGGACGTCGGCCGGTCGTGACCGAGCCGGCTCCCCCGAGCTTGTCCGCCGTCTCCAGACACAAGGCGCGCACGGACCGCAGCATTCCGCCCCAAACCATGACGCCCGTCACGCCTGTGCGGCCACGTTCGTCGGTGGATGCGGACCTGGTTGTCTGCCTGGACCGTCTTGTCGTGGCGGTCCAGCCGGGTGGCCGGTCGCAGTCCTCGGCGGGGCAGCCACCATCGCGGGCAGCCAGCACGACTCGCTGGCCGGTGCTGGCCGGCCGGGCCTTGCGGCCCAGGTCCAGCGGCACCGAGTCCCCGCCGCGCACCATCCGTATCAGACCCGCGGTGCAGGCCATCCGCCGCTCGGCCGCGGCGGAGATCTCCTCCCCGGTGTCCAGGGTCACTGTCCCGAGTCCGGTGCGCAGGGTCTCCAGGGTGTCGCGCAGCGAGAACCGTGCCCGCTCCCGGGCGCGGCGTTCCTGCTCGGCGAGCTTCTCCGCCTCCCGGCGCTCGGCCTCGGCCGGTGCGAGTACGTCGAACAGCTGGCGGCCCAGCCGCCGCAACGCCCCGACGTCGAAGTCGGCCGCCAGCCCGATCAGGTGGCGCTGACCCTGGGCTCGCTGCTCGTCGGTGCCCTCGCCGCCCGGCAGGTCCTCGACCGCCGTCACGGTCATCGCCCACGCCGGCGCGTCGCCCACTCGATCCAGCGCGCCAGCGCCGCACCGGCGAACCGGTGCACCGGGCTCACCCGCTGCTCGATCGACGTCGACTGCGAGGAGATGGCTCGAGGCTAGAAGTCCACCGCCTCCGAATAGGGCGCCAGTTCGAATCTGTGCACAACCGCGAGCCGTCGCGACCTGTGGACGAAGACCGGCCGAAGCGTCCGACGTACGCCCGGGGTCAGTCGTAGGTGTAGAAGCCCCGCCCGGTCTTGCGGCCGAGCAGGCCGGCGTCGACCATCCGGGCCAGCAGCGGCGGGGCGGCGTACAACGGCTCCTTGAACTCCTCGTACAGCGACTCCGCGACGGCCTTCGTGGTGTCCAGCCCGATCAGGTCCGCCAGCGCCAGCGGCCCCTGCGGGTGCGCCGCACCCAGCACCAGACCCTGGTCGATGTCGGCGGCCGTCGCGAACCCGGACTCCAGCATCCGGATCGCCGAGAGGATGAACGGGATCAGCAGTGCGTTGACCACGAACCCTGCCCGGTCCTGGCAGTCGATCGCGTGCTTGCCCAACGTGTCCTGCACGAAGGCCCGCGCCCGCTCCGTGGTGTCGTCGGCGGTCAGCAGGCTCGGCACCAGCTCGACCAGCTTCAACACCGGGACCGGGTTGAAGAAGTGCACGCCGAGCACGTGGCTGGGCCGGGAAGTCACCACGGCCAGCTTCATGATCGGGATCGAGGAGGTGTTGGAGGCCAGGATCGCCTCGGGCGAGGTGACGATCCGGTCCAGCTCCTGGAACAGGGCGACCTTGGCCTGCTCGTCCTCGACGATCGCCTCCACGACCATCTCCCGGTCGGCGAGCGCCTCGAGGTCGGTGAGCACCTTGATGCGGTCGAGCACCTGCGCCGCGCTCTCGATCTTGCCGCGCTGCTCGGCCCGCTGCAGCGACTTGTCCAGCCGCCGGCGTCCCGCCTCCGCGGCCGCGGCGGACGACTCCACCACGGCGACGTCGAGGCCCGCCCGGGCGCTCACCTCCGCGATACCCGCGCCCATCAGGCCACAGCCGACCACACCGATCCGTTGCATCCGCTCCCTCTCCCACGCAACGCCAGAACTCGTACGTCGGACAACGTTACTGAGCCGCACCCGGCGTGCGGTCCGCGGCCTCAGCCCCGCCGCGCCACCATCAGCGCGATGTCCCCGCTCTGGACGGTGTCGTCGTGCTGGTTCAGCAGCGTGAAGCGGCGCTGCAGGATGCCGGTGTCGCCCTTGCTGGTGAGCCGGGCGTCGGTGATCTCCACGCGGCAGCGCACCGTGTCACCCACCAGCAGCGGCAGGTGGAAGCGCCAGCCGTCGACGCCGAGCAGCGCGACGGAGCTGCCCTCGAACACGCCGAGCCGGGAGGTGAGCCCCATCGCCACGGACATCCCGAGCAGGCCGTGCGCGATGGGCCGGCCGAAACGTCCCGCTGCCGCGGAGACCGCGTCGGTGTGCACGGGGTTGGTGTCCCAGCTCCAGCCGGCGAAGGCCACGACGTCCGCTTCGGTGATCGTCCTCGACTGGCTCTCGAACACCTGGCCGGCTTCGAAGTCCTCGAAGTACATCGTCATGGGTGCGCTCCTGGTGGGCCGGGAGCTCGCAGCCTAGCGACGGCGCGGTGGCCACCGCCCCACCACGCGGGTGATCGACGCGACCCGGGCCGGTGTGGCACGTTGAGAGGTCCTGACGTGTGCGAGGGAGGAGAGCCCCATGGCGCTCGAGGAGACAGGTGCCGCGATGAGCGGGCCCGCGGTCGAGGTCGTCGGCGTCGACCCGTCCGCGGGGACCAACCTCATCCTCGGCCAGGCCCATTTCATCAAGACGGTGGAGGACCTGTACGAAGCGTTGGTCGGCTCCTCCCCGCACCTGCGTTTCGGGATCGCGTTCTGCGAGGCCTCCGGCCCCCGGCTGGTACGACGCGCCGGCAACGACCCGGACCTCGTCGACCGGGCGGCGCAGCACGCGCTCGCCGTGGGGGCCGGCCACTGCTTCGTCGTACTCCTGCGCGAGGGCTTCCCGGTGAACGTGCTGAACGCGCTGAAGGCGGTCCCCGAGGTCTGCCGGATCTACTGCGCGACCGCCAACCGCGTGCAGGTGCTGGTGGCCCGCACGGACCAGGGCCGGGGCATCGTCGGCGTCGTCGACGGCGAGGCGCCGCTGGCTGTGGAGACCGAGGACGACGAGCGCGCCCGCAAGAAGTTCCTGCGCGACGTCGGCTACAAGCTCTGAGGTCCAGACCCGTCGGAAGCTCGGCGCCGCCCTCGACCGACACGTTGAGGGTTGCCCCCGCCGCCCACGGTTTTCACATGATCGGGATCCTCGCGTTCTTCCTCGTCCCCACGCTCGGCCAGGCGCACTTCGGCCTCAGCCAACGGCTGCTGATCGGGTCCTTCCGCACCTGGATGCTCACCGCGTCGACCCACCAGCTCAGGGCCTCCAGCAGCGAGACGCCGGCGGTCGGGCCCCTCGCGCCCGCGCGAGCCGGGTGAGCACTCGCGGCGACGGTTATCGCGAGCGGGCCGGGTACGCCGCCCGACCTAGTAGTCGTTGGCCGAGTCCAGCCCGCTGCCACCGATGCGTCGGATGTGCACCAGCCGCGTGAGCCGGATCGCCGGCCGGATCAGGAACTCGATGCTGCCCAGTAGGAAGCACCAGGTTGCCGCTTCGGTCGTCGCCTGCCAGAAGAAGAGAATGCTGCCCACGAGGAACCACAACGCGATCAGGACGTCGTTGCCGATGCTGAGGGCCTCGTACCGTTGCCGGATGACGAGCTCTTCGTGACCGATGTCTAGTTTCAGGTCCTTCTGCGCAGCCATCATCTTCCTTGGGGTCGAGGAGAGAGTCCGGCGGACCCATGCCCAAAAGCGGCGCCGTCGAACCCGACGGCCACCCGACTGCGAGACTGGCCCCTATGAGCGCTGAGGCTGTCGACCTGGAGCAGAAGCTGTCGCTGTTCAGGGACCTGTGGTCACCGAAGGTGATCGCTCGCATGAACGATTCCGAGGTGAAGGTCGTCAAGGTCAAGGGCGAGTTCGTGTGGCACCAGCACGAGGACACCGACGAGCTGTTCCTGGTGCTGCGCGGCCGCCTTCGGATCCAGATGCGGGCCGGTGCTGTCGACCTGGGGCCGGGGCAGCTGTACGTCGTGCCGAAGGGCGTGGAGCACTGCCCCGTCGCCGACGAGGAGACGCACGCCCTCCTCCTCGAGCCGCGTGGTGTGGTGAACACCGGCGACGCCGGGGGTGAGCTGACCGCACCCCACGACGAGTCGCTGCTCTGACCGGTGACGCGGTCGTCCCCGGCGGGCTGCGGCGTTCGGGCTATGTCACCGGCCGGTCCGCGGGTCTAGCGTCGCTGAGACGGGGACAACCGGAACGGGGGTCGACGGAGAAGGCGTCATGTCCGAAGACCTCAAGGCGATTGCCGCTCGAATGCCGTCGGAGGTGTTCAACCAGGGCAGGTTGGAGGTCATCGACGAGGTGGTCCATCCCGACTTCGTCGACCATGGCACGCCCCTGCCCGGGATGGCCAACGACCGCGAGGGACTCAAAGCCATGGTGGCGGCGCTTCGCCAGGCGTTCCCCGACATGAACAACACGGTCAACCACATGGTGGCGGAGGGCGATCTGATCGCTCAGCATGTGACCACCACGGGCACCATGCTCGGCGAGCTGGCCGGGATCCCGCCAAGCGGCAGGTACGCGTCCTGGGACGCGATGCATCTCGTGCGCTTCCGCGACGGGAAGATCGCGGAGCACTGGGTTGTGGTCGACCAACTGGGCATGTTCCAGCAGCTGGGCTTCATGCAGATTGCCCGGGCAACCGCAGCCGGCATAGCCCGCGCGCGGGCCGTATAGGGCGGCTGGACCTCAGCGGGCTCAGGCGCCCTACAAGCGCGGCGGGAGGGCCTTGCTGTCGGCGACTACGGTCGAGTCCGCCGTCCGCGACGAGCAGGACCGACCTAGGACGCCGTCGTGGGGGCGATGTTGTGGTTGCCGCTGAAGAGGTTGTCGGGATCCCACTGGTCCTTGAGCGCCGCCAGCCGTTCGTACTTCCCACCGCTGAAGCCCGCGCGGACGTTCTCCTCGCTCGTCTCCGGCTCGAAGTTCAGGTAGACCCGGCCAGTCCTCGCCGCTGCGACAGCCTCGGTGAAGTCATGGACCCAGGCGATCTCCCGATCGGTGTCCGCGGGGTCGTCCCAGCACGCGATGGGGTGCGCCATGTAGGGCGCGGTCCGGTCGCTCACGGCAGTGGCGTCCTCGCCGACGCGGCTGATGGCACCGCCGTGATGGAAGATGACTCCCGCCGTCAGCGGCGAGCCGATCTGTCGGCCGGCCTCGAGATAGCGGTCGATCACGTCGTCGGGCAGCGACGTGAGGTGCATCCCCCGGTGGTAGTTGAGCATCCCCGGCGGATTGTTGGGGTCGAGGATCGTCTGAAGCGCGGTGTAGGGCATCGGCTGAACGAGGTCCACGCCACCGGCCGCCAGCTGCCGCACCGGGCGCACGACGTCCTCCGCATCGGCAGGGTCGCCGAGCCAGGCCACCACGATCAGCAGCACCGGCTTGCCCACGAGCTGCGGTGGCACGAAGTCCTCGGGCGGCGCCAGCGCCGTGATGGTGGCCGTCGCGAGGTCCTCCGGCGCCTGCTCGACATAGTCGCGCAAGCCGTACGCGACCTCGCGCGCTCCCTCACCGTCGTTGGGTACGGCGAGGAGGCCGGCCAGCATCAGCGGCCGGACCGGGTGAAGGCGGAACTCGAACGAGGTCACCACTCCGAAGTTCGCGCCGGCTCCGCGTAGGCCCCACATCAGCTCGGGGTTGGTGTCGTCGGTGACATGGAGCAGTTCGCCGCTCGCGGTCAGCAGGTCCGCACTCACCAGGTTGTCGCACGTCAGGCCGTACTTGGTCGACAGCCAGCCGTATCCACCGCCGAGGCAGAAGCCACCGACTCCGGTCGTGGTCACCCGGCCGCCAGGGGTCGCGAGGCCGAACATCTCTGCCTCGCGGTCGTACTCGCCCCAGAGCACGCCGGCGTTGCAGATGGCGGTCCCCCGCTCCGGGTCGATCTGCACGCCCTTGAGGCTGGACAGGTCGATCTGCACTCCGCCCTCGACCATGCTCACACCGGCGACGCTGTGGCCACCGCAGCGCACTGCGAGGGGAAGTCGCTGCTGGCGAGCGAACGCCACGGCATCTCGGACGTCCGCGGCACCCGTCGGGCGCACGATGACCGCAGGTCGACGGTCGATCATCCGGTTGTAGACCGCCCGCGCCGCGTCGTACTCCGCGTCGCCCGGTCTTAGCGCCTGCCCCCTGTAGCCGTCCGGCAGGCCGATCTCTGCGGCAACACTGGTTCCGGTGCTCATGAGGGACTCCTCGTCCGGCCGATTCCCCGCGGACAAACCCCGCGGGTGCCGATCCCCCTTCGGAGCCACCAAGTCAACGCCGCGGCGGTCCGGCGCGCAATGAGTCATCGGCGCCATGGCGCCGGGGATGAACGACCCATGACTGACCACGGCCAAGGTCGCCGTCGGACGGCGTCACCAGCCGACCGGTGCGGGCTGCGCTGTTCCGGTGGGCCGGAGCGATGACGGGGCGCTGAGCGCGACCCCGCTGAGCACGAGCCAGAGCCCGAAGACCATCAGCGGCGCCACGAACGCGGAGAGCAGCATCAGCACCGCGAGCACGAGCCCGGTGTAGGCGAGCCACCGAGGCATCGTGCCGCGGCGCAGTCCGAGTGCCGACGCGCATCCGCACAGGGCCGCACCGGGCAGGGACAGGAAGATGACCAGCACGCTGGCGGCGGCGGACTCAGGTAGCGGTAGACCGCGGCGCTCGGGTCCGGAGCGTCCTCGAACATGCGCCCGACCGGGACCGCGGCGAAGATCGCGCCGCCGACGGCCATCATGGTGGCGACCAGTGTTCCGAGTGCCCCGACGGAACGCTCGAGCGGGCCGGCGTCCGTGCCGGACAGTCGCGAGCGCAGCACCTGGGCGTAGACCAGCAGCAGCACACCACCGAGGACGGTCAGCGTCGCGTGCGACATCCACAGGACGTTGCCATGTCCTTGCAGCCAGGACGCAATGGCGCCGTCGCCCTGCGCGGTCTCGATGTTGTTCTCGAACAGGCCGGCCATGAGCAGGACCGCCGCGGCGGGACCGGACAAGGTGAGTTTTCGCATGAGCGACCTCCGGGTCGTGACTGGATCGTGCGACCAGCGTGCTGCCGCGACCGCCCGTGCGCTGCCACCTGTGGGTGGAACCTCGCAGGGCGACGTACAACCTCAGATCGACGCCCGAGATGCCGGGAAGCGTCTACCTTGCTGAGGTGACCCGCAGATTCCGGTTGTCTCTGCTCGATTCGTTCCTCGTCCTGCTGACGGCGCTGCAGCTCGTCGAGCTCTGGTTGGCGCGTCCCGCTGAGCACACCGTCGCGGGCGTCCTGCTCACCACGATGAGCACGGCGACCCTGCTGGCCCGGCACCGCGCGCCACTGGCGGCGACCCTGCTGTGCCTGGCCGCGCACTCCGTGCTCATCCAGCTGCAGCCGGACGGACTGTCCACAACGTTCTTCGCGCTCCTGGTCGCCATGGCCGTCATCGGCGGCCTCCCTGTTCGGGTGGCAGTGGTGGGGCTGCTGGGGGCGTCCGGAATCGCCGCCCAGGGCGCCTGGCTGGACGTGTACGGCAGCGGCCTGGCCGACTTCGCGATGTCGGCAGCGATCATGGCCGCCGCCTGGGGGCTCGGGATGGCGGTCACCCGACGCGAACACGCGGCGCAACAAGCCGCCGAGCGCGCGGAGACGGCTGAGCGAAGTCGCCGGCAGGCGGCCGAGGACGCGGTCGCGCAGGAACGCTCACGCGTCACCCGCGAGCTCCACGACGTGGTGGCGCATGGCCTGACCATCCTCGTCGTACAGACGGTGGCCGCGCAGGACGACCTCGACCACGGGGCCCCCGTGGAGGCGGTGCGGTCGCGGCTGGCCGCCACGGAGGAAGTGGCCCGCCAGTCGCTCGCGGAGCTGCGCACGCTGCTCGGCATCCTGCACGAGGCCGACACCGCACCAGTGCTCAACGCGGCGGACGGCGTCGCCGGGGTCGAGACACTCGTCGACCAGCTGCGCGCCGCCGGCCTCGACGTCGAGCTCGAGGTGCGCGGGCAGGTGCACGGGCTGGGGCCGGGCCTGGAGCTCGCCCTGTACCGGGTGGCGCAGGAGTCGCTCACCAACGTCCTCAAGCATGCCGGCTCCTCCGCTGCCCGGCTCACCCTGGTGTTCGGGAAGGACGACGTGACGATGACCGTCGAGAACCCCCTGGACACCCCCGCCAAGCACGTCCTGCCGGGTGCCGGTCGCGGTCTTGCCGGGCTCCGGGAACGGGTCCTGCTGCACGGTGGTGCCTTCGAGTCCGGGCCGGCAGAGGGCTGCTTCCGGGTCCGGTGCTGCCTCCCGCTGCGTGGCGCGGCACCACTCGCGGCTCAGGTCGCTGAGGTGGCCCGGTGACCCGCGTGCTCATCGCGGACGACCAGGCGCTCGTCCGCGACGGGTTCCGCTCGATCCTCGAGCGAGCCGGCGACATCGACGTGGTCGGCGAGGCCGCGGACGGTGTGGCGGCGCTCGCTCAGGCGGCGGCGCTCGACCCCGACGTGGTCCTGATGGACATCCAGATGCCCTTGCTCGACGGCCTCACCGCCACCCGACGCCTGCTTGCTCGGCCCGCCGCGCCCAAGGTCCTGGTGCTGACCACCTACGACACCGACGACAACCTGTACGAAGCCATGCGGGCCGGCGCGTCAGGCTTTCTGCTCAAGGACGTCCGCGCAGCGCAGCTGATCGAGGCGGTGCGGACCATAGCCGCCGGGGATGCCTTGCTGGCACCCAGGCTGGTGCGCCGCCTGGTCGAGACCTACGTGCGCGGCCACGAGCGCCCGGCGCCTGCTCCGACCGCCCTTGACGGCCTGACCGCCCGCGAGCAGGAAGTCGTGCGCCTGATCGCCCAAGGACTGAGCAACGCCGAGATCGCCGAGGAGCTGGTGCTGAGCGAGTCGACCGTCAAGACTCATGTGAACCGGATCCTGGGGAAGCTGGGCCTGCGGGACCGGGTGCAGGTCGTGGTGCTGGCCTACGAAACCGGTCTGGTAGTGCCCGGCGCAGCGGCACCAGGTCGACCCGGTGTCGTCCAGTAAGGCCCGGGCCAGTCGGGAGGGCAGTTCGACTGGAGGGCGCGGGCGGCTCCCCGACCGTGCTCAGTGGACGACGGGCGGGACGTGCTCTTGGTCGAGCAGCTGCGCCCGCTCCCGTTTACGCGGCAGCAGCAGCGCGGGGACCAGTGTCACGAGCACCATCGCCCAGGCCACCCAGTAGGTCTCGGCGAAGGCGCTGGCGGCGTCCTCCAGCCCCTTGGCGATCAGGGCCGTGGGGATCTTGTTGGCCAGGGCAGGGTCGTGCAGCGAGGCCATCGCCGGTCCGGCGACCTTCGACGCCTGCAGGTGGTTGGTGAGCAGCACGGACATGATCGCCACGCCGACCGAGCTCGCGATCTGCTGGTTGATGTTGAGCAGGGTCGACCCGCGGGCCACCTCGGGGGCCTTCAGGGTCTTCAGGGCGGAAGTGAACAGCGGCATCATCGTCGCGCCCATCCCGAGTCCCATCACGAACAGCTCGCCGATGATCACCGGATACGGCGTGGTGGCGGTGAGCTGGGTCAGCCCGAACATGCCGATCAGGATGAAGACCAGGCCGAAGGGCACGATCCGACCGATCGGGTGCTTGTCCACCTGGGATCCCGCCAGAGGCATCGTGATCATGGCCCCGACGCCCTGGGGGGCGACGAGCAGGCCGGCTTGCAGCGTCGACTCCCCACGGACCTCCTGGAAGTAGGTCGGCACCAGCAGCAGCCCGCCGAAGAATGCCGCGGCGAACAGGAACATGGTGATGATCGTGACCGTGAGGTTGCGGTTCTTGAACAGCCGCAGGTCGAGCAGTGGATGCGCGGGGCGGAAGGAATGGAAGACGAAGAGCACCATCAAGGTCGCCCCGATCAGCATCGAGACCCAGACCCGGGGGGCGGCGGCGGTCCCTTCGGTGGGGATGGAGGACACGCCGAACAGGAACAGCGCCAGTCCCGGCGACATCAATGCCATGCCGAGGAAGTCGAAGGACTCCGTGGGCTCCGGAGTGTCCTTGGGCAGGACCCGCCAGGCGTAGACGATCGCGACCAGGCCGATCGGCGCATTGATCAGGAAGATCCAGTGCCAGCTGGCGACCTGGATCAGCCAGCCGCCGAGGATCGGGCCGAGGATCGGGCCGAGCAGCATCGGCACACCGAGGATCGCCATCAGCCGGCCCATCCGATGGGGTCCCGCCGCGCGCGTCATGATCGTCATGCCGAGCGGCATCAACATGCCGCCGCCAAGGCCCTGCAGCACCCGGAAGCCGATCAGGGCACCGATGCTCCACGCGGTCGCACAGAGCACCGAACCGGTGACGAACAGCGCGATCGCCGTCATGTAGAGCCGCTTGGTGCCGAACCGGTCGGCGGCCCAGCCCGTCAACGGGATCACCGTGGCCAGCGCGAGCGTGTAGGCCGTGACCGACCACGCCACCGTCGAGTAGGCGATCGGATGGGCCGGGCTGCCGAACACGGTCTGGAACGTGGGCAGCGCGACGTTGACGACCGTGATGTCCAGGATCGACATGATCGCGCCCATCACGACCACGCCCGCGATCTTCAAGACCGCAGCATCGATCCGGTCGGGCAGGTCTACCTGAGGCTCAGACGGCATGTGGGCTCCTTCGCGCCTATCCGTCACAGTAACGCTCGACCGATCGCTCCCCGGACCCACCTTCATGAGCAACGAGTCGGTGAGATCGGTCCGGCTGGCTCGGTCCGGCTCGACCTGGTGCCCCTGGACATCTGGTGCCCCTGAGGCCCGGGGAATGCCGGTGGCGGCCCCGCCGCGAGCAGGGAATGGCAAATACTCGAGCAAGAGCGTTGCGCAACCGCAGGCTCCTGCGTAGCGTCTATTAGACCGATCGGTCTAGTGGGACCGATGGCGACCGAGAGGAGGAACCGATGCGCGTTAAGAAGGAAGACGTAGAGGTCCGGATGGAGATCCCCGGGGCGGTGATCCGCCGTCGCCTCGACTTCGGTGACGCCACCGGATTCGGCGCCATGAGCGGGGAGTACTTCAGCCTTGCGGCAGGTGTCGACACCGCACCGCTGTTCCAGGGCCTCGAGGGCGACATGTGCCAGTGTCCCCATTGGGGGTTCGTGCTGAGCGGACAGCTGACGACGACCGATGCCGACGGGGCCGCCGAGACAGTCGGCGCCAACGAGCTCTTCTTCATGCCGGCTGGCCACAACGTGAAGGTTGACGCCGACGCAGACTTCGTGATGTTCAGTCCCCAAGGACGAGCACAGCGAGGTCATCGAGCACATGCGCGACAAGGTGAACGCCGGCTAGTGGCCCGCGATACGGGGACAACCACGACGGTCCCGACGAAGCAGCGCCTGATCGACGCCGGTCTCCCCATGCTCCTCCAGCAGGGGTACAACGACCTGGGCGTTCAGACGCTGCTCGTCGCGACGGGGGTCCCGAAGGGCTCCTTCTACCACCACTTCAGGGACAAGGAGGACTTCGCCCTCCAGGTCATCGACCAGTACATGCACGGCGTCCATGCCGGACTCGACGAGTGCCTTGGCGACACCACCCGCGCTCCGCTCGCCCGCGTGCGGTGCTTCTTCGACGCAACCTTGGAGCACTACCGGACCGAGGGCTACATGGGATGCCTCCTCGGCGGGCTCGGGCAGGAGCTCTCGGGTGTCAGCGACGTCT
The DNA here is from genome assembly GCA_963816325.1 of uncultured Actinomycetota bacterium. Classification (GTDB taxonomy): domain Bacteria; phylum Actinomycetota; class Actinomycetes; order Propionibacteriales; family Nocardioidaceae; genus Nocardioides_B. Next base: position 735 of record CAWFKC010000013.1, on the reverse strand, counting down.
TCCGGCAAAAGGTCGACGAGTGCTTCTCCCAGATCTCGGCCCGCATCGCCGCCTGCCTCGAGGAAGCGCGGCAGCAAGGTGACCTCCCGCCTGAGTCGGACGCGCGACAGATGGCGGCCCTGCTGGTCGACTGCTGGGAGGGTGCCGCACTTCGCAGCCGGCTACGTCGCGACCCGGCTCCGTTGACCGCGATGCTCGACTTCTACTTCCGCTCAGCGGGCGCTGCTCAGGTCTGAACGCGGGCACGAGCAGAAGTCGTCAGCGGATGAGACAGAACGGATGCCCGACCGGATCCAGGTAGACGCGAAACCCGCCGTCCGAGGACGGTTGGTGGTCGTGGCGCCGAGCGCCCAGAGCGAGGACGGCGGGCTCGGCGGCGTCGATGTCACCCACCGAGAAGTCGAGATGGAACTGCTGGGGATGGCTGCCGCCAGGCCAGGTGGGAGCCACCCAATCGTCGATCCGCTGGAAGGCAAGAGCGGGCCGACCGTGGGGATTGTCTGGCGAAACACCACCCTCCGGAGGAACCAGCGTCGTCCAGTCGCGGCCGGAGCCCTCCTCCATGGACCAGCCGAGCAGCTCGGAGTAGAACTGCCCGAGCTCCAACGCATCGGGACAGTCCAAGATGATCAGGTCGAGAACGGGCTGGTGAGGTGTCGGGTCAGGCATCACCTCAACGTAACCGACGATCGGGGGCATGCGCATCCGGATAACCAGCGCGCGGTGCCCGACGGT
>CAWFKC010000012.1:0-192997 GCA_963816325.1 uncultured Actinomycetota bacterium | reverse complement strand
CGCGGAGGCGGGTCCCGCGGCGGGTCATCTCGCGCGTCGCCACCCGGTCCCGCCCAGGCCGAGCCCGGGGTCGCCGGCCAGGTCGACCAGCGCTCCCCCGCCCGGCACCGGCAGCAGGCACGGTCCAGCGTCGCGGAGAACGAGCAGGTCGCCGCCGGCCAGGCGGCGGAGCAGTGCGGCCCGGGTGCGCGGCTCGCCGCCGGTCACCGCCAGGGTCCGCCCGGCCGTGAGCCGCTCCTCGAGGATCGCGACGTCGCGCCCGTCGGTGCGCAGCACCTCGACGGCGGCCGGAGCGGTCCGGTCGGTCTGGTTGCCCCCGAGCACGACCAGCACGTCGACGTTCGCGCAGCTGCGGCCCTCCCCCTGGCCGGGCACCGGGACCGTCGTACGGCGTGGCAGGACCGCCTCCACCGTCCATCGGTTGTCCGGCCACGCGCGCAGCACCACCCAGTCCCCCGCCCACGGCGCGCATCCGGGCTCGGTCGCCAGCGCGGCGAGCAGCCCTGCGCCCAGCGAGGCGCGCCGTGGACCGTCCTCGGCCAGCACCCGGACCAGCCCCGGCCCCGCGCAGAGGACGCGCCCCGGCGCCGCGTCGGCGGCCGCGGTCCACGGCGCGTACGCGGCGGCCACCTCCGGGCCGTAGCCCATGCCGTCCAGCACACCCGGAATGTAGGCGTCCGCGGCAGCGGCGGCACCCGAATATCGCTCCCGCCGTCGCGGCCGGGCTAGTCCTCCCCCTCGACGCGCCGCAGCACCACGGTCTCCTCGTGCGGGTCCATGGCCCCTGTCGAGGTGCGCCGCTCGCTGCCCTCGCCGGGGTCCCGGCGCAGCCGCGGGACGATCGACATCAGCCGGATCCGACGTACCATCTCGCGGCGGGCACGGGCGGTCTCGTTCTCCGGCCACACGCGGTCGAACGCGGCGTTGACCGCGGCCCCCACGAGCACCGCGATCGAGAGCAGGTAGAGCCACAGCATGACCACGATCGGCGCCGCGAGCGGGCCGTAGATCGAGGTCGAGCCGCGGGCAGTGTGGGTGAGCGCCCAGCGCAGCACGAAGGAGCCGAACACCCACAGCAGCATGGTCAGCGCGGCGCCCGGCACGTTGTAGCGCCAGGAGGTCCGCACCGGCACGGACACGTGGTAGAGGGTGGCCAGGAAGCAGATGCAGAGCACCAGCACCACCGGCCAGTACGCGCTCTCGAGGAAGGCCAGCCGGGCCGGCACCAGCCGGTCCACGAAGTCAGGTCCCGCGACCACCAGCGGGATCGTCACCGCCCCGGTGACCAGCCCCATGACGTAGAGCGAGAACGACAGCACCCGGGTGCGGACCACGCCGCGGTGCCCGCCGAGCCCGTACATGATCGTGATGGTGTCGACGAAGACGTTCAGCGCCCGCGACCCCGACCACAGGGCCAGCACGAAGCCGACCGAGACGACGTCGAACCGGCCGCCCCGGAACACGTCGTCGAGCGTCGGGCGGATCACCGCGTCGACGGTCTGCTCGGTCAGGGCGCGCGAGGCCAGCGCGAGGATGGCGTCGCGGATCTCCCCCACCCGGGCGGCGCTGACCCCGGAGAAGGCGTAGCCGATCGAGCCGGCAAGCCCGAAGATCAGCGGCGGCAGCGAGAGCAGGGCGAAGAACGCGGCCTCGGCGGCCAGCCCGGTGACCCGATTGCGGAAGCAGGTGCCGACGGTCGAGACCACCAACCGCCACGATGTGTCGCGCGTCACCTGCCAGCGGGAGAGCTGGGAGCCCCGGTGGCCCTCCCTTTCCCCGGACATGGATCTACGGTAGCGACATGACCGCTGATATCCGGGAAGCCACGAACCAGGCCCCGCTGCTCGTCGACCACAACACCGTCACCTCCGACCTGGCCCTGGTCGAGGCGGTCACCCGGCACGGCGCCGCGTCGGTGGTGGACGACCTGAGCGAGCTCGGTCAGGTGGCCAGCAGCGCCGAGGCCCGCGAGCACGGGATGCTCGCGAACCGGCACGAGCCCGAGCTGGTCTCCTACGACCGCTACGGCAACCGGGTCGACGAGGTGGCGTTCCACCCCTCGTGGCACTGGCTGATGGAACGGGCGGTCGACTACGGCCTCCAGGCGGCCCCGTGGACGTCGGACCTGCCGCACGCACACGTACGCCGCGCCGCCGGCTTCTTCGCCTGGTCACAGACCGAGCCCGGTCACGGCTGCCCGATCTCGATGACCTACGCCGCGGTCCCCGCGCTCCGCGCTGACGACGCCCTCTCCAAGGAGTGGACGCCGCGGCTGGCCGCCACCTCCTACGACTTCGGCGTCCGGTCCGTCGAGGACAAGCGCGGCGCGCTCGCCGGCATGGGCATGACCGAGAAGCAGGGCGGCTCCGACGTGCGGGCGAACGTCACGACCGCCACGCCCACCCCGGTGGACGGCGAGTACCTCCTCACCGGGCACAAGTGGTTCACCTCCGCGCCGATGAACGACGTGTTCCTGGTGCTCGCGCAGGCCCCCGGCGGCCTGTCCTGCTTCGTGGTGCCGCGGGTGCTTCCCGACGGCACGCGCAACCGGATGGACGTCGTACGCCTCAAGGACAAGCTGGGCAACCGCTCCAACGCCTCCTCGGAGCTGGAGTTCTGCGGCACGTGGGCGCAGCGGCTCGGCGACGAGGGGCGCGGGGTGCGCACGATCATCGAGATGGTCGCCGCCACCCGCCTCGACTGCGTGCTCGGGTCCGCGTCGCTGATGCGGCGGGCCCTGGCCGAGGCGTCGTGGCACGTCGCGCACCGCTCCGCGTTCGGCTCGCTGCTCTCGGAGAAGCCGCTGATGCAGAACGTGATCGCCGACCTCGCCGTGGAGTCCGAGGCTGCCACGGCGCTGGCCATCCGGTTGGCCGCAGCCGTGGACAACCGGCACGACCCGCACGAGGCGGCGCTGCGGCGCATCGCGCTGCCGCTGGCGAAGTACTGGGTGTGCAAGCGGACCCCGATGATGGTGGCCGAGGCGTTGGAGTGCCTGGGCGGCAACGGGTACGTCGAGGAGTCCGGCATGCCGCTGCTGTTCCGCGAGTCGCCGCTGAACTCGATCTGGGAGGGCTCGGGCAACGTCAACGCGCTCGACGTCCTGCGTGCGCTCTCCCGGGAGCCGGAGGTGCTGGAGGCCTGGATCACCGAGGTCGGGCGCGCCCGCGGGGCCGACCCGCGGCTCGACCGCGCCATCGATGCGGCGCTGGAGTCGCTCGCCGACGCCGGCGTCGAGGTCGGCGCACGCCGGCTGGCCGGCCAGATGGCGGCGTGCCTCCAGGGCTCGCTGCTGGTCCGGTACGCGCCGACCGCGGTGGCCGACGCCTTCTGCGCCAGCCGGTTCGGTCTGGAGTACGGCGGGACGATGGGCACCCTCCCCCGCGGCACCGACCTGCAGGCCATCGTCGACCGCGCGACCCCCACCGTCGGCTGAGAAAGCGCGCCCAGCCCACGGTGGCCGGGGAAGCCGCCCAGCCCCCACAGTGGTTACGAGACGGGCTGCGCGAGCGCCTCAGCCACCGACTGGGGTCAGGTGAGCTCGAGGCCGGGGTAGAGCGGGTGCTTGTCGAGCAGCTCGGCGCTGGCGGCCCTGGTGCGCTCGGCGACGCCGTCGGCGAGGACGTACGACGCCTTCGACGGCCCACCGGCCTTGGTGGTGCCGGGCTGGGTGTTCGACAGCACGTCGACGATCAGCTCGGCCACCCGGTCGAACTCGTCGCGTCCGAAACCCCGGGTGGTCAGCGCCGGCGTACCGAGGCGGATGCCGGAGGTGTACCAGGCGCCGTTCGGGTCCGCGGGCACCGAGTTGCGGTTGGTGACCACCCCGGCGTCGAGCAGGGCGGTCTCGGCCTGCCGGCCGGTGAGGCCGAACGAGGACACGTCGAGCAGCACGATGTGGTTGTCGGTGCCGCCGGTGACCAGGTTCGCACCGCGCGACAGGAAGCCCTCCGCCAGCGACTTCGCGTTGTCGGCGATGTTGCGGGCGTAGTCGGCGAACGCGGGCTGCCGCGCCTCGGCAAGCGCCACGGCCTTGGCCGCCATCACGTGCGAGAGCGGGCCGCCGAGCACCATCGGGCAGCCACGGTCCACGGAGTCGGCGTACTCCTCCTGCGCCAGCACGAGGCCGCCGCGCGGGCCGCGCAGCGACTTGTGCGTGGTGGTGGTGGTGAGGTGCGCGAACGGCACCGGGTCCTCCTCGCCCGAGAACACCTTGCCGGCCACCAGCCCGGCGAAGTGCGCCATGTCCACCATCAGCGTGGCGCCCACCTCGTCGGCGATCTCACGCATCTTGGCGAAGTTCACGCGCCGGGGGTAGGCGGAGTAGCCGGCGACGAGCACCAGCGGCTTGAACTCCTTGGCCTTGGCCCGAACCGCGTCGTAGTCGAGCAGGCCGGTCTCGGGATCGGTGCCGTACTGCTGCTGGTGGAACATCTTGCCGCTGATGTTCGGCCGGAACCCGTGGGTGAGGTGGCCGCCGGCGTCGAGGGACATGCCGAGCAGTCGCTGGTTGCCCAGCTCGTGGCGCAGTGTCTCCCAGTCGGCCTCGGTCAGGTCGTTGACGGACCGGGCACCGAGCTTCTCCAGCGCCGGAGACTCCACGCGGTGCGCCAGGATCGACCAGAAGGCGACGAGGTTGGCGTCGATGCCCGAGTGCGGCTGCGCATAGGCGTACGGCGCGCCGAACAGCTCGCGCGCGTGCTCGGCGGCGAGTGCCTCGACGGTGTCGACGTTCTGACAGCCGGCGTAGAAGCGGTGGCCGATGGTGCCCTCGGCGTACTTGTCGGAGAACCAGGTCCCCATCGTGAGCAGCACCGCCGGCGAGGCGTAGTTCTCGCTGGCGATCAGCTTGAGCGAGCCTCGCTGGTCGGCGAGCTCCGCACGGGTGGCCTCGGCGACCCGCGGTTCGACCGAGGCGATCACCTCCAGCGCTGCGTTGTAGGCCTCGCTGGCCTGCTTGCTGACGTCGAACACGTCGGGGACCTCCGTCGACGGGCGGGCAGATCGGGATGGTCCCAGCCTAGTGACGCCCGCGCGAGCACGCCCGGCGGCGGTCCCACGTACCAATATGCGGACCGGTGTCTCACATCATAAGATTCCGGTTTGTGGAAGTCCCGTCCGAGACGTGAGACTCCTCTCCATGACCTCCGCGACGACGACCTACCTCGTGGCCCGCCGCCACGTGGATCTCGGTCGTACGCGCAGCATGGTCTGTATGTCGGCCTGAACGCACGCCCCCGCTCTTCGACCAGCCGGGCGCGCGCTTCGCGCCGACATACCTCCGACAACGGTGTCGGGAGGTCCTCGCGATTCGTGCGTCTCTCACCCCCAGGAAACGCATCCATGACCCCCTCGAACCCGAACACCGCGCCGAGCAAGCCCACGCCCACCGGCCCCGGCCGTGAACGTCAGACGACCGCGCGCCGGCCCCGGCCCAAGAAGGGCGAAGGCCAGTGGGCGCTGGGGTACCGCGAGCCTCTCAACTCCAACGAGCAGTCCAAGAAGGACGACAACCCGCTGAACGTGCGGGTCCGCATCGAGAGCATCTACGCCCATCGCGGCTTCGCCTCGATCGACGGGGCCGACCTGCGCGGGCGATTCCGCTGGTGGGGCCTCTACACGCAGCGCCGCCCCGGCCTGGACGGCGGCAAGACCGGCGCCCTGGCGCCCGAGGAGCTCGACGACGAGTTCTTCATGCTGCGGGTGCGCAGTGACGGCGCGGTCCTCGGGGCCGACCAGCTGCGGGTCCTCGGCGGCATCTCCACCGAGTTCGGCCGTGACACCGCCGACATCACCGACCGGCAGAACCTGCAGTACCACTGGATCCGGATCGAGGACGTGCCCACGATCTGGCAGCGACTGGAGGCCGTGGGCCTGCAGACCCAGGAGGCCTGCGGGGACTCGCCGCGCGGCTTCCTCGGCTCACCGGTGGCCGGCATCGCCGCCGACGAGATCCTCGACGGCAGCCCGACGCTGGCCGAGATCAAGCGTCGCTACATCGGCGACCCGGGGTTCGCCAACCTGCCCCGCAAGTTCAAGACCGCCATCTCCGGGCACCCGAGCCAGGACGTCGCACCCGAGATCAACGACGTGTCGTTCGTCGGCACGGTGCACCCCGAGCACGGGCCCGGCTTCGACCTGTGGGTCGGCGGCGGTCTGTCTACCAACCCGATGCTGGCGCAGAAGCTCGGCGTGTGGATCCCCGTCGACGAGGTGCCCGACGCCTGGCAGGGCGTGATCTCGGTCTTCCGCGACTACGGCTACCGGCGGCTCCGGTCGCGGGCACGACTGAAGTTCCTGGTCGCCGACTGGGGGGCGGACAGGTTCCGCCAGGTGCTGGAGGAGGAGTACCTCGGCCGCGCTCTGGTCGACTGCCCCTCTCCCCCGACCCCGACGGTCAGCGGCGACCACATCGGCGTGCACGAGCAGAAGGACGGCCGGTTCTACCTGGGCGTCGCCCCGACCGTGGGCCGGGTCTCCGGCACCGTGCTGTCCGCGCTGGGCGACCTCGTGGAGGAGTACGGCGCGCAGGGTGTGCGGCTCACCGCCTACCAGAAGCTCGTCGTGCTCGGCGTCGGCCGCGACCGGGTCGAGCCTCTCGTCGCCGCGCTCGAGCAGATCGGGCTGTCCGCGCGCCCGTCGAGCTGGCGCCGCTCGACGATGGCCTGCACCGGGATCGAGTTCTGCAAGCTGGCGATCGTCGACACCAAGGACCGCGCCGCCGCGCTGGTCTCCGAGCTCGAACGCCGCTTCCCCGACCTCGACACCCCGATCACGGTCAACGTCAACGGCTGCCCCAACGCCTGCGCGCGCACGCAGGTCGCCGACATCGGGCTCAAGGGCCAGCTGGTCATGGACGCCGACGGCCGCCAGGTCGAGGGCTTCCAGGTGCATCTCGGCGGCGGGCTCGGGCTCGACCCGTCGTTCGGCAAGAAGCTGCGCGCGCACAAGGTCACCAGCGCCGACCTCGACGACTACGTGTCGAACGTGGTGACGGCCTACCTCGCCGACCGCGAGCACGGCGAGCGCTTCGCCGAGTGGGTCGTGCGCGCCGAGGAGGACCTGCTGCGCGGCGAGGGCGCCTTGGAGCCGGTCTCATGAGCGAGCGCGGCGTACCCTTCCACTGCCCGTACTGCGGGGGCGAGGACCTGCGTCCGCACGAGGCCGAGGAGGGCACCGGCCACGGGCAGTGGGAGTGCCGGTCGTGCCTGCGGGCGTTCTCGCTGAGGATGCTCGGGCTGATCCCGAACCCCGCGGCCCCGGGGGCCACGGCATGACCGCGGCGACGACGATGGCCGCCCGTTCGTTCCGGGGCGCCGCCACGGAAGGACGCAGCGAGGCGGAGCTGCGCGAGCTCGTGCGCCACGCCGGCGCCGAGCTCGAGCTCGCCCCCGCCGCAGTGATCATCGAGTGGGCCGTCGCCACGTTCGGCGAGCGGTTCGCGATCACCTCCTCGATGGGCGACGCCGTGCTGCCGCACCTGGCCTCGAAGGTCGCGCCCGGCATCGACGTGGTGTTCCTCGACACCGGCTACCACTTCGTGGAGACGATCGGCACCCGCGACGCGGTCGCCGCCACGCTGCCGGTGAGCCTGGTCACCGTGACGCCCGCCCAGAGCGTCGCCGAGCAGGACGCGACGTACGGCAAGGACCTCTACGCGCGCGACCCCGACCGCTGCTGCGCGCTGCGCAAGGTGCGGCCGCTGGAGGAGGCGTTGGTCGGGTACGACGCGTGGGCGACCGGCCTGCGCCGCGACGAGACCCACGACCGGGTGATCGCACCGGTCATCGGCTGGGACGAGAAGAAGCGCAAGGTGAAGGTGTCGCCGCTGGCCCGGTGGACCGGCGGCGACGTCGAGCGCTACATCGCCGCGCACCGCGTACTCGTGAACCCGCTTGCGCACGACGGCTACCCGTCGATCGGCTGCCGGCCGTGCACTCGCCGCGTGGCGCCCGGCGAGGACCCGCGAAGCGGCCGCTGGGCCGGCACCGGCAAGACCGAGTGCGGGATCCACCTGTGAACCACTCCACGAACCCCCACGACAACGGTGTCGTCCAGAGCCTGAACACGAAGGGAGACAGGGCATCATGACCGCTCCAGCCCTGGTGGCACTTGCCCACGGAAGCCGCGACCCGCGCTCTGCGGAGACGATCAAGGCTCTGGTCGACGGGGTGAAGGCCACGCGCCCGGACCTCCGGGTCGAGCACGCCTTCCTCGAGCTCGCCAAGCCGTCGTTCGCGACGGTCGTGGACAAGCTCGTTCGCGCCGGTTACGACGAGATCGTCGTCGTCCCCCTCCTGCTCAGCGAGGCGTACCACGCGAAGGTTGACGTGCCCGAGGCGGTTGCCGCGGCCACCGCCCGGCACGAGGGCCTGAAGATCCGGGCCACCCAGGTGCTGGGCCTGGAGCCGCTCTTCCTCGAGGTGCTCGACCGGCGCCTGCGCACGGCGCTCAAGGGCGCCCGCGTCCGAGAGCTCGACGCCCTCGTCCTGGCCGCGGCCGGCTCCTCCGACCAGCTCGCGAACCAGGCGGTGGCTCGGCTGGCGCGGCTGTGGGGCACCCGGCACAAGCTGCCGACGGTGGCCGCGTTCGCCTCGGCGTCGCCGCCGGCCACCGGCGAGGCGGTCCGCGCCTTCCGCGCCGAGGGACGCCGGCACATCGCGGTCGGCTCGTTGTTCCTCGCGCCGGGGTTCCTGCCGGACCGGGCGGCCGAGCTCGCGCTCGAGGCCGGGGCGGTGGCCGTCTCCGCGCCGCTGGGCGCCGACCCTGAGGTGGCGCGCACGATCCTCGCCCGCTATGCCGTGGGCGCCGTGGAGCTCGTCCCCGTCTAGCCCGACCCGGCGCTCGCGCCGGGCGAACCCCGCTCGAGTCGGCGCTTGCGCCGGGCGAATCCCGTCCAGTCGGGGAGGGAGACCGGCTCGCACGCGACTTTCGGGACGGAATAGGCTCAACCCCATGAGCCAGCACTTCGACCTCGTCGTTCTCGGCGCCGGCCCCGGTGGGTACGTCGCAGCCATTCGTGCCTCGCAGCTCGGCCTCAAGGCGGCCGTGGTGGAGAAGAAGTACTGGGGCGGGGTCTGCCTCAACGTGGGCTGCATCCCGTCGAAGGCGCTGCTGCGCAACGCCGAGCTCGCGCACATCATCACGCACGAGAAGGACAAGTTCGGGATCACCGGCGACGCCTCCATGGCGTTCGGCCCCACGCACGCCCGCAGCCGTCAGGTGTCGGACAGCATCGTCAAGGGCGTCCACTTCCTGATGAAGAAGAACAAGATCACCGAGGTGCACGGCTGGGGCACGCTCACCGGCGCCACGTCGATGGACGTGGAGCTCAACGACGGCGGCACCGAGCAGCTGACCTTCGACAACCTGATCATCGCCACCGGCGCGACGACGCGGCTCATTCCCGGCACCCAGCTCTCCGAGCGCGTGGTGACCTACGAGGAGCAGATCCTCGACGAGACCCTCCCGGGCAGCATCATCATCGCCGGCTCCGGTGCGATCGGCGTCGAGTTCGCCTACGTGATGAAGAACTTCGGTGTCGACGTGACGATCGTGGAGTTCCTCGACCGGATGGTGCCGACCGAGGACGCCGAGATCTCCAAGGAGCTGCTCAAGCACTACAAGAAGCTCGGCGTCAACGTCATGCTCTCGACGAAGGTGGAATCAATCAGTGACTCCGGCGACCCCAACGACCCAGTCAAGGTCACCGTCTCCCCCGCCAACGGCGGCGACCAGCAGGTGCTCGAGGCCGACAAGGTGCTTCAGGCGATCGGGTTCGCCCCGCGCCTGGAGGGCTTCGGTCTGGAGAACACCGGCGTGCAGACCACTGAGCGCGGTGCCATCGCCATCGACGAGCGCGGCCGCACGAACGTCGAGAACGTCTACGCGATCGGCGATGTCACCGGCAAGCTGATGCTGGCCCACACCGCCGAGGCGATGGGCGTCGTGGCTGCTGAGACGATGGCCGGCGCCGAGACGATGGAGATCGACTTCGACATGATCCCGCGGGCGACGTACTGCCAGCCGCAGGTCGCCTCCTTCGGCTACAGCGAGCAGCAGGCCAAGGACAAGGGCTACGACGTCAAGGTCGCGAAGTTCCCGTTCTCCGCCAACGGCAAGGCCAAGGGGCTCGGCGACGAGGTCGGCTTCGTGAAGGTGGTCGCCGACGCTAAGTACAACGAGATCCTCGGCGCCCACCTGATCGGCCCCGACGTCACCGAGCTGCTCCCCGCGCTCACGCTCGCGCAGCGCTGGGACCTCACCGCGGACGAGGTGGCGCGCAACATCTTCGCTCACCCCACGCTCACGGAGTCGGTCAAGGAGGCCGTCGAGGGCATCGCGGGCCACATGATCAACCTCTGAGCCGTTTCCCACGGCATGTCGAGGAACTGCCGCTCCCCACAGTGAACGCACCGAGGGGAGCGGCAGTTCTCCATGGGGGGTGCGCCTCGGCGGTCAGCGGCGGCGGCGCTGCAGGCCGGCGCGCGAGGCGTCACGGAGCCGGTCGACGGGCCGCGCCGTCGTCTGCCGCCAGCGCTCCCGCTGCCGCGCCCGCTCCTCGACGTCGAGCTCCACCAGGATCCGGCGCACCGACGCCAGGATCGTCCCGCTGAGCATCCAGTGGTCCTGGTTGCGCCCGGCGTCGATGAGCAGCAGCTCGGTGAGGAACGCGCGGGTCTCCCGGACCGCCTCCAGGGCCTCCGCCAGAGCCGGTTCGCTGCTCGCCGCTCCCGGTACGGCGTCCGCCCGCACCAGCGCGCCGTAGCCGCGGAACATCGTGCCGAGGTCGTCCAGCAGCGACCCGATCGCCCCGTACAGCGCCGGGTTGTCCTCGCCCAGTGGGTCGTCCTCCCGCAGCCCCTCGGCCATCGCCCGGAACAGGGCGCGGAGCGCGACGATGCTGTGCTCCAGGGCGTCCAGGCCGCTGCGCATGATCGGCGCGGTGTCCGCGGCCCGGATGGCGCGCGGGTTGAGCCGCCGGCTGTGGATGAACTCCACGAGGGCGCGGTCGGCGTTGTCCACCGCGTGCGAGAGCTGCTTGACGTCCTGCAGCCAGCGCAGCGCCTGCTCCTCGCTGGGCTGCTCGGTGAGCTCCTGCGCCGCCCCGGCCAGCAGGTCGGCCGCCTGGTCGGCGACGTCCTGCACCGCCTGGCCGGCGCTGCGGCTGCGGACAGCGGGCGGGAACACCACGTTGAACAGCACGCCCACTCCGGCGCCCACCAGGGTCACCGCCACGCGCTGCGTGCCCGAGGCCGGAACGCCCAGGATCAGCATCGCGCTGATCGCCGCCTCGAGGAGGAACTCGTTCAGCCGCAGGATCTGTCCCACCACGAGGGCCGCGGTGATGACCAGGCCGAGGCTCCACCAGGTCAGGCCGACCAGGTCGGAGAACCCGATCGCCACCAGCACGCCGGCCACCACCGCCACGACGCGCTGCATGCCCATGGTCAGCGTGGAGAACAGGGTCGCCTGCACCACGAGCAGAGCCGTCAGCGGACCGGTCAGCGGCTGGGCGTCGGGGTAGAGCGCGTGCGCGATCAGCCAGGCGATGACGGCGGCCAGCACCAGCCGCGCGGTGCGGACGCTCACCTCGAGGCCGTGGCGCTGCCACCAGAGGCGCTGCTCGGCGAGGTCCCACCGGGGCAGCCGCAGCCGGCGCCGTTCGGGCATCCTGGTCACCGGCTCAGCATCCCGCACCCTGCCCGTCCACAAACCCCGCGTCAGGACACCCGCACCAGGCGGTCCAGGAGGTGCTCGAGCTCGCGGGCGGGGTCCTCGGTGGCTCCCCCGTGCACCGGCCCGGGCTGTACGACGGTGCTGCGCGGGGCCTTCACGAAGCCGAACCGGGTGCCCATCAGGGCCCGGCCGGCCGCACCCGCGTCGGCGTCGCCACGGCACACCGCCTTGACCGCGCGCAGGGCGGAGCACACGCCGTCCACCTCGACCTCGGGGCTCAAGGCGCGCAGCCGGTCGGCGTCGACGTGGCAGCGCGCCTCGAGGAAGTCCGCCTGCTGGCAGTAGAGCACCACGCCGACGTTGACGAACTCCTCGCGGTCGACGCGCGGCACGCAGCGCAGCACGACGTACTGGAAGCCCATCCGGTTCACGCGGCGCCCTCCACCGGCAGCCAGGCGCGCTCCCCCGCCACCCGGGCGAGCAGGAACTCCACGTAGGCGGCACGCAGCGCGTCCGCGGTCTCCGTGCCGGTAACCGGCTCGAGCCACTCGTCGGGGACCAGTGCGGTCACCTCCTCGAGGAGCGCACGGGTGACCAGCGGCGCCAGCTCGGCGTCGACCTCCTCGACACCGGGCAGGTAGGCACGCAACACGTGGTCGGAGGCGTCGTAGGGCTGCGCGGCGAAGCGCTGTGCGGAGCCGACACCGCCGGACCAGCCGTGGTGGAAGTACAGGCAGGCGCCGTGGTCGATCGCCCACAGCTCGCGGTGCCACACCAGCAGGTTCGGGTTGCGCCAGCTGCGGTCCACGTTCGCGCACAGCGCGTCGAGCCACAGGACCCGCGCGGCCCCCCCGGGGTCCGGCTCGCACTTGGCGTCGAACCCGAAGGAGCCGGGCAGGAAGTCGACACCGAGGTTGAGCCCGAGGCTCGCGGTGAGCAGGTCCTGGACCTCCTCGTCGGCCTCGTACTTCGCGATCATCTCGCCGAGCTCGACCGCGACCAGCTCGGGCGTGTGGATGCCGAGCCGGCGGGCCAGCTCACCGACGATCGTCTCGGCGACCAGCACCTTCAGTCCCTGGCCGGCGCCGCGGAACTTGCACACGTAGGTCCCGAGGTCGTCGGCCTCCACGATGCCCGGCAGCGAACCGCCCTCGCGCAGCGGCGCGACGTAGCGCGTCGCTGTCACGGAGCGGATCACGTGCGCGCCAGCCTCTCCCGCTCGGTGGCCGGGTTGTAGTCGACCGGCGGCCAGGTCAGGTGCATGGCGCGCAGGTTCTCCAGCAGCAGGGCGCCGACCGCCCAGTTGCGGTACCACTTGTGGTCACTGGGTACGACGTACCACGGCGCCGCCTCGGTGTTGCAGCGCTCGAGCGCGAGCTGGTAGGCCTGCTGGTACTCGGGCCAGCGCTTGCGCTCGTCCACGTCGCCGGGGCTGTACTTCCACTGCTTCGTGGGGTCGTCGAGCCGCGCGAGCAGCCGCTCACGCTGGGTGTCGGCCGAGATGTTGAGCATGCACTTGAGGATCGTGGTGCCCTCGTCGGCCAGCTCGCGCTCGAACGCGTTGATGGCCTCGTAGCGCTGCTCGATCTCCGCCTCCGGCGCCAGCCCGTGGACCCGTGCGACCAGCACGTCCTCGTAGTGTGAGCGGTCGAAGATGCCGATGTGGCCGGCCGCGGGGGCCTGCTTGCGGATCCGCCACAGGAAGTCGTGGGCCCGCTCCTCCTCGGTGGGCGCCTTGAACGAGGTCGTCTCCACGGCGCCGGGGTCGAACACCCCGACGCAGTGCTTCACCACACCGCCCTTGCCGGAGGTGTCCATGCCCTGGAGCACCAGCAGGATGCGGCGCTCACCGTCGGTGTAGCCGCCGGCGTAGAGCTTCTCCTGCAGGGCGGCGAGCTCCTGGCCCATGACCCGCAGCGCCTTCTTGGCGTCCTTCTTGCCGCCCTTGAAGCACGGCGTGACCCCAGGGTCGTAGGCCGTCAGGTAGACGGGGCCGGGCGGCACCCGCAGCGCCTCGCTGATCGGCTTCTCGGACGTGGCCATGACCTGCAGTATTCCGCACGGACTCCGGCGCCGGACGTCCGCCGCGTCGATGGTGCGCTCAGGGCTCCTCGAGGCCGGCGCCCTCGCGGGCCAGCGCCACCAGGCGGCTGACCGCCCGGTAGTACTTCTTGCGGTAGCCGCCCTCGAGCAGCGGCGGGGCGAACAGCTCGTCGAAGGTGCGGCCGCTGGCCACGACGGGCAGGTCCCGGTCGTAGAGCCGGTCGGCGAGCACCACCAGCCGCAGCGCGACGCTCTGGTCCCCGACCGTGCGCACGTCCTCGAGGCAGACGACCGTGACGCCGTCGAGCATCGCGCCGTACCTCGAGGGGTGCACGTCGGCCAGGTGCCGTGCCAGGTCCACGAAGTGGTCGAAGCTCGCCCCGTCCTGCTCGGCCCGCTTGCGGACGGTCTCCAGGTCCGGCGCGGCGGGCGCGGCGGGCAGTCCGCGGTGCCGGTAGTCCTCGCCGTCTATCCGGACCGACTCGAAGTGCGCCGACAGACCCTGGATCTCCCGCATGAAGTCCTCGGTGGCGAACCGTCCCTCGCCGAGCTTGCCCGGCAGCGTGTTGGAGGTGGCCGCCAGCCGCACCCCGGCGTCGCGGAGGTTGCGCAGCAGCGTGGACACCAGCACGGTGTCGCCCGGGTCGTCGAGCTCGAACTCGTCGACGCACACCAGCGCGTAGCGCGAGAGCGCCTCCACGGCGGCGTGGAAGCCGAGCGCGCCGACCAGGTGGGTGAGCTCGACGAAGGTGGCGAAGAGCTTCGGTCCCGGTGCAGCGTGCCAGGTCCCCGCGAGCAGGTGGGTCTTGCCGACGCCGTACCCACCGTCGAGGTAGACCCCGCCCGGCCCGGTCTCCTTCGGCGCCCGCTTGAACAGGCCCTTCTTGCGGACGGGGGCGTGCAGGTCGCCGACGAACGACTGGAGCGTCTCGACGGCCTGGGCCTGGCTCGGCTGTCCGGGGTCCGGGTGGTAGCTCGCGAAGCTCGCCTGCGCGAAGCGAGGCGGTGGCACGAGCTCCCCGAGCAGCCGCTCCTCAGGCACGGAGGGGTTGCGCTCGGAGAGGTGGATCGGCATCCGTGCAGCCTACGATGCAGGGATGCACCTGCCCGTGATGCCCCCGGTCCAGCCCATGCTCGCGAAGTCGGTCAAGGCGATCCCCGACCCGGACAAGCACGGCGGCCTCGCGTTCGAGCCGAAGTGGGACGGCTTCCGGTGCATCGTCTTCCGCGACGGGGACGAGGTCGAGCTGACCAGCCGCAACACCCGGCCGCTGTCGCGCTACTTCCCCGAGATCGTCGAAGCGGTACGACGCACCCTTCCCGAGCGCTGTGTCGTCGACGGGGAGATCGTCGTGGCGCAGTCCTCGGCGGACGGCGGCGGCGACCACCTCGACTTCGAGCGGCTCCAGGAGCGCCTGCACCCCGCCGACTCCCGGGTGCGGATGCTGGCGGAGCGGACGCCGGCGTCGTTCGTGGCCTTCGACCTGCTCGCCCTCGACGAGAAGGACCTGACCCGGCAGCCGTTCGCGGAGCGCCGGGCCCGCCTCGAGAAGGCGCTCGCGGAGGCCGAGCCGCCCCTCTACCTGACCCGTACCACCTCCGATCCGGTGGTGGCGCAGGAGTGGTTCCACCGGTTCGAGGGTGCCGGCCTCGACGGTGTGGTCGCCAAGCCGCTGGGTGCGCCGTACCAGCAGAACACCCGCACGATGCTCAAGATCAAGCACGAGCGCACGGCCGACGTGGTGCTGGCCGGCTACCGGCTGCACAAGACCTCCACGCCGGAGAAGCCCCTGCTCGGCTCCCTGCTCCTCGGCCTGTACGACGGGCAGGGCCACCTGCAGCACGTGGGCGTGGCCGCGTCGTTCACGGCCAAACGGCGCGCGGAGCTCGTCGAGGAGCTGGCCCCGCTCGTCGTGGACGAGCTCAGCGAGCACCCGTGGGGCGCGTGGTCCGGCGCCGTGGCGAACCCGGACCGGGTTCCCGGGACGCAGAGCCGCTGGAGCGCCGGCAAGGACCTGTCCTTCGTCGCGCTGCGACCCGAGCGCGTGCTCGAGGTGGGCTACGACCACATGGAGGGCAGCCGGTTCCGGCACACCGCGCAGTTCAAGCGCTGGCGCCCGGACCGGCTCCCCGGGTCCTGCGGCTACGACCAGCTCGAGGAGCCGGCCGGCTACGACCTGGCCGAGGTGCTGGGGCCCCGGGTCGGCTCAGACTAGGCTGCGGGCATGAGCGAGGAGACGACCACCTACGACGTGGTCCTGCTGGTCGAGCAACCGCTGTCCGTCCAGGACGCCCGACAGGTGCGGGGCCTTCACCAGGGGCTCGACGAGCACGTGCGCTACCACGTGCTGCTGCCGGTGGAGGACGCCGCCGCCCGGGTCGAGTCGGCGATGGGCTCGATCGCCGGCAGCGAGGTGCTGGCCTCCCCTGCCCTGGTCCTCGACACAGAGAACCTCCAGGAGGTGCAGCACGAGCTGCTCGACGAGGCCCGGGCCTCGGTGCAGGCCTGCGTCGACCGGCTGGTCGAGTGCGGCGCCGACGCGACCGGGCAGGTGGTCAACGTCGACCCGATCGAGGCGCTCGCCGCCAAGGTCGCGGAGGTGAAGGCCGCCGAGGCGATCATCCTCACCCGCCCGCACGTGGTCAGCGAGTTCTTCCACCTCGACTGGTCCTCGCGCGCCCGGCGCAAGGTCGGCGTGCCGGTGCTGCACCTGCTCGAGCGCGAGACGTTCGACGAGCAGGCCGGCGGCGGCGAGGGCGTCACCGGTCTGTAGGGGGCTACTCCCCCGTCGGCCCGCCGGCGAGCTCGACGGCGATGTCGAGGTGACCGACGTGTCGGGCGTACTCCTGGAGCACGTGGAAGCAGATCCAGGCCAGCGTGGGCGCCTCGTCGCCGAAGCGGCCTTCGGGCGAGCCGTTCTCCTCCAGCGGGTGCGTGCGCACGATCTCGCCGGTCCGGCGACCGACCTCCTTCAGAGCGGCCACGACGTCGTCTGCCGAGGTCGACTCGGCGACGTACCAGCGGCGCTCCTGCGCGTCACCCCAGGGCTGCTCGATCTCCTCGCCGAGGAACCCCCACAGGAACCACCGCCGTTCCATGAAGGCCAGGTGGTTGAGCAGCTCAAGCGGCGCCCACCCGGTGGGGACCCGGGGCGTGCGCTGGTCCTGCGCCGAGAGCGCGCAGACCTTCTCGATCGCGGTCTGGCGGTAGTAGTCCAGGTAGCGCGCGAACAGGTCGGCCGGGTCGGCGGTATCCGCGGCCGGCTCGATGAACCCGGTCATCAGGACTCGTCTCCTTCCAGGTGCCCGCTGAGGGTGGTCGACTCCAGCATGCCCCACTCCACCGGCCGGCATGCACGCGGTGGAGCACTTCGGCCCTTCGCCGCCGGGCCGGCCGGGCCCTACCGTGGTGGTATGCCAGAAGCGGAAGTGGGCGACGGACGGCGCTGGCCGACGCACTGCCCCGAGTGTGGGACCGAGCTCCAGCGGGCGACCGTGGACTTCGACGCCACGAACGAGAACCGGGCCGAGCTCATCCCCGGCGAGATGGTCGAGGTCGACTTCTGCCCGAACCCGGACTGCCCGGCCAAGAAGCGCACGCAGTCCGCGACCTGACCCGGCTCAGCGGCCGCCGGGGAGGTTGCGGCTGCGCTGCTCGAGGCCGGGACCGCCGTACGGGTAGTCCGCGGGCTGTGGGTCGCTGGCCTCGTCGAGGAGCCTCGTCTGCTCCGGCGAGAGGTGCAGGTCGGCCGCGCCCAGGTTGTCCTCGAGCTGCTCGAGCGTGCGGGCGCCGAGGATGACCGAGGACACCGCGGGCCGGTCGGCGAGCCAGGCGAGCGCGACCTGCGCCATCGACGCGCCGGCCTCCCGGGCGACGGTCTCCACCGCGTCGACCACGTCCCAGGTGCGCTCACGGGCGCTGCGCCGGTCGTAGGCCTCCATCCCCCGGCCGGGGTCCTCGCCGAGCCGGGTGGCACCGGCGGGCCGCTCGTCGCGGCGGTACTTGCCGGTCAGCCAGCCGCCGCCCAGCGGAGACCACGGCAGCAGTCCCAGGCCGTTGGCCTGCGCGGCCGGCACGATCTCCCACTCGATCTCGCGTACGAGCAGGTTGTACTGCGGCTGCAGGGTCACCGGCACGGTGAGGCCGAGGTGCTCGGCGGCGTCGACGGTGCGCTGCAGCTGCCAGCCGGTGAAGTTCGAGAGCCCCGCGTAGTGGATCTTGCCGGCCCGGACGGCGTCGTCGAGGAAGCCGAGGGTCTCCGCCAGCGGCGTCCACGGGTCGTAGGCGTGGACCTGGTAGAGGTCGATCCGCTCGACCCCCAGGCGGCGCAGCGACGCGTCGAGGGCGGTGGCGAGGTGCCGGCGGGACAGGCCCACGTCGTTGGGGCCCGCGCCCATCGGGAACCGGCCCTTGCTGGCCAGCACCACCTGCTCGCGCACGTCCGCGGGCTGGTCGGCCAGCCAGCGGCCGATGATCTCCTCGCTGGTGCCCGCGGTGTACACGTCCGCGGTGTCGACCAGCGTGCCGCCGGCTTCGAGGAACCGGTCGAGCTGGGCGCGCGCGCCTGCCTCGTCGGTCTCGTTGCCGAAGGTCATGGTGCCCAGAGCCAGCGAGGAGACGGCGCAGCCGCTGCGCCCGAGAGTGCGGTGGTCCATGTGCGCGATCCTGCCATCCATCCGGTCCCGGGTGACCCCGCGGCCCGGTGACCCTTGACGCGACGACCATTTGCAACGAATACTTTGTTTAAACACACACCCGGATCTGGGGGAGAAGCAGCCGATGACCATCCACGCCGTTCCCAGCAGCCGGCCCACGGAGGGCACCGGCCGAGCCGGCGACCGCGGCGCCGACCGGGCCACCGGCGAGCACCGCTGGGTCGCCGCCACCCTGGTCGAGGTCGGCCGCGGTGACCGCAGCCCCCGCGCCGAGCACGCCGCGCGCACCGGACGCCACGTGCTGCCGGCCGCCACCCGGGTCGACGTGCTCGAGGTCTACTGCGCCTGGTGCCGGGTCGCCTACGAGTCGCACGACTCTGCCGAGTCCTGCCCCGGCGTGGCCGTGTCGGCCGCCAGCTATTTCCGCGGACGCGGGGTGCGCCGGCCGCGCCGGGCGCACCCGGCCTGACCCCGGCGTGAACCCGGACTGACCCCGGACTGACCCCGGACCGACCGCCGGGCCGACCCCGTGCGGGCCTACGTCGCGCCTGACGCCTCCGGACCGGTGCGACATGATCGACCGGTGACCCTCACCGTGCACGCCCCCGGACTGTTGCTCACCGAGCACGAGCTCGCCGTGCCCCTCGACCACGACGACCCCGACGGGGAGCAGATCACCGTGTTCGCCCGCGAGGTGGCCGACCCGGAGGGCCGGGACCGGCCGTTCCTGGTCTTCCTCCAGGGCGGCCCCGGTCAGGAGGCTCCGCGTCCCACGCGCGGGCCGACCGCACCGGCTTGGCTCGACCGGGCGCTGCGCGACTACCGGGTGCTGATGCTCGACCAGCGCGGCACCGGCCGCTCGACCCCGGTCGGCACGCTCGCGGGGCAGTCCCCGGCCCAGCAGGCGGAGCGGCTCGCGCACTTCCGTGCGGACGCCATCGTGCAGGACGCGGAGGCGGTCCGCGCGATGCTCGGCGTGGACCGTTGGAGCGTGCTGGGCCAGTCGTTCGGCGGGTTCTGCGCCCTGCGCTACCTCTCCGCCGCCCAGGAGTCGTTGCGCGAGGCGTTCTTCACCGGTGGGGTGCCGCCGGTCGCCCGGCCCGTCGACGACGTCTACCGCGCGACGTACGCCACCATGCTCGAGCGCAACCGGCGCTACTACCGCCGCTACCCCGGCGACCGCGAGCGGGTCCGTGCGGTGCTGGACCTCTGCGAGGCCGGCGAGCTGCGACTGCCGACCGGCACCCTGACCGGCCGCTGGTTCCGCCAGGTCGGCAACGTGCTCGGCATGAGCGACGGCGCCGAGCGGCTGCACTACCTGCTCGAGCGCGACCCGCGCTCCCCCGCCTTCACCTGGGACCTCGCCGCGATGCTGCCGTTCAACGGGCGCAACCCGCTCTACGCGGCGGTCCACGAGGCCTGCTACGCGGACGGCGAGGCCACCCGCTGGTCGGCCGAGCGGGTGCTGCCCGACGCGTTCCGCGAGGACGCGACGTTGCTGACAGGAGAGCACGTCTTCCCCTGGAACTTCGGGGACGACGCCGCCCTGGCCCCGCTGGGCGAGGCCGCACACCTCCTCGCCGACCGGCAGTGGCCACGGCTGTACGACGCCGACGCGCTGGCCGCCTGCGAGGTGCCGTGCACCGCGGCGGTCTACGCCGAGGACGCCTACGTCGACCGGGTCTTCTCCGAGGAGACCGTCGCGCTGGTCCCATCGATGCGGGCCTGGGTGACCAACGAGTACGAGCACAACGGGCTGCGCGTCGCCGGGGACACGGTGCTGGACCGGCTGATCGGCATGGCCCGCGGCGTGGTGCCGTAGGAGCTCAGTCCTCCTGCCAGTTGGCCGGGTTCTTCTTGCTGGGCTGCACTCGCGGTGGTTCGCCGGGCATCTTCGGGTAGTCCGGCGGGTAGGGCAGCTCGCCCAGTCCCTGCTCGTCGTACAGCTCCAGCAGCTTGTCCAGGGAGCCCGCGTGGTCGTCGATGCCCGCGTGCAGGTCGCCGACCTCGGCGAACCGGGCCGGCACGGTGTGCAACGTGAACGCGCGCGGGTCGACGTCCGGCAGCTCCTCCCAGGTCACCGGCGTCGAGACCGGCGCCCCGGGCAGCGGCCGGAGGCTGTAGGCGCTGGCGATGGTGCGGTCGGGGGCGTTCTGGTTGTAGTCGACGAAGATGTTCGACCCGCGCTCCTCCTTCCACCAGGCGGTGGTGACCCCGGTGGTACGACGCTCCAGCTCGCGCCCGAACGCGATGGCCGCGTGCCGGACCTCGACGAAGTCCCAGCGCGGCTGCACCCGCACGTAGACGTGCACGCCGCGGTTGCCGCTCGTCTTCGGCCAGCCGACCAGGCCGAGCTCGTCGAGCAGCTCACGGGCAGTGAGCGCGACCCGCACCGCGTCGGCGAAGTCGGTGCCCGGCTGCGGGTCGAGGTCGAGGCGCAGCTCGTCGGGGTGGTCGGGGTCGGCGCGCCGGACCGGCCAGGGGTGGAAGGTCAGCGTGCCCATCTGCGCCGCCCACGCCGCCACCGCCACCTCGGTCGGGCACACCTCGTCGGCGTACCTGCCCGAGGGGAAGCGGATCCTCGCCGTCTCGACGAACGCGGGCGCGCCCTTGGGGACCCGCTTCTGGTAGAACGCGTCGCCGTGCTCGCCGGTGCGGGTGGCCAGGGTGATGCCGGGAAGGACGCCCTTGGGCCAGCGCTCGAGGGCGGTCGGCCGCTCGCGCAGGGCACGCAGGATGCCCTCACCGACGGAGAGGTAGTAGCGGACCACGTCGAGCTTGGTCACCGCCGCCGCGTCCCCGGCGGCCGGGTAGATCACCCGGTCGGGGTTGGACACGCGCACGGCGCGGCCTCCTGCGTCGACCTCGGTCGCTGGGCTGGCCATGGGTGCATCGTAGGCGCCCTGCCACGGCAGCTCGCTCGTCTCGCGAGACCCCGGTCTCGCCCCGATCCGCGCGCTATCCCGGGAACTCCCGGTTCGACACCTTCGGGGCCCGTCCATGACCCTTCTGTGCAGACATACCTCTCGGCCCAGACAGATCCACCTGACCCGGAGACGCAGCAACATTTAGTACCGACGGGTCATCGAACACTCAGCGGACGCCGTGCTACAAACGGAGTTCGTCATCCGGACGACGACGGGCGGGCCCACGCAGCTCACTCGGGAGGAGAGGTTCCCGGCCCCCAGCAGCCATCCGGATGAGGACCATCCACGGGGGGATGACAATGTCATATGCATCGGGGGAAGACCGGCCGGAGGCCGGCATGGCGAAGGTCGCGCACGACCTGCGGCAGTACCTTGCCGCGGGGCTGCTGCTGACCGAGGCGGCTCGCGCAGGCACGGCGGACTCGCCGGTGTCCCGGCTGGAGACCGTCCACGAGCTGCTGGTCAGCATGCGTGAGCTGGTCGCTGCCGAGTTCCGCGAACCGGAGCGCGACGACGGCTCGGGCCCCGCCCGGCCGGTGGACGTCGTTCCACTCGTCGCCCAGTGCCTGCGCGTCGCCGAGACGACGCACGGCTGCGCGGTCCACCTCGCCTGCCCGGCCCGCGCACTCGCCTGCGTCGACCGGGTGGCCCTGAGCCGGGCGGTGATGAACGTGGTCGACAACGCCGGCCGCGCGGCGGGTGTGACCGGCACGGTCGACGTGGGCGTGCGGGTACGGCCCGAGGGAGTCGTGATCACCGTCGCCGACGACGGCCTCGGGTTCGCACGGATCGAGCCACGGTCCGGCCACGGCCTGGCTATCGTCGACCAGGCGCTCCGCAGGTGCGGGGGCCGGCTGGAGCTCACCAGCACGCGGGGCACCGGCACCCGGGTGCGTCTGACGGTGCCGGTCCGGACGCAGGAGCAGGCCGGATGAGTCTCCTGCTCTGCGACGACCACGACATGTTCCGCGACTCCCTCGCCGAGGTGCTCACCTCCCTGGGTCATGAGATCGTCGACAGCGTCGCCGGCCCCGAGCGTCTCGTCGACCGGGTGGCACGCCACCAGCCGCGCACCTGCCTGCTGGACGTGTGCTTCCAGGGCGAGGAGCGCCTCGACGTGGCGCGGCGGGTGCGGGAGGCGAGCCCCGGCACGACCCTGCTCGTCCTGACCGGGACCGTCTCGCCGGCCGCGTGGAGCGCCTTCAAGGACGGGCTCTTGCAGGGCGTCCTCAGCAAGACGATCGACGTGCCCAGGCTGGACACCGCGATCCACCGGAGCCTGGGCGGCGAGCGGGTGGTCGAGGGATGGGCCCTGCCGCCGCGTCCGGAGACGCCGGACCCGCTGGTGGAACCGCTCACCGACCGCGAGCGCGAGATCCTGCGGCTCATCGTGGAGGGTGTCTCCACCGAGATGATGGCTACCACGCTCGGGGTCAGCAGCAACACCGTGCGCACCCACGTGCAGCACGTGCTGCGCAAGCTGCAGGTGCACCACCGAGGCAAGGCGGCACGACGGGCCCTGGACCGGGGACTCATATGAGTCCACCGGTCGCGGCCAAGGCGCTGTTGGTCGACGACCACCGGCTGTTCGCCGAGGTGCTGGCGACGCGCATGCGCAACGAAGGGACCGTGCAGCACGTCGAGACCGTCTACGGGCTCGCTCCCGCCCGGGCAGTGCTGAACGTCCTCCAGCCGGACGTCGTCCTGCTCGACCGGATGGTCGGTGACGGCGACGGGCTGCAGCTGCTGCCCGACCTCGCCACCATGCGGTGCCGCCCGCGCGTCCTGGTCGTGTCCGGGGGCGTCGACGCGGGGGACGTGGTCGACGCGCTCGCCGCCGGCGCGGACGGGTGGATCGGCAAGGACAGCGGCATGGGTCCCCTCCTCGAGGCGCTGGAGACCGTGTTGCGCGGTGAGCTCTATCTTCCTCGCGCGGTGCTGCGTCCGGTCGTGGAGCGGCTGCTGCGAGAGGGCCGTCACCTGCCGCACGAGGAGACGTTCGTCGACCAGCTCTCCGCGCGCGAGACCGACGTCCTACGCTGCCTGGTCGCAGGGATGACCCGCGCAGAGGCGGCCGAGCGGCTCTTCGTGTCGACGAACACGATCCGCACCCACGTGCAGAACCTCCTCAAGCGCGCCGAGCTGCACTCCACGGGCGCCCTCGTGGCAGCAGCGCGCGAGCTCGGCGTGCGTGGCGTCGACGAGCCGGAGGATCCTGCCGCTTCGCGGTCCGGCCGCTCGTCCGCATGACGTAGCCGGAGTCGTCCGCTCGCGTGGTTCCACCTGCTTCCGGCCCGCCTAGCGTCGTTTCCAGTCAAGGGAACACGGGGGGACCCACGATGACACTCAGCAACGTCCGGATGAACGCTCCGCACCAGCGGAAGGGGTCGGCGGTCAAGTTCGCCGACTGCTGGATCAGCCCGGAAGCGCAGCAAGCAGCCGCGGAGGTGCTCGGCTCCGGCTGGGTCACCACCGGCACCGAGACCGCGGCCTTCGAGGCCGAGTTCGCCGCACAGGTCGGGGCCGACCACGCCGTCGGCGTCTCGTCGTGCACGGCCGCCCTGGAGCTCGCCCTGCGAGCCCTGCACCTTCCGGCGCAGGCACCCGTGCTGGTCTCCAGCGTCACCTTCTGCGGCGCGGTGGCGGCCGTCCTGCACGCGGGGTTGACCCCCGTGCTCGTCGACGTGGACCCGGAGACGTGCATGCCGACGCCGGCCACCACCCGCGACGCGGTGCGCACCTGCGGCCGGCCCGCGGCGATGATGGTCGTCCACCTGGCCGGCGACCCGGTCGACGTGGCGGCGCTGGCCGAGGCGGCCGGCCTGACCCTCGACCACGTCGTCGAGGACGCGGCCCACGCGCTCGGCTCGTCCTGGCAAGGCCGCCGGGTCGGCTCCGGAAGCACGGTGTGCTTCAGCTTCTACGCCACCAAGAACCTGCCGTGCGGCGAGGGTGGGATGGTCACCACCGACGACGCCGACCGTGCCGCGTGGCTGCGCCGGGCCCGGCTCCACGGCATGTCCGCGGACGCCTGGCGCCGGTACCTGCCGGGCGGTGGCTGGCGGTACGACGTCGCCGAGCTGGGCCTGAAGGCCAACATGACCGACCTCACCGCCGCTCTCGGCCGTGGCCAGCTGCGCCACCTCGACGCCTGGCAGCTGCGCCGCGCGGAGATCGCCCGCCACTACGACCGGCAGCTCGCTTCGCTGCCCGGCCTCGCCCTTCCACACCGACCGGACACAGACGAGGGCACCCACGCCTGGCACCTGTACCCGGTACGCATCCTGCCCACCTCGACCACGACCAGGGACGACCTCATGGAAAAGCTCGCAGACCGAGGCATCGGCACGTCGGTGCACTTCATCCCGGTGCACCACCTCGGCTACTACGCCGTGGCCGCCGAGACGCCGTCCAGCGGACTCGCCGGCGCCGACACCGCCGCCCGGCAGCTGATGTCGCTGCCGATGTACCCCCGGCTCACCGACGACCAGGTCGACCGGGTGTGCGACGCGATCGCCACCCACCTCGACCGCTCCCACCGGGCGGGGGTGGCGTGATGACGCTCGCGATGACCACCCAGGAGACCGAGGGCCTGCGCACGCTCGTCATCGGCGCCGGCGAGGCCGGGCAGGCACTGGCCCGCGACCTGGAACGCGTCACCTCCTTCGGGCTCAGCCCCATCGGCTTCCTGGACGACGACCCGACCAAGCGCCGCGCGGGGGTCCTGTCGCTGCCCGTGCTCGGCCGGCTGGCCGACCTCGACGCGGTCCTGGACACCGTCGACGTGGACGTGGTCGCCATCGCGATCCCGTCCCTGCCGCACCACGAGCTGCACCGGCTCGGTTTCCGGGCCGCCGCCCACGGCGTCACCGTGCGCCACCTCCCGCCGTTCCTCGCGGCGCTGCAACGCGACATCGCCGGCACCGACATGCGGGCGCTGCCGATGGGGTGGCTCATCGGGCGCCAGGAGATGCGGGTGGTGGGCCGCGGTGCCGCCGAGGCCATCACCGGCAGGCGGGTGCTGGTCACCGGCGCCGGCGGCTCCATCGGCAGCGAGCTGTGCCGCCAGATCTACGCCTTCGGGCCCTCGG
Organism: uncultured Actinomycetota bacterium; assembly: GCA_963816325.1. Classification (GTDB taxonomy): domain Bacteria; phylum Actinomycetota; class Actinomycetes; order Propionibacteriales; family Nocardioidaceae; genus Nocardioides_B. The sequence goes on along the minus strand of CAWFKC010000012.1, from coordinate 167,601 downwards.
AGCTCGTGCTGCTCGACCACGACGAGTCGAACCTGCACCGGCTGCAGCTCGACATCTTCGGGGAGGCGCTGCTGGACACCGAGAGCATCGTCGTGGCCGACATCCGCGACCGCGAACGCATCCACCAGGTGTTCCGCGACCACCAGCCGCAGGTGGTGTTCCACACCGCCGCCCTCAAGCACCTGCCGGTGCTCGAGCACCACCCGTGCGAGGGCGTGAAGTCCAACGTGCGCGGCACCGAGAACCTCGTCGAGGCCGCGGTGATGCACGGCGCCGAGCGCTTCGTGCTGATCTCCACCGACAAGGCGGCGAACCCGACGTCGGTGCTGGGGGCGACCAAACGCCTTGCCGAGCTGGTCCTCGACAACTACCGCGGCGCCGGGACCAAGCTGTCCGCAGTCCGGTTCGGCAACGTCCTGGGCAGCCGCGGGTCCCTGCTGCACGTGATCCGCGAGCAGCTGCTGACCGGCGCGCCGGTCACCGTCACGCACCCGGACGTGACGCGGTTCTTCATGACCATCGAGGAGGCCGTGGGCCTGGTGCTGGAGGCCATGCGGATGGCCGACGGCTCCGCGACGTACGTGCTGGACATGGGCGACCCGGTCCGGATCGTCGACCTGGTGGAGAACTTCGCACGGCTGCTGAACGTGCCGGGGGTGGACTTCCGCTACACCGGCCTGCGTCCGGGCGAGAAGCTCAACGAGGAGCTGTTCAGCGCCGGCGAGGAGCCCCAGCGCACCGACCACCCGCGCATCTCCATGGCGCGACCGCCGGCCCCGCCGCCGTGCTTCCGGGCCAGGCTGCGCGACCTGTACGACGCCGCGGGCCACAACCGGCCCGACGAGGTCTTCGAGCTGCTGCGCGAGCTGGTCCCGGAGTACGCGCCCACTCCACGGTTGGTGCCCGCCGTCGTGGCGGCGACTCCCTACCCGGACGACTTCTGAGCCACCCGAACGAGAGCGAGCACATCGATGAGCACACACCTGCACTCCTCCACGCCGATCCGGCTGCTGGACGGCACCAGCCCCGGCCCGCGCGTCTTCGAGGACGAGCACCTGCTGCCCGCCAACCGGGACGCCTTGTCGGTCCTGGGCCACAACGTCCGGGACGCCGACCTGGCCGCGCCTCCGGTCGTGCTTCCGGACTTCCACCACAAGTCCAAGATGGAACTGCCCTCCAGCATCGCCGTGGCCACCAGCGGCACCGTCCGGCCCGACCTCACCGGCTCGTCCGTGAACTGCGGGATGGCCCTGATCGCGGTGGACTCCGAGGTCCCCGACGACCGGGCCGTGGACAGGTTCATGCGGGCGGTCCGAGAGCGCTACCCCTACCCCACGCGCGGCCAGAAGGAGCTCAGTGCCCGTGAGGTGCTGCGGGCGGCCGTCGAGGGCGCCGAGTTCGGGGTCCAGCGCTGGGACGCCCCGCCGGAGGACCTCGAGCGGATCGAGGAGCACGGCCGGATCGACCTGGAGAGGTACGGCGGCGCGGATCGGCTGAGCAGCGAGCTGCCGGGGCTGGCCGTGCAGCTGGCGCGCTTCCGGTTCGGGACCGTCGGGCCGAGCAACCACTTCGTGGAGCTGCAGCGGGTGGAGGAGATCCTCGACCCGGAGCGGGCCGCCCTTCTCGGCGTCTCGGAGGGACAGCTCACGGTCCAGTACCACGGGGGCGGTGGGGTGCTGACCGGGGAGATCGGTCGGCTGTTCTTCCGGCGCAAGGACTACCCGCGCCAGGTCAAGGCGGTCAACGCGGCGCTCAAGCCGTGGTTCCACCTCAAGTCGGCGCGCTCGTTGGCCCAGCTGCGGGAGCGGTTGAGCCTGTACTTCACCGACGGCTGCACGCCGCTCCCGCTCGACAGCGCCGAGGGCCAGCGGCTGATGCTGGTCAACGCCGCCGCGATGAACTACGGCTTCGCGTTCCGGGTCTCGACGTACGCCTCCTTGCGCAGGCTCGCCGCGGAGGCGTTCGGCGGAGCAACCGGCAGGCTGGTGGTCGACTCCCCGCACAACAGCATCTACGAGGAGCCCGTGGACGGCGGCACCGCCGTCGTCCACCGCCACAACGCCTGCCGTGCCTACACGGCCGACATGATGCCCGCCGGCACCACCTTCGCCACCACGGGCCAGGCGGTGCTGCTGCCCGGGACGCACCGCACCTCGAGCTACCTCGCGGTCGCCGGCACCGGGGCCCGGGCCAGCCTGCACTCGGCCTGCCACGGTGCGGGCACGGTCGTCTCCGACCTCGCCCGCCGGGGTCTGTCCGGGCTCGATCCCGAGCAGCGGGCCACCCGCCGCTACCGGTACGACGGGGCCGCCCCCGAGATCGCGCCGCACCTCGACGACAACGGCGTCAACGCCGCGCTCGACGTGCTGGTCCGGAACGGGCTGGTGGCCCCGGTCGCCAGGATGCGCCCGCTCGCCGTCCTCCACTGACAACCGACCGAGACACAGGTGCCGAAGTGACCGTCGAAGAGCTGTTCCGCCGCATCGTCCGTGCCCATCTCGCCGTGCTCGTGGTGTGCCTGCTGGTGCCCATGGTCGTGGTCGGCGTGGTCGACGCGCGACGCCCGCCGTCGTGGGCGGGCGTGGTGCGCATCCAGGTGAAGTCCGCCGCGCCGGGCTCGACCACCGAGGCCGACGCGATGAGCTCGCGGGTGCTGGCCCTGGCGACCACACCGCGCCTCATCGACCAGGCCCTGACCAAGGCCCAGCTGCGCCGCGATCCCACCCAGATCAGCCTGCACCGAGTCTCGGCCGAGCGGCTCGGCTCCGCACCGATCGTGGAGCTGCGGGTGGTGGATCGCTCGGCCGCGGGGGCCGGCGGTCTCGTCGCGGCCCTGGCCGACCGGGTGGCCTCGTTCATGAACGAGGCCAGCACCAAGCACACCACCAGGGTGCTCGCCGACCTCGACGCGCAGGTCTCGCAGGCGGCCGCGAAGCAGTCGGCGCTGATCGACAACCTGACCGACACCATCGGGAAGCGCCCGCGGGCCACCGCGGTGCTGCGGATCCAGGTCGCCGGGCGCAACCTCAGCCAGCTGCTCGGCCAGCGCAACGCGCTCCGGCTGGCCGCGGCCCAGCGGGACCCGGTCGTGGTCATCGACGGCGGCCACCCGTCCGTCACCCGGATCCCCTCCTCGCTGCCCGCCCAGCTGGTCCTGGCCGGCCTGCTCGGGCTGGTGCTCGGTCTCGCGGTGGCGGTCGTGACGGAGACGCTGCGGCCGCGGCTGGCCGGTCCGCGGACCCTGGCCCGGCGGCTCGACGCCCCGGTGCTCGGCTCGACCGACATGGCACCGGCCACCCTCGCCAACGCGGTGCACCTCGCCGCCCGGCGACAGGGCGTCGAGACCGTCGTGGTGATGGGGCTCGACGACAAGGACGCCGCGGCCGCGGAGCAGCTCATCGGCGCCCTGCCCGCCCCGTCCGGGAGCGCCGCGACGCTGAAGGTGTCCGGCGGCGTCCCGGGCCCGCGCCGCCCGGAGTCGGTCAGCGGCCGGCTCGACCCCGACCTCGCCGACGGCCGCGGTGTGCGGCTCACCGACCTCTCCTCCGTGCGCGCCTCGGACGAGCACACCGCCGGGGTCCTGGTGGTCTCCTCCGGGAACGCCCGCAGCGACCGCGCGGAGGCCCTGGAGGACGTGCTCAAGGCGATGCGCTGGCCCGTCGTGGGCATCGTCGTCGCCTCCCGCAAGCAGAGGAGGGCGCAGCGATGAGCAGCCACAGCCTCACCTTCCGGACCGCCGGCGCGGTCGTCACGGTGGAGAGCTCGGTCCCCGGCGTGCTGGCCGCGGTCCGGGAGACCACCGCCGGCACCGAGCACCTGCCGACGCCGTCGGAGCCCGACGTGCACGTGATCGTCGAGGGCCGCGGGCCGCGTCCGCGCACCCGCGACCTGGTGCCGGTCACCCGCGGAGTCGGGTACGGCGCGAACGGAGAGGTCGTGCTGGACAGCGCGGGCGGCTCCGGCTTCGCGCAGGCCTGGTCGACCGCCGGGGACCGGGTCACGGTGCGCAGCTGGTGGGACCCCTCCACCGCGGAGTCGGCCGCCTCGCGGGCGCTGTCCAGCAGGTTCCGGGCCCTCCGCGCCCAGGTCCTCCTGCACTACCCCGCCCTGTGGTGGGCCGCGCTGCGCGGCCTGGCGCCACTGCACGTGTCCGTCGTGGAGCTCGACGGCGTCGCGGTGCTGCTCGCCGGCCCGGGCGGCGTCGGGAAGTCGTCGCTGGTCTCCCGCGAGCTCGAGGCCGGTGCCAGTGCGGCCTGCGACAACCTGGCGGCCAGCGACGGCGCCACCACGTTCGGGGTGCTCGAGCCGCTCCGCCTGCCCGCGGGCACGGGGCGCTCATCGGGGGCGCGCGCCGCCCACGGTCGGCGCGAGTCCCCGTGGCAGGGCCACGTCCCGCACCTGTCGCCGGACCTCGTCGTCGTGGTCCGGCGCGGCGAGGCCGAGGAGGCGAGGGTGCGCCCGGTCTCCGGCGACACCGCCGTGCGGGCCCTGGTGGCGGGCACGTTCGCCGCCGGTGAGCTGCGCCGGTTCTGGCCGCTGTGCGCGGTCCTCGGGCTGGCCACCGGTCGGGGGCCGGTGCTGCCTCCGGTAGAACCCGTCGCCCGCGCGCTGACCGACCGGCTCCCGTGCTACGAGCTCGAGCTCGGCCGGGAGCCCGGGAGGTCGCTGTACTCCATGCTCTCCGACCAGGTCGCCGCGGCGTACGTCAAGGGAGGCCTCGCATGAGCATCGGCCGCGCCGACGACCAGCGCATCCAGGTCGCCCAGATCGTCACCCGGTTCATCGCCGGCGCCGGCGGCGTGGCGCTGCGTGGCGCCGCCCAGCTCGACCCCTCCCGCTACTGCGTCACCGTGGTCACCGGCGAGGGCGGCCGGCTGGCCCGCAGCGCTGCGGAGCTGGGCATGGAGGTGGTCCTCGAACCCTCCCTGGTCTCCCCCGTGTCTCCCCGCGAGGACGCGACGGCGCTGCGCCGGCTGACCGCGCTGTGCCGCGAACGGCAGTTCGACGTGGTGCACACGCACAGCGCCAAGGCGGGAGCCCTCGGCCGGGTGGCTGCGTACCGCAGCGGGACACCGATGATCGTGCACACGTACCACGGGTTTCCGTTCCACGACTTCCAGAGCCCGCTGCGCCGCGCGGCGTACGTCGCCATCGAGCGCCGGCTGGTCCCGCTGACCGACATGGTGCTGGCCATCGGCAGCGGCGTCGCGACCGAAGCCCTGCGCCGCGGCCTCGCGCGCCCGGACGCGCTGCGCATCGTGGCGCCCGCGGTGGAGGCGGACACGGTGCCCCAGACGCCACAGACGCGGCGGGCCGCCCGCAGCGCACTCGGCCTCGACGAGTTCCAGCCGGTGGTGGGCACGGTCGGCCGCGTCGACTACCAGAAGGCTCCGGAGCACTTCATCGAGGCGGTGGCCGCCCTGCGGCACCGCGACGCCGTCGCGGTGTGGATCGGCTCCGGGCCGGACCTGGCACGGGCGCGCGACCTGGCCCGGCAGCGCGGCCTCCAGGACCGCATGCGCTTCCTGGGCGAGCGCTCGGACGTCGCGCAGCTGCTCCCCGCACTCGACGTCTTCGCCATGGCCAGCCGCTACGAGGGCCTGCCCTGCGCGGTGGTCGAGGCGATGCGGTGCGGGGTCCCGGTCGTGGCGACCGCGGTGAACTCGGTGCCGGACCTGGTGGTGCCGGGGCACAGCGGCCTGCTGGTGCGTCCCGGCCGGCCCCAGGAACTCGCCGCCGCGGTCGACGCCCTGCTCGACGACGCCCGCCTCGCCGGGCGGTGCAGCCGGCACGGCCGCGAGCTGGCCGGCGAGCAGTTCGACGCCGAGGAGCTCGGCCGGGTGCTCGACGAGACCTACCTCCAGGGGCTGGAACGCAGTGCCCTGGCGATGGCGGAGGTCGCGCGATGACCGAGCACCTCACGGGGCGACGCCCCGAGGACCACGAGACCACCGGGCCGCTCCCCTGGGACCCGAGCGGGGCCGCCGGCGACGACCCGGACAGGGACGGCCGTCCGCCGTGGTCGGTCCTGTGCGACGCGGACGCGGTGCTGCTTCGGCGCCCGGGCGCCGAAGCGCTCCGCTCGGTGCCCAGCGGTCGCCAGGTCGCCGTCACGCTCGACGGCCCGCTCGCCCGGTGGCGGCTGCGCCGACTGACGCGTCGCTGCGGCGTGCACGTGGACCGAGAGCTGGTCGCGGTCCCGAGCACGAGGCGGCCGATCGCGGTGTTCGACGACGAGGAGTCCGCCGTACGGCACTTCTGGGCAGCGGTGGTCACCGTGCCCCCGGGAGTGACCGGGCCTGCTCCCCTGCTCACGGTGGCCCTCAGGCTCGCCCGGCGGATGCCGTGGACGTGGACCGGGGCCCTGGTACCCACTCGGGTCGTCATCGGGAGGCGCTCGTGACCTACTCCACCAGTCCCGCCGGCAGCTGCCGCAGACGCGTCGAGCAGCTGCTCGGCGACCCCGCGAGCCGCGGCGTGCTCATCTGCGCCTCACGCGACCCCGACGCCAAGGTGACGTTCGTGCTGACCCGGCCGGTGGGGTCACCGGCCAACCGCGACCTCACCCCGCTCGCGGTCAAGATCCCGCTCACCGTCCCCGCGGCCGCCGCGGTGGAGCGCGAGGGCCGGATGCTGGTCGAGCTGCGGCGGATGCAGCTCGGCGGCCTGATCCGCACGGTCCCCCGGTACGTCGAGTCGGTCCCGATCGACGGCCAACGCGCGGCGCTGGTCTCCACAGCGCTGCCGGGGGCACCGATGACCGTCGCTTACCACGAATGGTTGCACACCGCCCGTCCCGGCCCCGTGCGACACGACTTCGGGCTCGCCCTCGGCTGGCTGGCCGGTTTCCAGACCGCCACCGCGAGCGGGACGGCCCCGCTGACCTGGGCCGACGAGGTCGCCGACCGGCTGCGGTCGCGCTGGGACGGGCACCCGCACCTCGACGCCGCGATGGCGCGCGTCGCCGCCGCGCAGGGCCGCTTCGCCGGGGCGGAGACCCCGCAGACCGCGGTGCACGGCGACTTCTGGTGCGGCAACGTGCTCGTCCACCGCGGTGAGGTCGGCGGAGTCGTGGACTGGGAGGCCGGTACGGCGCGCGGCTGTCCGCTGCGCGACGTCGCACGGTTCGTGCTCAGCTACACGCTCTACCTCGACCGGCACACCCGGCAGGAGCACACCGTGCTCGGGCACACGGGCCTGCGACGGCACGGGTCCGCCCCAGGCGTGCGGTACGCGCTGCTGGGCCGCGGCTGGCTGCCACGCGCGGCCCGGGGCGCCCTGTCGGAGGCCCTCGTGCGCCTCGGCCTGCCGCCGGCGTGGTGGTACCAGGTGGCCCAGGCCGGCATCGCCGAGGTCGCCGCGTCGGCCAACGACGACTCCTTCGGCGCCGGCCACCTCGAGCTGCTCGCCGGACTGCCGCTGCAACCCCGGCGCCTGGGGAGCCGGCGATGACTCTCCAGACAGCCGCGCCGGCGGCGGCCAAGCCGGTCCCCGATCCGGTCCGCCGGCGCGGCGCCCTTCCCTTCCTCACCGGCCTGGCGGTCTGCCTGCTGCCGTTCCTGTCCCCCGCCGGCCCCGGGAACACCTCGCCGGCCGACGTGGCGATCGTGGCCGCGATCGTGACCGGGCTGCTGTGGACCGTCACCGAGGGGCTGCGGGTCCGGGTGCCGTACGCGTGGGGCATGACCGGCATGGTGGTCGGCGGCGCCACCGCCGCCCTGCTGGCCGACGCTCCGGTGGGTTCGGCGCTGGTGCTGGCCGAGGACCTGCTGCTGCTCACCTGGGCCGCCACCCTCGCCCTCGGCCACTACGACGTGCGGGTCGTCGCCGCGCTCACCCGGGCCTGGTGCCGGTTCGCACCGGCGTACGCCGCGGTCGGGGTCGCGGCGTACGTCCTGGGGGTGCACCTGCTCAGCGGCGTGACCGCCCGCGACGGGTCGCGCGCCGCGTACACCTTCGGGGACCCCAACCTGGCCGGCAACTACCTGGTCGTCTCGCTGTTCGTGATGGCGGCCTGCCAGTGCCCACGATCACCGGTGCTGCGCCGTGGGGGCTACCTGGCGCTGCTGGTCGCGATCGGCTTCACCGGCTCCAACGGTGCCCTGCTGACGCTGGCGATCGGACTCGTCCTGGCCGTCGCGATCGGCCAGTTCCGCAAGGGGGCCGTGGCCGGGGCGATGGCGGTGAGCGTCATGCTGCTCGCCGGGGCGTTCACCGTCGTCGTGGTGATGCCGCGCGTCGACCTCAACGGGCTGCGCACGCAGGCCCAGGACTCGGTGCCGCTGCTGCGGGACTCGGTGGGGAGGAGCGACAGCTCGAGCAGCGAGCGCGCCACGCTCGTCGAGGAGAGCCTGGCGCTGTTCCTGCGCGGTGACGTCACCGGGTACGGCCCGGCGCGGACCAAGGCCACGCTCGAACGTACCCAGGCGCCTTACGTCAAGGAAGCCCACAACGACTACGTCGCCACGCTGGTCGAACGAGGAGTCGTCGGCGCCCTGGGACTCCTGGTGTTCGCGGCCGCGGTCCTCGCTCGCTGCCTGCGCCTGCTGGTGCGCTCCCTGCCCCCGCCGTACGCCGCACTGGTGCCGCGGCCCTGGCTGCTGGTGGTGGTCGCTCCGGTGATGGCCACGGCCGGGGGGTTCTACGAGACCTTGCACTTCCGGCACCTGTGGACGTGGCTCGGGCTGCTTGCCGCCCTGGCCCTGGCCACCCAGGACGAGGAGAGGAAGGGGAGGTCGCGATGAGCCGCTGGACCGGTCCGATCGCGTCGCTGCGGCGTGCCACCTCGAGCGACCTGCTGCGCGGCACGCTGACCAACTCGACCGCGCGCATCCTCGCGATCGTCGGGCTGACCGTGGCCACGGTGGTCGTCGCCCGCGTCGGCGGTGCGGCCGCCGTCGGCAGCTACGCGCTGCTGCGCATCCTCCCCGGCCTGCTGGGCGTGCTCTGCGTCGGTGGTCTCCCGGGTGCGGAGGCCTACTTCCTGGCCCGGCCGCGGCGGGGCACGCCCCGGCTGTGGCCCACGATCCTGCTTGTCCTCGTGCTCGGCGCGGCGATCGGCACCGTCGCCTGGGTGGCAGCCGCACCCCTGCTGCGCCACGTGTTCTTCCCGCACCAGACGCTGCTGGTCGTCGCCGCGGCCGGTCTCACCGTGGCCACCCAGCTCTTCCTCACCTGCGGCAAGACGGCCCTGCAGGGCCTGGAGGACACGCGCGGCAGTGACTCCGTCATTGCGCTCGAGGAGCTGGCGTTCCTCCCGTGCTACGGCGCAGCGGTGCTGCTCGGCGTCGGCGGGACCGCCGCGCTGGTGGCCGGCCTGGCGCTGGCCGACCTGGTCGTGGGGGTCCACGCCTGGCGCCGGGTCGCCCGGCGGCTGTCCTGGCGGAGGCTGGGCTTCGCGTCCGGCAGCGCGGGCTTCCTGGGCCGCCCGGACCGCCGGCTGCTGCGCCAGGTGCTCGGGTACGGCCTGCGCGGTCAGGCCGGCGGGCTGATGACCCTGCTCAACTTGCGGCTCGACTTCGCGGTGCTCGGGGCGATGGCGGGCCCCGCGGTGCTGGGCGTCTACGCGGTCGCCTCGAAGTACGCCGAGCTCCTGCGGCTCCCCGGTACGGCGCTCACCTGGGTGTCCTACCCGCGCATGGCGGGGCTGCCCGCGTTCGACGCGGGCCGGCGTGCGCGGCGGGCCCTGGTGCCGGGCCTGGTCGGCATCGCCGTGGCCGCGGTGCCGCTGGCGCTGCTGACCGCACCGGTGATGACGCTGCTGTACGGCCACCGCTTCCAGGACGCCGTGCAACCCGCGCTGGTGCTGGTGGTGGGCATGCTCCTGGCCGGCGCCTCCGGAGTCGCCAGCGGCTACCTGTACGGCCGCGGCCGGCCCGGCCTCAACTCGTGGGCGATGGCCACGGGGCTCGTCATGACCGTGGTCCTCGACCTCCTGCTGATCCCCCGGTTCGGGGCGCTGGGAGCGGCCGTGGCCTCCTCCGCGGCGTACCTCACCAGCGACGGCCTGCTGGTGCTCCTTCTGCTGCGACTCACCGGCCCGCGTGCGCGTGTCAGCGCCGGCCCGGTGCCCGACGCCGCGCAGGTGCGGCCGTGAGACCGACGAGAAGGGCGAGAGACATGAGACACCGGTTGGTCCTGCTGAGCCTCCTCGCCGCCCTGCTCTCCGCCTGCACGGCGCTGCCCGGCGGCGGGGCGACGCCACCGCCGTCCGCGCCCCGCCGCGGCCCGACGCTCGCCGCGCCGGTCGCCACCACCGGGCCCCTGCCGGCCCAGGTCGTGCAGGGCACCGACCCCTACCTGGGCCTGGCCGCCATGCTGCACGCCCGCGGCGTACGGGTGTGGTGGGAGACCGACCTGGTTGCCCGGTGGCTCGAGGGGCCCGCGGCGTTCCAGGCCGCGGTGGACCGGCTCGCCCTGCTGGCCCGCTCGCCGGGGACCGCAGGGTTCAAGGTCGCCGACGAGATCGGTTACGGCGACGGCCTTCGCACCCCCGACGACGTGCTGCGCTTCCTCCGGGACGCTCATGACGCCCTGGCGCGGGTCGCTCCCGGCAAGCCCCTTCTGGTGGACGCCGTGGTGCCGGACCTGGGCTGCCTGCCGTGGCGGGGCGGTCCGGCAGCCGGCTGCGCGCAGGCCGCCCGCGCGAAGTACCCCGCCGCGACCATCGACGCGGTCGAGCGCTACCTGCGGTCGGGCCTGGTCGACGACCTCGACCTCAGCACCGGGCTGCTCACCGAGTCGTACTACGGGGGATTCGGGCTCAGCACCGTGCAGGCGCAGCAGGAGGCCTGGGCGCACGTGGTCGCCCGGCACTGGCCGCGCTACACCACGCTCCGCGCCCGCAAGGCCCTGGCCGCCGCCGGTGGCTACCAGGGGTCGGCGACGGACGCCGCCGGCGACGCCGGGGTCTACATCGACGCGCCAGTGGCCCACGGAGCTGCCGCGGTCGACATCTGGACCTGGCGCCAGGCCTACGACGGCCAGACGGTGTCCCTGCTCGACGCCGGCCTGCACACCAACCCGCTGTGGCAGACCATGGCCGCCCGACACCTTGCCGGGGTGGCGCTCTTCACCCACATGACCCCGAGCCAGATGCCGACGGCTCCCCGCGCGTACGCCCACGAGTGCGACTTGGCGGCCTCCGTCTTCACCGACGTGTTCGTCGCCGCCGGAACCGGCTGAACGGAGGACGACCATGAAGCACCACACCGTCGCGCCTGCTACGGAACTGCGGTACGGGGTCGCCCCGGCTCGCAGGCTGGTGGACCTGTCCGTCGGGCTGACGCTGCTCCTGGTGGCGCTGCCGATCATCGCCCTGGCTGCCGGACTCGTCCTGCTCCTGGACGGGCGGCCGGTCTTCTTCGCCCAGGACCGGGTCGGCCAGGACGGCCGGCCGTTCCGGCTGTACAAGCTGCGCAGCATGTCCATCGGTGGGTCCGGGCCCGACGTCACCGCCGCCCACGACCCGCGGGTCACCCGGATCGGTGGCCTGCTGCGACGTACGTCGATCGACGAGCTGCCACAGCTGTGGCACGTCGTCCGCGGCGACATGACCCTCGTGGGCCCGCGCCCGGAGACGGTGGCGCTCGCGGCGCGCTACCCGGCGGCCTGCCGGTTCCTGCTGCGGGTGCGTCCGGGGCTGACCGGTCCGGCGCAGCTGGCCTACCGGGAGCACGCGGCCGTGCCGCCGCCGGGCTGGCAGGACGCGGAGAGCTGGTACCTCTCGGTCCTCGTCCCGCTGCGCGCGGCGGCCGACCTCGAGTTCCTGCGCCGGCCGACGGTGTGGCAGGTGGGCCGCTACCTGCTCAAGACCGCGGCGTTCGTGGCCGGCGCCATCGACACCGAGCGGCCGGTCGGTCCGACCGGCGCGGTGTCGTAGCAGGGCCCGCTGCCTTGGCTCCCGGGGCGCCCGGGACGCCCTCGGCTTCCGGGACTGGGTCAGGACTTGCCGGCGTCGACCGTGATCGGGTCGCAGCGAGCGTTGAGGCACTCCCCGGTCCGCAGGTCGAACTCGAAGTTGTGGCCGAGGCAGCGCAGCACGCCGTCGACGACCACCCCGGTCTCCGCGAGGTCCTCCCCTGCGTGCGGGCAGTAGCGGCTGACCCGCACCGGGGCGCCGGCATGCTCCAGCAGCGTCGTCTCCGACGGGTCCCGCGACGCCTCGAACTCCTCCACGGCGCGGAGGGCCGCGAGGTCCGCGTGCTTGAGCAGGCCGACCAGGTAGTCGTTGTAGAGGTCCGGCTCCCGCCGCGCGGAGAAGCGCAGGGAGAGCAGCAACTCCTCCCACCGGGTGCGCCCGTCCACCACACCGGCCAGCCAGCGTCCGTCGAGCCTCAACCGGTAGTCGGCCTCGCCGGCGCCGCCGTCCAGGTCGACGAGGACCCGGTCGGGCCCGAGGTGGGCGTCCCAGGTGCCCCCGGCCGGCCCGAGCACCTCGAACCGCAGGGTCAGCCCGATGCGGGCCAGGAAGTACTGCGACAGCGTGGCCAGCCCTTCGAGGTGCGTGGCGAACCGTTCCCCGAGCCGGTCGGCCGCGCACAGCTGCGGGTTGGCGGCCCAGGCGGCCTGCACCGCGGGGCGTCGCCGGGCGGCGTACTCCTCGAGGTAGGCGCGGCGCTCGCCGGGTCCGGTGTCGAGCGAGAACCCGTGCCAGTGCGGGTCCCTGACCACGCCGTGCCCGCGGCGCCCCGCCGACAGCACCACCGCGTCCCCGGGCAGCAGGTAGTCGCTGGCCATGTCCGGCAGCCGTGCGCGCAGCCACGCCAACGCCTCGTCCTGGTCGGGGAAGATGCCCGCCCCGTGCAGGCGGGAGTTGTGCTCGAACAGCGTGTCGTCCAGGAAGCACGGCGGACCGGCGTACGGCAGCGCCAGTCCCGGTCGCACCGCGCGGAGCAGCCGGGTCACCGCCTTGAACTTGGCGACCCGTTTCAGGTCGCCGATCCGGACGCGGTCCTCGTCGTCGTACTCGTAGCAGACGGGGTGCCAGCTGGCGCCCGACATCTGCACGCCCATCACGTCGATCGGGCCGCCAACCTCGGCCATGGCCCGGCGCACCTGCGCCAGCGAGATCCGCGCGTCGTTGGTGTGCAGCACCGTCTTGCCCGCGACGTGCACCAGCACCGCCGCGTCGTGGCTCATCGGGCACTGCTCGGGGATCACCGTCAGCCAGCTGTCCGGGCCCAGCGGGTAGCGCTGCCAGGCGTCCAGCACCACGACCCGGCGACGGCCGATCCCGGCCAGCCGGCGCTGCAGGATCGTCGCGGGGTAGCGCGGCACCACGATGGGCAGCTCCGGCGGCAGGCTCGCGAGGAAGGGCAGGTCGAGGTGGTCGAGGTGCTCGTGGGAGACCACGACCACGTCGGCACGCGCGGTCTGCGGGGTCGCCAGGTGCGCGTTGTCCGGGAACGGGAACCAGGATGCGAGGAAGGCCCCGCCCTCCGACAGCCACGGATCGGCGAGGACGCTGACACCCGGCGCGTCGATGCGCAGCCCGGCATGCCCCAGTGCAGTGACGACAAGCTCATCCATGCGACCACGGTGGGCGAGGCGCCGCCGCGCGTGATCCCGCGCGAGGACGAGCCCGCCTACGCCGTCTGGATGAGGGACCCGGTCGCCGGTCCCCGTCACACGACTCGCCTACTGAGTCGGGCGTAGCCGGATTCCCCCCATCGGAGGAGCCCACGCGGCAGCCGGCTGCCTAGCGTCGAGGGCACACCGTCACCAAGGGGGAACTATGACTGGACAGGCGCGGTGGCCATCCACACCAAGGACGAACCGGGCTCCGTCCCGCCACCTGACGGCCCTCACGGCCGGCGCGCTGGTGGCCGGGGCCCTCTCACTCATTCCGACCGGCGCTTGGGCCGCCGGCACCACGAGGTACGTCGGCGTAGCCGGCTGCAACGATGCCGGGCCGGGCACGAGCTCAACGGCCCCGTTCTGCACCATCACCAAGGCCGTGGCGGCCTCCGCTGGCGGCGACACGATCGACGTCGGCAGCGGCACCTATGCCGAGCGGGTCGACGTCGGCAAGGCGGGCCTCGTGCTCACCGGGCACGGCGCGACGGTCAACGCCAACGGCCAGCTCTACGGCTTCGACGTGACAGCAGGCGGCGTGCAGCTCTCCGGCTTCGACGTCCAGAACGCCTCGACCGCCGGGGTGTACCTCAACGGCAGCACGGGGTCCACCGTGCGCGACGTGCTCTCCACGGGCGGCTCGAACGGCATCTACGTGCTGAACGGCGGGAACAACACCATCGACCACGTCACCGTGTCGGGTGGGAGTGCTGTCGGCATCCTGATCCGCAGCTCCGGCAACAACAAGGTGACGGCCTCTACGACCCACGGCAACAACAACCACGGTCTGAGCATCCAGGGAGGTGACGGCAACACCGTCTCCGGCCTCACGTCGTACGGCAACTCCAAGGGCGATCGCAGCGCCACCGGCATCGACGTGCGCGGCTGGACCATCGCGGGCGCCCCGGTCGCGGCGACGAACACCGTCATCGAGAACAGCACCACCTACGGCAACGAGGACTCGGGCATCGAGATCTACCCGGGCTCGAGCGGCACCACAGTGCGCCGCAACCTCAGCTACAGCAACGGGGACCACGGCATCGACGTCGCGGGCGCCCCGAGCACGACCGTCGTGAACAACACGGTTGCCCGCAACACCAACGTCGGCCTGAACGTCGAGGCGAGCGGCGCCGGACTGGGTTCGACCGGTACGACCCTGCGGAACAACATCTCCGCCTTCAACGGGGAGACCCCGGCCGGACAGGGCAACCCGGGGGAGATCCGGGTGGACACGGCGTCGGTCACCAACACGACCATGGACAACGACCTGGTCTACCGCTCCTCCCCCGGCCAGCTCTACCAGTGGGACAGCGGCAGGTACACCGACCTGGCCACCCTGCAGAGCCAGACCGGGCAGGAGGCCGCACGGGCTGGTCGACGACCCGCAGTTCGTCTCGGCCACCGACTACCACCTGACTGCGGGCTCTCCCGCCGTCGACGCCGGCACACCGGCGCCGACCGACATCGGCGTCTTCGAGTTCGGCAACAAGCCCGCGCCGCCTCCGCCACCGGCGCCCACCGCACCGACGGCATCCTTGGTCGCCTCACCGGCCCAGGTCACCACCGGGGGCAGCAGCGCCCTCGACGCCACCGGGTCGACGACGACCACCACCGGGGCCACCATCACCGGCTACGTCTTCGACTGCGGCACCAACGCACCGACCATCGCCAACACGACCGGCAGGGCGTCGTGCAGCTACCCCACCGCGGGCAGCTACACCGCCTCGGTGACCGTCACCGACAGCAACATGATGACCAAGAAGGCCACCGCCCCGATCACCGTGACCAACCCTGCGCCGACGCCCGCCCCCGGCCCGGCGCCCGCGCCTGGGCCCGCACCGGCGCCTGCGCCTGCACCCAGCGCCCCGGTCGCGAGCCTGACCTTCATACCGTCGCAGGTGACGGCCGGCGACACGGCCATCCTCGACGCCTCCGGCTCGCACGCCACAGCGAGCGGCGCCACCCTCACCGGATACCGCTTCGACTGCGGCAACGGTGCGGCGCCGACCACGCGAACCGCAGCCAGGACCTCCTGCAGCTACCCCGGCGCCGGCCACTACACCGCAATGGTGACGGTGACCGACAGCCTCGGCAGCAAGGCCACGGCCACGGCGGTGATCACGGTCTCCACCCCGGTCGTCGGAGCCCCGCACGCCCGGCTCAGGCTGCTGGTCAAGCACCTGCGGCACGGGCGGATCCGGGTGATCCTGCTGGCGCGGACGTCCACCGCGGCACCGGGCACCACGCTCGTCGGCTTCAGGTTCTACTGCGGCAACGGGCACCACACCCGCTGGGTGCACCGCAAGTACTCGGGCTGCACCTTCCACCCGCGGCACCGTGCGTACCGGATCTCGGTCCGGGTGCGTGACGACCTCGGCGTGAAGGACCTGGCCAGGCGGACCATCCGCTACCGACGGCACGGCTGAGTCACACGGCGCCCGAGGGGTGACCCGGTTCCGACCGGGTCAGAAGGCCCCGCTCGGCTCTCCACGGGGGTGGGAGCCGAGCGGGGCCTTCCCCTGCAGCGGGCGGTCAGTCTCCCCGGTCAGAGGCGGCGGTCCTCGACGATCGAGTTGGGGCGGAACGTCAGCCGGTCGCCGCGACGCGTGGGCCGCTCGAGCTCGAAGCCGCCGGTGACCACGCGCGCCCAGGGCTGGTGCCCCGAGGGGTAGTCGAGGACCGGCGCGGCCAGCGGCGCGTAGAGCTCGAGCGCGGCGTCCGCGCAGTCGGCGTGCAGCGGAGCGAAGCGGAACGCGTTGCGGTCCGCGTCCTCCGCCGAGCCCACGAACACCACCGGGTTCTCCAGGGAGAACCCGCACATCCCGCAGATGCGGCTCAGCGCGCACTGGATGAGCCGCTTGCGGTTGAGCTGCGCGAGCGAGAACGGCCCGTCGTCACGCTCGCAGGCGAACGGCACCGGGACGCCGTACGACGGGTCCGTCGGCCGGTCGGCGAGCGCGGGCGGGACGGCGGCCACGCCGGCCCTCATGCCGGGAGGCCGCGCGACCAGGCGCCGGTCTCCAGCCGCCGCGAGGGCCGCTCGTCGTCGGTCTTGCGACGCCGGTCGGCCACCGGGCCGGGCGGCTCCGGCTCGTGGTCGCTGGTCCAGGAGTTCGGCAGGGCCAGCTTCCAGATGGTGCGCAGCGTCTGGCCGTACTGCCGGTGCAGCGGGCCGGTGGTGTAGGGGATGTCGTACTTCTCGCACAGCGCCCGCACCCGCCCGGAGATCTCTGCGTAGCGGTTGCTGGGCAGGTCCGGGAACAGGTGGTGCTCGATCTGGAAGCCGAGGTTGCCGCTCATGATGTGCAGCAGCGGGCCGCCCTCGAAGTTGGCGGCGCCGAGGATCTGCCGGAGGTACCACTCCGCGCGGGTCTCGTCCTCGAGCTCCTCCTCGGTGAAGTGCAGCGCGCCGTCGGGGAAGTGCCCGCAGAAGATGATCGCGTAGGACCACACGTTGCGCATCAGGTTCGCCAGCGCGTTCGCCTTCATCGTCGACAGCGCGTTCGGCCCGGACAGCACCGGGTAGATGACGTAGTCCTTGGCGATCTGCCGGCGGATCTTGCGCCAGATCTGCTTGAGCTGCCGCTTCATCTCCTTCGGGTCCTTGCGGCCCTTGCGGATCGCCTCGATGTCGAGGTCGTGCAGCGCCACGCCCCACTGGAACAGCAGCGCGAGCAGCGTGTTGTAGACCGGCTGACCGATGTTGGCCGGGTGCCACTTCTGCTCGCGGGCCATCCGCAGGACGCCGTACCCGATGTCGTTGTCGTAGCCGAGGACGTTGGTGAACTGGTGGTGGATGTAGTTGTGCGAGTGCTTCCACTGCTCGGCCGGCTGGGCGGTGTCCCACTCCCAGGTGCTGGAGTGGATCTCGGGGTCGTTCATCCAGTCCCACTGCCCGTGCATGACGTTGTGGCCGATCTCCATGTTCTCCAAGATCTTGGCGACCCCGAGCATGGCGGTGCCGGCGACGAACGCGGGCGGGAAGCTGCTGGCGAACAAGGTGACCCGGCCGGCCGCGGCCAGCCGCCGCTGGATGCGGATCAGCCGGCGGATGTACTCCGCGTCCGCGGAGCCGCGTGACTCCTCGATCTCGGCGCGGATCGCGTCCAGCTCGCGGCCGAGCGCCTCCACGTCGGCTTCGGTCAGGTGGGTGTACTCCTTGACGTCGGAGATCGCCATCTCGTCGTACTCCTTAGATGTTGAGGACGCAGTCGCCCACGGCGACCGTCACACAGGTCTGGATCGGCTCGTTCGGTTCGGAGTGCTCCTCGCCGTTGCGCAGGTCACGCGCCCGGCCGGAGATCATCGTCAGCGTGCAGGTGTGGCAGATGCCCATCCGGCAGCCGTAGGGCATCCCGACGCCGGCCTGCTCCCCCGCCTCGAGCAGCGTGGTCGCGCCGTCGGCCTCGGTGTGCTTGCCGGAGTTCTGGAAGGTGACCGACCCGCCGGCCTCGCCGTCGGCGGCCAGCTGCAGGGTGAACCGCTCGACGTGCAGGCGGTCGGACAGGCCGGCGTCCTCCCAGTGCTCCTGGGCGGAGTCGAGCATCGGGCCCGGGCCGCACGCCCAGGTCTCGCGCTCGCGCCAGTCGGGGCAGACCTCGTCGAGCTGGGCGAGGGTGAACATGCCGTGCAGGTCGGTGTGCTGCTCGTGCAGGTGCAGCCCGCCGTGCCGCTCGGCCATCTGCAGCAGCTCGTCGCGGAAGATCATCCGCTCCGGGGTCGGCGAGGAGTAGACCAGCACGACGTCGGGCATCGTGCCGCGCCGGTCGAGCGTGCGCAGCATCGCCATCACCGGGGTGATGCCGCTGCCGCCGACGAAGAAGAGCATCTTGCCCGGCGGCGGCTCCGGGAGCACGAAGTCACCGGCCGGCGCGGCCAGCCGCACGATCGTGCCCGGCGTGACGCCGACCAGGTGCTGGGACAGGAAGCCCTCGGGCATCGCGCGCACCGTGATCGCGATGTGCCGGCCGTCCCGGCGCGGGGGCGCGCTCAGCGAGTAGGAGCGCCAGTGGAACTTGCCGTCGACGTCCACGCCGATCCCGACGTACTGGCCGGGCTTGGGTTCGAAGTGCCAGCCCCAGCCGGGCCGGATCACCAGCGTCGAGGCGTCGTCGGTCTCCCGGACCACCTTCTCGATGCGGCCGCGCAGCTCGCGCGAGGACCACAGCGGATTGATCAAGGACAGGTAGTCGTCGGCGTGCAACGGCGTGGTCAGGCGCGAGCCCCAGTCGCGCAGCCGCTGCCAGTCCACGCCCCGGTCGGTAACCGTCAAGGCACCTCACCCCCGAGCTCGAATGCATTTTCAGTGAACGCTTGTGCACTGATACTGCGTGAGGACATGTCCGGATGGCCAGGCCTGTCTCACTTTGCAAGACGCTACCCACGGGCAAAGCCTCCCAACCCGCCGCGCCCGGTACGACCCGAACGCCCGGGCCGACGGGGCCGCTCCGGCCCGCGGGTAGGCTCGCGGCCATGGGTTACCAGGCGGACAGGACCGACGAGGAGTGGCGCGCGGAGCTGAGCCCGCAGGAGTACCACGTGCTCCGTGAAGGCGGCACCGAGCGGCCCTACACCGGCGAGTACACCGACACGAAGACCACCGGCGTCTACCGCTGCCGCGCCTGTCGCGCCGAGCTGTTCCGCTCGGACACGAAGTTCGAGTCCCACTGCGGCTGGCCGTCGTTCTACGCGCCGCTCGCCGAGGACCGGGTGGAGTACCTCGAGGACAGCTCGTTCGGCATGCGCCGGGTGGAGGTGCGCTGCGCGAGCTGTGGGTCGCACCTCGGGCACGTGTTCGAGGGCGAGGGGTACGCCACGCCGACCGACCAGCGCTACTGCATCAACTCGATCAGCCTGACCCTCGAGCCCGCCGAGAGCGCCTGACGTCATACGCCCCGGTCGCCCCGGCCGCCGCACCGTATGACCTCCCGGCGGACGTCATACGGCGCGACCGGGCTCAGGGCAGGTCGTGGATGAGCTCGGTCGGCGTGCGCCGGCGACCGGTGTAGAACGGCACCTCCAGGCGCACGTGGCGGCGGGTCTCCGACCCGCGCAGGTGGCGCATCAGGTCCACGATCCGGTGCAGCTCGTCGGACTCGAAGGCGAGCATCCACTCGTAGTCGCCGAGCGCGAACGAGGAGACCGTGTTGGCGCGCACGTCGGGGTAGTCGCGCGCCATCATGCCGTGCTCGGCGAGCAGCCGGCGCCGCTCGGCGTCCTCGAGGAGGTACCACTCGTAGGAGCGCACGAAGGGGTAGACGCACACGTAGGCCCGCGCCTCCTCGTCGGCCAGGAACGCGGGAATGTGGCTCTTGTTGAACTCCGCGGGCCGGTGCAGCGCCATCTGCGACCACGCCGGCTCCAGCCGGGCCCCGAACGCGGTCCGCCGGAACCGGTGGTAGGCGTCCTGCAGCTCGTCGGCGGTCGAGGCGTGCCACCAGATCATCAGGTCGGCGTCCGCGCGCAGGCCCGCCACGTCGTACAGCCCGCGGATGGTGACGTCGGCGTCGCCGAGCTCGGTGAACAGCTTCTCGACCTCGTGCGCCTCCGCGTCCCGATCGCTCTCGCCGAGCACGTCTCGCAGGTGGAAGACCGACCACATCGTGTAGCGCACGAGATCGTTGAGGTCCCGCGCCCGCTTGCCCTGGTTCGGCCGCTTGTCAGTCATGGGCCCATTCTCCCCCGGCGGCCAAGGCTGCCGGCGGGCGGGTCAGGCCTCCTGGGCCGGCTCGTCGAGCACCGGACGGATCTGCTCCACGGCGCGCTCGGCCGAGGCGATGCAGGCCGGAATCCCCAGCCCGTCGTACGTCGCCCCGCAGACCGCCAGACCGGCCACCTTGGCCACCGACGCGCGCACCCGGCGCACCCGCTCTGCGTGCCCGACGGCGTACTGCGGCAGCGCGCCGCCCCACCGCTGCACGTGCCAGTCCACCGGCCGCACGCACAGACCGATGGCGTCGCAGAGATCCTCGCGCGCGAGCGTGACCAGCTCCTCGTCGGAGACCTGCAGGGTCTCCTCCTCGCGGTGGCGACCCACCGAGCAGCGCATCACCAGCAGGTCGTCGCCGCCGGGTCCCCTGCCCTCCCCCGCCTCGCGGACCCAGTCCCACTTGGCGAAGGAGTACGTCGCGGCCTTGACCCTGCGCTCGTCCACCGGCGGGACCAGGAACCCGGAACCGGCGATCTGCGGGAACTCGCGGCGGGCGAAGGCGAGGGTGACGATCGCCATCGAGGCGTACTCCACCCGCGCCAGCTCCAGCGCCGCGTCGGGCACCACGTCGGCCAGCAGCCGTCCGGTCGCGCGGGCCGGCGTCGCCAGGACCACCGCGTCGGCGCGCACGATCTCGGCGTCCACCGTGGGACCGACCACCAGGTGCCAGCCGCCGCCGGGGGCGCGGGCCAGGTCGCGCACCGTCGCCTCGGTCCGGACCTCGAGGCCGAAGGTGTCCACGACGGCGGCCGGCAGCCGGCCGACCCCGCCGCGCAGGCCCGCGAACACGGGTACGTCGGACGCGGAGCCCCGCTGGGCGGTAGCCGCGGCCGCCGCGCGCATCATCGACTTGTCGCGGTCGAGCAGGGCCACCACCTGCGGCACCGCCGCCCGTGCGGAGATCTCGCGTGCGTGGCCGGCGTAGACCCCGCCCAGCAACGGCTCGACCAGCCGGTCCACGACCTCACGGCCGAAACGCTCCTCGACGAGCCACCCGACACTCACGTCCCGGTCGTCGATCCGGGTCGCAGGCAGCACGGCGTCGAGGGCGACCCGGGCCAGGCCCGGCTTGGAGATCACGCCGCTCTCGGCGAGGGCCCGCGCGTCGGTGGGCACGCCCATGAGCGTGCGCGGCATCGGATGCATCTCGCCGCGGGTCCACAGGTTCGCGGTGGTGGTGGCCGGGTGCACCAGGTCGTCGCTCAGCCCGGCCTCCCGGGCCAGGGCGACCGCCTCCGGTCGCCGGTTGAGCATCGCCTCCGCGCCGACGTCCACGGTCACCCCGCCCACGGTGGCCCGGCGCAGCTTCCCACCGACCTCGGCTGCGGCCTCCAGGACGACCACGCGCGCGGCCGGCGCGGTCCGACGTACCGCGGCGGCGGCGGCGAGCCCCGCGATGCCTCCGCCGACGACCACGACCGTGGGGGCTGAGGGGCGGGCGTCTGCGGGACGTCGGTGCGCGGTCACAGGTAACAGATTGACAAACACCTCCACATCGCCGCCACCCGGCCGGAACCGGACCGGCTCGGGCGACGTCTCATCGACGGTCAACCTCCGGACGAGAGCGGGTGCGGCGATGCGACTTCGACGAGGACTGGCCGGCGTGGCGCTGGCCGCGGTGGCGACGATGACGGTGACCGGCCTGGCCGGGTGCAGCGGCGCGTCCACGAACAGCAGCAGTACGGCGGGGAGCGCGGTCTCCTCCGAGCGGGGAGCCGGCCAGTCGGCGGCGGAGGGCCGGCGGCGGCCGGCACCCCCGGCGCTCCACGGCCCGCCGCTCGGACCCGGGCCGTGGTGCGCACCGGCTCGCTGGCGTTGGTGAGCAGGCACCCGAACCGGGTCCGCGGCGAGATCGACACGCTGCTGGCCGCGATGGGCGGCACGGTGGACCGGGAGGACACCCGCCGCTCGCCCCAGGGCGTCATCCAGCACTCGACACTGGTGCTGCGCGTCCCGGTCGCGAAGTTCACCGCCGCGGTGCACGCGCTCGGCCGGCTGGGCCGGGTGAAGACCTCGGAGAGCACCGCCAAGGACGTGACCACCCAGCTGATCGACGTCCGCGAGCGGGTGCAGACACTGCGGACCAGCATCGACCGGCTCCAGAAGTTCCAGCGGCAGTCGAACGATGCCGACACCCTCATCCGCTACGAGCGGGAGATCGCCGACCGGCAGGCCGAGCTCCAGTCGCTCGTGGCGCAGCGCGACTACCTCGCCGACCAGGCCGCGATGGCGACGCTGACGGTGCATCTCTCGACGCCGGAGAAGTACGTCCCGCCGCCGGACCGGCTGAAGGACGCCGGCTTCTGGCCCGGGCTGAAGGCCGGCTGGAACGCGCTGGTGGACACCGTCGTGGTGGCGCTGACCGTGGTGGGCGCGGTGCTGCCCTTCGCCGGCGTGCTGGCCCTCGTCGGCGTGCCGGTCTGGCTGCTGGTCCGCCGGGTGGTGCGGGCGCGGCGGTCGCACGCGCCGGCCGAGGAGTAGCGCGCTCCGGTGGCCGAGGCGCCTCGGCCACCGGCACAAGCGCCGACTCGGCCCGTTCCACCGGCACATCGGCCCGTTTCCCGGCGGCACAAGCGCCGGGTCGGCGTCAGCGGGCGGAGTGCTCGTGGACGAAGTCGGTGAGCCGGGCGAGCTGGTCGGGGTCGGTCGACGGCATCACGCCGTGCCCGAGGTTGAAGATGTGGCCCGGCGCCGCCCGCCCCGCGTCCAGCACCTCGGCGGCCCGCTCCAGCATCACCTCGGTCGGCGCGAACACCAGCGACGGGTCGAGGTTGCCCTGCACCGCGCGGCCCCCGGTCCGGCGTACCCCGTCGGCCAGCGGCACCCGCCAGTCCACGCCGACCACGTCGGCGCCCGCCTCCCCCATCAGGCCGAGGATCTCCCCGGTGCCCACCCCGAAGTGGATCCGCGGCACCCCGAGCGCGCCGGCGCGGGCCAGCACCTGCGCGGAGTAGGGCATCACGTAGCGCCGGTAGTCGGCCGGGGACAGCGCCCCGGCCCAGGAGTCGAACAGCTGCACCGCGGAAGCGCCGGCCGCGACCTGCACCTCGAGGTAGGCCGCCGAGATCCCCGCGATCTTCCGCATCAGCGCGTCCCACACCTCCGGGGCGCCGAACATCATCGCCTTGGTGCGGGCGTGCTCCTTGGACGGGCCGCCCTCCACGAGGTACGACGCGACCGTGAACGGCGCGCCCGCGAAGCCGATCAACGGGGTCGCACCGAGCTCCCCGACGAGCCCGCGCACCGACTCGCCGACGAACGGCACGTGCTCGGGGGTGAGGTCGGGGATCGCGGCGACGTCCGCGAGCGTCCGCACCGGGTGCGCCACCACCGGGCCCACGCCGGGCTTGATGTCGAGGTCGACGCCCACGGCCTTCATCGGCAGCACGATGTCGGAGAAGAAGATCGCCGCGTCCACGCCGTACCGCCGCACCGGCTGCAGCGTGATCTCCACGACCAGGTCCGGCCGCATGCACGACTCGAGCATGGGTACGCCCTCGCGGACCGCGCGGTACTCCGGCAACGACCGGCCGGCCTGGCGCATGAACCACACCGGCGTGAAGGGCACCGGCTCACCGCGGGCGGCACGGAGGAAGGGAGACTCGGAAACCGCAGACGTCACGGGTCGATCCTCCCAGGCGGGGGCGCTTTGCACCCAATCGGCGCCGGCCACCCACCGGTCCGGGGCTCTCCCGCGCCGGTCCCCCGGCGCGCGCCGCGCCGCGTGTCGGCTGCCTCACAGCGGGTTTCCGGCCTAGGGTGAGGCCATGGCCGCACGTTCAGAGACTCGTGTGGACGCCTCACCAGTCCCCGAGGAGTTCCGGGTTGCTGTCACGCAGATGCGGACGGCGCGACTGCGTCCCGAGGTGTTCTGTGAGGAGATGCCCGCGCCCCAGCGGATCGCTCCCTTCGCGTTCGCGCTCTCCGCGGACGTCACCATCGACGGCGACGACGTGGGCACCGGACGGCTGGTGCTCCTCCACGACCCGGGCGGCAACGACGCCTGGACCGGCACGTTCCGGTGCGTGGCCTACGCCCGCGCCGAGATCGACCCCGAGATGGCCAACGACCCGCTGCTCGGCGAGGTCGGCTGGTCGTGGCTGACCGAGGCCCTCGAGGCGCACGGCGCCCTCTTCGCGGCCCCGTCCGGCACCGTGACCAAGGTGTCGAGCGAGAGCTTCGGCTCGATGGCCGACGAGGACGCCTCCGCCCAGCTCGAGATCCGCGCGTCCTGGACACCGGTCGGCGACCCGCTGCTGGACCTCGGCCCGCACGTCGAGGCCTGGGGCGAGCTGCTGTGCACCGCCGCCGGCCTGCCCCCCGTGCCCGAGGGAGTCGCCCCCCTCCCGAGCCGACGTGGACAGCGTGGCCGCGACTGATGCCGGACCCCGCGACGCCGAGCACCGACGATCCCCGGGACCCCGAGGGCCACACCGACGAACCGCCGCAGGCGCCCCTCCTCGAGCTGCGTGAGGGGCTGCCGCCGGTCGTCGACACCGAGCCGGCCCTCGACGAGACCCTGCGCGCCTTCGCCGATGGCGAGGGGCCGGTGGCGATCGACGCCGAGCGTGCCTCCGGCTACCGCTACTCCGCACGCGCCTACCTGATCCAGCTGCGGCGCGAGGGCGCCGGCTCCGCGCTGGTCGACCCGCTGCCGTTCGAGGACCTGACCGGCCTCGGTGAGGCCCTCGGCGACGCCGAGTGGATCTTGCATGCCGCCACCCAGGACCTGCCCTGCCTGCTCGACGTCGGACTGCGGCCGACCTCGCTGTTCGACACCGAGCTGGCCGGTCGGCTGCTCGGCTACCCGCGGGTGGGGCTGGCCACGCTGGTCGAGACCCTGCTCGGCCGCCGGCTGCGCAAGGAGCACTCGGCGGTGGACTGGTCCACCCGGCCGCTGCCCGAGCCGTGGCTGGAGTACGCCGCCCTCGACGTCGAGGCGCTGCTCGAGCTGCGCGAGTCCCTGGCCCGGGAGCTGGAGGACACCGGGAAGGCCGAGTGGGCCCGCCAGGAGTTCGCGCACCTCGTCGACGCCGCGCCCAGCGGCCCGCGCCAGGAGCCGTGGCGGCGCACGTCCGGCATGCACCGGGCCCGCGGCCGGCGCGCCCTGGCCGCCGTACGCGCGCTCTGGGAGGCACGCGACGCGATCGCCTCCCAGCGGGACGTCACCCCCGGACGGATCATCCCCGACTCCGCGATCGTCGAGGCGGCCAACGCGATGCCCCGCGACCGCGCCTCGTTGCTGGCGCTCAAGGGCTTCCACGGACGTGGTGCCGAGCGCTACTCCACCCAGTGGATCGCCGCGCTGCGGGAGGTCCGGGCGCTGCCGGAGGAGGAGCTGCCCACCCTCACCGGCAGGTACGACGGACCCCCGCCGCCGCGCGCGTGGGCCGACCGCGACCCCGCCGCCGCGGCGAGGCTGACCGCCGCGCGTGCTGCGCTCAAGGAGCGCTCCGAGGACCTGAACGTGCCGGTCGAGAACCTGCTCACCCCCGACTTCGTGCGCCGGCTGCTCTGGGAGCCGCCGGAGGGCGACGCGGCCGAGCTGCCCGAGCTGGTGACGGCGCGGCTGCGGGAGCTCGGGGCCCGGGAGTGGCAGATCGAGCTGACCACGGAACTGCTCAGCCAGGCGATCCTCGGCGCCCCGTGACCCACCGCCCCACGGGCCCGGTGAGCGTCAGGAGCCCCGTGAGCGCAGGAGCCCGGTGAGCCGGTGACCGCCGGGGACCCCGGCGACGGGGCGGGGCTCGCGGACGGGGCCAGCACCTGCACGGAGCGCCGCTGCATCCGGGTCAGCAAGCGGTCGGTCGCCGACGGCGGCGCGTCGAACAGCCGCTGCAGCAGCGGGTGCACCCGTTGCTCCAGTGCCGGCCACTGGGCCGAGAACGGCAGCGCGTCCGCGCGGCGCAGCGCGTCGACGTAGACCCCGGCGTGGCGCGGCTGGCTGTCCGGCTCCAAGAAGGCCTCCGAGTGCAGCGCGGGCAGGTTGGCGGGCACGGACCCCCCGGTGGCCGCGGTGATCTTGGCGCCGTCGGGTCCGCTGGCGTAGGCGAGGAAGTCCGCGGCCTCCGGGATGTGCCGGCTCCCCGCGGAGATGCAGTAGCCGGTCATGTCGGCGACCGTGCGCGGGCTGCCGAGGCTCGGCAGCGGATACACGTCGAAGCGCAGCGAGGGGACCTGGCGCAGTCGGGGCACCAGCGCCCGGGTCCCGACGAGCATCGCCAGCCGGCCCTGGGCGAACAGGTCCACGGCGCCGGCGGCGTCGACGCCCTGCGGCATCAGACCCGGCTCCCGGACCACGCGCAGGATCCGGCCCAGGGCGGCCCGGGTGCCCGCGCCGCTCAACGTCAGCCGGCTCGGGGACCGGGCGTCGTCGACGAGGTCGGCGCCGGCCGAGCGCACCAGCGGCAGCAGCGTCTCCAGGGTCGGCGACAGGTAGAAGCCGGACACCGACCCGCCCGCAGCGCGGCGCGCGGCGGTGGCGAACTGCTGCCACGACCAGCCGGTCTCGCGGGTCGGCGGGCCGTGCCGGCCGGCCGGCAGCGACCCCGGTCGGACCAGCCGCTTGTTGTAGTACACGACCAGCGGCGAGACGTCGTGCGGCATGCACTGCAGCGCCGTGTCGGCGCTGAACGCCTCCAGGCCGAGCCGCTGGAAGTTGTCCCCGAACAGCACGCCGCGCGCGTCCAACAGCTCGTCGACGGGCTGCACCGCGTGCGCCGCGACCAGCGCGGGGACCTCGGCGTGCTCGGCCAGGAACACGTCGGGAGTCCGGCCCCGCTCACGCCGGGCACGGGCGGTCTCGGCGTCCGGGGCGTGCCACAGCCGGATCGTCACGTTCGGGTGCAGCTCGGTGTAGCTCTGCGCCAGGCGCCGGTAGGCGTCGAGGGTCGCCGGGGCGCCGTACACGGAGAACCGCAGGGTCACCGGCGCTGCGGCGCTCGGCGACGGGGAGGCGGCGCGCGGGCTCGGCGCTGGGGTGCCGTCGCCGGCCTGGCTCGGAGCCGTGCAGCCGCCCACGCAGAGCGCCAGCGCGGCCAGGGCACCCAGGAACGCGCGACGCACCGCTGACCTCCTCCGTCCTGGGACCACGGGACACCGTATCCGTCCCTGCCGGGAAGCCGGGTCCGGACGCGCGCGTTGATGAGCCGTCTCACATCTGGGTAAGCGTTGCGCTGTGAGCGACGCCCACTCCCTGGACCGGGTCCGCGAGCGCAGCCGGACGTCGGCGCGCACCCGCGTCGCCCGGCTGCGGTCGAAGCTCTGGCACGTCGGGCAGGCCTCGGTCGCGGCCGGCCTGGCGTGGTGGGTGGCGCGGCACGTCGTCGGCCACCCGCAGCCGTTCTTCGCGCCGATCGCCACCGTGGTGTGCCTGGGCACCTCCTACGGCCAGCGGCTGCGGCGGGTCGCCGAGGTCACCCTGGGCGTGGCCGTCGGCAACGGCGGCTGGCAGCTGGGCGTGATCGTCGCGCTCGCGATGTCCACCGCGCTGCTGGTCAACGGCGGCGCGCTGTTCGTGACCCAGGCCGCGGTGCAGTCGATCGTCGTGGTCACCCTCGCCGCTGCGCCCGGTTACGCGCTCACCCGGTGGGAGGACGCGCTCGTCGGCGGCGCGGTGGCACTGCTCGCCGCGGCGGTGGTGCCGCGCGCCCCGCTGCGTCGGCCCCGGGAGCAGGCGGCGGTGGTGGTATGCCGGATGGCGCGGCTGCTGCGCGCGGCCGCCGAGAGCGCGCAGGACGGCGACACCGAGCGGGCTCGGAAGGTGCTGGCCGACGCCCGCCGCACCGACACCTTGATCCGGGAGCTGCGGGCCGCCGCCGACGAGGGCCTCTCGGTGCTCGCCTCCTCGCCGCTGCGCCGCCGCGACACCGGCCAGGTCCGGCAGATGGCCGACCTCGTCGAGCCGCTGGACCGGGCGCTGCGCAACACCCGGGTGCTGGTGCGGCGGATCTCGGTGGCCCGGCACCGGCACGAGGGCCTGCCGCGCGCGTACGCCCTCCTGTGCGAGGACCTCGCCGACGCCGCGGACGAGATGGCCGCGCAGCTCGGCCGCGGAGAGCTGGCCTCCGCGGTCCGGCCCAGGCAGCTGGCGATCGGCCGTGGCACCGGTGAGGTGGAGCGCAGCACCGAGCTCAGCGCCGGCGTGGTCCTGGCCCAGATCCGCTCGATCGTGGTGGACCTGCTGCAGATCACCGGCCTCGACGCGCTCGAGGCCACCGACTCGCTGCCGCCGCCGCGGCACTGAGCCCCGCGTCGGCACCGGTCTGCCGGCACCTGCCGGCACCCGTCGGCACCCGTCGCGAGGCGCAAGGCGCCCCGCCGTCGCACCGTCCCCGCGTACATTGAGGAGGATGTCCGAGAGCCGCCACCACCGACCCGCCCTGCCCGGCGCCGCCCACTTCGAGGCGCTGACCGGCGGCGGCGACCCCGCCGTGCGCAGCGAGGCCGCTGACCGGGCCGCCACCCTCCTGGTCCGCGGCGCGCGCGACCTCGGCGACGAGGAGGTGGTGTCCCGGGTGGTGTCGCTGGCCGAGACCGAGGGCCTCGACACGCTCGCCGACCTCTGGGCCGGCTCCCCCGCGGACTCGCTCGCCGGCTGCCTGTGGCGGCTCTACCTGCTCCGTTCCTGGGTGTACGTCGACCCGGTGGCCGCGGCGCGCGAGTTCGACGCCGGCCGCCGGCACACTCCCGTGCACGAGGTGGTGGCCGGGGTGGTCGACCCGCCCGGCCCCGACGAGGTCCGCCACCTCGTGGACCTGGTGCTGCGCGGGGTTGCCAGAGGCGACTTCTCCGACACGCTTTACCGCGCGGCCGCGTTCGCCCGGGTGGTGGCCGCGGGCCGTGCCCACGTCGGCGCCAGCCAGGCCGCGACGCCGTACGACTCCGATCTCTCCGCGGCCAAGCTCGTCACGATGGCCGAGCAGCTCGAGCACTCCGCCAGGCTGGAGACCGAGGGCCGGCTGGCCTGACCGGCCCCGGACGGGGCACCGCGGTCGCTAGGATGGGCACCGCGCCGGACCGCGGCAGCCCCGGGTCCCGAAAACAGCCGCTACGAGCGGCCACGCGCCGTGAGGCGCTCCCGGTCCGGCGTCCAACCTCTCAGCGCTCACGCACCGCGGCTCCAGGCCCCGGCGACGCGGGCGGCCAGCGCCGCGTTGGCCAGCACCAGCGCCACGTTGGCCGCCAGGCTGACCCCCTCGGTGTGCTCGTGGAACCAGCCGAGCAGGAACGGCGTCACCTCCTTGCCGGACATGCCACGCTCCTCCGCGGCGGCCAGCGCGGAGACCAGCGTCCGCTCGTGCAGGTCCGGGTCCATCTCGTCGGCCGCCTCGATCGGGTTGGCCACCACCAGGCCCTGCGCGAGACCGAGCAGGTCCCGCGAGCGCATCAGCGCCGCCACCTCGGCCGGCTCCTCCACCCGCCACGGCACGGGCAGCCCGGTGTCGCGCACGTAGAAGCCGGGGAACGTGTCGGTGCGGTAGCCGACCACCCCCACCGACAGCGACTCCAGCCGCTCCAGCGTGGCCGGCACGTCGAGCAGCGACTTCACGCCCGCGCAAACCACGGTCACCGGCACCGACGCCAGCCCGGCCAGGTCCGCGGACTCGTCGAAGGACCGCGCGGCTCCGCGGTGCACGCCGCCGAGGCCGCCGGTGGCGAAGACGCGGATCCCGCCGAGGGAGGCGAGGTAGGAGGTGGCCGCGACCGTGGTGGCGCCGGTCAGGCCGCGGGCCAGCGCCACCGGCAGGTCCCGCACGCCGGCCTTGACGACGTGCTCGTCCTCCGCGACCCGCAGCAACGCCGGGTCGTCGAGGCCGATGCGCACCACCCCGTCGACGACTGCGATCGTGGCCGGGACGGCGCCCTCGCGTCGTACCGCCTCCTCGATGCGCCGGGCGGTCGAGGCCGCGCTGGTGGTGGGCAGCCCGTGGCTGATGATCGTGGACTCGAGTGCGACGACGGGCGCGCCTGATGCAATAGCGTCGGAGACCTCATCGGTCAGCTGGAGAGGCAACTGGTTCACCCGCGCATTCTGCCCGGGCGGAGCCCGGAAGGAGACGAGGGTGCTGGTGGCGTGCCTGGGCGACGTCATGCTCGACGTGCTCGTCGAGGCCCCCGGCGGCCTCGTTCCGGACGACGACACCCCGGCGCACATCGCCTTCGAGCCCGGCGGGCAGGCCGCCAATGTGGCGGCGTGGGTGTGCGCGCTCGGCGGCCGCGCCCGGATGTTCGGCCCCCGGTCCGGCTCGGCGCCGGGCCGGCTGGTCGAGGAGACCCTCACCGAGCGCGGGGTCGAGGTGTGCGGGCGACCCGGCGGCAAGATGGGCGTGGTGATGTCGCTGACTTCGGCGACGGCCCGCTCGCTGGCCTCCGACCCCGGCGACCTCGACTGGCTCGACGACCTCGAGCCCGGGGCCTGGCTGGAGAGCACCGACTGGCTCTTCGTGTCCGGCTACGCGCTGCTGCGGGCGCCGGACCCCGAGCGGCTGGTGCGCACCGCGGCGGCGGCGCGGGCCGGCGGCACCCGGGTCGCGCTGGACCTGGCGTCGGCGGCGATGGCGGCGGCCTACGGAGCGGAGGAGTTCGGCGCCCTGTGCCGGCGGCTGCACCCGGCCGCGGTGTTCGCCAACGACGCCGAGTGGGCCGGGTTCCGCGGCTCGTTCGACGGCGGCGGGCGCACCGTGCTGGTGCTCAAGCACGGGGCGAAGGGCGCCACGTTCGTGATCGACGGCGTGGCCGACGACCGGGCTGCGGAGCCCGGGCCGGTGGCGGACGTGACCGGCGCCGGGGACGCGCTGACCGCCGGCTACCTCGTCGGCGGCGCCGACCTCGCCATGCAGGCCGCGGCGCGGTGCGTGGCGGCGCTCGGTGCCCAGCCGCCGGTGGTGCCGCGATGAACGGGCCGCTCACCGTCCACGGCGCCAGCATCCCGGCCGAGGAGCTGTCCTGGCGTTTCAGCCGGTCCGGCGGGCCGGGTGGCCAGTCGGTGAACACCGCCGACTCGCGGGTGGAGCTCTCCTTCGACGTGCGCCGCTCGCCGTCGCTCCCCGAGCCGCTGCGCGAGCGGCTGCTGGCCCGGCTCGAGGGCCGGCTCGCGAACGGCGTGCTGACCGTGACCGCGTCGGAGTACCGCTCCCAGCACCGCAACCGGGTGGCCGCCCGGGCCCGCCTCGCCGAGATCCTCACCCGTGCGGGGGCGCCACCCGCAGCGCCGCGGCGGCCGACCCGGCCGACCCGCGGATCGAAGGAGCGCCGGCTGGCCGGCAAGAAGCGACGCGGCCAGACCAAGGCGCTGCGCCGGCGCCCCCTGGACTGAGCTACGGCTCCAGCTCGGCCACCACGGCCGCGTGGTCGGACGGCCACAGCCCGTGCTCGTCGGTGCGGTCCTCGGCCCGGTCGCCGACGACGCGGCAGCCGGCGACCCGCAGGCCCCGCACCCAGACGTAGTCGATCCGTTCGCGCAGGCCGCTGGCACCGTTGCCCAGGTGCCCGGCCTGCCCGCAGGTGAAGCCGCCGTCCGGGTCGCCGCCCGCGGCCGTCCAGGCGTCGAGGTACGGCGCGGGCATCCCCACCTCGCGCGGCGCGGCGTTGAAGTCGCCGACCACCACGACCGGGAAGCCGGGGTCGCCGACGGCGGCCAGCAGCTCCTCGCGCTGGGCGTCGCGCACACCCGCGTTCCAGGCCTCGAGGTGGGTGTTGACGAACGCCAGGCGCCGCCCGGCGACCTCCACGTCCAGCCGGCCCCAGCCGCGGGCCACCGGGAAGCTGACGCCGGGCAGGCCGGTGTCGACGTCGTGGCGGGCGGCGTACTCCCCCGTGCTCTCCGCGAGCACGCGCAGGTCCGCCTCGGCGCGCACCAGCGTCACGTCCGCGCCCTCGAGCCCCATCCAGCGGCCGTCGACGAGGAGCCCGCCGCCGAACGCGGGGGCGGTCGCGTGCACGTCGTACCGCAGGCCGCGGGCGGCCAGCGCCGCCAGCAGCGTGGGCAGGAAGTCGGCGAGCACGTCCGTCGGGCCGAGCGAGCCGTCCTCGGCCACGGGGCTGCTGGTCCAGCGGGCGACCTCCTGGAGGCCCACCAGGTCCGGCGCCGTGCGGGACAGCACCGCCGCGAGCGCGCCGGCACGCTCCTCGAACCGCGTGGCGGCCAGCTCCGCGCGGACCTCCGCGGCGGCCCGGACCAGGCCCTCGGCATCGCCGACGCCGAACAGCCGCGACAGGTCCGCGCCGAGGTAGAGGTTGTAGGTCGCGACGGTGAGCATGGGAGCAGCAACCTACCGTCCCCTCCCCCGCGAACCCCGTCGGGCATCCTTCCTCCGCCGTCGGGGTACATGCACGCCGCTGGTGCCGCGCGAGAGGAGAACGACGGTGGGTGAGCAGAGCACCTCAGGTGTGGAGTTCGTGAAGTTCGCGTCGTCCGGACGCAACCGCTTCGTCACAGGCATCGCCGCGCTGGCGGCCATCGGCGGGTTCCTCTTCGGCTACGACACCGGCATCATCGGACAGGCGTTGCCCTACATCCAGAAGGAGATGCACCCCAGCACGTTCGCCTCCTCCTGGATCGTCGCGTCGATCCTGGTCGGCGCGATGCTGGGGGCCGCGCTGTCCGGCTACCTGTCGGAGAAGATCGGCCGCAAGTGGACCAAGTTCGTCTCCGGCTGCGTCTACGTCATCGGTGCGCTGGCCGCAGCCTTCGCCCAGGACGTCACCTGGCTGATCGGCGCGCGGTTCGTGCTCGGCCTGTCGGTCGGCACCGCGTCGTTCGTGTCGCCGGAGTACATCTCCGAGCAGACCCCGCCGAAGATCCGCGGCGGCACGGTGACCTACAACCAGGTGATGGTGACCCTGGGCATCCTGCTGGCCTACATCGCCGGCTTCCTGCTCAAGGACGTCACACACAACTGGCGCTGGATGCTCGGCATCGCCGTGATCCCGGGTGCCGCCCTGGCGATCAGCATGGTGTTCGTCCCGCACAGCCCCCGCTGGCTGGTCAAGAAGGGCCGCATCGACGAGGCCCGCGCGGTGCTGGAGCGGACCCGCAGCGAGAGCGACATCGACCAGGAGCTCGAGGACATCCAGGACGTCACCGAGAAGGAGTCGTCGTGGACCGTGCGCGACCTGTTCGGGCCACGGGTGCGCCCGCTGATGCTCGTCGGGATCGGCCTGGCGGTGTTCCAGCAGTTCGTCGGCGTGAACACGGTGATCTACTTCGCCAGCACGATCCTGCACTACACCGGCTCCTCGACCGACCAGTCCGTGATGCTGGCGGTGTTCGTCGGCGTGACGAACTTCGTGATGACCATCGTCGCGGTGCTGGTGATGGACTGGGTGGGACGGCGGCCGCTGCTGATCGGCGGCACCACGATCCTCCTGGTGTCGCTGGTCGTGCTCGGTCTCTACTTCCAGCTGCCCGCGCTCAGCAAGGGTGCCTCGTGGCTCGGCCTGGTGTGCGTGATCGTCTACATCATCGGCTTCGCGATCGGGCTCGGGCCGGTCTTCTGGCTGATGATCTCCGAGATCTACCCGCTGCAGTTCCGCAGCCTGGCGATGGCGGTCGCGACCATCACGAACTGGGCAGCGAACTTCATCGTGTCCTACTTCTTCCTCCAGGAGACCAAGGCGATCGGTCGTGGCCCGACGTTCTGGATCTACGCCGGGCTGGCCGTGGTGGCGATCGTGTTCTTCCTCAAGAAGGTCCCCGAGACCAAGGGCCGCGAGCTGGAGGACATCGAGCGCGAGATCGGAGGCGAGGAGCTCGCCGAGGCCGTCGACGAGGCCTGAGCGCCGCGACGCGTGACGAGGCCACCGGCGTCGGGTTAGCGTGCCGGTGTGAGACGTCTTCCGCACGAGAATGTGGCGACCGTGCTGGTCGACCCGTCCGTGCTGGGCGACCTCGAGCTCGAGCTGATGTCGCTGGACCTGCGGGTGTGGCCGGTGAGCACCGCGCCGATCTGCGCCGACGGGCCGCGGCACGCGTTCCAGGTCCGCCGCGCGCTGCTGATGCACCACCGCGGCGAGTGGGACCTGGCGGCCGAGTGGACGCCGGTGTGGATCAGCTTCGGCGCCACCTGGCGCCAAGGCGATGAGCCGTTGCCGTGGACCGCGCACGAGGCGCTGTGGCGTGCGCTCGACGCGCACGCCGACCGGGTCCGGTTCCACCGCAGGCTCGGCGGCGTGCGGCGGCTGCCGCTCCCGGAGGGGCTTCCGCACTGACCGTCTTGCCTCAGAGTGCGTCGAGCGCCTTGCGGATGCGAGTGTCGGACACCGGGTACGCCGTACCCAGCGGCTGGGCCCACAGGCTGACGCGGTACTCCTCGAGCATCCAGCGCACCTGCACCAGGCCCGCGCTCGGCGGCCGGCCCTCGGGCAGCGCCGCCACCCGGTGCAGGTAGGCCTCCTGCAGGCTCGCGACCTGGTCCATCAGCTGCCGGTCCCGGCCGACGTTGGCGGGCAGCTTCTCCCGGCGGGCGGTCACGGCGGCGAGGTAGCGGGGCAGCTGCCGCAGCTGGGCACCGCCGACGTCGGACACGAACCCGCGCTGGACGAGCCGCCCGACCTGGGCCTTCATGTCCGCCAGCGCCGGCAGCATCGGCAGGTCCGCGGACCCGCTGAGCAGCCGGTCCACGTCCCGCCACGCGGCCAGCACCCGCACCACGTCGTGCAGCACCGCGCGGGTGGCCCCGGGCAGGTCGGCGGCGACGTTCTCGCGCAGCGCGTGGAAGCCCGCCTCGTCCCAGACGGGGCCGCCGTGCCGGTCGACGAGCTCGTCGACCGCGGCCGCGACGCAGTCCTCGAGCAGGTCGGTGGTCGAGGGGTACGGCGAGCCGGCCAGTGCCAGCTTGTCGGTGTTGGACAGGCTCCGGGCCAGCGACCTCGCCGGGGACGGGATCGCCAGCATGAGCAGCCGTCGCAGGCCGCGGCGGTGCGAGGCCTGCTGCTCGGTCTCCGACCCGAGCACCTGCAGGCCGACCGTGACCTCCCCGCCCGAGTCGGGCGACCGCCCGTTGCGGGGCGCGCCCTCGTCGACGAGCGCCGGGAAGCCGCGCACCTCGTGCCCGGCGCGCACCTGGGCGAAGCTGCGCTCGACGGTGCCGAACGTCCACGTCGTCTGTCCGGTGACGGTGATCCCGGACTCGGAGGCGGCCTCGGCCATCGCTGCGGCGAACGTCGGCCGCAGCGGAGCCTTCAGCGCCTCGAGGTCCTTGCCCTCGGCAACGGTGCGGCCCTTGTCGTCGACCACCCGGAAGGTCGGCCGCAGGTGGTCGGGGACCTTGGCCCAGTCCCACGCGTCGCGGGGTACGACGACCCCGGTCGTGGCCCGCAGGAACCGCTCGAGGGCGTCGAGCAGCGGCTCCTCTCCCGGCGACGCGGCGGCCAGGAAGTCGCGCGCGACGTTGGGCGCCGGCACGAAGTTCACGCGCAGGTGCTTGGGCAGCGAGCGGATCAGCGCGACGACGAGGTCCTCGCGCAGGCCGGGCACCTGCCAGCTGAAGCCGTCCGGGTCCACCTGGTTCAGCGTGGCCACCGGCACGTGCACGGTCACGCCGTCGGCGGCGGTCGCCGGGCTCGAACTGGTAGCTCAGCGGCAGCGCCAGGTCACCCTCGCGCCATGCGTCCGGGTAGTCGTGCTCGGTCACCGTGCCCGGCGCTCTCGTTGACGAGCATCTCCGGGTCGAAGGTGAGCAGGTCGGGCTTGCGCTGCCGGGCCCCCTTCCACCAGGCGTCGAAGTGCGCGCCGGAGACCACGTCGGCGGGCACCCGCGCGTCGTAGAAGTCGAACAGCGTGTGCTCGTCGACCACGATGCCGCGCCGCCGCGCCCGGTGCTCGAGCTCCTCGGCCTCCTCGAGCAGCTCGCGGTTGCGGAAGAAGAACTTGTGGCGCGTCTCCCACTCGCCGTAGACGAGCGCGTGGCGAAGGAACAGCTCGCGGGCCAGCGGTGCGTCGACCGAGCCGTAGGACACCAGGCGGTCGGCGACCAGCGGGACGCCGTACAACGTGACGCGTTCGTAGGCCAGCACCGCCGCGCGCTTCTTGCTCCAGTGCGGCTCGGAGTAGGAGCGCTTGACCAGGTGCGCGCCGAGCCGCTCGGCCCACTCGGGGCGGATCGCGGCGTTGACCCGGGCGTAGAGCCGCGAGGTCTCCACGAGCTCGGCGGCCATCACCAGCTGCGGCTGCTTCTTGAACAGCCCCGACCCGGGGAAGATCGAGAACCTGGCGTTGCGGGCACCGAGGTAGTCGCGACGGTCCGGGTCGCGCAGACCGATGTGCGAGAGCAGCCCGGACAGCAGCGCCTGGTGGACCGCGTCGTCGTCCGCCCCGGCCTCCCCGGACGTGGAGCCCTTCCCGGAGGACGAGCCGGTCGAGACGTCCATCCCCAGCTGCTTGGCGACCTGCCGCAGCTGCGCGTCGAGGTCCTGCCACTCGCGGATCCGCAGGTAGTTGAGGTACTCCGCCTTGCACATCCGCCGGAACGCGCTCGAGGACAGCTCCTTCTGCTGGGTGCGGACGTAGCGCCAGAGGTTGAGCAGCGTCATGAAGTCGGACTTGTCGTCGCGGAACCGCGCGTGCTTCTGGTCGGCCTGCGCCTGCTGGTCCACCGGCCGTTCCCGCGGGTCCTGCACCGACAGCGCCGCCGCGACCACCAGCACCTCCCGCAGGCAACCGAGCCGGTCGGCCTCGGTGACCATGCGCGCCAGCCGCGGGTCGATGGGCAGCGCGACGAGCTGTCGCCCGAGCTTGGTGAGGCGCCGCCGCGGGTCCTTCTGCGCCGGGTCGAGCGCGCCGAGCTCCTCGAGCAGCTGCACGCCGGCCTTGACGTTGCGCTGGTCCGGCGGGTCCACGAACGGGAAGCGGCCGACGTCACCGAGCCCGAGCGCGGTCATCTGCAGGATCACCGACGCCAGGTTGGTGCGCAGGATCTCGGGGTCGGTGAACTCCGGGCGTGAGACGAAGTCCTCTTCGGAGTAGAGCCGGATGCACACGCCGGCCTCGACCCGGCCGCAACGGCCGGTGCGCTGCATGGCCGAGGCCTGGCTGATCGGCTCGATCGGGAGCCGCTGCACCTTGGTGCGGTAGGAGTACCTGCTGATCCGTGCGAAGCCCGCGTCGACGACGTACCTGATCCCGGGGACGGTCAGCGAGGTCTCCGCGACGTTCGTGGCCAGCACGACCCGCCGGCGGGTGTGCCGCTCGAAGACCTTGTGCTGCTCGGCGCTCGACAGCCGGGCGTAGAGCGGAACGACGTCGAACTCGTCCACGGACCGCTTCGGCCGCACCTTGGAGAGCACGTCGGCGGTGTCGCGGATCTCCCGCTCGCCGGGCAGGAACACCAAGATGTCGCCCGGGCCCTCGGCGACCAGCTCCCCGACCGCGTCGACGATCGCCTCGGTCTGGTCCTTGATGATGAGCTCACCCTCAGCGCCGATCTCCGGGTCCTCGTACGACTCCTCGACCAGCGGCCGGTAGCGCACCTCCACCGGGTAGGTCCGGCCCGACACCTCGACGATCGGGGCGGGTGTGCCGTCGCGGTCGGCGAAGTGCGCCGCGAACCGCTCGGGGTCGATGGTCGCGGAGGTGATCACGACCTTGAGGTCGGGCCGCTTCGGCAGCAGCTCGCGCAGGTAGCCGAGGATGAAGTCGATGTTGAGGCTGCGCTCGTGCGCCTCGTCGATGATCAGCGTGTCGTAGGCCGAGAGCGTCCGGTCGTGCTGCAGCTCGGCGAGCAGGATGCCGTCGGTCATCAGCTTGACGAGGGTGTCCTCTCCGGAGCGGTCGGTGAACCGGACCTGGTAGCCGACCACCTCCCCGAGCGAGGTCCCCATCTCCTCGGCGATCCGCTCGGCGACGCTGCGGGCCGCGATCCGCCGTGGCTGCGTGTGGCCGATCATGCCGTGCACCCCGCGACCGAGCTCGAGGCAGATCTTCGGCAGCTGGGTGGTCTTGCCGGAGCCGGTCTCGCCGGCGACGATCACGACCTGGTGGTCGCGGATCGCGGCGGCGAGGTCCTCACGCCGCTGGCTGACCGGCAGCTCCGCCGGGTAGCTGACTGCGGGGACGAGCGCCTGCCGGCGGGCCACCTCGGCGGGGCTGCGCCGCGCCTTGCGGGGACGGTTGCGGTTCTGCGGCCGGCGGCGCCGGGGGGTACGGCGCGCCCGCTGCTCGACCTCAGACATAACCCCACGAGTCTATGCGGGGCCGACAACCCGGTTTCCGGCGTGGCAGCCGCTCGAGGCCCGGCCGGAGCAGGTCGGCACCCAGCGCGACACGCCCGGGCCTCGCGCCACGCCTTGATCGTGGAGGGGTCAGGCCTGCAGTGTGGGTGTGGTCAGCACAGCCACACCGTGTCGCGAAACGCAATCTGCGAAGGAGAAAGCACCTCGTGCTCACCCTCACCGAGAACGCCAGCACCGTCGTGAAGACCCTTGTCGACCAGACCGGCGGCGACGACGCCGGCCTGCGCATCAGCCAGGACGCCCCCGACTCCCCCGCCCTGCACGTGATCCCCTCCGAGGCCCCGCAGCCCGGCGACCAGGTGCTCGACGAGGACGGCGCCCGGGTCTTCCTCGAGGAGACCGCCGCCGTGACGCTCGACGACAAGATCCTCGACGCGCAGGTCGACGACAACGGCGGCGTGCAGTTCACCATCGCCGCCCAGACGGTCTGACCCGCGCGCCGACCCGACTGCCGGGTGGCTGCTCCCGCGACGGGCAGCCGCCCAGCTCAGCACGGCCCCTCGGACCACCCGGTCCGAGGGGCCGTCCTGCCGACGGCACAAGCGCCGGGTCGGCGTCACAGGTGGCACACAGGAACTTCCTAGGCAAACCGGAAACGGACCGGTCATGCTGGAACCATGCCGGTCGCCAGCACGCCCACGCTCACCCGCCCGGACGGCTCGCCGCTGCGCGTCCTCATCGTCGACGACGAGGTGAACATCGCTGAGCTGATCAGCATGGCGGTGCGGTACGAAGGCTGGGACGCGGCTGTCGCGCACACCGGCAGCAAGGCGGTCGCGGCGGCCAAGGACGACCGCCCGGACGCGGTCGTGCTCGACCTGATGCTGCCCGACTTCGACGGCATGGAGGTGCTGCGCCGGATGCGCAGCCGTCACCCCGACGTACCCATCCTCTTCCTCACCGCCCGCGACTCCGTCGAGGACCGGGTGGCCGGCCTGACCGCGGGCGGCGACGACTACGTCACCAAACCGTTCAGCCTCGAGGAGGTCATCGCCCGGCTGCGCGCGTTGATGCGCCGCGCGGGGGCCGCCGACCGCCACGAGTCGTCGCTGCTGTCCGTCGGCGACCTGCGGCTCGACGAGGACAGCCACGAGGTGTTCCGCGGCACCGACGAGATCCACCTGACCGCCACCGAGTTCGAGCTGCTGCGCTTCCTGATGCGCAACCCGCGGCGTGTGCTCTCCAAGGCCCAGATCCTCGACCGGGTGTGGAACTACGACTTCGGCGGCCAGGCCAACGTCGTCGAGCTCTACATCTCCTACCTGCGCAAGAAGATCGACGCCGACCGCGTGCCGATGATCCACACCATGCGCGGCGCGGGCTACGTCCTCAAGCCAGCCGAATGAACCTTGCACGCCTCCGGCCGACGACGCTCACCGGCCGGCTCGTCGCCACCATGGTGGCGGTGCTGGTCGTCTCGACCGCCCTGGTCGCGGTGGTCACGACGTTCGCGATGCGCGGCTACCTCACCACCCGGCTGGACCAGCAGCTCGGCGAGAGCCTCCACCGGTCCGTCGACTCGACCCTGCGCGGCGTCTCCCCGGCGGCCCCTACCCTCCCCGACGACCGGCGCGACGGCGACGAGCCGCCCTCGCGCTACGCCCGCGGCCAGCGGCCGGACACGCTCACGGTCGTGTACGACGACACCGCCGCGGTCGGCGGCGTGGTCTCCTCGAACGGTCGCCCTCGCGGTGTGAGCAGCGACGTGATCCGGGCGGTGCGCCGCGTGCCCGCCGACGGGCGCGTCCACGAGACGGACCTGCCGGGCCTGGGCCACTACCGGCTGCAGGCCGCGGACCTGAAGGGCGGCGTCGTCGTGGCCGGCCTCCCCGTGCGGGAGGTCGACAGCACCGTTGCCAAGCTCGTGCTCTGGGAGGCCCTGCTCGGGCTGGCCGCGGTCGCGGTCGCGGCCCTGATCGGTCAGGTCCTGGTGCGCCGCCAGCTGCTGCCGCTGCGTCGGGTCGCCGCCACTGCCCACGAGGTCGCCGCGCTGCCGCTGGACTCCGGGGAGATCGGCCGCACGGTGCGCGTCCCCGGGGCGCTGACCAACCCGCACACCGAGGTGGGGCAGGTCGGCGCCGCCCTGAACACGATGCTCGCCCACGTCGAGGAGGCCCTCGACGCCCGCCACCGCAGCGAGCAGCAGGTCCGCCAGTTCGTGGCCGACGCCTCCCACGAGCTGCGCACGCCGCTGTCGACGATCCAGGGCTACGCCGAGCTGAGCCGCCGCTCCGGGGACTCCGCGGACCTGGCGCAGACGATGGGCAAGGTGGAGTCGGAGGCGCAGCGGATGGCGCGTCTGGTCGAGGACCTGCTGCTGCTGGCACGGCTCGACGCCGGCCGGCCGCTGGAGCGCCGGGAGGTGGACGTGACCAAACTGGTCCTCGAGGCCGTCGACGACGCGCGGGTGGTCGGTCGCGAGCACCGCTGGCTGCTCGAGCTGCCCGACGAACCGCTGCTGGTGACCGGCGACGAGCTGCGACTGCACCAGGTGATCACCAACCTGCTGAACAACGCCCGACGGCACACGCCCGCCGGTACGACGGTCACGGTGACCGCCCACGGCGAGCCGGCCGCGGTGGTGCTCGGCGTCCACGACGACGGGCCCGGCTTGCCTGCCGACCTCGTCGGCTCCGCCTTCGAACGGTTCACCCGTGGCGACTCCTCCCGGACCCGCGCCTCGGGAGGGGCCGGCCTGGGCCTGTCGCTGGTCGATGCGATCGCCGCTGCCCACGGCGGCGCGGTGTCGGTGTCCTCGCGCCCCGGCGACACCACCTTCACGGTTCGCCTGCCGCGCTGACGGGCGCCCTGCCGCCCGCACCACCTCACAGGTCAGGGACAGATCGGGCACATCGACGGCCCAGCGCGGCGCTCGAGTGTTCTGCCATGAGCATCCAGACCTCCCACGAGCGCGCCGCCCGCACCCACGAGCGGGGACTCGCAGGCTCCTCGCCCGGGACGCCTCCCTGCTCCGATGCCGCCTGGGCGCGGCCGGCCCTGCTCGCGCTGCTCGGCGCCACGGCCGTGCTCTACCTGTCGGGCCTCGGCGCCTCCGGGTGGGCGAACTCCTTCTACGCCGCCGCCGCGCAGGCCGGGTCCGCTTCGTGGAAGGCGTTCCTCTTCGGTTCCCTCGACGCCGCCAACGCGATCACCGTCGACAAGCCGCCGGCCTCGTTGTGGGTCATGGCACTGTCGGTGCGGGCGTTCGGCCTGTCGTCGTGGAGCATCCTCGTCCCGCAGGCGCTGATAGGGGTGGCCTCGGTGGCGCTGCTGCACGGCTCGGTCCGTCGTACGACGGGGTCGGCGGGCGCCGGATTGCTCGCCGGGGCGGTCCTGGCCCTCACGCCGGTGGCCGTCTTGATGTTCCGGTTCAACAACCCCGACGCCCTGCTCGTCCTGCTGCTCGTCGCGGCCACGTCCTCCACGCTGCGGGCGCTGGAATCCGGCCGGGCCCGAGCCGGCGGCGCCGCCGGCCACCCGGTCCGTTGGCTCGCCCTGGCCGGCGCCCTGGTCGGCTTCGCGTTCCTGACCAAGATGCTCCAGGCATTCCTGGTGCTGCCGGCGCTGGTCCTGGTCTACCTGCTGGTCGCGGCCGTGCCGCCGGCCAAGCGAGTCGGCCACCTGCTGGTCGCCTTCGGCGCGATGCTCCTCAGCGCGGGCTGGTGGGTCGCGCTGGTCGAGCTCTGGCCGGCGGCGAGCCGGCCCTACATCGGTGGGTCTCAGCACAACTCGGTCCTGGAGCTGACCCTCGGCTACAACGGTCTGGGGCGGTTGTCGGGCCACGAGACCGGCTCGGTCGGAGGCGGCGCCGGCCGAGGCTGGGGACAGACCGGACTGCTCCGGATGCTGTCGGCGGACGTGGGCGGCCAGGTCGCGTGGCTCCTCCCAGCCTCACTCGTGCTGGTGCTGGCGGGCCTGTGGGCGACCCGGCGGGCACCGCGCACCGACGCAGTCCGCGCGGCGCTCGTCGTGTGGGGCGGGTGGCTGCTCGTCACCATGCTGACGTTCAGCTTCATGGCCGGTATCTTCCACGCCTACTACACCGTGGCCCTGGCGCCGGCGATCGCCGCGCTGGTCGGCATCGGCGCCGTACTGCTGTGGCGGCGGGCGTCCTCCGTCGCCTTGCTTTTGCTTGCCGGCACGCTGTCGCTCACCACCGCGTTCGACGTCATGCTCCTGGCCCGCACACCCGACTACCTGCCCTGGCTGCGGTGGGCGGTGGCCGTACTCGGCCTGGGCGCGGCGGTCCTCCTGCCGGCCGTCCGCCACCGGCCGCGACGGGTGGTCAACGCCGTGGCCGGCGTCGCGCTGCTCGCCGTACTGCTGCCCTCGGCGGCCTACGCGGTGAGCACCGCACACGCCCCGCACGCCGGCTCGATCCCCAGCGCCGGGCCGGTCTCGGCGGGCGGCCCGCGCGGCGGCCGAGCCTTCCCCGGCGGCCGAGCCTTCCCCGGCGGCCAGGGTCTCCCGGGCGGACAAGGTCTCCCCGGCGGGCAGGGTTCCCCCGGTGCCCAGAGAGGCGCAGGCGCTGCCGGCCGTGCCGCCGGCGGCCTCCTCGAGGGCAGCAACCCGAGCGCAGCGTTCACCGCGCTGCTGTCGGCGCGCTCCGCGGACTACACGTGGGTGGCGGCCGCGGTCGGTGCCAACAACGCCGCCGGCTACCAGCTGGCGACCCAGCACCCGGTGCTGGCCATCGGCGGCTTCAACGGCAGCGACCCGAGCCCCACCCTCGCCGAGTTCCAGCGCTACGTCGCCGAAGGTCGCATCCACTACTTCATCGGCAGTGGGC
The DNA here is from genome assembly GCA_963816325.1 of uncultured Actinomycetota bacterium. Classification (GTDB taxonomy): domain Bacteria; phylum Actinomycetota; class Actinomycetes; order Propionibacteriales; family Nocardioidaceae; genus Nocardioides_B. Next base: position 124,297 of record CAWFKC010000012.1, on the reverse strand, counting down.
GGGGGCCAAGGGGCCGTGGCTTCGGCGGGCCCGGCGGCATGCGCCCCGGCGGCAGCACCAGCGGCAGCATCGCCACCTGGGTCGAGCAGCACTTCACCGCGCAGACGGTGGACGGGACCACGCTCTACGACTTGTCGGGCGGGGCCCGGTGAGCGTGATTCGGACGGAGCACCACATGGACGCGGCGGCCGCGATCGCGCCCCCGATGCTCGAGGTGGTGATCCCGGTCCACAACGAGGCCACGGTGCTGGCCGGGTCGGTGGCCCGCGTGCACGAGCACCTGCGTACCCTCCCGTGGACGTTCCGGATCACGGTGGCCGACAACGCCAGTCTGGATGGGACCGACGCGCTCGCCCGCCGCCTGGCCGCGGAGTACGACGAGGTGCGCGCGGTCTTGCTGCCCGAGAAGGGCCGGGGCCGGGCCCTGCGCCAGGCATGGTCGTCCTCGAGGTCTCCGGTGCTGGTCTACATGGACGTCGACCTGTCCACAGACCTCAACGCGTTCCTGCCGCTGGTGGCACCGCTGCTCTCGGGGCACTCCGACCTCGCGGCGGGCTGTCGCCTGGCCCGCGGGTCGCGCACCGTCCGCGGGCCCAAGCGCGAGCTGGTCAGCCGCGGGTACAACCTGCTCCTGCGCGGCACCCTCCACGCCGGCTTCCGCGACGCACAGTGCGGGTTCAAGGCGATCCGCCGCGAGGCGGCCCTCGAGCTGCTGCCGCTGGTGCGCGACGACGGCTGGTTCTTCGACACCGAGCTGCTCGTCCTCGCCGAGCGAGCCGGCCTGAGGATCCACGAGGTCCCGGTGGACTGGTCCGACGACCCCGACAGCCGGGTGGAGGTGTGGCGCACCGCGCTGGCCGACCTGCGGGGCATCGGCCGGGTCGGCTGGTCGCTGCTTCGCGGCACACTCAGGCTGGGCGAGGTGGCCGACCGGCTCGGTCGCGCGCCGGCCCCCGCAGCCCTCCTCACCCAGGCGGTCCTCTTCGGACTCGTGGGACTGGCCTCGACGACGGCGTACGCCGCGGCCTACCTCATGCTCCGTACGGTCGCCGCGCCGCTGGTCGCGAACGCGGTCGCGCTGCTGCTCACCGCAGTGGCGAACACCGCCGCGAACCGCCGGTTCACGTTCGGCCTGCGCGGACGCGCCGGCGCGCTCCGGCACCAGGTGCAAGGCCTGGCGCTGTTCGGCGCCGGGCTGGCGGTGACCACCGGTGCGCTGTACCTGCTGGACACCGCGACCAGCACCCGGCACTCCCGGGCCGAGGTGGCGGTGCTGACGCTCGCCAACCTCGCGGTGGCAGTGGGTCGGTTCGTGCTGATGCGCGGCTGGGTGTTCGTCCAGCGGCCCTGACACCCCGGCACAAGCGCCGACTCGGGCCGTGCCCGGGCGGCACAAGCGCCGAGTCGGGTTGTCCCCCGTTTGGTCCCCTGCTTCGGCGGGAAGTGTGCTCCTCGAAGGGAGGGCACATGCAATTCATCCTGTGGCTCATCGCCGTGATCCTGGTGATCGCCGGCATCGTCAGCCTGTTCCGCGGAAGCATCCTGTGGGGCATCGTGCTGATCGTCGTCGGTCTGCTCGTGGGACCCGGCGGCGTCAGCATCTTCACCTAACCGCGAGAGAACAGCTCAAGACTCCTCCAAGCACCAGCGGCCGGCCCCGTTCGGGGTCGGCCGTTCGTGCGTGGGACGAGCGCCGGCCAGGAGGCGCCGCATGGCGGCCGCCGTCAGCAACCAGACAGCGCACCGGGCAGCGCGGTGGCCAGCATCCCCAGCAGCTGCTGCTTGCTCACCCCGCGGTCCTCGCGCACCCAGGACAGCACGACCTCCTCGGCCAGCGCGCTCCAGCCGCGCACCATCAGCCGCACCGCCGGCGAGTCCTCGGCGGCCATCACCGCGAGCACCCCGCCCTGGTAGTCGCGGTCGGCGACCTCGAAGATCCGGTCGGTGAGGGCGGCTCGCGCCTCCTCGTAGATCTCGCGCAGGTCCTCGTTGCCGCTCGCGGCGCCGCGCACCAGGGACGCGTAGCCCTCGTAGTTGGCGGCCACGTAGTCGACGTACGCCTCCAGCGACCGCTCGAGCCGTTCGAGCGGCTCCCCCTCGGCCACCGGCGCGGTCACGCCGATCAGCTCGTCGGCGGCCCGGCGTACGACGGCCCGACGGAAGTCCTGCTTGTTGCCGAAGTAGTGGTACAGCAGCCCGCGGGAGATGCCGGCCTCCTCGGCGAGGACGTCGATGGACAGCTCGTCGAGCGACCGGGTGGCGAGCAGGTGCACGCCGAGGTCGAGCAGCTGCTCGCGACGGTCGCCCGGGGTCATCCGGGTCCTGATGCTGGTCACGCCCCCAGGCTACTGAACCTTTTTCAGCAGCGCTATTGACGTTCGTTCAATACCGCCGGTACGTTGCTGACCATGTCCACGACGGCCCCCTCGCCCCACCGGCAGAGCACCCGCCCGCGCGACCCCCTGCCCGCCCACGTGCGGGTGCTGATCATCGGCGCCGGGTTCGCCGGCCTCGGCATGGCGATCAAGCTCCGCGAGCACGGCATCGACGACTTCCTCGTCGTCGAGCGCGGCGACGACGTGGGCGGCACCTGGCGTGACAACACCTACCCCGGCGCCGCCTGCGACGTGCCCTCGCAGCTGTACTCCTTCTCGTTCGCGCCCAACCCCGACTGGTCCCGGTCGTTCTCCCCCCAGCCGGAGATCCAGGCCTACATCCGGCGGGTGGCCCACCACTCCGGCGTGCTGGACCGGTTCCGCTTCCGCACCGCACTCGAGGACGCCCGCTGGGACGAGCCGGAGCAGACGTGGCACGTCCGGACGTCCGCCGGCGAGCTCACCTGCGACGCTCTGGTCCCGGCGGCGGGCGCGCTCTCGGAGCCGCGGCTCCCCGACATCGACGGCATCGACTCCTTCGGCGGCGAGGTGTTCCACTCCGCGCAGTGGAACCACGACTACGACCTGACCGGCAAGCGGGTGGCGGTCATCGGGACCGGCGCCTCGGCGATCCAGATCGTCCCCGAGATCGCCCGGAAGGTCGAGCGCCTCGACGTCTACCAGCGCACCGCGCCGTGGGTGATCCCGCGGCGGGACCGGCCCTACACCGCCGTGGAGAGGTTTGCGTTCAAGCACCTGCCGTTGGTGCAGAGGGGCTACCGGACCGCGATCTACTGGGGCCGCGAGGCCTTCGTGCCCGCCTTCACGATCAGCCCGAAGATCGCGGCCCCGGCCAAGAAGGCGGCGCTGGCCAACATCGCCAAGGGCATCACGGATCCCACCCTGCGCGCGAAGGTCACCCCGACCTTCGAGATCGGCTGCAAGCGCATCCTGATCTCCAACGACTACTACCCCGCGCTGGACCGCGACAACCTCGACCTGGTCACCGACCCGATCGCCAAGGTCACCCCCTCCGGCGTGGTCACCGTCGACGGCAGCGAGCGGGAGGTGGATGCGCTGGTCGTCGCCACCGGCTTCTACACCACCGACCTGCCGATCGCCGCCCACATCACCGGCCGCGGAGGGGTGACCCTCGCCGAGCACTTCCGCGAGCACGGCATGCAGGCCTACAAGGGCTCCACGGTGGCCGGCTTCCCCAACCTGTTCTTCATCGTCGGGCCCAACACCGGTCTGGGACACTCGAGCATGGTGTTCATGATCGAGTCGCAGATCGCCTACACCGTCGACGCGCTGCGCACGATGGACAGCTCGGGCGTGGCCGCGGTCGAGCCCTCGCCGCAGGCCCAGGCCCGCTGGAACGCCGACCTGCAGCGCCGAATGAAGCGCACCGTCTGGAGCTCCGGCGGCTGCTCGAGCTGGTACCTCGACGAGCACGGGCGCAACGTCACGCTCTGGCCGCGCACCACCTTCGCCTTCCGCCGGCTGACCGCCCGCTTCGACCCCGAGGCGTACGTCGCGACGCCCGCCTCGGCCACATCCCCGTCCCATTCCGTCACCGGAGGAGCACCCGTATGAGAACCCTCGACGGCAAGGTCGTCGTCATCACCGGCGCCGGCTCGGGCATCGGCCGCGCCCTCGCCCTCAACGCGGCCACCAAGGGTGCCGTGCTCGCGCTCAGCGACTGGGACGAGGTCGGCCTGGTCGAGACCGTGCAGCAGGCGCAGAAGCTCACCCACCGCGAGGTGCGCTCGGACAAGGTCGACGTACGCGACCGCGAGGCGCTGCGGGCCTACGCCGCCTCGGTCGCCGAGGAGTTCGGGCGTGTCAACGTCGTCGTCAACAACGCCGGCGTGGCACTGCACGGGGACTTCGAGGAGGTCGACTACGACGACTTCGAGTGGGTCATGGACGTCGACTTCTGGGGCGTGGTGCAGGGCACCAAGGAGTTCCTGCCCTACCTGGTCGCCTCCGGCGACGGACACATCGTCAACGTCTCCAGCCTCTTCGGGCTGCTCGGCATGCCCGGCCAGACCGCCTACAACGCCGCCAAGTTCGCGGTGCGCGGGTTCAGCGAGGCGCTGCGCCAGGAGCTGCTCATCGCCAAGCGCCCGGTCCAGCTGACCGTCGTCCACCCCGGGGGGATCAAGACCGCGATCGCCCGCAACGCCCGCACCACCCGCAGCCACGACCAGGGGCAGGTCGCCAAGCACTTCGACACCAAGCTGGCCCGGATGACCCCCGACCGGGCCGCCGAGATCATCATCGACGCGGTGCTGGCCAACAAGCCGCGGGTGGTCGTCGGCGCCGACGCCAAGGCACTCGACTGGTTCGTCCGGCTGGTCGGGCCCCGTTACCAGCGCGTGATCGCCCTCGGTGCCCGTCGGCTGGCGCCGTAGCGAGCCCAGCACCACGACTCAGCGACGAGGCGCGGTGGCCACCGACCGGAACACGCATGCGGCGGCCACCCGTCCGACGTCGCTCAGCCTCAGCTCCTCGGCCCGGCGACGCTCGTCGTACCAGCCCAGCACGAGCCCGAGGCGGTACCACTCCGCCTGCACCCACCGGGCGCCCTCCTCGACCGACCCACCGCCCTCGGCACGCCACTTGCCGCCCAGCACGTAGGCCATCTCCTCGGCCACCTGGTCGCTGGTGAGCCGGTCGCCGCGGAGCAGGGCCACCGCGAGCACCGCGAGCGCGTCCTGCTCGAAGCCGGCGCGCCAGCGCGGCCCGGGCGCGGTCACGGCCGCCCACAGAGCCGCCGGTTCGGCCAGCGCGGCGCGACCCGACGAGGAGACGGTCAGCTGCCGGCCACGCCGGGTCAGCAGCCGCTGCGCGCGCAGGTGCTCGTCGACGAAGCGCAGTGGCGCCAGATCCGCCTCCCCGCGCGGGCGGGCCAGCGAGTACTCCTGCGACCAGCCGAACCGCTCGTCGAGCCCGAGCACCAGCCGGGTGGGCAGGTAGCCGGCCTCGGTCAGCGCCACCCCCTCCCCCACGCCCGCCAGCAGCGCGACCACCGGGGCCAGCGACAGCCCGGCCCGGGCGGGCACCGCCGGCGCCGCCCGGACGTGTGGCGATCCCGCAGCCCAGAACGCGCCGGGCACGTTGCGGAACGACGACCGCCACGCCGCCGCGCGCTCGCTCCACACGGACGTCCGCGGCGGCTCGCCGCCGAAGTCCGCCGACGGGGTGGTCAGGTAGCGCTCGACCCGCCGTCGGGCGGCGGCGCGGAACCCGCGCAGCCGCGGGGCGAGCGCCCCGCTTGCCACTCCTTCTTCCAGGAACCGGCTGGCGCCGTCGAAGGCGCGGTTCTCCACCGGACCGAGGACCTCGCCGAACTCGAGCCCGGCCGCGCCGAGAGGGACCACGCCGGAGGCCCGCTGGGCCCGCGACGCCGCGCCGGCCGCCGCAGCGGGGTCACGGTGCCACAGGGCGAGGATCTCGTGGGTGTGCGGGTCGCGGCAGATCCGCGCATAGCGGTCCAGCCCGGCCTGCGCGAAGAAGTCACCGAGCGCCCAGGCGGCCTCGTGGTCCTCGGCCTCCGGCCCGGCGCTGGTGCGGCCCAGCCGGTTCCACAGCAGCTCCTGGAGCCCCGCCTGCGTCAGCGCGCTGAGCGGCGCCCGCTCGCCCCGGGTCCCGAGCAACCAGGCCAGCGCGGAGTCGGCGCGCCGCGCCGACTCCGGGTCCAGCCGGGCAAGCAAAATGTCCACCTCGTGCACGGCACCATCTTGTCCCCGCCCGCGCCTATCGTGGACAGTGGGATCACACCCGGGGGGGTTGCATGAGGAACGAGGTCTCACGACCGACGGCTGAGGGGCGCAGCCGTCCGACACCGGCATCAGGACGCCGCGACACTCCGGCGCGGCCGGATCCGACCGGCTGCGACCTCTACGGTCCCGGCCACCAGATGCACTACCAGCACCAGGGCAGCGCGCTGCGCTCGCCGTCCACACCGGCCCGGTTCGTCAGCGTCGACGGCGTCGAGCTCACCATCGAGCTCGACGACGGGCAGGTGCTGCACTGGCGACACCACGATCCCGACCGGCTCGAGCGGCTGCTCGACCTGGTGCCCGGTTCCCGCGTGGCCTACCTGCGCGAGCACGCCTTCCGGATCGGGCCGTACTGGTTCAACTGCGCCCCCGCGGACGCGGACTGGACCGACTGCACCAGCGCGTAGCCGCCGCGGACCTGGCACCAGAATGGGACCATGAACCAGGCAGACTCCACCGCCCGCGAGGTCGTCGTGCACGGGCGCGTGCAAGGCGTCTTCTTCCGCGACTCCTGCCGGCGCGAGGCCGCCCGGCACGGCGTGCACGGCTGGGTCCGCAACGAGCCGGACGGAAGCGTGCGCGCGCACCTACAGGGACCGGGCGAGGCCGTCGAGCGACTGCTCGCCTGGATGCACCAGGGACCCCCGCACGCCGCCGTCGAGGCCGTCGAGGTGCGGGACGCGCAGCCGGCGCCGGTCGAGGGCTTCGAGGTGCGCTGACCCGCGGGCCCGTCAAGACGCCTTGGCGCTCTGCTTCCTGACCGTCCGGGCGCGCAGCGGACCGACCAGCCGCGGTCCGGCCAGCCGGGTCTCGAGCTTGCGCGCCTCGCGCCGCAGCGGCTGGGCGCCGTACTCCCCGAGGATCACTCCTGAGGCGAGCGCGATGGCGATGGCGGCCGCGCCGATGATCGGCACCAGGCCGTTGCCGCCGGTGGTCAGCAGGGACAGCCCGCGGTAGATCGACAGGCCCGGCAGCAGCGGCACGATCGCGGACACCACGATCACCAGCGGCGGCACCTTCACCCGGCCGGCCACCGAGTAGCTCACCACACCGATCATCACCGCCGCGATGGCCGAGCTCCAGGCGGGGCCCAGGCCGCGGTCCAGCGAGAGGTAGGACAGCACCTCCGCCATCGCACCGATCAGGGCGATCGGCGCCAGCGCGCGCAGCGGCGCGTACGACGCGAACGCGAACGCCCCCGCACAGACACCGGCGCCGACCGTCATGTACGGCAGATCGGCCCACCCGGCCGCGCCCGGGGTGAGCCGGCCGAGGTCCACGCCGAGCACCTTGCCCAGCGTCAGGCCGCCGCTGACCCCGGAGATCACGCCCGCGGTAGCCAGGATCGCCTCGAGGATCCGCGCGCCAGCCGTGAGCGGGAAGCCGGTCAGCGCGTCCTGGACCGCCCCCATGAAGCCGATCCCGGCGAGCAGCATGATGATCGCGGCGGTGACCACCCGGGAGGGGTCGAGGTGGACATGGGTCGCTGCGGTGCCCACCGCGACCATCGTCGCGAGCAGGCCACCGGCCACCTGCTGGTAGAACGACGGCAGCCGACGGCGCGACATCGCCCGCTGGAGCACGTCGACGCCCATGGCGGCCACCGCCGCGATCACCAGCACGAGCGCGTTGCCGCCGAGCAGCATGCCGACCCCGGCGCCCACGCCGCCGAACCCGAGGGTGACCGCCCAGCGCGGCAGCCGGTGCCCGGAGGAGATGATCCGCGCCAGCCGGGTGCGGGCCTCGTCCCGGTCGATCCGCCCGACGATCAGGTCGCGCACGAGGTGGTCGACCATGGTGAGGTCCTCGTAGTCGATCTCACGATGGGCGACCTGGCGCATCTGGATCAGCGCCGGCTCGTCCATGCTCGGCTGATAGCTCAGCGACAGCGCGGTGAAGGTGACGTCCGCGACCACGCCCCGCAGCCCGCACACCAGGGTCACGTTGAGCATGGTCGCGCTGACGTCGGCGGCACCGGCGCCGGCCGACATCAGCTGCTCGCCGACTCTCAGGGCGAGGTCGAGGGTCTTGTAGAGATCGCGGTTCTCGGGCATTGGCCACCATCTTGGCGAACGGGCCCGGGCCGTGGGAAATGGCAGCGCTGCCTGCCGACCGTGAGTCTGCTCACGGCCCCCTGAGCAGGCTCAGGCGTCCCGGTGGACCGCACCCGCGACGAGGTCCTCGGCGACCTTGCGCAGCTTGACGTTGTTCTGCTGCGAGCTGCGCAGCAGGAACTGGAACGCGCGTTCCTCGTCGAACCCGTAGCGCTCCATGAGGATGCCGATGCCCTGACCGATCACCTTGCGGCTTGCCAGCGCCTCGTGCAGACCTTCGATCTCTCGCGCCCGGCCGAGCGCCACCGCGGCGTGGACCGCGAACAGCTCGCCGATCACCGGTGCGAGCGGGTCCACGGTCTCCTGGGCCACGGAGTAGAAGTTCAGCCCGCCGACGCCGCTGCGGTCGCTGAAGAGCCGGATCGCGAGCTGGGCGCGCAGCCCGATGCGGACGGCCTCGGGCACGTAGCGCGGCCATCTCTGGGCGTGCCGGGCGTGTTCGACGATCACCACCGGCTCCGCCTGCAGGGCGTCCACGCATGGCCCCTCGCCGAGGTGCCACTGCAGCTGGTCGAGCTGGTCCACCAACGGGTCGGTCGCCGCGAGCGTCTCGATCGGCGACCGGTCCCGCCTGCGGCCCGCCGGTGCGATCGAAACCCCGACGTGGTCGAACCCGGGGACTGCCTCCCGGGCCGTGTTCGCGATCCCCTCCAGGGTCTCCCGCACGTCGCGCTTCTCGTCGAGAATGCGGGCGACCTCCGCCAATGCGGACGCGATCGCGGGTTCCCGGTGGCCGGTCGACGCCGGGCCCGGGCGCGTACGTCTCTCATCCTCCGCCGGAAACTGGCTCATATGCATCAAACCTATCTCGTTGCCGAGACTGCCCTACTGGTCCTCGCGTGAGCGCTGGGCCTCGGCGATCGTGCGCGCCGCCTCGCCGGTGACCGTGGCGCCAGTGGCACGCGCCCGCTCGAGCAGCGCGTCGTAGGCCCGCGCCACACCGACGCCGAGCCGGTGCGCGAGCACGCCCTTGGCCTGCTCGATGACCGTGCGGCCGGCGATCGCCTCGCGGACCCGCGCCGCGACGTCTTCCTCTCCGTTGCCGAGCGAGGCCAGGACCAGCACCGCCACCAGGTCCGCGAACGCCTGGCCGAGCGCGAGGGCGTCCTCGTCGGGACGCGGGTCGAGGGTCGCCCCGAAGATGTTCAGGCCACCGAAGACCACCTCGCGGCGCCGCAGCGGGAAGGCCCGCACCGACTGGTAGCCGGCGCGCACGATCGCCGGACCGACCTCGCCCCAGCGTGCCCGCACCTCCTGCTCACCACTGGCGACCACCGCGTGTCCGCCCCGGATCACCTCGAGGCACGGCCCGTCGGCGGACTGGATCTGGTAGAGCTCGATCTCGGTGCTGCGGTGGGAGGTTGCGGCCAGCAGCTCGACCACCCCGTCCCGTGGGCTGAGCATGACCCCCGCGGCCAGCCCCTGGTGGACGTCGAGGCAGGTGTCGAGGACCTGCACCAGGGTCTGCTGCAGGTCGCTGCCCTCGGTGAGGGCGCGCAGGGCGTCGCCGAGCGCAAGGAACGCGGGTCGTGACGTCATCAGCTGTCCTCTCCTGAGGGGTCACCGAGGTCGAAGACGTGGCGGCGCTCGACGACCGCGCTCGCCGCCTGGTCCAGCGACAGGTCGTGGCTGAAGGCGAAGGCGCGCAGTAGCGCGAGCGCGTCGTCCGGCGGCACGCCGAGCTGCGCGACGACCATGCCGATCGCCTGGTTGATCCGGTCGCGTGCCGGCCACGGCGAGCGCTCCACCGGGTCGGCGCGCCGGGCCAGTGCGGCGCCGATCGCGTCGGCGAGGAACTGGGCGCGGTCGAGGGCGAGGGCCAGCTCCTCCGCACGCTGCTGGTAGACGGTGGCCACCCCCAGCACGGCGCGGGGGGTGCGCATCGGAAAGGCATGCAGGACGAGCGGGCCCAGCGCGGCCCGGGCGGCCGTCGTGAACAGCGGCCAGCGCCGGGGCGGCTCCTGCAGCGCGCCGCTGACGACGCTGCCGGTGGCGAACGCGTCGGTCCCAGGCCCTTCCCCGTAGACCTCCTCGAGGTCCTCGATCCGGCTCGCCACGTGGTCGGTGGCGTAGACCGTCGTGCGTTCGCTCCGGTCCTGCATCAGCGTGATCGCCCCTCCGGCCGCACCCAGCACGCTCACGAACGTGCGGCACAGCCGCTGCGGCAGCTGGTCGCTGTCCTCCGCCTCCGAGACGGCGCGCGCCAGCTGGACGAAGAGGTCGGCCCGGTTCACGGGTCCGGTGTTCCCCGGTTTCTCCGGTGGTTGCACGGGGTCCAACCTAGTGCACCTCCCCCTGCCTCATCCGCGCGGCACGCGACCAGAGACGGCCGTGCCCCGCCCGCACGACGCGGGCGGGGCACGGCGACGTCACGACCTGCTCAGCTCGACGTGCCCTTGATCGCGTCGCGGGTGCGGTCCACCAGCGAGGCGAACGGGCCAGCGGTGTACTGCGCACCAGTCGACCCCGCGGCGGACGGGTGCGGGTGGGTCGGGGCGATCGACTCGGCTGCCTTGAGCTGGCGGCCCATCGAGGCCCGCTTCTGCTCGTCGGTCTGGGCGAGGATGTGTGGGAACTCCTCGCTCTCCTCCTTCTCGGCGTGCGCGTCGACCGCCTTCTCGAACTCGGCGATCTTCGTGTCGAAGTCGGCGCTGCCGACGTCCATCTTCTCCAGCGCCTTCAGCACCTCGTTGGCCTCCGACTCCTCGTGCATGCGCGCGTCCACGACCGACTTCCCGGCGGCGTCCTTCGAGACCGGACGCAGCACCATCTCCTCGGCGGTCTCGTGCACCGCCAGCAGCGCACGCAGCTCGTCGAACACGTGCTGCTTGTGCTCGCCCTCGGCGGTCTTGATCTCCGAGAACAGCTCGCGCACGCGGGCGTGCTGCTCGAGCAGGATCCGGATCACGTCGCCCTCGGGAAGCGCGGCGGCCTTGGTGCGGTCCTCAGCGGCGTCGCCCATGATGCATCTCCTCCTGGTTGCTCTTGAGTGGTCTTGCACGTTGTTGCTCGTCTGCGGCGTTCAGGCCTGCACATCTGCAGGTGACGTGGACGTACCCGGCCCCCCACCAGGTAAACGAGGGTGCGACCAATCCTCAGGCGGCGCTCAGGTGCCACGCCGCTCCGCCCGCCAGCGCCCGCACGTAGGGGTGCCGCAGGCAGAAACCGATGCCGCCCGCACCTCCACCCACAAGGAGCTCCTCGCGCCGGGACGCCCGCCGACCCCGGTGACCCGCACGTCCGGGAGCCGGCGCAGCAGCAGCGCGGAGACCGCGTAGCTGGCGGCGTCAGCGAGCACGGCGATCGGAGCGGTGAGCGTGTGCACCAGCACCCCGCCGACGGCCGGCCCGGAGGTCTGCGCCGAGGCCCGGGCCACCTCCAGTGCGCCGTTGGCCGCCGCGATCCGGGCCGGCGGTACCAGCGTGGGCAGCACCGAGAGCGCGGCCACGTCGAAGAACACCCCGCAGGACCCCACCGCGAACGCGACCACGTAGAGCTGGAGCGTGGTCAGCCAGCCGACCAGCGCCGCGACCGGCACGCTCACCAGCAGCGCCGCGCGCCGCAGATCGGTCAGCACCATCAGCCGACGCAGCGACCAGCGCTCCACCCAGACCCCCGCAGGCAGGCCGAGCACCAGGAACGGCGCGGTCCCGGCGGTGGCCAGAGCGGCCACCTGGCCGGCGGATGCGTGCAGGACCAGCACCGCGGTGAGCGGAAGCGCGAGCAGGGTGACCTGGGAGCCGAGCAGGCTCACCCCGGTCGCGGTGGCGAGCCGGAGGAATCGGCGGTCGGCAAGGGTGCCGGTGCGGGCACACGCCACCATCTTTTTGTACGCCGTACAAATCACGAGAGGACGCTACACCCGGGATCCGTACGGTGTACATTTCTTTCGGGGAAGGCCGCGCCCGGTCGCGGCGGGGAACGAGCGAGGAGGGGACGCGTGCCGAAGCGCACCGGACTGACCACGCACGCCGTGGCGCAAGCGGCCCTCGACCTCCTCGACGCCGAGGGCCTCGAGGCAGTCACGATGCGGCGGGTGGCGGCTGCGCTGGAGGTCTCTCCGATGACGCTCTACTCCTATGTCGCCGACCGCGAGGCGCTGCTCGACGAGATCGCGCAGCTCGTGTACGCCGCGATCGGGCCACCGGACCCGCAGCTCGGTCCCCGCGAGACCCTGCGCGAGCTGATGCACCACGTGCGCGCCACCCTGCTCGCCCACCCCGGCGTGCTGCCGCTGGTCTCGACGTACCCACCGCGGACCCTCGATGCCCTGGCTTTCGTCGAGTCCGGCTACCGCGCACTCCGCCGCGCCGGCGTCCCGGCCCTGGACGTGGTGAGCTCCTACCGCGCGCTCGCCGCGTACTCGCTGGGCACCGCGACCGTCGAGCTCAACCGCTACTTCGCCGGCACGCCCACCCCCCGGGGCCCCTCCCCCGACGCCCGGACGCTACGCCGGGAACGTCCCTACGTCGCCGAGCTCTCCCCGCTGCTGGAGCGGCTCGACGACGACGTCGAGTTCGACTACGGGCTCGACCTCACGCTCGACGGCTTCTTGCACCGGCACCTGCCGGGGTGAGAGCCGTCACCCGGCCCACCGGCCGCCGTACTCGGGGACGGATCCATCCGCCCAACCACGAAGGACACCGATCATGACCGACACCGCCCTGGCCGCCCGCGCCGACGAGCGGTCCCCTCTCGCCGCCGCGCGGGTGCGCAACGCCCGCAAGGCCTACGGCACCGACGACGCCACCGTGGTGGCCCTCGACGACGTCTCGGTGGAGTTCGCCACCGGGGCGTTCACCGCGATCATGGGCCCCTCGGGGTCCGGCAAGTCGACGCTGATGCACTGCGTCGCGGGGCTCGACACGCTGACCTCCGGCCAGGCGTTCGTCGGGGAGACCGACCTGGCGACGCTCTCGGACAAGGAGCGCACGATCCTGCGCCGCGACCGGCTCGGGTTCGTCTTCCAGGCGTTCAACCTGCTGCCGACCCTGACCGCCGAGGAGAACATCACGCTGCCCGTCGACCTGGCCGGGCGGAGGCTCGACCGCGACTGGTTCGCCACCGTGGTCGACACCCTCGGGCTCGGCGACCGGCTCGGTCACCGACCCTCGCAGCTCTCCGGCGGCCAGCAGCAGCGCGTCGCCGTGGCTCGCGCCCTCGTGTCCCGTCCCGAGGTGGTCTTCGGCGACGAACCGACCGGCGCCCTGGACTCCAGGACCGGCACCGAGCTGCTGCGCTTCCTGCGCGCGGCGGTCGACGACCTGGGGCAGACGGTGGTGATGGTCACCCACGACCCGGTGGCCGCCTCCTACGCCGACCGGGTGGTGTTCCTGGCCGACGGCCGGATCGTCGACGAGCTCCCCGCGCCGACCCGCGACTCGGTGCTCGAGACCATGAAGCGGCTGGGTGACTGAGCGTGGTCAAGCACTCGCTACGCGCGCTGCTCGCCCACAAGCTGCGGCTGTTCCTGACCGTCACCGCGGTCACCGTGGGCGTGGCCTTCGTGTCCGGCACGTTCGTGCTCTCGGACACGATGAGCAAGGCCTTCGACGAGCTGTACGCCGGCCTGACCAAGGGCGTCGACGTCACCGTGCAGGCCGAGCCAGCCTACCAGGACCTCAGCTCCCAGGGGCAGACCCGTCCGCTGGAGGAGTCGCTGGTCTCCAGGGTCGCGGCCGCGCCCGGCGTCACCGCCGCGCAGGGCGGGGTCACCGGTTTCGCCCTGGTCCTCGACAAGGCCGGGAAGCCGATCCAGCCCGGTGGCGCCCCGACGCTCGGCGCGAGCATCGGCACCGACCGTCGGCTTGCCGGCGACTTCTCCTTCCGGTCCGGCCGCGCCCCGCACGGCCCCGGTGAGCTCGTGCTCGACGCCGCAACCGCCCGCAAGGCCGGCTTCCACGTCGGAGACACCGTCCGCGTGGTCTTCCAGGACGGCACCGGATCCTTCCGGATGGCCGGGATGGTCGGCTTCGGCAAGACCGACAGCCTGGCCGGGGCCACACTCGCCGGCTTCGACCTGCGCACCGCCCAGCAGCGGCTGGACAAGGTCGGCGAGGTGGACAAGATCGACGTGCTCGGCGACGGCACCCAGAGCCCGGCCGAGCTCCGCGACACGATCGCGAAGCGGTTGCCCTCCGGCGTCGAGGCGCTGACCAGCGCCCAGGTGGCCGGCCAGAGCTCCAAGGCGGTCCGCGACGGGCTCGGCATCTTCACCAAGGTGCTGCTGGTCTTCGCCGCGGTGTCGCTGCTGGTGGGCTCGTTCGTCATCTGGAACACCTTCAACGTGCTGGTCGCGCAGCGGCGCCGCGAGACGGCCCTGCTCCGCGCGGTCGGCGCGACGCGGCGCCAGGTCCTGGGCGGCATCGTGCTCGAGGCGCTCGTCATCGGCCTGGTCTCCGCCGTGATCGGGCTGTTCGCCGGGGTGGGGCTGGCGGTCGGCATCCGCGGTCTCCTCGCCGCCATCGGCATCGAGGTGCCCACCACCTCCGCCGCGGTCGAGCCGCGCACCGTGCTCGCGGCGCTGCTCGTCGGTGTCGGCGTGACCGTGGTCGCGGCCGTCGTACCGGCCTTCGTCGCCACCAAGGTCGGTCCTGTCGAGGCCCTGCGCGAGGCGCAGGCCGTCGGCACCGGGGTCGGTCGGCGGCGCACGGTCGCCGGCTGGGCGCTGCTCGGGCTGGGCGCGGTCACGCTGGTGGTGAGCATCGTCCTCGGCGGGCAGCCCGCCCTGGCCGGCGCCGGCACCCTGGTCGCCTTCGCCGGCCTGGTCACCTGCGGGCCGCTGCTGGCCCGCGGCATGGCCGCGGTCGCCGACCGCGGCCGGCGAGGCAGCGGGTGGCGGCTCGCCGCACGCAACGTGGCGCGCTCACCGCAGCGCGCCGCGGCCACCGCGCTGGCGCTGACCATCGGCCTGACCGTGGTCACCGCGGTCGCGGTGACTGCGGCCTCCACGAAGGCGTCGGTCACCGACATCGTCGCCGGGGGCAACCGCGCGGACCTGATCCTCAAGGCGCAGGGCCAGGGGTCCGGGATCAGCCCGGCGGCTGCGGACCTGCTGCGCTCGCGCGACGACGTGGCCACGGTCTCCGAGATGCGGTTCACCGGCGCGCGGGTGCAGGGCAGGTCGACCTACCTCGCCGGGGCGCAGCCCGAAGGCCTGAGCGACGTCGCGAACCTCGGGATCACCTCCGGGGACCTCGCCGGCTTCGGTCCCGGCACCATGCTGGTGGGCACCAAGGAGGCCGACCGGCTCGGCGTGGGCCCCGGGGACCGGGTGCGAGTGACGTTCCCGGAGACCGGCGTGAGCACCTTCCGCGTCGCCGCGACGTTCGACCGGGACTCGCTGGTCGGGTCGCCGTACGTCGTACCCCTGCAGGACTACGCCGCCCACGTCACCTCGGCGCTGGACATGGCGGTCCTGGTCAAGGACGCGCCGGGGGCGGACCCGGCCGCGGTCAAGAAGGCGGTCACGGCCGCACTGGCGCACGACTACCCCAACGTCGTCGTCTCGGACCCGGCCGGCCTCACTGCGGACGCCCAGGCGTCGGTGGACAAGATGCTCGGCCTGGTCACCGCGCTGTTGCTGCTCGCCGTCGTGGTGGCGATCCTCGGGATCGTGAACACGCTGGTGCTCTCGGTGGTCGAGCGGACCCGCGAGCTCGGACTGATGCGCGCGGTCGGCGCCACCCGCCGGCAGGTGCGCACCGTCGTCCGCCGCGAGTCGGTGCTGATGTCGCTGCTGGGCGCGCTGACCGGCATCGCCCTCGGCGTGGTGGCCGGCGTCGCGCTGAGCCGGGCCATGGTCGACTCCGGCATCTCCGTGGTGAGCGTGCCGGTGCCGACGCTGGTGGTCTACGTCGTCGTCGCCGCGCTCGTGGGCGTGCTGGCCGCGGTCGGACCCGCGCGGCGCGCCAGCCGGGTCGACGTGCTGCGCGCCATCACCGTGGAGTAGCCCTCAGCGGTCGGAGCCTGGCGACGCCATCAGCGGGCCAGGCTCCGGCGCGTCGGCGCGACGCGGCAGGAACACGGTCCTGGTCACGTGCCACACCATTGCGGCGAAGACCAGCAGCCAGGCGGAGAACGCGACCCAGATCTCCCCCGCGCCGATGCCCTCCACCACCGGGAGGGCGTCGGCCTGGCCGAGGTAGATCCCGGCCACGGCGTACATCCCCAGCGGGAACACCATGCTCCACAGCGTCGCCTCGTAGCGCAGCGGCACCCGCCGGCTCACGTGCCGCCACCACCCGGCGGCGACCAGCACCGGGATCAGCCACGTGGCGAACGCCCAGAACACCACGGCGAGACCTGCCACGAGCCCGCGCGTGGCGTTGACCATCGGCGCGTCGGCCATCTCGACGATCCGCGCCCCGGAGACCACGGTGATCGCCACCGCGCCCATCGCCACCCAGTACGGCGGGTTCAGGTCTTCGGGCCGCAGTGGGTAGAGCATCATCCGCAGCGAGACGAACACCGCCGCTGCGACGTACAGGATGACCCCGACCGACCAGGACGCCACCGCGAGCAGCGCCACCTCGCGGCGGCCGTGGCCCACCACCGGCTCGAGGGTCGCCGCGGCGGTCGCCACCGACTCGCTGGCCACCACCCAGATGAACCAGGTGCCGTTGGCCGCCGCGGTGACCGGCCGCTCCTCGCGGCTGAGCACGGCGGTCCACGGGACGACGTACCCGAGCAGCAGCCAGGCCAGGCCGGACACCGCCAGCAGAACGGCGGTCGCGGTGTAGTGGCCGGCCACGCCGAGCCGCACGCCGAGCACGTTGGTGCCGGCCACGAACGTGAAGAACCCGAACGCGCGGGCGGGCGCCATGAAGTCGTCCACCACGGCGCTGCGGTGGGCCACCAGCCGCCACACGTTGAGCGCCAGCAGCACCACGAACGCGGCCACGCACGCGGCCAGCAGCAGTTGCGAGAGCACCGTGAACCCCTGCAGGTGCATCCCGATGGAGATGATCCCGCTCGCCATCACCAGCGCGAAGTAGCCAGGGGTCAGCGTCTCGACCGCATGCCCGAAGCGTGCAGGGAAGCCGTCCGCCATGCCTGCCACCGTAGTGGCGAAGGTCCCGGCTCCGCGGAATCTGCGGCGGCGCCGCACCGCGCGGTCCTATCGTCGGGTCATGTCCTACCCCGATCCCACCTACCTCGGCGACGGCGGGGAGGTCACCGCTCAGGTGCGGCGTGGCGACGCGCCGGCCGAGCTGCGCACCGGCAGCGGCTTCTGCCACTACCTGGCCACCGGCGACTCCACCAACGGCCAGTTCGGGCTGTACCGCTGGGACATGGGCCCCGGCCTCTCCGGCCCCGGCCCGCACTTCCACCGGACGCTCTCGGAGTCGTTCTTCATCCTGTCCGGGACGGTGCGGCTGTACGACGGCGGCTCATGGCACGACGCGCGACCCGGCGACTTCTGCTTCGTGCCCGAGGGCGGCATCCACGCCTTCCGCAACGAGTCCGGCGCCGACGCCTCGATGCTCATCCTGTTCGCGCCCGGGGCGCCGCGGGAGGGGTACTTCGAGGGCCTGGTCGAGATGGGCCACCGCGCCGAGCGGCCGTCCTCGGAGGAGCTGGCGGAGTTCTACCTGCGCCACGACAACCACTGGGTCTGACCCCGCGCACTGCGTCTGCCACCGGAGACCTGCCGTCCGGGGCCCTCACCTCGACGGCGGTGCCGTCACGTCGATCACCTGGTCGGCCGCCTCCCGGGACGCCTCGACCAGCCGCGCGTTGGCCTCGTCGACGCGCGCTACCCAGGCACGCGCCTCCTCCGGCGACTTGCCGAAGGCCACGTGCCGGGTCACCAGCCGCTCCCTGCGGAGCTCGTCGTCGGCGTGGAGAAACCACACAGCGTCCAGCTGGTCGCGGACCGCACGCCACTCCGGACGGTCCAGCAACAGGTAGTTGCCCTCGGTGACGACCAGGCCGACGCCGGCCCGGACCGCCACCGCCGCCGCGATGGGCTGCTCCAGGGTGCGCTCGAACCCCGGGGCGTACACCGTCTCGGGGCGACGCGCCCGCAGGCGAGCCAGCAGCGCGGCATAGCCCCATGCGTCGAAGGTCTCGGGTGCGCCCTTGCGGTCGAGCAGACCCAGCTTGGTGAGGGTCACGTCGGCGAGGTGGAACCCGTCCATCGGGACGAGTGCCGCGTCCGCGCCCGCGGCGCGCGCCCGGTCGACGTACGCCTCGGCGAACGTGCTCTTCCCGGCGCCGGGCGCGCCGGTGATGCCCACGATCCGCCGCTCGTCCACGGCGAGGAGCCTACGCGGCAAGAGCGCCGGGTCGGCGGGTTCCCGGCCGGCACAAGCGCCGGATCGACGGGTTCAGGGCCGGCACAAGCGCCGAGTCGGCGTCAGGACGGTGGGGCCTCCATCTCGAGGCGGACACCGAGCAGGCGCACGGCCCGGTCGGAGTCGAACCGTCCGAGCAGTGTGAGGGCCGCGGCCTCCAGCTCGTCGCGGTCGTACGTCGGACCCGGCAGCGTGAGACTGCGGCTGCGCGTCTCGAACGGGGCGTACCGCAGCTTCACCCCGACCCGGACCGCACGACGGCCTTCGGCGTGGATGTCGGCGAGCACGTGGCCGGTGAGCCTCCGCGCCTCGGCCCCGATCTGCCCCCAGTCGGTGAGGTTCTCCTGGAACGTCGTCTCGCGGCCGTGCGCCTTCGGGACGTAGGGCGTCGCGTCGACCGGCGAGGAGTCGACGCCGCGCCCGAGCCGGCGGTACCACGGCCCCATCGTCGGACCGAGCCGCTCGGCGAGCCTCGCCGTATCCGCCGACGCGAGCTGCCCGACGGTGCTGATCCCGAGCTCGCCGAGGCGTCTGGCGGTCTTGCGCCCGATCCCCCACAGCGCGTCGGTGGGCCGCTCCCCCATCACCGCGAACCAGGTGTCCTCGGTGAGCCGGAAGGTGCCGCGCGGCTTGCCGAAGTCGGTGGCGATCTTGGCGCGCAGCTTGTTGTCGCCGACGCCGACCGAGCAGTGCAGGCCGGTGCTCTCCAGCACCGCCGCGCGCACCCGCTGCGCGTAGGCCTCAGGGTCGTCGGTGCGGACTGCCATGAAGGCCTCGTCCCAGCCGAGCACCTCCACCGGCACCCCGAAGGACCGCAGCGCCTCCATCACCCGGGCGGAGGCGGCTTCGTAGGCCGGCGCGTCGATCGGCAGGAACACCGCGTCGGGACACTTGCGGGCGGCCGTGCGCAGCGGCATCGCGGAGCCCACGCCGTACTCCCGGGCCTCGTACGACGCGGTGGCCACCACCCCGCGCTCCGTGGGGTCGCCGCGTCCGCCCACCACCACCGGCCGGCCGGCCAGCTCCGGGTGCCGCAGCACCTCGACCGCGGCGATGAACTGGTCCAGATCGACGTGCAGGACCCAGTCGGTCACTCGCCCCGGCGCCGCTTCGGCAGCGTCGAGCTCCCCCCGTGCAGCATCGTGACCAGCTGGATCAGCCGGTTGTCCTCCTTGACTGTGCGCGAGAACGACGTGAGCAGCATCGGCGGCTTGAACCGCTGCCGGGCGATCGCCTTGGCGTAGGCGAACTCCCGGAGCCCGTCCGCGCCGTGGATGCGGCCGAAGCCGGAGTCGCCCACACCGCCGAACGGCAGGGCCGGGATCGCGGCGAAGGAGATCACCGAGTTGATCGCGGTCATCCCCGAGCGGATCCGGCGCGCCAGCTCCATGGCGCGGCGGCCGGAGAACACCGTGGACCCGAGCCCGTAGCGGGTCGCGTTGGTCAGCCGCACCGCCTCGTCCATCGAGGCCACCCGGGTGACCGTCATCGTCGGGCCGAACGTCTCCTCGGTGACCGCCGTGGAGTCCTCGGGTACGTCGACCAGCACGGTCGGCTGCACGAAGCGGTCCCCGACCGCCTCGGCCCCGCCGACCAGCGCGCGACCGCCCCGCGACAGCGCGTCCTCGATGTGGGAGCGGATGATGCCGACCTGCGAGGGCATGGTGATCGGCCCGATCTCCGACTGGAGGTCATGGTGGGCGCGCAGGTCGCGGGTGAGCTCCTGGACCCGCTCGACGAAGTCGTCGTAGACCAACTCATGCACGTAGACCCGCTCCACCCCGATGCAGGTCTGGCCGGCGTTGGACATCGCGCCCCAGACCGCCGCGTCCGCCGCGGCAGCCACGTCGGCGTCCTCGTCGACGAGGAGGGCGTCCTTGCCGCCGGCCTCGATCACCACGGGGGTCAGCGTCTCGGCGCAGGTGGCCATCACCCGCTTGCCGGTCGCCGTCGAGCCCGTGAACGCCAGCTTGTTCACCCCGGCCCGGCACAGCGCGGCCCCGGTCTCGCCGAGCCCGGTCACCACTTGGAACACCGGGAAGTCGGGGCACACCTCCGCGAACGAGTCGGCGAGCCAGGTGCCCACGCCGGGGGCGTACTCGCTGGGCTTGAACACCACCGCGTTGCCGGCCGCGAGCGCGTAGATGATCGACCCCATCGGCGTGAACACCGGGTAGTTCCAGGGTCCGATGACCCCGACCACGCCGAGCGGGTGGTACTCCAGCGTCGCGGCCTGGTTGGCCATCAGCATCCCGGAGCTCACGCGTCGCGGGCCG
Organism: uncultured Actinomycetota bacterium; assembly: GCA_963816325.1. Lineage (GTDB taxonomy): Bacteria > Actinomycetota > Actinomycetes > Propionibacteriales > Nocardioidaceae > Nocardioides_B. Next base: position 103,446 of record CAWFKC010000012.1, on the reverse strand, counting down.
AGCACCTTGGCGGCGTGCTTGGCGGCCCAGGCGACGTGGTCGATCGCGATCACGATCTCCAGCACCGCGTCGGAGTGCGGCTTGCCCATCTCACGGTGCACCACGTCGGCGAGCTGCGCCATGCGCCGGGTCAGCACGCCCTTCCACATGGTGAGCACCTCGCCGCGCTCGTCGTACGACAGCGCCGACCACCAGGCCGCCGCCTGCTGCGCACGCGCGACGGCCGCGCGGACCTCCTCCTCGGTGTGCACGGGGTGGACGCCGACGACGTCGCCGGTGGCGGGGTTGCGGCTCTCGAACGTCTGGCGCTGGGCGAGCTGCGGTTCGGTGAGGGTCATCGGGCGCTCCTGATCAGGTCGGCGGCCTTCTCGGCGATCATGATGGTCGGGGCGTTGGTGTTGCCCCGGGGTACGACGGGCATCACCGAGGCGTCCACGACGCGCAGCCCGTCGACGCCGCGCACGCGCAGCTCGGGGTCGACCACCGCCTGCTCCCCGGTCCCCATCGCGCAGGTGCCCACCGGGTGGTAGAGCGTCTGCGTGTGGTGACGCAGGTGCTCGGTGAGCTCCTCGTCGGTCGGGTTCGGCCCGGGCATCCAGGCGTCCTTGAGGAACCCGGCCAGCGGCGCGTGGGCGACGATGTCGAGGATCCGCCGGCAGCCCTCACGCATCGCGTCGAGGTCCGCCGGGTCGTCGTAGTAGCCGGCGTCGATCGCCGGGTGCCACGTCGGGTCGGTCGACCGCAGCCGCAGCGACCCGCGGCTGCGCACCGACACCAGCGTCGGCCCGGCGGTGAAGCAGCGGGAGACCGGCTCGTGCAGGCCGTTGTCGTAGAACGCGCCGGGCGCGACGTGCACCTGCAGGTCCGGGGCCGGCAGGTCGTCGCGGGAGGCGAAGAACGCGCCGCCCTCGCCGATGTTCGAGGCCAGCGGGCCGGTGCCGCGGGCCTTCCAGCGCAGCAGGTTGGCCAGCGTGCTGGCCTCGGCGATGTCGGTGGTCCCGCGGGTGTGCCACAGCATCGGTGCGGCCGGGTGGTCGTGCAGGTTCTGGCCGACCCCGGGCAGGTCGGCGAGGACCTCGATGCCGTGCTCACGCAGGTGCGCGGCCGGGCCGATGCCGGAGAGCATCAGCAGGTGCGGGCTGTTCACCGCGCCGCCGCAGACCAGCACCTCCTCGTCGGCGCGGGACTCCGCCGTCTGGCCGTCGTACCGGTAGGCCACCCCGACCGCGCGGCCGTTCTCGAGCAGCAGCCGGGTGGTGAAGGCGTGGGTGCGCACGGTGAGGTTCGGACGGTCCAGCGCCGGGCGCAGGTAACCGTCGGCCACCGACCAGCGGCGCCCGCGCTTGTTGGTCCGCTGATACACCCCGGCGCCTTCCTGCTCGGCACCGTTGAAGTCGTCGTTGCGCTTGAGCCCCGTGGCCACCGCCGCCTCCACCCAGGCGTGGGTGAGCTCATGGGTGTAGCGCGGGTCCTCGACGTGCAGCGGTCCGTCCTGCCCGTGGTACGGCGCACCGAGACGCGCGTTGTCCTCGGCCTTGACGAAGTAGGGAAGGACGTCGTCGTACCCCCAGCCCGTCGCGCCGTACCCGTCCCGCCAGCCGTTGTAGTCGGCCCGGTTGCCGCGGATGTAGATCATCGCGTTCATCGACGAGCAACCGCCGAGCGCGCGCATCCGCGGCCAGTACGTCTTGCGACCGTGCAGCTGCTTCTGCTCGGTCGTGGTGTAGTTCCAGTCCCATCGGGTCTTGAACAGCGACGAGAACGCGGCGGGGATCCGCACCTCGTCCGCGTCGTCGTCCCCGCCCGCCTCGAGCAGCAGCACCCGCACGTCCGGGTCCTCGCTCAGCCGCGCCGCCAGCACGCCACCCGCGCTGCCGGCGCCGACGACCACGTAGTCGTAGGAATCGCTCACCCCGTGCCTCCTCCGTCGTTCCCTGAAACGTAGCCGGGCGACGCACATTTCGACAGCAGGTGCGGCGCACAATCGCCGAGTCGGGCGTGTTGGCCGCGGCAGAAGCCCCGAGTCGCGAGAGTGCGGGGCGCGCGAGCGGCCGGCGGCGTAGGTTCGGAACATGAGCAAACCCGTGGTCGTCGTGGTCGGCGCAGGTCCCGGAGTCGGCGCGTCGGTCGCGCGCCGGTTCGGCAAGGAGGGGTACGACGTCGCGCTGCTCGCGCGCACCGCGCCGTCGTTGAAGGAGTTCGCCGACAGCCTCGAGGCCGAGGGCATCACGGCCGGCTGGAGCCGGGTCGACGTCGCGGACGCCGACGCGCTGACCGAGGCGGTCACCGGGTTCGGCCGGCGCAGCGACCGCATCGACGTGCTGCACTTCAACCTCAGCGCGTTCCGGCAGGCCGACCCGCTGCACCTGTCCGCGGACGAGCTGCTGGAAGACGTACGACGCGGGGTCGCCGGCCTGCTCACCGCCGTGCAGGCCGCCCGGCCGTTCATGACCGCCGGCGCGCGGGTCACGGCGACTGGCAGCATGGCAGCGGACCGGCCGTCCGCGGCGGCAGCCAGCCTCGGGGTGCAGAAGGCGGGGCTGCGCAACCTCGTGCGCAGTCTCGACACCACGCTGCGCCCCGACGGGATCAGGGCGGTGTCGGTGACCGTGAACGGGACGCTCGCGGTCGGGACGGCGTTCGCCCCGGACCGGGTGGCCGACGCGATCTACGCGGCGGCGACCCGGACCGACGACGAGTGGACCGACGAGGTGGCGTTCGACGGCTGACCGTGGGTCAGCGGAAGGTGGCGCGCTGGTACTGCTCCGGCCAGTCGATGCCGTCGCCGGGCTTCACGCCGAGCTCGTGGGCGGCGTACAGCGGCCAGTGCGGGTTGCGCAGCAGCTCGCGGGCGAGCAGAACCACGTCGGCCGAGCCGTCGGCGATGACGTCCTCGGCCTGCTTGGGCTCGGTGATCATCCCGACCGCTCCGGCGGCGATCCCGGCCTCCTGGCGGATCCGTCGGGCGAAGGGCACCTGGTAGCCGGGCCCGACCGGGATGTCGGCGAGCGCGTTGCCGCCGGTGGAGACGTCGACGAGGTCCACGTCGGCGTCCTTCAGCAGGCCCGCCAGACGCACGGAGTCGTCATCGGTCCAGCCCTCCTCGACCCAGTCGGTGGCGGAGAGGCGCACGACCAGCGGGGTGCGGTCCGGCACCGCGTCGCGGACCGCGCGGACGGTCTCCAGCAGCAGCCGGGCACGGTTCTCGAACGAACCGCCGTAGGCGTCGGTGCGCCGGTTCGACAGCGGGGAGAGGAACTCGTGGAGCAGATAGCCGTGCGCCGCGTGCAGCTCGAGGACGTCGAAGCCGGCGTCCAGGGCCCGCCGCGCTCCGGCCACGAAGGCCTCCACCACGCCGGCGAGCTCGTCGGTGTCGAAGGCGCGCGGCTCGCGCAGGTCCGGGAACGCCACCGCGGACGGGGCCACCGGCTCCCAGCCGCCGTCCTCGTCGGCCACGCCGCCGCGGCCCTTCCAGGGCACCTCGGAGGACGCCTTGCGCCCGGCGTGCGCGAGCTGGATGCCGGCGACGGCACCTCGGGCGTGCACGAAGTCGACGATGCGGGACCAGACCTGCTGCTGCTCGTCGTTCCAGATCCCGGTGTCGGACGGCGAGATCCGTCCCTCGGGCGTGACCGCGGTCGCCTCGGTGAAGACCAGGCCGGCACCCCCGCGAGCCAAGGAGCCCAGGTGCACGAGGTGCCAGTCGTTCGGAACGCCGTCCACGGCGGAGTACTGGCACATCGGGGACACCCACACCCGGTTGCGCACGGTCAGGCCGCGAAGGTCGATCGGGGTGAACAGCTGGCTCATCGAGGCATGCTCCTTGAGGTCGTGGTGCGGGCTCTCCCCCGGTACCCGCACAACGCCGGGACGCATGCTTGCATTCCCCCAGCAACCGGCCGGCGGCGGCTCCGCGAGCGTCGCCCGCAGGCCTCAGCCGGTCGCCGGTTCGTCGGCTGCCTCGTCGGTCAGGTTCGCGACCGCGCACACCTGCTCGTCCGCGAGCCGGCAGGCCTGCTCGATGATCCATGCCAGGGCACCACGCATGGCGAACTCCCCTTTCGTCCGGATGGGAGAGGGTGGACCGTTTCGACCGGTTTGAAACAGCGCGTCCACCTGCAAGGGTGACGACATGGAACTTCGCGTGTTCACCGAGCCGCAGCAGGGTGCGACGTACGACGACCTGCTGGCGGTGGCCCGCCGCGCCGAGCAGCTCGGCTTCGGGGCCTTCTTCCGCTCCGACCACTACCTCGGCATGGGGGTCGAGGGCCTGCCCGGGCCGACCGACGCCTGGACGACGCTGGCCGGACTGGCTCGCGACACCTCGACGATCCGGCTCGGCACGCTGATGACCTCGGCGACGTTCCGGTTCCCGGGCCCGCTGGCGATCTCCGTGGCCGGGGTCGACCAGATGAGCGGCGGGCGCGTGGAGCTCGGCATCGGCGCGGGCTGGTTCGCCCAGGAGCACCGCGCCTACGGCATCCCGTTCCCGCCCGTGTCGGAGCGCTTCGACCGGCTCGAGGAGTCCCTGGCGGTGATCACCGGGCTCTGGGAGACGCCAGCCGGCGAGACGTTCTCGTACGACGGGACCTACTACCCCGTCCAGGACTCCCCCGCGCTGCCCAAGCCCGTGCAGTCCCCGCGGCCGCCGGTGCTGATCGGCGGCAAGGGGAAGACCCGCACCCCGGCGCTCGCCGCCCGTTTCGCCGACGAGTTCAACATCCCGTTCGAGTCGGTGGAGTTCACCCGCGCCCAGTTCCGGAGGGTGCGTGAGGCGTGCGAGGGGATCGGCCGGGACCCGGGCGCGTTGGTCTACTCGAACGCGCTGGTGCTGTGCTGCGGGCGCGACGAGGCGGAGCTCGCCCGCCGGGCCGCAGCGATCGGCCGCGACGTGGACGAGCTGCGCGCCCACGGGCTGGCCGGGACGCCGGACGAGGTCGTGGGCACCGCACGGCGCTACGCGGAGGCGGGCGCGACCCGGCTGTACCTCCAGGTGCTCGACCTGTCCGACCTCGAGCATCTCGACCTCGTCGCCGAGGCGGTCATGCCTCAGCTCTGAGCGGTGTCCAGCCGGCCGGCGCCGAGCGGGCCGTCGAGCACCCCGTCCGAGGCGTGCTGGTGGTCGACCAGCGCCTCGAGGTCCACGCACGAGGCGACGGCCGCCAGGTCGGGTTCGTGCTCGAGGTCGAGCGGCTGCAGCTCGCGTGCGACGCCCCGCTCCTTGATCAGCGTCTCCGTGCCGGCGTCCTCCATGACGTCGCAGGCCGTCACCGCCTCCCAGCGCACCCCACTGCAGCGCCTCGCGGGTGAACCGCGTGGCCAGCACGGGGCAGGCCCTCGGTCCGCCGTACGCATCGGTGTGCTCGCCCCGCAGCACCACCACGCGCGCGGAGCGTAGGCCCGGGCAGACGGCGAACGCCTCCCGGACCGAGACCACCGCGTGGCCGGCGACGAGCTGGCGGTACCACCCGGCGACCGTCGTGCGCGTCGGCCGCTGCAGCGAGAGGTTGCCGGCAGCGGTCGTCGTCGGGTAACGGTCCGGCAGCACCTCGGGCCCCGGGACGAGCACGACCAGGACGACCTCGTCCCCGGTCACACCCACCGGCGCCACCGGTGCCTCGTTGTCCTCGAAGGCTGCGGCCAGGGCGGCGAGCACGGCGTCGTGCTCGTTGTCCAGGAGCGCCTGCCAGTGTGCGTCGATCCCTTCCTGGGCGAGGCGCTGCTGCTCTCGCGCCTCTCCCCGCAGCAGCGGCTCCTGCTCCTCTGCCTTGGCCTGGGCCCGTCGCCGCGCGGCGGCTCGGGCGGACAGCCGCCACCAGGGCACGCCCGCGCACTCCACCCGGCGAGCCTCGGCGATGAGGGTGGCCGTCGGGGGCACCGCGGGCAACGCCGCCTCGGGACGTACGGCGTCAGCGAACGCGTGCCGGTGGAGGTTGCCGATCGCCGCGAGCGCCTGGGCGATCAACGTGGCCTGGTGGTCCTTCTCCGCGCGGGCGATCTCGGCGGCCGTGGGACCGGCCGCGTGCGCTCGGCCACCGATGGGACGCCCCCGCCGCTGCGCGAGCGGCTCGTAGACCGTGAGCGGACCGAGGCCCGTGGAGAGTCCGGTGCCGCCGCCGCCCACGTGGAGCCGCGCCGCGCGGGGGCCCACATGGGCGCGCAGCCCGCGACCGCTGACCGAGACCCGTATCCCCGGAGCCAGCCGGGCGCTGAAGAAGTTGCGCACCTCAGGCCTCGCGTTCGCGCCGGACTGCTGCCGTTCGAATCATGGGTCCCCCGACCGTCGGTCTTCCTACCATGCCTCCCCATTGTCCGATTTGCGGTGCCCTGTGTCCCGAGGATCGGAGAATCCCCGGTGACGGGGTGGGGTCCTACTCGGGCGCCTTCCTCGCCAACACCAGCGACTCGTTGTAGGTGAACCAGCTACCGGCCGGCCGGGGCAGCGGGAACGACCGGCGGCTGACGGGCCTCAGGGCCACCGCACGGGACATGTCCTCGAGGTCACTACCAGCGAGCCACTGGACATGCGTCGGATCACTGGCGAAGCCACGTTCTTGCGGGCAGATCAGCAGAACGGCGCCGCCCGAGCGCAGGTACGGAAGGTACGTCTCCAGGAGCCTGACGCCCTCCGCCTTGCCCATGTGCTCCAAGACGTGGGCAACCAGCAGGCTGTCGAAGCGTTCTGGAGCCGCGGCGGCGCTCCGGGTGAACTCCTCGACCGTCAGCGCCGAGAAGCCGCGTCGCCGCGCGACGGCGACCGACTCGGGGTTGTGGTCGACCCCGACCGATCCCGGCTCCAGGGCGGCCATGTTGCGCCCGATGCCGCAGCCCACGTCGAGCGTGACGCCGAGGTGGTAGCGGCGGAGGTTCCAGCGGTACAGGGCCTGGACGTTGAGGAGCCGCTTCCAGCGCGCGCCTTCCAGAGTCGAGAGTCGCCGCGCGTAGTCCGCGTCCTCGGTACGCATCTCACCACCCTCTCCCAAGCCACCTCCCTTGTCCCGGAGACGACGAGGTTTCGCCTCGACGAGGGCAGACACCCGGCCCCGCGTCGGCTCGCGGGACGCCGAAAATTCCAGATGATGCAGAAAAATTGATGTTTGCCCCTTGCAAGCACCCCCACCTTCGGACGTAGCCTCCTTTTCGAACGGGGGTTCGCACCAGGGCGCCTCCCTTGCTCAGGACAGGAGCAGACGTGTCCGCAGCATCGACTCGCCGGATCCGTCGTCCACTCGTCGTCTCGGCGGCCGCGGTCGCGGCCGTGTCGGCGACAGTGGTGGCGATGGGTCTCACCGGCGGCAGCAGCTACGACCCGCGGCTACCGCACGCGGCCAAGGAGTACTACCACGAGATCCAGGGCGTCGACGAGGCCGGAGGCGCCGGCGGCGAGACCAAGGAGATCAGCAGCGCGCTCTCGCAGTTCAACGACGCCCGCAACGCGCCGGGCTTCGCACTGCCCGGCGGCTACACCCAGGCCACCGACGACATCGGCAAGATGGGGGCCACGGACGGCACCTGGGACGAAGTCACCACCGTCCCCTACAACTCCGACGACCCGCGCTACCGCGACTACTACGCGAACACCACGGCCGGCTCCGGCTACGTGACCGGGCGGACGCAGGCGCTGGCCACGGACGGGAACTACCTCTACGCCGCGGGCGCGGCCGGCGGAGTCGCGCGGCTCAACCTCGACAGCGAGAACGAGGGCTGGACGCCGATCTCTCAGGGCGTCCCCGCACTCTCCAGCGGCGCGCTCGCCATCCACGACGGCAAGCTGTGGTACGCCACGGGCGACGGCTCCACCGGCGCCACGACCTACACCGGCGACGGCGTGTGGGTGGACGACAACCCCCAAGGCGCGCCGCACTGGACCAACGTCAACACCGGTGAGGCCATCGGCGACCCGACCGGCACCCGCGACCACCTCTTCGACGGGGCGGTCATCCAGCAGCTGCGGTTCAGCAACGACGGGTACGTCTACGCGCCGACGAGCTATGGCCTCTGGCGCCACTCCGTCACGGACCCGAACGCCAAGTGGCAACCGGTGTACGTGCCGCACCCGGGGTCCCTGCCCACCGCCGGCACGTCAACCGGCACGCACAGCACCGACAACTACGTCACCGACGTCGCCATCGACCCCAGCAACCCCGACCACGTCGTGGTCGCACGCGGCTGGGTCGCCGGCGGCAGTGAGAACGGTTGGTACGACGGGGTCCTCAAGGACGACAAGTGGTCGTTCACCAAGTCCAACGTGACCGGGGCGATCAACCCGACCGACATCGGGCGGACCACCTTCGCCTGGGGCAGCAAGAAGCTCTACGCGCTGGTGCACAACCCCGACCACGCCTCGCAGGGCATCAGCTACTCCGAGCTCGGCGGCATCTACGTCTCCAACAGCGGCTCGGTCGACGGCCCCTGGTCCAAGATCGCCGACTCGCAGAAGCTGGCGAACTCGGGCTCCGCGCTCGACCCGACCGTCAAGCACGCGGGCGCGGTGGCCGCCGGCTACCAGCCGGGCGTCCAGGCCTGGTACAACCAGTTCCTCGCCGTCGATCCGGCTAATGACGACCACGTCTACGCCGGTCTCGAGGAGGTCTACGAGACCAAGAACGGCGGATCGAACTGGACCACGCCGGGCCCCTACTGGAACTTCTTCTTCGACTGCTGGGGCAAGGCTGGCAGCGAGAACACGGACCAGGTCGGCTGCAACCCCACCACGCACTCCGACCAGCACGCGGTCGCGATCGGTGACGGTCAGGTCTTCGTCGGCAACGACGGCGGCATCTATGCCCGTCCGCTCGACGGCAAGGCGGACAAGGAGGGTCACGCCACCGACTGGCAGAGCCTGACCGGGCCCGGGAAGACCCCGGACGGCACGACGGTGAACCCCAAGAGCCCTGACTTCCTGCAGTACTACGCCGCGGGCATCGGCAAGGTGAACCCCGACAAGGTCGGCTTCATGAAGGGCCACGACTACGACCCGAGCGGCGTCATCGTCAGCGGCGGGCTGCAGGACAACGGCGGCTCGATCCTGTTCACCGGCAGCAGCACCGAGAACAACATGGGCTCGAACTTCGGTGGCGACGGTGGCGACGTCCTCGTCGACCCCGACGACGGCTGCCAGATCGTGCAGGAGTACGTCGACCTGTCCATGCGGGTCACCAACGAGTGCGCGGCCGCCACGGGCCTGGACTCGTTCATGGATCCGAGCAAGGCGCACACCCGCAGCATCGCCCCGCCGGAGACCGCGGCTCGGTTCACCGCACCGTTCGCGGCCGACCACCAGGACATCAACACCTGGCTCGCTGCCGGCCGGCACGTCTGGCTGAACACCGAGGGCTTCAAGATCCAGTCCGGCAAGGACTGGATCCAGCTGGCGGACCTCGGCACGAACCCCGACACCGGAGCCGTGCGCACCGCCACCGCGGTGGCCTCGGACCAGGGTGACGCGATCGCGCCGTTCTGCGGCTCGTGCAACGCCGAGGGCTTCGGCGGCGGCATCGCTATCGGCCGGGCCGAGCAGGACGCCGGCTGGACCGTCATCCCGACGAGCAAGACCGTGGTCACCAACGACGGCGACGGTCAGAGCCCGCTGCCGAACCGGATGATCGCCGGTGCGGACGTCTACCACGACAGCAACGGCCAGGTGCACTACCTGATCGCGGTCAACGGCTTCTCGCGCCGGTGGGTCGAAGGCCCGGGAGCCGGCGTCGGACACGTCTTCGAGTCGACCGACGGCTACAAGTGGACCGACCTGTCCGCGAACCTGCCGGACGTCCCCGCGAACACCGTGAAGTACCTCGGCAGCAACGGGATCGCGGTCGGCACCGACCTGGGGGCCTTCCTGCTCCAGGACGGCGTCTGGAAGCAGCTCGGTGACAACCTGCCGATGACGGTCGTCAACGACCTCGAGCCGGGTCCGGAGGGCAACCTGTACGCCGCGACGTACGGCCGCGGCATCTGGAAGTTCCGCCTGAGCTCGTCGGTTCGGTACGCCGGCAGCGTCCTGCCGGCCCGGTTCGACCAGGCTGCGAGTGGTGGCTCGTCCTCGACCGGGAAGAGCACGAAGACCGGCCCGGGCAAGGGCAAGAAGTAGCAGCCCGAGCCCGCACGCGCGGCCGCGACCGGACCCCCGGTCGCGGCCGCGTTGCCGTCCCGGCCCGGCACAAGCGCCGACTCGGCGGGGTCAGAGGTCGAGCACGGCGAGCACCGGCCGGTGGTCGCTGGCGGCCGCGAGCAGCGCCGGGTCCACGCCGGGGTCGCCGTGGTGGGACACCCGCACGTCGCCCCGGACCAGCACCGCGTCGATCCGCTTCACCGGCGCCCGCGCCGGGAAGGTCAGCCAGTCCGCCGATCCGTGGTCGACGAACCCCGCCGCCTGCAGTGTCTCCCAGTCCGGCCCGCTCGGCCGCGCGTTGAGGTCGCCGGCCACCACCACCGGCCCCGGCAGGGTCTCGGCAAGCCAGAGCACCTTGGCGGTCTCGCGGACCCGCAGGTCCTTGTGGTCCGGGCTCAGATGGCAACCCACGACGCCCAGCAGCCGGCCCTCGACCCGCAGCTGCGCCGAGACGAGCCCCCGCCAGGTGCGGCAGGGAGGACGGCCCAGGACCTCCCGATGGAACAGCGTCGCCTCGATGCCGGGTCGGACCAGCAGCCCGACCGATCCCGAGGGGCGGCCACCGACGACCAGCCCCATCCCCCACTCCTGCGCGAGCCGCCGGCAGCGGCGCCGCCACACGAACGGGTACGACGGCAGCTCGTTGACCACCAGCACGTCCGGAGCCACCGCGCGCACCACCTCGCGGAGCGGTCCCTCGAAGCGACCGCCCTCGAAGATGTTGTAGGTCATCACCCGCACCGACACCATGCCCACGATCCTGGCACCCACTCGAGGAGGAGCCGGCCAACCCCTCAGCGCCGGATGCGCACCGTCACCTGGGACGAGCGGGCGGAGTGGTAGGCCGGGGACCCCCGGTAGAGGGCCTTGTAGGCACTCGCACGCCGCGGCCGGGCGGTGACCTGCCACCACCCGGTGGGCGCGACGCTGGTGCCGGTGCCGACCCGGCGCCAGGTCGAGGTCCCGAGGACCCGCGAGAGGAGCACCACCCGCTCCCCCGCGACTGCGCTGCCGTCGGCCCGCGTCAGGTGGCCGTAGAGAGTGACCCGGTGGCCCCGTCGCACGCGCGCCGCCATGCGACCGACGGTGACCCGGGAGACCTGCTTGCCGAGCAGCGCGACGTCGACGGGGCTGGAGAAGGACGACCGGTACGACGTGTCACCGACCAGCCTCGCGCGGTAGGAAGCCGACCCGTCCACCGGCGCAGCCAGGCTGACCTGCCCGTCGGGGTCGGTCATGCCGGTGGTGACCCGCACCCACGACGTGCTGCCGGCCACGCGCCGCGCCAGCGCCACCGTCCGGCCGGCCACTGGAGCCCCCGTGTCCTGCGTGAGCACGGCCGCCGAGAAGTCGACGCTCTGTCCGGCGTAGACCGCGGGGGCACTCGCGCTGACCGCCGTGGTGGTGGCCAGCGGCTGGGTGGGCGCGGTGGGGTCCGTGGGAGCAGGCGGGTCGGTGGAAGCAGGCGGGTCGGTGGAAGCAGGCGGGTCCGTCGTCGGGTCCGGGGGCGGGGTGACCGGAACCGGTGCGGCCGAGACCTGGGCGAGGACTCCGAGATCGTCGAGCGTGCCGTTGAACCGGTCCTCATCGACGTTGCCGGATATCCCGTTCACCCGGCCGCTGCTGGTGTTCTGCCAGAACGTCCAGGTCGTCCAACCCCCGGGCAGCGAGGGCTGCGCCGCGCTCGTGTAGTGCGCGATCCAGAGCGGGTAGCGGGTGAAGGCGGTGCTGTCCCCGAGGTAGGTGCGCCAGAACGACGGCGAGCAGTAGATGATCGGCGTCCGTCCGGTGAGGTCCTCCACGGTGGTGAGGAAGTTCGCCGTCCAGGTGCGCATCGCGGCCACGCCGAGGGTGCCGTGGACCTCGAGGTCGAGCACCGGCGGCAGGTCGCCGGGCTGGTCGGCGAGGCCGGCCACGTTCACGAAGTACGTCGCCTGGGCGACCGCCGTACCCGTGCTCGGCCGCGCGAAGTGGTAGGCCCCGCGGTAGAGGCCCAGCCCGGTCGTGGCCGCCCAGTCCCCGGCGAAGTACGGGTTGGTGTAGGTGCGGCCCTCCGTCGCCTTGATGTAGGCGAACTCGACGCCGTCGGCCTGGACCTTCGCCCAGTCGAGGGACGTCGAGTGCTGGTAGCTCGAGACGTCGACGCCGGGCTCCCAGGCCCACGCCCCGGCCGCCGGGGCGGCCACCGCCACCGCGCTCAGCGCCGCGACCGTCACCGGTCGGGCGAGCCGGGCCAGACACCGCCGCACCGAGGAGAGCATGAACGGGAGAGTAGCGACGGGTTCGCCCGTTTCACCGACGAACGCCCGAATCCGCCACCGTCGAGTCGCGATCGCTCAGCGCGCGGCAGCCCAAAGCGGGAAAGGCACCGGGGCGGTACCGCGCGAGGCCTGGGTGACCATCTGCTCCTCCATCCAGCTGCGCACCCGCTGCACCGCCTCGGGAGCCGGCATCGTCATCAGCACGCCCTCGGCGGCCAGCTGCTCGGCGGCGTCGACCGCCTCGCGCAGCCGATGCACCTCCTCGGGCAGGGTGGCTGAGGCGAGCACGGTGACGTCGACGTACGGCGTCCCTGCCTGCACCGCTCCACGGGCCTGCAGCCGGGCCGCGTCCCAGGACACCGCGCTGCGGCGGACCACCCCGGCGATGACCTCGAGCACGTGCGCGCCCACCGAACCGGCCTGCTCGCCCATGAGCTGCAGCTCGCGCACGATGTCGGCGAGGTTCTCGTCGTGCGCCAGCAGCAGCCCGGGTGGGCACTGGTCCAGCCGCACCAGCAGCAGGTCGGCCGGCGGGGCCTCGGTGTCCGGGCTGCTGGCACGCACCCGCGGGCCGCTGGGGTGCGCGGGTGCCCCGGCGATCCGGAAGTCGGCCCAGATCATCGTGCCGCCATCGGTGTCCTCGATGCCCCACGACTGCGCGAGCGCCGAGACGATGAACAGCCCGCGGCCAGTCATGCCTTCGGTCACCAGGTTGTCGTGGGCGCGCACGAGGTCGTCGAGGTAGCTGTCGGCGCGCGCGGCGATCGTGCGCGCCGAGGTGGCGCCCCCGTCGACGACGACCAGCCGGATCACGTCGCCCAGGCTGACCAGCTCGACGTCGAAGTAGCCGCTGCCGCTGTGCAGGGTCGCGTTGGTCGACAGCTCGGACACGCACAGCGCCAGGTCGTCGAGCAGCTCGGCGCGGTCCCAGCTGGCCAGCGCCTCCTCCACGAACCGTCGGCACGTCGGCACGCTCGACGGCTGTGCGGCCAGCCGCACCCGGAAGCGTCCAGCGCCGGCCTCACGCATCGTCTCCACAACGGTCATTATCGACACCCGACCCGCCCCGACGTGCGGATTTCCACGGCGTGGGCGCGAGAATTGTCCGATGTCGCGAAATACGTCAGGATTGCCAGGGATGCCAGCATCGATGCGCGCCGTCGTCTACGCGGCGTACGGCGAGACGCCCACCGTGCGTGAGGTGCCCGCCCCGGACTGCCCCGCCGACGGCGTGCTGGTGCGGGTCGGCGCCACGGGCGTGTGCCGCTCGGACTGGCACGCCTGGCAGGGCCACGACCCGGTGCGGCTGCCCCACGTCCCCGGCCACGAGCTCGCCGGCACCGTCGCGGCGGTCGGCCACGAGGTCTCGCGATGGTCGGTGGGCGCCCGCGTCACGGTCCCCTTCGTCTGCGGCTGCGGGCGCTGCGAGTACTGCCTGGCCGGGGAGGCCCAGGTCTGCCCGCACCAGACCCAGCCCGGGTTCACCGGGCCGGGCTCGTTCGCCGACCTGGTCGCGATCCACGCCGCGGACACCAACCTGGTCGCGCTCCCCGACGCGGTCGACCTCGTGACGGCCGCGTCGCTGGGCTGCCGGTTCGCGACCGCCTACCGCGCGCTCACCGCCCACGGGCGCCTCGCTCCGGACCAGTGGCTGGCGGTGCACGGCTGCGGCGGCGTCGGCCTGTCCGCGGTGATGATCGGTGTCGCGCTCGGGGCCCGGGTCCTGGCGGTCGACGTCAACCAGGCGGCGCTCGACAGGGCCGCGGAGCTCGGGGCCGCGAACGTGCTCGACGTCTCCGGGTCCACGAGTGCGGCCGAGGTGGGCGCGCAGGTCCGTGACCTCACCGGGGGCGGCGCGCACGTCTCGCTGGACGCCTTGGGCTCCCCCGAGACGGCTGTGGCGTCGGTGGAGGCGCTGCGCCGACGCGGCCGGCACATCCAGGTCGGCCTCCTGCTGGGCGAGCGCGCCACACCGCCGCTGCCGATGGACCGCGTGGTGGCCCAGGAGCTGGTGATCCACGGGTCGCACGGGATGGCGGCCGCCGACTATCCGCCGCTGCTCGCGCTGGTCGCCGAGGGCACGCTGCGTCCCGACCTGCTGGTCGGTGCGGTCGTGCCGCTCGAGGAGGCCGGCGCCGCGCTCGCGGCGATGAGCGCGCCGGCCACCGCCGCCGGGATGACCGTCGTACGCCCGGCACCATGAGCGCGAGTACGACGTGTCCGGACGTCCCGGACAACTGAGGACCTCCCGCCTCGCCGCCGAGGACCTTTGTCCCTGTATGCGCAGCCGCCTGCGGAGCGATGGTTGAACTGTCAAAGACAGCCGGAACCGCATCCGGGCGACCGGCTACCAAGGAGGCAGAACATCATGCGACGCAGGACTTTCGACGCTTTGCTGGCCACAGCCGGTCTCATCCTCGCGGCGGTGCTCGTCGCGGCCGGCGGGCTCCTCACCTGGGCCCACAGCTTCGTGTCCGACCAGGTCACCACCCAGCTCTCCGCCCAGCAGATCTACTTCCCGCCCAAGGGCGACGCGACGGCCTCCAAGGAGATCGGCCCCTACCTCAACCAGTACGCCGGCCAGCAGCTGACCACCGGCGTCCAGGCCAAGGCCTACGCCGACCACTTCATCGCCGTCCACCTCGAGGAGATGACCGGCGGCCAGACCTACGCCCAGCTGTCCAGCAAGGCGATGGCCAACCCCGACGACGCCAAGCTGCAGGGCCTGGTGGCCACCGTCTTCAAGGGCGAGACGCTGCGCGGCCTGCTGCTCAACGCCTACGCCTTCTCCACCATGGGCACCATCGCCCTCTACGGCGCGATCGCGTCCTTCATCGGAGCCGGCCTGATGCTGGTGCTGAGCCTCCTCGGCTTCGCCCACCTCCGCCGTACTCCCGAGACCGCTGAGGTCATGGCCGGGCACGCCAAGCCGGCCACCGCCTGACGGGCAAGCACAGAGCGCACCCACCAGGGCCCCGGAGCCACCCGGCTCCGGGGCCTTTCCCGTCCCCCGAGGTTTCGGCCGGTGTCGGCCCGGCCAGGATCGAGGGAACGAAAGGGGGAACACGTGGTCATGCCCATGGACCCGACGTCCGCGGCGTTCATGCTCGCGGAGAACCGGAACCAGCCCATGCACGTCGGTGGGCTCCAGCTGTTCACCAAGCCCGCGGATGCGGGGCCGGAGTTCACCGCCGAGATGTACCGCTCGATGCTCGACGTCGACGAGGTCGCGCCGCTGTTCCGCAAGCACCCGCACCGGCCGGTGACCACCGGCGGGCAGTGGGCGTGGACCGAGGACGCCGCCTTCGACATCAACTACCACGTCCGCCACAACGGCCTGCCGCAGCCCGGGCGGGTGCGCGAGCTCCTCGAGCTCTGCTCGCGGCTGCACAGCACCCGGCTGGCCACCGAGCGGCCGCTGTGGGAGGCCCACGTGGTCGAGGGGCTCAACGACGACCGCATCGCGCTCTACACCAAGGTGCACCACGCGCTCGTCGACGGGGTGTCGTCGATGCGGCTGCTGCAGAGCGTGCTCTCCACGGACCCGGCCACTCGCGGCATGCCGCCGCCGTGGGCCGCCGGCCCGTCCCCGGACCGCCGCCCCCGCGCGAACGACACCGCCGACCCGACGCTGATGGAGCTGCCACTCACCGCGCTGCGCACCGCGCTAGGGATGACCGCGGAGGCCGCGGGCCTGCCGCTCGCGCTGGTGCGGACGCTCTCGCGGGGCCTGCGCAACCAGAGCTCGGCGGTGTCGCTCTACGCCCCGCGCACGATCTTCAACACCCGCATCAGCGGGTCCCGCAGGTTCGCCGCCCAGAAGTGGCCCATCGAGCGCATGACGGCCATCGCCAAGACCACCGGCACCACCCTCAACGACGTCGTGCTGGCGATGTGCAGCGGCGCCATGCGCTGCTACCTCGACGAGCTCGACGCGCTGCCCGACATCCCGCTCGTGGCGATGGTGCCGGTCGGGCTGCGGGCGAAGGAGGCGAACACCGCCTCGCGCGAGGGCGGCAACGCCGTCGGTGCCGTGATGGTCAAGCTCGGGACCCACCTGCCCGACCCGGCCGACCGGCTGCAGATGGTGCACGACTCGATGGTCGACGGCAAGCAGGCGCTCAGCGTCATGACGCCCGCCCAGATCCTCGCGATGAGCGCGGTCGGCATGGCGCCGGCGATCCTCGGGCCGATGCTCAAGCTGCAGGGCATCACCCGGCCGCCGTTCAACCTGATCATCTCCAACGTGCCGGGGCCACGCTCGACGCACTACTACAACGGCGCCCGGCTCGAAGGCATGTACCCGCTGTCGATCCCGATCCACGGCATGGCGCTGAACATCACCTGCACGTCGTACGACGGGTCCATGGGCTTCGGCCTGACCGGCTGCCGGACGTCGGTGCCGCACCTGCAGCGGCTGCTGACTCACCTCGACGACGAGCTGGCCGCGCTGGAGAAGGCAGCCGGCGTGGCGTGACGACGGGCCGGCCCCCGCCGGCACCGTCGGAGTGGTCAGTCCTCGAACAGCGCCCGCACGTCGTCGGCGCCGATCGTCGAGGACATGGCGCCGTCGCCGTCGACCACCTGCGCGAACAGGGCCGCCTTGCGTGCCTTGAGCTCCATCACCTTCTCCTCGATGGTGTGCTCGGCGACCAGGCGGTAGACCATCACCGGCCGGCGCTGCCCGATCCGGTGCGCCCGGTCGACGGCCTGCGCCTCCACCGCCGGGTTCCACCACGGGTCCAGCACGAAGACGTAGTCGGCCTCGGTCAGGGTCAGCCCGACACCTCCGGCCTTCAGGCTGATCAGGAACACCGGCGCGCGCCCGCCCCGGAACTCCTCGACCACCTCACCGCGGTGCCGGGTGCTGCCGTCGAGGTAGACCGTCTCCATCCCCTCGCGGTCCAGGCGGGCCCGGACCCGGGCCAGGAAGGAGGTGAACTGGCTGAACACCAGCGCCCGGTGCCCCTCCGCGGCCAGCTCGTGCAGGTGGTCCACGAGCACGTCCACTTTGGCCGATCCCAGGCCGTCGTACTGCTCGTCGACGAGCGCAGCGTCCAGGCTGAGCTGCCGCAACCGGGTCAGCGAGCGGAAGATCGCCATCCGGTGCTTGTCGAAGTCGGCCACGAGCCCGAGCACGGTCTGGCGCTCCCGCTGGAGATGGGTCTCGTAGACCTTGCGGTGCCGGGGGGTGAGCGCCACCTCGAGCACCTGCTCCTGCTTGGCGGGCAGGTCGGCGGCGACCAGCTCCTTGGTGCGGCGCAGCAGGAACGGCCGGATGCGCCGGCGGAACCGCTCCAGGACCCGGGTGTCGCCCAGGCGCTCCACCGGCTTCGCGACCAGCTCCGCGAACCGCTGGGGGTAGGGGTAGAGGCCCGGGGCCACGATCGACAGCAACGACCACAGCTCCATCAGCCGGTTCTCCAGCGGCGTGCCGGAGAGCGCCAGCCGGAACGGCACGTCGAGCCGGCGCACGGCCTGATAGGTCTTGCCGTGGTGGTTCTTGACCGTCTGCGCCTCGTCGAGGACGAGGCCGCCCCACTCCTCGGCGGCGTACTCTGCGACCTCCAGGCGGTAGAGCGTGTACGAGGTGATCACCAGGTCGGCGCCGTCGCGCACCGAGGCGATCGACGTGCCGCGGCGCGACTGCGACTCGGTCACCGTGCGCACCACCAAGTCGGGGGTGAACGTCGCCGCCTCGTGCGCCCAGGCGCTCACCACGCTGGTCGGCGCCACCACCAGGAAGGGCCCGGCGCCCTCCCCGCGGGCGTGGGCGACCAGCGCGAGTGTCTGCAGCGTCTTGCCCAGGCCCATGTCGTCGGCGAGGATCCCGCCCAGCCCCGCCTGCCAGAGGAAGGCCAGCCAGCGGAAGCCGTCGCGCTGGTAGTGGCGCAGCTCGGCGCGCACCCCGGCCGGCTCCACGTCCGGCAACGTGGTCAGCCCACGCAGCGCCTGCGCGGCCTGGACCCACTGCGAGGCCTGCGCGTCGACGATGCCGACCTCCGCGAGCTCGTCCCACAGCCCGAGGTCGTGGTGGCTCACTCGCACGCCGTCCTCCGGCTGCTCGTGCAGCTCGCCCGCCGCGGCCACGAGCTCGGCGAGGTGGGCGAACTCGGGCCGGTCGACGGCGACGTGCAGCCCGTTGCGCAGGATCACCCGGTCCTGCCCGCGGGTGAGCGCCTCCAGCAGGTGCGCCAGCGCCAGCGCGTGGCCGTCGACGGTGATCACCACCTCGAGGTCCAGCCAGTCGGTGCGGCCGTCGTCCTCCTCCTCTGTGCGGCGGGCCGCGAAGTGCACCACCGGGGCCTCCTGCGCCTCCCGGTAGTCCGGCCGGCCGCCGACCTCCTCGACCTCCACCTGGCCGCCCTTCTCCAGCGCGGGCAGCACGTCGAGGGCGAACGCGATCGCCGCACCGTCGCGGAAGGTCCGCTCGGGCACCAGGCCGCGCTCGCGGCGGTCGCTGTCGCAGAGCCGGTGGACCTGCTCCTCGTCGAGCTCGAGCGCGGCGAGCAGGGCACGCTCGGCCTCGGGACGCCGGAAGCCGCGCAGGCCCCGCTCCTCGTCGAGCCGGTAGACGCGGTCCTCGCTGCCCACCCGGTAGCGCCAGGACCAGGCGGCCCGCACCTCGTCCACGGCCACCCAGGTGACGGTCAGCGCCAGGCGCGGCTCCACCGGCTCGGGGATCTCCACCGACCCGTCGGAGGAGGTCACCGGCACGTGCCGCGACAGCCGGGGAAGGTAGTCGGCCACGAGGTCCTCGCGGTCCGTGGCCGGCACCACCAGCTCCTCCCCGGCGGCCAGCAGCCGCCGGACCTGGGGCCCGGCCGGACGCCGCAGCGGGGCCAGGGTCAGCATGGCCTCGCCCGCGCGCCCGCTGGGCGTCCACAGGGCCACTCCGTGGCCCGCCTCGCCGAGCACGTCGAGGTCCTCGGGCCCGTGCCACTCCCCCTGGTGGGCGACCCCGACCCGCACGTGCGCGTCGCGGCCGTCGGCGGCGTTGACGTCCACGCTCAAGGCGACCGGCTCGTCACGCACCTCCACGTCGGCGATCCCGGCTCCGGGCACCAGGACCACCCCGGCCTCGGCCACCCGCCGCAGCAGCGGCCACAGTGCCGGTCCGAACGCAGACAGCGACAGGTGGCTCTCCGCGCCGTAGTAGGTGGCGTGCGACGCGGCGCGGTAGGCGGCCAGCAGCTCGTTGAGGACCGCCACGTGAGCCGGGTCGTGCTTGGTGCTGCGCCGGGTGAGGTAGGGCAAGTCCTGCCAGGACACCCCCGACTTCACCCAGTTGTCGCGGGCCCCCTTGGCCAGCGGCCGGATCCGGAGACTGCCGCGTGCGGCACCGGCGCCCTCCTTCTCGGCCCACGCCCGGAAGCGGCTCTCCGAGAGTCGGCGGTTCAGCTCCACCTGCAGCGCAAGCGGGCTGGCCACGGTGGCGGTCCGCGCGGCGGCACGCTCGTCGAGCTCGTCGAGGACCGAGGCCAGCCGGCGCTCCCACCGTCGGCCGCCGGCCACGCCGAGGGCGGTGTTCTGCTGCTCCTGCTCGGCCCGCACCACGAGCAGCAGCGCCACCGCGTGCTTGCAGCCCTCCCCCACCGGGCAGCTGCAGTGGCTGTAGATCCACAGGTCCTGGCCGCTGCTGCCGACGCCGATGACCAGGGAGTACGGCGCGCTCGACGTCCCGGCGACGGTGCCGCGGATGTCGAGGTCACCGTCCCCGTCGAGCCGGTGGCTGACCTGGACCACCATGCCGCCCTCGACGTAGCCCCGGGCGCGCGCAAGCGTCGCCTGACCGTAGCGACGACGCAGGTCGTCGTCCTCCAGCACCAGGGAAAGGTCCACCACGGCGACGAGCCTAGGTGAGAGCACCGACGTACGACCGCGGCCGGGCGTGTCACCCGCGGCTGCGGGGTACGTCTGCGGTTGCAGGCACACGTGCTCGAAGCAGCACGTACCCGACTACAACGAGGAGGCAGCCATGGCCGTCACGACGTTCAAGGACCTGCCGGTCGCCGACCGGGACCAGGACTGGGACGGCAGTGCAGCGGAGAAGCGCGTACGCGAATGGGCCGGTGCGGAGGACGAACCCAACCAGAAGTACCGCGAGGCCCACATCTGGTACGACGCGGACAAGAAGCAGAACTTCACCGCCTACAAGCTGCTGATCGCCGACGTGGTCGACGGCGAGCTGCAGGTGGTGCCCCGAGGCCTGATGACCGCCGGCAACGTGATGCAGGGCGGCCGCGGCGGGGTCGACCTCCCCGAGGATGACGTCGACCGCGTCAAGAGCCACCTGGCGAAGTACTACAAGAAGATGGACGACACCCCTCCGTGGGAGGACTGACCGGCCGCCGGCAGGCCGGGCGGGCGTCCGGGGAGGGCCTGGTCTGGACTGGCCCACCTGGGCCATTCCGGTCCGGCGAGGACGCGATTAGCGTCGGGGACCGGCATCGGGCACTTCCCCCACCTTCGATGCGAAGGAGACGCCCCTATGCGCACCTCGTGGCGGATCGACTGGATCAGCTGGCCCCTCTCCCAACGCACGGCGCAGCAGAACGCCCGCCGGGCGGCAGCCGTGTGCCGGCAGCGCCGGTGGGAACGCGAGGAGGTCGAGGACTTCCTGCGCCACCACGAGCCGCCCGTCGCTGAGCCCGCCCGTCGCTGAGCCTGCCCGGGCACCGCGACGGCCCCGGACGACACAGCCGTCCGGGGCCGGGTCGCGCCGGCGTCAGCGCCCCGCGGGCGTGAAGTCCCGGGCGCCGATGAAGTCCGGCCGGGGCCGGGCCGCGGCGTACGGCTCCACGCAGGTGTTCTCGACGCTGTTGTAGACGATGAACACGTTCGAGCGGGCGTAGGGCGTGATGTTGCCGTTCGAGCCGTGCATGCAGTTGCAGTCGAACATCGTGGCCCCGCCGGCCTTGCCCTCGAGCACGTCGATGCCGTGCCGGTCGGCGAGCATCGTCAGGCTCTCGCGGTCCGGCGTACCGGCCTCCTGCTTCACCAGCGACGACTTGTAGTTGTCGTCAGGGGTCTCCCCCACGCACGACACGTAGGTCTTGTGGGAGCCGGGCATGATCATCAGCGGCCCGTTGAAGCTGTAGTTGTCGGTCAGCGAGATCGAGATGCTCACCGCGCGCATCCGCGGCATGCCGTCCTCGGCGTGCCAGGTCTCGAAGTCCGAGTGCCAGCCGAACTCCTTGCCCTCGAAGCCGGGCTTGAAGTTCACCCGGCTCTGGTGGAGGTAGACGTCGGAGCCGAGCAGCTGGCGGGCACGGTCGACCACGCGCGGGTCATGGGCGATCGCGGCGAACACGTCGCTGACCTTGTGCACCTCGAAGATCGAGCGGACCTCCTGCGAGCTGCGCTCCACGATCGTGCGCTCGTCGGCCCGCACCGCGGGGTCGTCGGAGAGCCGGCGGAGCTCGGCGCGGAACGTCTCCACCTCCTCGGGGGTCACCAGGCCCGGGACGGTCAGATAGCCGGACTTGTCGTAGCCGGCCAGCGTGGCCTCGTTCATCGGGCCGGCGTCGGCGTTGCCCCACACCACCGGGTCCTCGCGGTCGAACGGGACGCGAGGGGTGGGCAGGCGGGTCGGGTAGGGGTCGGTGCGATCGAGCGTGTCGGTCATCAGGAAACTCCCTCCGTCTGGAACTCGGTCTGGGGCTCGGTGAGCAGCGGGTACACGCCGTTCTCGTCGTGCACCTCGGCGCCGGTCACCGGCGGGTTGAACACGCAGATCAGCCGCATGTCGGTCGTCGGCCGCATCCGGTGGTGCTCGTGGCCGTCGAGCAGGTACATCGTCCCGTCGGTGATCCGGTGGACCTCGCCGGTCTCGTCGTTCACCAGCTCGCCCTCACCGCCGACGCAGTAGACCGCCTCGACGTGGTTGGCGTACCACATCGACGTCTCGGTCCCGGCGTACATCACGGTCTCGTGGAACGAGAAGCCCACGCCCTCGCGGGCGAGCACGAAGCGGCGGCTGTGCCAGGTCTCGGCGCGCACGTCGCGCTCGGTGCCTTCGATCTCGGACAAGCTCCGGACAATCACGCGTTCTCCTGTCGTCGAGGTTGCGGGTCGGGTGGATCAGGTGGTGGCCCTCAGGCCGGTACGGCGTCGAGCACCGCGTCGGCCGACGCGGAGAGGATGTCGAGGCCGCGCGCGAGGTCGTCGCGCTCGATGGTGAGCGGCGGCATCACCTTCACCACCTCGCTCTCGGGGCCGGAGGTCTCCACCAGCAGGCCCCGGTCGAACGCCTCGGCGGCGACCTTCCCCGCGACCGAGGCGTCCGGGAAGTAGACGCCGGTGAGCATGCCGCGGCCCCGGACGCAGGCGCCCTCGTGGCCGGCGGCGATCCGCTCCAGGCCCGCCTGCAGCTCGCTGATGCGCTCTCCGAGCTCTTCGGTGAAGGTGCCGTCGGACCAGAACCTCTCCAGGGCCGCCGTACCGGTCACGAAGGCGAGGTTGTGCCCGCGGAACGTGCCGTTGTGCTCGCCGGGCGACCAGACGTCGAGCTCGGGGCGGAACAGGGTGAGCGCCATCGGCAGGCCGAAGCCGGAGATCGACTTCGACAGGCAGACGATGTCGGGCACGATGCCGGCCTCCTCGAAGCTGAAGAAGGCGCCGGTGCGCCCACAGCCGGCCTGCACGTCGTCGACGATCAGCAGGATCTCGTGCTCGCCACACAGGTCGGCGAGTGCGCGCAGCCACTCGGCACGCGCGGCGTTCAGGCCGCCCTCGCCCTGGACGGTCTCCACGATGATCGCGGCGGGCTTATCGACGCCCGAGCCGCTGTCCTGGAGCACCCGCTCCAGCCACAGGAAGTCCTCGGTGGCGCCGGAGAAGTAGTCGTCGTAGGGGATCTTCGAGCTGTTGGTCAGCGGGATGCCGGCGCCCATGCGCTTCATGGAGTTGCCGGTCACCGCGAGCGAGCCGAGGGTCATCCCGTGGAAGGCGTTGGTGAAGGAGAGGACGTGCTGGCGACCGGTGACCTTGCGGGCGAGCTTCAGCGCCGCCTCCACGGCGTTGGTGCCGGTGGGGCCGGGGAACATCACCTTGTGGTCGAGCCCGCGCGGTGCGAGCACCCGGTCGCGGAAGGCCTCGAGGAACTGGCGCTTGGCCACCGTCTGCATGTCCAGCGAGTGCACGACCGCACCACGCCGCAGGTAGTCCAGCAGCGGTGCGAGCAGGTCCGGGTGGTTGTGCCCGTAGTTCAGCGCGCCCGCCCCGGAGAAGAAGTCGAGGTAGGCGGTGCCGTCCTCGGCGTAGAGGTTCGGCCCCTGGGCCCGGTCGAAGGTGACCGGCCAGCTGCGGGAGTAGCTGCGGACCTCGGACTCGAGTGACTCGAAGACTTCTGTGGACATCGGGTTCCTTCCTCGTCGTTGCGCAGGCGTGGTCGTGCACGGCTCAGGCGGGGCTCAGGCGGGGGCGGGCCCGCTGTTGCCCAGGTCGTGCCCGGTCATGCACGGGTTCCTGGGCGGTCTAGCGCAGGTCGTGCTCGGGTCGTGCTCGGGTCGTGCTCATGTGGTGGACGGCCGCCTCGGGACTGGTCAGGTGGTACGGCGCAGCGGCCCGATGCGGAACAGCAGCTCGCTGTCGTGGCCGTCGGGGAACAGCGCCGCGTCGAAGAGCGGCTCGCGCACCACCTCTGCGCCGTGGTCGCGGGCGAAGCCGGTGAACAGCGCGATCGAGGCCTCGTTGTCCTCCGTGATCGTGGTCTCCAGCGCCGCGGGCCGCACCCGCTCGGTGAGGTCGTGCAGCATGCGGGCGGCGAGGCCCCTCCCCCGGTGATCGGCGTCGACCGCGACCTGCCACACCATCAGCACGTCCGGCCGGTCCGGCCGCTGGTAGCCGGTCACGAACCCGGCCGGCTGGTCGTCGACGGTCGCCACGATCGAGGCACCGGCGAAGTCGCGGCACCACAGCAGGTAGGCGTAGGAGGCGTTGAGGTCGAGCACGCGGGAGTCGCGCGCCATCCGCCACATCTCCCGGCCGTCCTCGAGGGTCGGCCGCCGGGTGGCCACGGGTCGGTCTGCAGGGTTCGCCGGGGAGAGCACCTACGGCAACGTAACGATCTGAGCGCAGATCGCAACCGTCCGGGCGCCGATGGCGGGGTCTCGACCGATCGGGAACCTGTTCTCACCTGCGTGTTTCGTCGTCGACGTGGCGTTGCTCACGTCCGAGCCGACCGCCGCCGGGTCCTAGGGTGGTGCTGTGCTGAAGGTCACGCTGCGCAACCTCCTCGCCCGCAAGGTCCGGCTCGCGCTGAGCGCCTTCGCGATCGTGCTGGGGGTGGCCTTCGTGGCCGGGTCGTTCGTGTTCACCGACGCGATGGGCGGCGCCTTCGACACGATCATCGAGGGCTCGACCTCCGACGTGGAGATCGCCCCACGCGGCGCGGACGCCTTCGGGGCCCAGCAGGACACGCGCCTGGTCCCCGACGCGGTCGTCAACAAGCTGCGCAGGCTGCCCGGGGCGGCGGCGGTGTACCCCTCGCTGCAGCTGGACTCGGTCTACGTGATCGGCCGCGACGGCAAGGTGGTCGGCGGCAACGGCCCACCCGGCCTGGCGCGAAGCTTCAGCGGCGCGCGCAACATCGCCGGCGACCCGATCCTCACCGTCTCGGCGGGCCGGCTGCCGCGCGCACCACGCGAGATCGCCCTCGACGTGGACACCGCGCAGAAGGCCGGCTACAGCCTCGGGGACCGGGTCACGCTGGCCACGACCGGCACTCCCCCGACGATCCGCGCCCGGGTCGTCGGCTTGGTGTCCTTCGGCGGCGGCGGGCTCAACGGCGCGACGCTCACGGTCTTCGACCGCCAGTTCATGCGCCGGCACTTCTTCGGCGGCGCCGACGCGTGGTCCGCCGTGGCGCTTCGGGCCGCCGACGGCGTCTCCCAGCAGCAGCTCGCGGCCGCGGCCCGGCGGGTCTTGCCGCCGGGCATCGAGGCCCGCACCGGCGACTCGGTCGTGCAGGCGAACAAGGCCGACCTCGACAAGGTGCTGGGCTTCCTCAACACGTTCCTGCTGGTGTTCGCGGGGATCTCGCTGGTGGTCGCCACCTTCCTCATCGTCAACACCTTCTCGATCCTGGTCGCCCAGCGCAGCCGCGAGCTGGCCATGCTGCGCGCGCTCGGCGCCTCGCGCCGCCAGGTCAACCGTTCGGTGCTGGCGGAGGCGGCAGTGGTGGGCCTGGTGGGCTCCACCGTCGGCCTGGGCGCCGGCTACCTGCTCGCGCTCGGCCTGCGGGCCCTCTTCGGGGCGTTCGGCCTCGACCTCAGCAGCGCCGACCTGGTCATGCAGCCACGCACCGTGCTCGCGTCGTACGCCGTCGGACTCGCCGTCACGATCGCGGCCGCCTACCTGCCGGCCCGGCGCGCCGCCTCGGTACCGCCGGTGGCCGCGCTGCGCGACGACGTCGCGCTGCCGGAGTCCTCGCTGCGCCGGCGGCTGGTCGGCGGCACCGCGCTGGTCGTCGCCGGTGTCGCGGCGATGGTGGGGGGCTTCTCCCGAGGCGGCAACCCGGGCCTGTCGCTGCTCGGCGGCGGCATGCTCGCGATCCTGGTCGGCGTCGCCTCGCTCAGCCCGTGGCTCGGCCGGCCGGTGACCGCGCTGTTCCAGGTCGGCTACCGCCGGGCGTTCGGGACGGTCGGGGTGCTGGCGGCGCAGAACTCGCTGCGCAACCCGCGGCGCACGGCGGCCACCGCGAGCGCGCTGATGGTGGGCCTCACGCTCGTCGCGCTGATGTCGGTGCTGGGCCGCTCCGCGCAGGCGAGCACCGACAAGGCCGTGCAGGGCACGCTGACCTCCCAGCTGGTGGTCTCCAACGTGGTCGGCGCGCCGTTCTCCCCCGACGTGGCCCGCCAGGTGCGTCGGGTCCACGGCGTGCGCCAGGTGGTGCAGCTGCGCACGACGTTCGCCTCGGTGCACGGACACCGGGCGTACATCGGCGCCGTGGACCCCCGTCAGCTCGGGATCGCCGTCTCGGTGCCGGTGCGCGCGGGCAGCCTGGCCGCCCTGGGCCCGGGGACGATCGCGGTGGGCACCCGGGCCGCGGCCCGCAGCGGCTACCGCGTCGGCGACACGGTGCCGCTTCGCCTGCAGGCGGGAGTGCAGAAGCTGCGCGTCGTCGCGCTCTTCGACAGCTCGCCGGTGCTTCCGGGCAACTACCTCGTCACGCCCCGCACGCTGGTGCGCGGCGGCCTGGTGCCGATGGATTCCATGCTGTTCGTGCGGACCGAGAGCGCCGCCGGCTCCGCCGCGGTGCAGGCCCGGGTCCAGGCGGTGCTCGCCGACCTCCCCACGGTGACGGTGAAGTCGCCCGGGCAGTTCGCCGCGGAGCAGAAGGCGCAGATCAACACGTTCCTGTACTTCATCTACGCGCTGCTCGGCCTGGCGGTGGTCATCGCGTTGCTGGGCATCGTCAACACGCTGGCGCTCTCGGTCATCGAGCGCACTCGCGAGGTGGGTCTGCTCCGCGCGGTGGGGCTCAGCCGGCGGCAGCTGGGCCGGATGGTGCGGCTCGAGGCGGTGGTCGTCGCCGTCCTCGGCGCGGTGCTCGGGGTGGTGATGGGCCTGGGGTTCGGCATCGCGCTGCAGCGCGCGACCGCCGACCGGGGCGTCGACGTGCTCGCGATCCCGTGGCCGATGCTCACCGGTTTCGTGGTGCTCGCCGCGCTCGCCGGGGTGCTCGCTGCCGTGCTCCCCGCGCGCCGCGCCGCGCGGCTCGACGTGCTGCGCGCCATCGGCACGGAGTAGGCGCTGGCTGATTCCTGGGCGTGCTCGATCACCCGCGGGCGGCGCCGTAGCCGAGCAGCGCCGCGAGACCCAGCGCGCTGCGGGGAGCGTAGGCGGTGCGCCACAGCCCACCGTGGACGGCCGCGTAGGCCTCGTCCTGCCAGGGATGCTCGTGCTTCGGCCCGCCGCCGGTGTGCAGGTCGTGGACGAGCAAGGCGGCCATCAGCACGTTCGAGGTGGCCGGCTCGAAGACCTCCACGCCGAACCGGTGCGCGCCGGCGTACGCCGCGGCCAGCGCCCGGTTCTTCACCACCGACCGCGTCCGCGTCGGCGGGGCCACGTTCATCGACACCGTCGCCCCCGCGTCGCGGGCGACCGTGGCGCGCCAGCGCTGCAGCCGCTTGGCCAGCGCGTAGTTCGGTCCCTGCTGAGGCACCAGGCTGTCGTTGACGCCCGGGTCGGCGCCCTCGACGTACCCGCGCTGGAGCAGCCGTCCCCCGCTGACCGCCCGCAGCGGCCGGCCGAGCAGCTTGGCCCCCGCGGAGCGGGACCGGTAGGCCTGCGTGGAGTGGCTGACCGCCTCAGCGGGCACCGCGAAGACGTCGGTCGGCGTGGCCAGGAACGCCAGGGCGGTGTCCGCCCGGGCCTCACCCAGCCGGGTGGTCAGCGCGTCGACCGCGGTCGAGACCCGCACGTTGGTGGCCCCGTCTGCGTAGACGTAGTTGCCGATCACGAGCCTGCCCTGCTGCGCGGCCAGCCAGTCGGCGACCGCCGGGGCGTCGGCGAGCAGGTCGGCCCCGGCGGTGCGGGAGTCGGGGGCGGTAGTGCCGGCGGGGACCGGCAGCAGCATCCTCCCTGCGCCGTTCCGGGCCACGTCGAGGACGCGCTGCCACAGCGACGAGCGCGGCAGGTCCACCGCGGCGACCGTGGCGCCCCAGCGCAGCAGCGCCTGCAGGGGTCCCATCTCGGCCCCCGCGCCCAGCACCGCCACCGTCCAGCCGTCGAGCCGCAACCACTCCGGGTGCTCCATCACCGCGCGTACGGCGTCCACCGCCGACGGCTCCAGCACCCCGGCGTCGGCCCAGGCGTCCAGGCGGCGCCGGAGGTCGTCGCCGGCCAGCCTGCTGCCGTGGTAGGGCACCGACAGCTGCTGCTCCGGTTCGGCGGGACCGTGCACCTCCGCGGTGCCGACCGCCCCGGCCAGGCCCGCCGCCCACTGCGCCAGGCGGCTGTCGGCGCCGGAGTCGTCGGCCACCTGCATCCGCTCGCGCAAGGACTGCAGACCCGAGGTGGCGACGGTGACCGCGGCCTCGGGCGAGACCAGCCCGGCCTCGACCAGACGCCGGAAGTGGACGAGGTAGCCGGAGCGCCAGTTGGTCTCCCGCTCGGTGTCGCTCGCCCCGACCGGATCCACCGGGCGAAGAGCGTCCGCGACCACCGCCCGCCCCACCTCGGCGGTGCTGCGGCGGCCGTCGGCGGCCCGAGGGAAGACGACTCCGTGCTGCTGGTCGGTGCTCATGTGCCCATAGTGCCCACTCTGGCCGTTGCCACCTCAAGCGGTGGCGGTGTCGTGGGTGGGTGTTGGGTCGTCCTGGTCCCAGGCGATGTGTTCGGCGAGCTCGTGGGAGAAGGTGGTGAACTCCTGGTGGGTCATCTTGCCCAGGGCGGTGGTGCCGGTGGGGTCGTGCTGGAAGCAGTAGCCGTGGGGGGTGCGCCACAGGTGCAGGCCGAACGCGGGGTGGCGGGTGGCCCAGCCGCGGCCGTGGGTCTTGACCCGGTGGCTGCTGCGGGCCAGGGGCGCGAGGTTGTCCAGGCTGGTCTGTCCCGGTTCGCCGCCGGCGCTGGCCGGGCGGTAGGGCCGGGCGTGGTCGAGGTCGACGCCGTGGCTGCGGCTGCTGGTCGCCGAGTACGGGAAGACCGTGGTGGGGTAGGCCAGCCGGACCTGTTCGGCGAGCCGGTCGGGGACCTCGTAGCCGTCGACGGGGTGGTGGTCGTTGAGGTCGACGACCCGGGTGAGGCGGACCTGGCAGTGGCCGAGCAGGTCGATGGCCTCGGCGTGGGTGAGGGCGGTGCCGTCGTTGTCCAGGCGCACCACGCCGGTGCCGCCGCGGAACTCCAGCTCCGAGGCGTGCAGGTAGAGCACCGCGCTCGGCCGCAGCCGGCCCTCGTCGAGGCCGCGCAGGCCCCCAAGGTCGAGGCCAGGGCTGTGGGCAGGGCTGTGGGCAGGGCTCTGGGCAGGGCTCTGGGCAGGGCTGTGCGTGGAGAGGTGGTGGCGGTGCGGGTCGTGGCCGCAGGTGGGACAGGTGTCCTCACGTTGGCTGGGGTGCACTGCCGACTCCGGAACCAGGTCCGCAACCAGGTCCGCAACCAGGTCCGGGACCGGGTCCCGTGCCCCGGGCGGGTCGGACTCCCGGCCGGGCTCGTGGTCCGCATCGGCGTCGGGGTCGGGTTCCTGGCCTGGATCGGGGTCTGGCTGGTGGGTGCGCGGTGGCTGATCCGGCCCGGCCGCACCGGGAGGATCCGTGGGCGGCGGCTGCCGGTGCCGGTGCCGGTGCCGGTGCTCATCGGGGCCCGGGCCGCCTTCCCGGTCGTGGACCGGCCGGTCGTCGAACAGGTGGGCCGGGTCATCCGGGACCGGGGCCGCGCCCTGGCCCGGGGCGGTGTCGTGGCCGGGGGTGGCGTCGTGGCCGGGGGCGGTGTCGTGGCCGGGGGCGCTCTGGTCGACGCCGTCTCGGCCTGCGTCCGGCTGGCCGGCACCGTCGTGGCCTGCGGTGCTGTCGTTGATCGGCGGGTGCGGGCGGGCGGCTTCGAGGAGCCGCTGGAGCGCGTCGAGGGGGTTGGTGCACAGCAGGAACGCGGCGTCGGCCTCGAGCCGACCGATGGCCTGCTCGGCTGCTCTCTCGCCGGTGCTCTCGCCGGTGGCCGGCTGGTTGCCGGGGGCTTTGAGGATCAGCGCGAGCTGGTGGATCCGGGCCCGCATCACGATGATCTGCGCGGCCGGCAGCAGCACCGTCAACGACTTCATGCCCTCGGGGCTGGTCCGCGAGACGCTCACCCGCCGGGAGGCCTCCTTGGCCCGGCGCCTGCGCTCGGCCAGGACCGGGTCGGCGGCCTTGATCCGCGCCTCCAGGGTGTCTTGGAACCGGGACCAGGCCTGCCGGCCCAGGTCCTTGGCGGTGCGTGCGTCCACCCACCGGGCCGCCTCCGCCGACAATCCCGCGTGCCGCACCCGGCGCGCCACGTAGGTCGCCTGCCAGGCCTGCACCATCCCGGCCGCCAGCGCCGGGTCACCTCCGGGATCGTCACAGGCCGCGGTCTCGCCCACCCGCGCCCACAACAACGGATGCCGGTGCCCCAGGTCCAGCACGTCGCCCAGCTCACCGGCCGCGACCCGCTCGGGCACCCCGAGCAGCAACGCGAGCTCGTGGACCGCGAACTCCGCGACCTCCGGCGTGCCCGCCCCGCCGTAGGCCCGGGCCTGCTCGGTGCCCGGCAGCAGCCGCCCGCCCACGCCGTACCGCTGCTCGACCGAGTCGCCGTTGTGCAGCACCGCCCACTGCCCGACCAGCAGCAGACGACGCGCCGCCGAGGCCCGCTCACGCGCGACCTCGGCCACCAGCGCGTCCGCACACTGCTGACCGCCCATCGCCTCCAGCCACACCGCCTCCATGCACTCGAACATATGAGCGAGCACCGACAGTTCCCCCGCCACCGATCCCCCGATGCCCCACCCCCGGGGGACACGACTCTCGACAGTCCGCGCACCGAAGCGCGACGAGATGTTTCTGCCCCGAGGCGGCGCCATTCAAAGAATGCTCGGAGAATCACTTCCTACCTTGGTTGACATGAGCGAGCTGTCCTTCGTCAGGACCACGCGGCCGTGAGCGCCTCGACGCTCCGTCCTGCCCCCGTGGCGGTCGGCTCCAGTGGCCGCGGCAGCCACCTCGGGGTCCGCCTCGTGCTGACCCTCGGGGCCGTCGCGGTGGTCGCGCTCTGGTGGCGTGACCCGATCTCGCTGGCCGACGTGGGCGCGAAGGTCACCGCCGCCGGCCGCCTCGCCGGGCTCCTCGGCGCCTACCTCGTGCTCGTGCAGCTGCTGCTGATGAGCCGGCTGGGCTGGTTCGAGCGAGCCGTCGGGTTCGACCGGCTCACCGCCTGGCACCGCGGGCTGGGCACCAACACCGTGCTGCTGCTGGTCGCCCACGTCCTGCTCGTGGTGGAGGGGTACGCGCTCGCCGACTCGCGCGGCACGGCCGCCACGGCCTGGCGGGTGCTCTCCACCTACCCCCACATGCTCAGCGCCACCGCCGGACTGGCGCTGTTCGGCCTGGTCGCCTGGAGCAGCGGCCGGGCGGCGCGCCGGCGGCTGTCCTACGAGGGCTGGTACGCCCTGCACCTGACCACCTACCTCGCCGTCGCCCTGGCCTTCCTGCACCAGGTGGGTGCCGGCGAGGACTTCGTCGGGCACCCGCTGAACCGGGCGCTGTGGTGGGGCTTGTACCTGGTGGTCGCCGCGCTGCTGCTGGCCGGCCGGGTGGTGCAGCCGGTGCGCGCCTGGTTCCGCCACCGGCTGCTCGTCGACCACGTCCGCGAGGAGAGCCCCGGTGTGGTCAGCGTGTGGGTGCGCGGCCGTCGCCTCGACGAGCTGGGGGCCCGGGCGGGGCAGTTCCTGCTGTGGCGCTTCCTCGCCCCGGGACACTTGTGGTCGGCGCACCCCTACTCGCTGTCGGCCGCGCCCGACCACGGGGCCCTGCGGATCACCGTCAAGGACGCCGGTGACCACAGCGCGGCGCTCGCCCACCTGCACCCCGGCACGCCGGTGCTGGCCGAGGGCCCCTTCGGGCACTTCACCCTCGAGCGCCGGCACCGTCGTGAGCTGCTGTTCGTCGCCGGCGGCGCCGGCATCGGCCCGGTCTACGCCCTCGCCGAGGAGCTGGCACTCCGCGGCAGCCCGCACCGGGTCGACGCGGTGCTGCTCTACCGGGTCAGCCGTCCGGAGGACCTCGCCCTCCGCGAGGAGGTCGAGCGGCTCGCCGAGCGCTCCGGCATCCGGGTTGCCTTCCTGGTCGGGCGCCGCCATGAGCTCGGCTACGACCCGCTCGCGCCTCGTCACCTGCAGAGGATGGTCCCCGACGCGCGCTCCCGGGACGTCTACGTCTGCGGCCCGCCCGGCATGACGCACAGCGTGCTCCGGTCCCTGCGCGAGCTGCGCGTCCCGGTCCGCCAGCTGCACTACGAGGAGTTCGAGCTGCTGTGAGCCGCCACGCACGTCGTACCCTCTCCACACCGCCGCTCACCGCCCGCCGGCGACGCGCCCGCACGCGGCGGGCGCTCGCGCTCGGCGGCATGCTCGCCGCCGTAGGCGGTCTGGTCACGGCACGCTCGACCGTGGCCCAGGCGCCCACCTCGGCGCTCGGCTCCTCCGCGCTGGCCGCTCCCCCGGGCGCCCACGCACACCCGTCCCGCGCCCACACGCCGGCCTCGCACGCGTCCGGGTCGTCGAGTGGGCACGCCTCGCAGAACAAGGCGGCCAAGCACGCCCGGAGCCGGACTCAGGCGCCGGCCCCGAAGCAGAAGCCGAAGCCACCGGCGCACCGGCAGATCACCGGCCAGGCGTACGACGTGGGGTACGGCATCGTGCAGGTCCGGGTCAGCCTCGTCGGGCAGCGCATCGTCGACGTGACCCCCTTGTCGCTGCCCCAGGGCGGCCGCTCCAGCGACATCAGCAGCTATGCCGCGCCCCAGCTGCGGCAGGAGGCCCTGGCCGCGCAGAGCGCACACATCGACACGGTGTCGGGCGCCTCGTACACCTCGGCCGGCTACGCCCGCTCGCTCCAGTCGGCGCTGGACGCGAGCCGCTCGTGAGCGGTACGGAGACGCAGCGCCCGCCCGCACACGTGGAGCTGGTACACACGATGGGCACCGTGGTGACCCTCGACGTGCGGGTAGCCGGACACCCCCCCGCGTTGCCGGCTGCGGTGGCCGAGGCCACCGAGCGGCTGCACCGGGCCGACGAGCTGCTCAGCACGTGGATCCCGGGGTCGTGGGCGAGCCGCCTGCTCGGCGCCGACGTGGACCTCGAGGACTGCCCGACGCCGGTGCGTCAGGTGGTGGCCCTCGCCGAGGAGGTCTCCGCCGCCACCGGGGACTGCTTCTCGCCACGCTGGCGTGGTGCCGCGGGCGGTCCCGACGCGACCGGGCTGGTCAAGGGCTGGGCCGCCCAACGGGTCAGCGAGGTGCTGCGTGCCCACGGCTTCGGCGACCACGCGGTCAATGCGGCGGGTGACCTGGTGCTGTCCGGGCTGCCGGTCCCGGACCAGGCGGGCGAGCAGGCGTGGCGGGTCGGGATCAGCGACCCGCGCCGCACCGGCGCGCTGCTCGGGGTCGTCGAGCTGCCGGCCGGTCCGTGGCGCTGGGCGGTGGCCACCTCCGGCACCGCCGAGCGCGGCCGACACGTGGTGGACCCGCACACCGGGGCCTTTCCCGGCGCGGTCGCCTCCGCCACCGCAGTGGCCCGCGTGGAGGGGCCGCTGGCCGAGGCCGGCGCCTGGACCGACGGGTGCGCGACCGCGCTGGTCGCGGCCGGCGCCGACGCGCCCGCGCTGCTCAACGAGCTGCCGGTCCGCGGGTTCCTGCTCGGCGCCGACGGCGTGGTCACCGACCCGGACGGGCTGCTGCTGCGCCTCGCGGTCTGACAGCATGCAGCGCATGGAGTCTGCTCAGCGACCGGTCCGCACCTGGCTCTCCGACATGGACGGCGTGCTCGTCCACGAGGAGGTGGCCATCCCGGGGGCCGCGGAGTTCGTCCGCCGACTGCGCGACCGGGGCCGCCCGTTCCTGCTGCTGACCAACAACTCGATCTTCACCCCGCGCGACCTGCGCGCCCGGCTGGGCCGAACCGGGATCGACGTACCGGAGGAGTCAATCTGGACGAGCGCGCTGGCCACCGCGCAGTTCCTGGACCAGCAACGGCCCGGGGGCACGGCGTACGTCATCGGCGAGGCCGGGCTCACCACCGCGATGCACGCGATCGGCTACGTGCTCTCCGAACGGGAGCCGGAGTACGTCGTGCTCGGCGAGACCCGCACCTACTCGTTCGAGGCGATCACCACCGCCATCCGGCTGATCGACGGCGGGGCCCGGTTCATCGCCACGAACCCCGACCCGACCGGCCCCTCGACGCAGGGCCCGATCCCCGCCACCGGCTCGGTGGCCGCGCTGATCACCCGGGCCACCGGGGTGCAGCCCTACTTCGTCGGCAAACCCAACCCGCTGATGATGCGTTCGGCGCTCAACCGCATCGACGCGCACTCCGAGTCCACGGTGATGGTCGGCGACCGCATGGACACCGACATCGTCGCCGGCCTGGAGGCCGGCCTGCGCACGGTGCTGGTGCTCACCGGGTCCACCCGGCCCGAGGCCGTGGAGCGCTTCCCCTACCGGCCCACCCACGTGCGGGACTCGGTGGCCGACCTGGTCGAGCTGGTCGACGCCTGGGACACCGACGAGGAGAGCGTGCTCGACCTCGCCGACTAGCCCGCCGGCGCCGGGCTGGGCACCTGCGTAGGCTCTGCCGCGGTCGGCGCCGGGCTCGGGACGCTGGACGGCGCGGGCGTGTCCGAGGGGACGGCCGGGGTGCTCGGCGACGGCGTCGACTCGGCGGTCGGCGCCGGCGTGCCCGACGGCTCCGAGGTGGGCGTGCTCGTCGAGGTCGCGCCCGGTGCGGGCGTCCGTTCCGGGGTCTGCTGATCCGATCCGCCCACGCCCGGTATCGACGTACCCGTGCTGCTGCCCGCGGCGCCGCCGGTGTAGGCAGCGACCGGGCGACCGGTGAGCGACTCGACGCCGACGATGATGCCCATGACCACCACGAACAGCCCGACCGAGACCACGGCGACGCGCGCCCACGGCACCGCGGCCAGCGCGTCCCGCCAGCTCGCGCGCGGAACCGCCACCGGCTCCGGCGGCTGCTCGAGCTCGGGCGTCACCGGGGGCGGTAGGTCGACCCCGGGCTCGGTACGACGGCCGCGCGCGCGTTCGGTACGAAGCCGCGCCGCCGCCGCCACCCGCGCCCGGCTGGCCCTGAGGTAGTAGGAGTAGACCGCGCTGCCGATCGTGAACGCGGCACTCCCGAGGGCGGCGCCGATCAGGGTGCCCGCGACACCGACCGTCGACAGCAGGACCGCCGAGGACATCGCCGCCAGCGCACCCGAGGCGGCCTGTACCCAGTTGATCTCGAGCTTGACCTTGTCGTCGACTCCCACTCCTCCCAGTATCCGGAGGCGGCCAAGGAGGGCAGGACGTTCGGCCCCGGTGGCGGCGCCGTTCGCCCGCGGCGGTCCCACCCCGGCACGTCCGACACTCGAGGTGGAGACCTCTGGGGAAGAGGGCGGACGGGTGAACGCGGTACGCAGGGCAGCACTGCTGGGGGCGCTGCTGGCCGCTGCGCTCGTCGTGACCGCCGGCTACGGGGCCGCCGCACCGGTCCAGACCCCGGTCCAGACCCCGGTGCAAACCGGGTCGAGCGGACCGACCTGGCGGACCTTCCTCGACGCCCACGGCGAGCTTCCCGGCGCGGCGGACATCCGCCGCGTGCGGGTGCGCAACGAGCCCGCTGCCGCGCGGCCCGTCGTGGTGCGGATCAGGTTCGACGCCGTGCACGCCGGCGACGGCCTCCTGGTGTGGCTGGACACCGACCCCCGGAGCAAGGGTCCGGAGCGCCTCGCCGGCGGCATCGCGAACAGCGACGCGCTCGGGGTCTCCCGGGTGGCCGGCTGGACCGGTCGGGCGCAGGTGCTGGACTGCCCGTCCTTCCGGATGACCTACGACCAGTGGCGGCCCGGGGCCGAGGCGGTGCTGCGGGTGCCGCGGTCCTGCCTCGGGATGCCCGGGGCGGTGCGGGCCAGCGTGGTGTCGATGCGCGCGGCCGCAGGCGGTCTGGTGCTCCGCGACTTCGCACCTGCCCGGCACGCGTTCTACGGCTGGGTGCCGCGGTAGCCTCGCCCATGGCCCTCTCCGTCTGCCTGTTGCCGGACGAGCCGGCCGATCGCGCCGTACGACGGGTCTGGCATCGGCTCGAGGACGAGGGCATCCGCACGCTGCTCACCCACACCCACGGGCGGCACGTCCCGCACCTGACGCTGGCGACGTTGCGCAGCTACGACGTCGAGACGGTGCGGGCCGGGCTGACCGCGCTGCCCGGCGCATCGCCGACCGTCGTGGCCTTCGACGGGCTCGGGATGTTCCGGCGCAGCCGCTGCTGGCTGCTGCCCGCGGTGACCGAGACGCTGCTCGCCCGGCAGGCGGAGGTGGTGCGTGCGACCGTCGGCGGGGGCGCGGACCTGCACCGCAACTACGTGCCGGGGACCTGGATGCCGCACCTGACCCTGGCTCCGCGGCTGCACCTCGAGGACCTGCCGACCGTGGCCAAGGTCGTGTTCGAAGTGCTGCCGCTCGCGGTGAGCCTTTCTCGGGCCGCGCTGGTGGACACCAGCACCGGCCACGTGGACGTGCTCCCGCACCTGGTCTGAGGGAACGCCTCAGACCGCGACAGAGCTCCATCAGGACCGATCGGGATCAGTCGGGGCCCGGTCGCGGCCCGAAGCGGACCTCCACGTGCTCGAACCCCTTGTGCCGCTGGGCCCGGGCGTACTCGGTGTAGACCCGGCGGTCGGCCGGCGTGAGGTCGACCGCATCGGTGAACGGAGTGAGCAGGGCCCGCGGGTAGAGGTGCTTGGCGAGCACGACGTTGATCTCCAGCCCCAGCACGCCCATCACCGCAGCGATGTAGATCAGCGCCACCAGCCCGAGCACCAGCGCGAACACGCCGTTCATCTCGCCGACCCGGTTGACGACGTGTCCGACATAGACCGCGCCCGCCACCTGCAGCACCTGCCACATCACCGCGATCGCGATGCTGCCGGGCAGCACCGTGCGCAACCGGTGCCGGTGGCTGGTGGACAGGGTCATCATCACCACGAGCACGCCGGCGGTCAGCGCGGTCGCCGCCACCGCGACGACGAAGCGCTCGAGCGCGCCCGAGCCGATCAGCCCCACTTGCGCGACCAGGCTGGACAGCACCGCGACCGCGAGGACGGACAGACCACCGAGCGCGAGCAGGAGGAAGCTGCGCACCCGGCTGTGGATCGGGTTGAGGCGGCTGTTGCGCGGGATCGCCCAGGTGGCGTTGAGCGCGTTCTGCGCCGCCTGGCCGAGGCCGAGGATGCCGTAGAGCGCGGTCAGCCCGCCGACGAGCACCGCCGACGCGCTTCCGTGCAGACCCTCGGGCCGGCCGAGCTGGGTGCCGACGAGCGGGAACTGGCTCAGCGCGGAGGTGAGCAGCGTCTCCTTGAGCCGCTGGTCCCCCTGCAGCAGGAAGCCGAGCACCGACGAGGCGATGAGCAGAAGCGGGAAGATCGCCACGAACGCGTAGTAGGTGATGATCGCGGCCAGGTAGTTGCCCTGGTCGTCGAAGAACTTGTAGACGACCGCCAGCGGCAGACCGAGCGAGCGCCGGCGACGCTGCAGGTCGTCGGCGCGTCCTACGAGCTCGCTCAGCCGGGCCACGATGCTCACATTACGGGCTGGTCTGGCGTCCACCGGGAAGGCCAGCCGAACGAGGTACGGCGAGACCATGCGCCTCTCCCGCGGTCTCTGTCCTGTCGTCTAGACAGATGCACTTCGTCCCGTGTGCGCTGATCGGGCGGCGGGAACCCACCGAGGACACACCTTTGTTGGTACCGGAGGGATGCCGGGGGAGGGAACCCCGCCGTCGTACCTGCTCTCGGGGCTGCGCCCGCAGCCGAGCGGGCTATGCCGTCATGGCATCTCGCCGGTCGGCCACACGATCGGGAGGCAGTTCCACATGAAGCACCGAGCGGATCGACATAAGCGTCTTCGTACGAGCCTGGCCACCGGCCGCAAGCCGGCGGCCGTCGCCGTCGGGGTCGCGCTGTCCGTCGCCGCGGTCGGCGCGCCGGCGTTCGCGGACGACGGCTGCACGGACAGCTCCGCGCAGGCCTCGAGCCAGGGCTCGACGCAGGCCTCGAGCCAGGGCTCGACGCAGGGCTCGGACGCCCCGTCGTCGCACGCCTCGGAGCAGAGGCAGACGTCGTCCGGCCTCGGGCAGACGACAGCTGCCCAGCCGCAGGCCAGCGGCGATGCCGAGGAGTCCGGCGACACCAACACCGACACCAACACCGACACCAGCTCCAGCGACGAGTCCGGTGCCACGCAGACCAGCTCCCCGGACGACTCGGACCAGCAGCAGACCGACTCCTCGAACGAGGGCACGACCTCCTCGAACGAGGACGACGAGGGGACGA
Organism: uncultured Actinomycetota bacterium; assembly: GCA_963816325.1. GTDB lineage: Bacteria > Actinomycetota > Actinomycetes > Propionibacteriales > Nocardioidaceae > Nocardioides_B. Next base: position 65,014 of record CAWFKC010000012.1, on the reverse strand, counting down.
CGTCGGAGAACTCGGTGGGCACGGAGGGCACCGAGAGCAACGAGAGCACCGAGGGCAACGTGGACACCACCACGGGTGACCAGGACTTGGACGACACCGGGGGCAACGCGACCGGCACGACCGGCAGCAACACAGGCACGACCGGCACCGGCAGCAGCTCCACCGGGTCCACGGGCTCCACCGGGTCCACGGGCTCCACCGGCTCCACGGGCGGGTCGAGCCGCGTCGAGAGCGCCGGCACCGGCACCACCACGACCGGTACCACGGTGGCCGGCGAGCAGGCACACCGCGGCGTCTCAGGGGCAACGGCAGCCGGCTCGACCCTCACCGCCGGCACGCGCACCGGCACCGCGAGCAACACCAGCGCCGGCAGCCGGGGTGCCGCGGTGCTGGGCACCAGCGCCCGCGCCGACACGACGGCTGGCACCACCGCTGGCACGACCGCCGGCACGACCGCCGGCACGGGGACGACGACGAGCGGCTACGAGAGCGCGGCCGCCGGCACGCTCCCGAACACCGGGGCCGGCGACTACACCGGCCTGCTCGCGGCGGGCGGCGCGATGGTCGCCGCCGGCGGTGGACTGGTGCTCTACCGTCGCCGGTTCACCGCACAGCCGGCGCACCGCGTCAGCAGGTAGTAGCTCCAGGCTTGGTGGGGCGTCCGCCCATGCCCCGGGCGGGCGTCCCTCCTTGCGGGGGATGCGGTGACGAGCGCGGGTCCGTCGTGAGACGGGCCCGCGCTGTCGCGTCCCGGAGGATCTCCGCGTGGTCGAACGCGAGCCGCGCGGGATCCCGCACCAGCTCGCTGTGCGGGTACCACCCCGCATCGGCCGCGTCGTCGCCGCCGCTCACCTCGTCAGCCCGGTCGGGCAACGCCAGGTAGACGATGCTCACCGTGCGCCCGCGTGGGTCCCGGTCGGGACGGCCGTAGGCGCCGAGCTGCTGGAGGGCTCCCGGCGTGGCCAGTGACGTCTCCTCGTGCAGCTCCCGCAACGCGGCCGCCTCGAGGTCCTCGTCGATCTCCACGAACCCGCCGGGGAACGCCAGCCTCCCCTTGAACGGCTCACTCCCCCGCTCCACCAGCAGCACGCGCCACTCGCCGTCCCGCTCGACCAGGCAGACGACGTCGACCGTGACGGAGATGATCGGGTAGTCGCTGGTGTAGACCATGTCCCGAGGCTATCCCCGCGCCGGCAGCCCCCCGTCCGACCGGATCGCGGCTTCGCCACAATGGCGCCATGCCCCACCACCTCGTCGCTCTGGGAGACAGCACCGTCGAGGGCCTCATCGACCCTGGCCCGGACGGCACGTACGTCGGATGGGCGGACCGCTTCGCCGTACACCTGTCCGCCCGCCACCCCGACCTGCTCTACGCCAACCTCGCGGTGCGCGGGCAGACCAGCCACCAGGTGCGCGTCACCCAGCTCGACCGGGCTCTCGAGCTCGCGCCCGACACCGCCCTGCTGATGGCCGGAGTCAACGACCTGCTGCGCCCCCGGCTGGACCGCGACGGCCTGCGCGACAACCTGATGACGATGTACGGCGCGCTCCACGGCGCCGGCGCGCAGGTGCTCACCTTCACGATGCCCGACATGACGCGGGTCGCGCCGCTGGCCACCGCACTGGGCGGACGCATCGACTTCCTCAACGCGGTGATCCGCGAGGCCGGCACGACGTACGGGGCCGTCGTGGTCGACTTCGCCCGCGAGCCGGTCTCCGGCCACCCGGCGCTGTGGCACGACGACCGGCTGCACGCCAACAGCGACGGGCACCGGCGCATCGCCGCCGCGCTCGCCGAGGCCGCCGGCCTCGAGGCCGACGACTGGCGCGTCGAGCCGGAGGAGACGGTCACCGGCGGGGTCCTGCGGATCGCGGCCCGGGAGGCGGCATGGCTGGCCGGGCACTTCGGGCCGTGGCTGTGGGGTCGCCTGCGCGGCCACCCGTTCGACGTCGGCGAGGGCGCCAAGCGACCCGACCTGACGCCGGTCGCCGGAAACCGAGCCGACTCGTTGGAATAGCAAACGATCCGGCCGCCTTGAACCCCACGTGAGCACTGCACCGGACTCCCTGCCCCTGGCCGTCCTCGACTTCGTCGGCATCGAGTACGGCGAACCCGCCTCCGCCGCGGTCGCCGGGGCGGTCGACGTCGCGCGAGCCGTCGAGGACGCCGGCTACCGCCGCTACTGGGTCTCCGAGCACCACAACATGAACTCGCTGGCCTGCAGCGCGCCGGAGATCCTCACCGCGCACCTCGGTGCCAAGACCGAGCGGATCCGGGTCGGCGCCGCGGGGATCATGCTGCCCAACCACGCCCCGTTCAAGGTCGCGGAGATGTTCCGCACCCTGCTGGCGATGTACCCGCAGCGCATCGATCTCGCGCTCGGTCGCGCCCCGGGCACCGACCCGCTGACCGCCCACGTCCTGCGCCGCGGCGTCGAGGCCGACGTGCAGCGCGACTTCCCCTCGCAGGTGGCCGAGCTGCTGGCCTTCCTCGGCGAGGGCTTCCCCGAGGACCATCCCTACGCCCGGCTGCTCGCCGCGCCGGTCGTCGAGGCGAAGCCGCAGGTCTTCATGCTCGGCTCCAGCGGCTACGGGCCGCACTTCGCCGCCGTCAACGGGATGAGCGCGGTATTCGCGCACCACCAGAGCCCCGACCTCGCCTTCGGGGTGCTGCGCGAGTACCGCCGTGAGTTCCGCCCCCGGCTCGAGGACGATGCGCCCTACTCCGCGATGTCCGTGCTGACCTTTGCCAGCGACGACGAGGAGGCGGTGCTCGAGTTTGAAGCCGCGTGGGCGCTGACCATGCAGAACCTCGCCCGCAACGTCCGCGAGCCGCTGCGCCCCGAGGAGGTCACCACCTTCGCGCGGTCACCGGAGTTCCGCAGCCGCCGCCGGGAGCGCGACCCGCGGATGGTCACCGGGAACGCCAAGGACGTCGTCGAACGGCTCCGGGAGATGCAGGAGCAGGCGCAGGTGGACGAGCTCGTGCTGGTCACCCCCAGCCTCGACCGGGACCGCAGGATCGGCAGCTTCCGGGAGGTCGCGCAGGCCTGGCAGGGCTCGACCCGTCCATACCGGTGAGGACCCACCTGTTTCGGCCGTCCCGCGCCGGGGAACCTTCCGATCCTCAGCGCACGGGGGTGATGGGGAGGTCGACACCGTGTTCTGGTCCCGGTACGTGCCGTGTCCAGCGTGTGGAGAGTCGGTGGACCAGACCACCGGAAGTGCCCACACCTGCGACCCGCAGCGGCGCGCGGAGTACGTGATGTTCACGCTGCGCGACGACATCGCCGCCTTCGAGGACAACCTGCGCTCCTTCCTCGAGGAGCCGCACGGGCGCTTCGAGGCGTGGCTGGCCGCCCGCGACGTCCGCCGTCGTACGGCCTGAGTCTCGTCGCCCGCCCTGCCTGCGGTCGGCCTCGCGGTGTGCCGCGGCACCGGAGTGGGTACGACGTACGGTCATCAGCGCACGCACGAGGAGGCAGCCGGCATGACCGCACCGCCCATCGAGCCCGAGCCCGTGACCCCCGAGCCGCAGGAACCGACCCCGGTGGTCCCCGACCCCGACACCCCGCCACTGCCCCAGGAGCCCGAGCCGCAGCCCGAGCCCGCAGGGCCGAACGACCCCAGCGAGCCGCTGCACCCGAACCCGCCACTCCGCTGACCGCCCGGCCGGCAGGCGCGGAAGCCGCAGCTCAGGCGGTGCGGCCCTTCCAGGCCCCGCCGCGGCCGCGCCGGTGCTGGCGCGCGGAGTCCACCGTCATCGCCAGGTAGAGCACCGCGACCAGCGGCAGGGTGAGCGCACGCAGCGGGCTGAGCCGGTACAGCCGCAGCATCGGCACGAACGTCGCAGTCATCAGCACCCAGGCGACCCCGGCGAGCACAAGCAACAGCCGGGCCCCGGTCACCGCGCCAACCACCGTGAGCGCCGGCGGCACGACGTAGACCACCAGTAGGCCGACCACGGTGCCGGCCAGTAGCAGCGGCGAGTGCCGCAGCTGGGTGTAGGCGCTGCGCGCGACCATCTGCCACAGGTCGGCCAGCACCGGGTAGGGCCGCACCGACTCGACCCGGTCGGTCAGCGCCAGGAAGGTCCGCCCGCCGCCGGACCGGTGCTTGAGCAACCGGCCGAGCGCGACGTCGTCGATGAGCGCGTCCCGGATCCGTTCCAGCCCGCCGGCCGCGTCGAGCGCGTCGCGGCGCACGAGCATGCAGCCTCCGGCGGCCGCCGCGGTGCGTCCGCCGGGCCGGTTCACCCGGGCGAACGGGTAGAGCTGGGCGAAGAAGTAGACGAACGCGGGTACGACGACCCGCTCCCACCAGCTCTCGGCGCGCAGCAGCACCATCTGCGAGACCAGGTCGAGCCGGTGCCCCAGCGCGGCCCCCACCAGCCGGCGCACCGAGTCGTGGGGGTGCCGGATGTCGGCGTCGGTGAACAGGAGGTACTCCGGCTCGCCGGCCTCGGCGACCCCGGTAGCCATCGCCGCGACCTTGCCGGTCCAGCCCGGCGGCGGCCCCGCGCCCTCGACGACGCGGCCGCCGAGCCGCCGGACCACGTCCCCGGTGCCGTCCTCGCTGGCGTCGTCGACGACGAGCACCCGCAGGTCGCCCGGGTAGTCCTGCTCGAGCAGGCTCGGCAGCGTCGCGGGTAGCACGTCGGCCTCGTTGCGGGCGGGCACCACCGCCACGACACCGGGCCACTGCTGCGGCGCGTCGCCGTCCGGCACCCGCAGCGAGGCGTCCCAGAAACGGCCGTGCCCGACGGTCAGGTAGACCCAGGCGGCCAGCGACAGCGCGGCGAGCACCAGCAGCACGGTCACCGGCCGGCTCCTCGACAGGCCGGGGCGGGGAAGGACGTCACCGGTCCATCCTGCCCGGGCCGCCCGGACGGCACGCGCGGCGGGTCACGCGCGCTGCAGGCGCTGCTGCAGCCCGCTCGCGCGCTGCGCCTCGCGCTCGACCGCGGCGCGCACCGCGTCCTCCGACCCGACCACCGAGACCGTCGACTGCGCCCGGGTGACCGCGGTGTAGAGCAGCTCGCGGGTCAGCAGGCGCGACTCCGGCGGCGGCAGCAGCACGGTCACTTCCTCGGCCTGGCTGCCCTGGCTCTTGTGGATGGTGGTGGCGAACATCGTCTCCACGTCGCTCAACCGGCTGGTGGCGAACTCGGCAAGGCCCGCGGCGGTCGCGACCACCGCGCGCAGCCCCTCCGCGCCCCGGACCACCACGCCGGCGTCGCCGTTGTAGAGGCCGAGCCCGTAGTCGTTGGTGGTGACCAGCAGCGGGCGTCCGACGTACATCGGGGAGTAGAGCGGGTCGCCGGTCTCCTCCGACACCCAGTGCTCGACCTGCCGGTTCCAGTGCGCGACGCCGTACGGCCCCTCGCGGTGCGCGCACAGCAGCCGGTGCCGGTCCAGGGCCGCGACCGCCTCAGCCGGGCGCCCGGCGTCTGCGTGCGCGCGCACGTCCAGTGCCGCGGCGAGCACCGATCGGCGCAGCAGCGGCGCCGGGTCGTCGGTCTCCAGGAACCGCACCCCCTCGCCGCCGGCGCGCAGCACCGCCAGCACGTCGTCGGCGGAACCGGTGCGCAGCGCCTCGGCCAGCCTGCCGATCTCCGCCCCGAACCGGTGCGTGGTGGCCAGCCGGACCACGGGGCTGTCGTCGCGGTCCGCGAACCCGGCGACGAGGTCGGAGAGCACCGCACCGGCCTCCACCGACGCGAGCTGGTCGGGGTCACCGACCAGGACCAGCCGGGCGTCGGGACGCACCGCCTCGACGAGGCGGGTCATCATCGTCAGCGACACCATCGAGGTCTCGTCGACGACGACCACGTCGTGCGGCAGCCGGTTGCCGCGGTGGTGCCGGAAGCGGGTGCCGTTGTCGCGGCGGGAGCCCAGCAGCCGGTGCATGGTCAGCGCCTGCAGGTCGCCCAGCCTGCGCCGGTCGGCCGGGTCCAGCCGGCGGCCGGCGGCGAGCACCGCCTCCTGGAGCCGCGCCGCGGCCTTGCCGGTGGGGGCGGTGAGCGCGACCCGCAGCCGACCCCGGCCCAGCGCCTCCGCCTGCTCGGCCAGCAACGCCAGCAGGCCGGCCACGGTCGTGGTCTTGCCGGTGCCCGGACCGCCGGTCAGCACGGTGGTCCACTGTGTCGCGGCGCGCCGGGAGGCCGCCCGCTGCTCGGCGAACCCGTCGGCGGGGAACACCCGCGCGAGGCCGGCGTCGAGGAGGCGCGCGTCGACCTCGGGAGCCGGCTGGGCGAGCCGGCGGAGCAGGTCGTCGCAGACCTCGACCTCCTGGTGCCAGTAACGGTCGAGGTAGAGCAGGCCGAACTCGACGTGCAGCACGCCCGCACCGACGAACGGGCTCGCGGCGACCGCCTCCGGCCAGCCGTCGTACGACGGCCAGGGCAGCTCGGGGGCGACCTCGGCGACGGCCGCGAGATCCACGCACACCGAGCCGTGACGGACGGCCCGTGTGGCCAGCGCGGCCGCGAGCAACACCCGCTCGTCGGACTCGCCGGCCAGCGTCCCCAGCCGGTGCGCGACGTGCACGTCGGCCGCGGTGAGCACGCCGGCGTCGTTGAACCGCCGCAGCAGCCCGTCGGCGCGCAGCGCGAGACGGCGGTCGTGGACGTCGGTGGGCTCGAACAGCTCGGTCATGCGGCTCCCTCGACTCCCCCGGTCGGCCGCCCGCCGTCGAGCAGGTCCGAGAGCGCCTCGACCAGCGCCGCCGGCGGCTGCCACGAGAACACCCCGCACGGCTGGCCGTCGAGCACCGGGGTGGCCGGGCCGCACATGCCGCGCAGGTAGAGGTAGAGCACGCCGCCCAGGTGCACCGCCGGCTCGTAGCCGGGCTGCCGCCACCGCAGGAACCGGTGCAGCACCACCGCGTAGAGCAGCGCCTGGAGGGGGTAGTCCGAGTGCCCCATCGCCGCGGCCAGCACCTCCGGACGGTAGTCCTCGGAGGTGAGCGGCGGACCGCCCTCGCCGGGGAACCCGCCGAGCCAGTTGGTCTTGTAGTCCACCACCAGGTAGCGCGTGGCACCCTCCGCCGGCACGCGCAGCACCACGTCGACCGAGCCGGTGAGGTAGCCACGCAGGTCCTGCTGCCCGAGCGCCGGGTGGGCCAGCGCCTCGGCGTAGGGCAGCAGCGGGTCGCCGGCCGGGAGGTGCGCGCGCAGCAGCGGCGCGACGTCACCGAGGGTGACCCTGGCCGCCGGGTAGTCGCGCACGTCGCCACCGGACAGCGGCAGCTCGAACTCCATCTCGCACAGCCGGTCGCGCCGGCCGACGTCGCGCAGCGTCCGATCGCCGGCCAGCGGGCCCAGCGGGCTGTCGCAGACCTGCACCAGCGCGTCGGCGAGCCGCTCGGGGTCGAGCGCCACCGGCCACCGGACGAGCTGCTCCTCGACCTGCGCCAGCAGCTCCGCACGCAGGTCGCGCGCTTGGGGGTCGGCGTGCTCGAGAACCGCGTGCACCAGGGAGCCGAAGGTGGCCCCGACCGGCAGGTCGCCCATCGGCGAGGGCAGCGCGTCCGGCGCCGGCAGGGAGGCCGGCAGCGGCGCGGGCTCGGCCGCCGGGACCTGCGGCTCGTCGTCCTTGGGCCGCTCCTCCGGCTCGCTGGTGACCCCCGCCGGCGAGGCGTCCTGGTCGGCCGCGGCGCTCAGCGCGGTGTACGACGTGCGCCGCCACGCGTGGTCGACCCGGCGGGTGAACCTGCGCACCGCCAGCGGGCGGGTGTCGGCAGGGAGCGCGCCCTCGGGCAGCGCGGCGAGCACGGACTCCTCCCAGACCGGCCCGCCTTCGTTGCGCCAGGCGTCGAGGATGCGCGTCACGTCGGGCTCGCTGTGCAGATCCTGCGAGGGCTTGACGGTCGCGTCGCCCGGCCGGCGCCCGAACAGCATCCGCTGCAGGGCGGAGCACGGCGTGTTTCTCGGCGCGGGCGCCCACCAGGCCACCACCTGTGAGCGAGACCGGGTCAGCGCCACGTAGAGCAGCCGCAGGGACTCTCCGTCGTCCTCGGCGAGGGCCCGGGCGACGTCGCCCGACCACCGCGGCCCGCCACCACCGACGTCGATGCAGCGCCGGCCGGCATCGTCCTCCCCGTCCCCCGCGGGCGCGTGGAAGAGCGGCACCTCCGGCTTCGGCGGGAACCGGTCCCACAGGGTGGGCAGGTAGACGACTGGGTACTCCAGGCCCTTGCTGCCGTGGATGGTCACCAGCTGCACCGCCGCCGCGTCGCTGTCGAGCCGCCGGGTGCGGTCGCTGGCCACCTCCGCCTTGTCCTCGGCCATCTGCCCGCGCAGCCAGGTGAGCAGGGCCACCAGCCCGAGCCGGTCCTCGACGGCCACCTGGTGCAGCGACTGGCCGACGTGGCGCAGGTCGGTGAGCAGCCGCTCGCCGTCGACGCGGGACAGCACCCGCTCGGTCAGCCCGGCCGCGGTCGCCGCCTCCTGCACCGCGGCCACGCCCCGGGTGGACAGCAGCTCGGCCCAGTCGCGCATGGTCTCCGCGACCCGGTCGGTCAGCGCGTCTCCCCCGCTGTCGAGCTCGGCCGCGGTGCAGCCCACGAAGCAGGTCAGCGCCGCGCTGCGCACTCGTGCGGACCGGTGCGGCTGCTCCAGGGCCTCGAGCAGCCGGAGCCACTCGGTGGCGGCCGACGTGCCGAACACGCTGCCGCTGCCGGCCACGACCGCCGGCACCCCGACCTCGGCCAGCGCCGCCTGCACCTGCTGGAGGTCGTTGTTCTTGTAGGCAAGCACGGCCACGTCCCGGGGCTGCAGCGGCCGTCCCTCGAACCGCGCGTCCGACGTCAGCAGCCGTTTGATGTCGCGGGCCACGTCGTCGTACAGGTGCGGGCGGATCGCAGCCACGCTGAGCTTGGCGTCGGGCCGCTTGCCGAGGTGCTCCTTGCGGACCACCCGCAGCCGGAACGGAGCGCCGGCTCCGCTGAGCCGGGAGCCGCCGTGGACGGCGCGCACGTCCCGCACGACGATGCGTTCGTCGCCGAGCGCGGCACCGCGCAGCACCGCCTGGAGGGAGTCGAGCAGCGCTCCGTCCGTGCGCCAGTTGGTGCCGAGCGTCTTGTGCGTGGTGGCGGTGGCGGCGGCCTGGAGGTAGGTGGTCACGTCCCCGCCGCGGAAGGCGTAGATGGCCTGCTTCGGATCGCCGATCAGCACCATCGTGGCGTGCCCGGCGAACGCCCGGTCGAGGACCTGCCACTGCACCGGGTCGGTGTCCTGGAACTCGTCGACGAGGACCACCCGCCAGCGCCGGCGCATCCGGCCGCGGGCCGGGGCGTCGTCGTCGGTGAGGGCGTCGGCGAGCTGGGAGAGCAGGTCGTCGTAGCTGAGCACCCCGAGGCGGCGCTTGCGCCGGTCGAGCTCCTCGCGCACCGCGGTGGCGAAGGCGACCCGCTGCCCGGGCACCGAGCCGGGCTCGGCGTCGCGCGGCTCCAGCCGGGCCTGCGAGTCGCCGGCTGCGCGCCGCGCCAGCCGGAGCGCCTCGCGGTGGGTGAACGGCGGTTCCTCGTCGAGGTCGGCGAAGGCGCGCAGGTAGAGGTCGTCGACCACCTCGGCGAGCAGGTCGTCGAGGTCCTCCACGAGGGTGGCGTTGGCGTCGGTGTCACCGGCGACCCCGAGGCTGCGCAGCACCAGGTGGCAGAACTGGTGGGTGGTGGCGATGGTCGCCCCGTCGAAGGCACCGAGCGCGTCGCGCAGCCGCTGCCGCCGCTGCGCCAGCTCGTCGGGCGGCGCGTCGAGCAGCATCGTCACCAGGTCGCTGTGCGGGGCGACGGCGTCGGGGTCGGTGAGTGCGCGCTCCGCCTCGACGAGCTGCGCGCGCACGCGCTCGCGCAGCTCCTGGCTGGCGGCGCGACCGAACGTGACCACGAGCATCTGGTCGAGCGCGGCGACCCCCTCGGCGACGTAGCGGGTCACCAGTGCGCCGATCGTCCAGGTCTTGCCGGTGCCGGCGCTGGCCTCCAGCAGGGTGGTGCCGGTCGGCAGCGGGCCGCAGATGTCGAAGACGTCCCGCTCGGTCTCCTGCACGGGCCGGTTCACAGGTGCCCCACCCTCTCCGCACCGTCGAGCAGCGGCTGCCACAGCCGCCGGGCGTACTGTCCCAGCCGGTGCCGCTCGTCGTTCCAGTGCTCGTCGGCCCGCGGCGGCGTCAGCAGGCACTCGAACGGCGCGTGCTCGCCGAAGACCTGCACGTGCGCGGGGTCGGCGTCCTCTCCCGGGATCCCGGTGGGTGAGTACCGGTCGGTCTCCCACTCGCGGCGGGCCTTCCACTCCGGCGACCCGCTGTTCGCGCTCCCCCGTCGCGCCGCCTCGGCGTACGCGCAGGCGGTCTTCACCGGCAGCGGCAGCGGCTCGCGCATGCCGCGGTCGTAGAGGTCGACCAGCTCGCGCAGCCAGGTCTCGGCGCGTTCGTCGAGAGGGCCGCCCAGCGCCTGCGCGGTCGCCGCCTTGCCGCGGCCCAGCGCGTGCGTCACCCAGCTCTCGTCCGGGTGCCCCACCGTCAGCGCGAGCAGGTCGACCCAGGAGCGCAGCCTGTGCTTGGCAGCCAGCGAGGAGTACGACGCGGTCACCAGCCGGTTGCCGAACACGGAGCCGATCGTGCCGGTGAGCCGCCGTCCACCACCGAGGTCGATGTCCACGTCGACGGTGCGCGGCCGGCCCTGCCGGAGCTGCAGGGTGTTCACGACCAGCGGCCGGGCGTGGCCCTCCACCTCGGCCAGCACCAGGGCGCCGAGACGGCCCGGCGGCAGCACGCCGCGCAGGCGCTCGGCACGCACGCTGTCGGCGGGCGTCACGCCGCTGAGCACGTCGGCGACGAGCCGGTCGCCGATCTGCCACTTCTCCAGACCGTCGAGCGTGATCGGGATGGCGTCGTGGGTCTCCTCGGCCTCCAGCGGTGAGGACACGTCGAGCCGCGAGCGCAGGAACGCGCGGACCGGGTGGGCGAGGAACGCCTGCAGGTCGGCGAGCGCGACGTCCGCGGCGGGGCGGGCCGGCAGCGGCTCGGTGACCAGCACGGTCGCCGGGCTCCGCGGGCCGCGCGCCGCCGCGGCGCCGGCCAGTGCCGCGGTGTCGAAGCTGAACGGCGCGGTGCCGACGAGCGCGCCGGCCTCCAGGTTGCGCGCGTCGAACGGCTGCAGCGGGTGGTGCAGGAGCACCTGCTCGCGCACCGGTGCGGCGGCGGTGGTGTCGAGCGCGTCGAGGAGCTCCCCGAGCGGCACGGCCGGCGGCCGCTCGGCGCCGGTGTGCTCGTTGGCGCCGGTGTAGGTGATCACCAGCGTCTCGCGCGCCGCAAGGATCGCGTCGAGGAACAGCTGGCGGTCCTCGCTGCGCGCGTCGCGCTCCCCGGTGGCCGGGTTGCGGGCCAGCGCGTCGTCGCCGTCGACGGACCCGGCGCGCGGGAACACGCCGTCGTCCAGACCGACCAGGCACACCACGCGGTGCGGCACCGACCGCATCGGTACCATCGTGCAGACCGTGAGCGTGCCGGTGCGGAAGTTGGCACGGGTCGGTCGCCCGCCGAGCCGGTGCGCGAGCAGGTGGCGCACGTCGGCCAGCAGCAGTGGCACCCCCGCCCCGGACGTCGAGCCTGTCGAGACGGCCGCACTGTCCGCGATCCGCGCCAGCTCCCGCTCGAACTGCGCCTGCTGCCAGGCGTCCCGCGGGCTCACCGCGGTCAGCTGCTCGACCCCGGCGGCCAGCGCGCCGACCCAGGCGCCGATCGTGGACGCACCGGTGGCCGCGTCCACGAACACGTGCAGCCGGTCGACGTACTCCGCGAGCCGGCCGGCCAGCTCCACGTCCCCGCTGGACACGTCGTCGACGGGGAGGGCGTCGCCGACGAACCGGTGCCCGCCCTGCTCCTGCTGCGCCATTGCCACGCCGAGCAGGACCCGGTCGAGCCCGGCCTGCCAGGTGTTGTCGGGAAGCCGCAGCCCGTAGGCGCCGCGATGCTCGGCATCGAGGCCCCAGCGGATCGAGGCGTGCTCGACCCACATCGCCAGCTGGGCCAGGTCGTCGTCGGTGAAGGCGAACCGCCGGCGCACCGGGTCCGCGGCGGCCAGGTCGAGCACGTCCGTGGCGGTCAGCCGTCCACCGGCGAGCTCGACGAGCGTGGCCGCCAGCGACAGCAGCGGGTTGGTGCTGGACAGCGCCCGGTCGGCCAGCCGGACCCGCAGCCGGTGGGCGGGGTGGCCCTCCCCCGCGCCCGGCAGGTCGGCCAGCCCGAAGCCGGCCTGCACCAGCGGCGCGTAGGCCTCGATGTCGGGGCACATCACGAGGATGTCGCGCGGCTCGAGCGTCGGGTCGTCCTCGAGCAGGCCGGCCAGCACCTCGCGGAGCACGTCGACCTGGCGGGTGGCGCCGTGACAGGCATGGACCTGGACCGACCGGTCCGCGGCGCGGTGCGCGCGCCGCGCACGGGTGTCCGGACCGGGCGCGGCGTTGGCCCGCAGGTCGTGCTGCAGCCAGCCGAGCAGGGTCTCGGGCGCCGCACCGGTCACCGGAGCTGGTTCGACGACCGCCTCGCCGCCCGCGGCGGCCAGCGTCCGCTCCAGCTCGCGCGCGTCGCGGCCGAGGGAGCCGAGCAGCGGGTGCTCGACCAGCTGGATGGAGCGGTCCTCCGCACGCGGCACGGGCCCCACCGCGGACAGGTCGCCGAGCTGGTCCCACAGCCGGGCGGACACCTGCGGCAGCCAGAGGTGGACGTCGCGCAGCTCACCGAGCGCGCCGAGCAGCTGCACCTCGGTGACCGGCAGCCGGGTGTGCCCGAACAGCGACAGCCTCGCCGGCAGGTCCAGGCCGTCGCCGCCGGCGCGGAGGCGGTCCAGTGTCTCGGCGTGGCGCACGTCGGGCGGCGCCGCGTCGACCACCTTCAGCAGCCGCCGCCACAGCTCGGGCTGCCACAGCAGGTCGTCGTCGAGCGGCTCGCCCCACCCGTCGGTGTCCGCGCCGTCACGCCAGTCGGTGACCAGACGCGGGCGCTGCACGGCGTACGACGCGAACAGCCCGGCCAGCCGGCGCGCGACGGAGTAGCGGCGGCTGCGCCGGAGCGCTCCCTCCTCGCCGTCGACGCCGAACCCGAGGTGCGCGGCCAGCGTGGCGCACCACGGCTCGCCGAGCGCCGCGTCGATGACGTCGAGCAGCGGCCAGACCAGCCGGTCCGGGTCCCACGGGTCGTCGCGCTCCTTGCCGAGCAGCAGCGCCACCAGCGAGTGCGGGCTGAGGAACCGGACCCCCGCGCACACCCCGTCCCCGCCGCGCGCGCCGGCCCCGAGGCGGTGCGAGAGACGCTGGGTGAGCCAGCGCTCGACGCCGCGGGCGGGCACCACCACCAGCTCCTCGGCGAACGCGTCCGCCGGCGGCCCGGCCAGCAGGTCGGCCAGCCCGTCGGCCAGGACGTCGGTGCGCTCGGCACGGTGGATCCGCATCGTCACACCGCGCAGGATGTCACGAGGCGCGGACAGAACCGCTCGGCCTCCCCCGCCGCGCCACGCGGATGCGGTCGCGCCCGGCCCCGTGCCAAGGTGGGGCCGTGACCGAACGCAACGTCCTCGGCGGCGACCTCGAACCCTGCGGTGACGACCCGGTCACCGGCTTCTACCGGGACGGTTCCTGCAACTGCGGTCCCGCCGACGTCGGCCTGCACGCGGTGTGCACGGTGGTCACCGCGGAGTTCCTCGAGCACCAGCGCTCCGTCGGCAACGACCTGCTCACCCCGCACCCGGAGTGGGACTTCCCCGGCCTGCAGCCCGGCGACCGCTGGTGCGTGGTCGCCGCCCGCTGGGCGCAGGCCTACCAGGACGGCGTCGTCGCCCCGGTCGTGCTCGCCTCCACCAACATGCGCGCGCTCGAGGTGGTCCCGCTCGAGTGGCTGCGCGAGCACGCGGTCGACGTACCCGCCGACCCGCGCGGCCTGACCTGACTCACGCCTCGCGGTCGCGCTGCTGCCGCTCGTGGCTGCGGATCTTGTCGATGATGATCGTGGCCAGCGGCGAGTCCAGCTCCCGGTGGTCCCACGCGGTCTCCTTGAGGTCGTCGACCAGGCCGCGCAGGCCGAGCAGCTCGGCACGCTCGCGCCGGCTCAGCCCCGGCGCGGCGAGGGTCTGGCCCAGCGTGCGCATCAGCGCCCACACCAGGGCGAGGACGATCAGCAGCCCGACCACCGGTTCCCACATGCGGACCTCCTCGTCGTACGACGTCCAGCGTAGGCCGCTTGTCACTCCCCGCGCAGCCGTCGCAGCACCGCGGAGCCACCGACCTCCTCCACGAACGCCGGGTCGCCGCACACCACCAGCTGGTCGCGGGCGCGGGAGAGCCCGACGTACAACCGCTCGCGGGAGCGCTCTCCCGGCGCGTCCTCGTTGAGGGCCAGCACGACGGCCGGCCGCTCGAGGCCCTTGAACCCGAGCACGTGGCCGTAGAACACCTGCTCGGCGTCCCAGAACGTGTCCCAGTAGCCCTCCGGGCCGGTCTCCTGGCGTGCCTTCTGCTCGGGGTGCCGGCTGCCGGTGGTGAGCAGCGCCAGGTCCTCCGGGCGCCAGCCGTTCTCGAGCAGCTCCTCGACCTGGTCGTCGGCCCGCTCCAGGGCCTGCGCGGCCGCACACTCGACGAAGGTCACCTCGGGCCCCTCGACGTCGCTGAGCCGCATCCGAATCGGGGCGAGGGTGGAGAAGCTCGAAGCGATCTGCCGGGTGTTGCGCAGGTTGTGGTCGAGCACCAGCGGCACCAGCCCCGCGGGCGGGCCGCCGAACCGGGAGAACACCCGCTGCCCCTCGTCGGTGAACACGTAGAGCCCACCGGTCGTCTCGTCGCGGAGCGCGGCCAGTGCCGCCGGCCACCACAGGTCCGCAAAGTCCTGCGCCTCGTCGATCACCAGCGCGTCGAACAGCTTGCCCGGTGGCTGCTGGGCGCCGAGGTCGACCATCAGCTCGGGCAGCTCGACCTCCCAGAAGTGGCTGTCGTCGTCGCTGCCGGCCGGTGCGCCCCAGGCCACGCCGAGGTTGTGGAAGGTGCCGACGTACGCCGGCTGCTCCCTGCGCGGCAGCGTCGCGACCCGGCGCTCCAGCCAGGCGGCCAGCCCCCGCGAGTAGCAGGTGAGTGCGACGCGCTTGCCCTCACGGCTGAGCCGGCGTGCCTGCTCCACGGCCAGCCAGGTCTTGCCGCTGCCCGCACCGCCGCGCACCTCCACCCGGCGCAGCAGCCGGCTGGCGTCCAGGATCACCGCCTGCTCGGCGCTGAGCTTCTCCACCTCGTCGTCGCGCTCGGCGGCGGCCCCGATCAGGTCGCGCTGCGGCAGCCCGCGTCCACCGAGCACCTCCGTCAGCGCCGCCACGTCGTCGAGGTCGACCAGCGCCTTGTCGTTGGTCTGACCGACCACCACGTTGCGTACGAAGTCGGCGAGCGTGGCCAGGTCGTCGCGGCCGGCCACCTGCCAGCGTTGGGCGTCCGGCATCGCGAAGTCGTCGTCGACCACGGTGTAGGGCAGCACGACCGCATGGCCCCAGCGGACCGCGTGCCGGCCCCGCCAGCGCGGGTCGCCCTCCGCCCAGGCTCGCAGGGCGTACTGCGACTCCCGCGCCTGCCGCACCGGTTCGATGGCCTGGTCGCGCCCGCCGCGCTTGATCCACCAGCCCTCCGCGTCGCACCACACCCGACTGCCCTTCACCTCGACGACCACGATCCCGCCGCCGGCCAGCACCACGGTGAGGTCGAGCTCGTGGTCCTTGCCGCGTGCGGAGATCCGCAGCCCGCTGACCAGCACGTCGTCCGGCCCGAGCTGGTCGCGCAGCGTCTCCCACACCAGTCGCTCGCTGGTGGTCGTGAACGTGGGCTCCTCCGGGATCAGCGTGGGCATGCCCGGCATTCTGCCCCGCGAATCACCCGGACGGACCATTGTTCGCGCCGTACGTACCGGTTTGAACTGAAGCTACTGCTCGGTCGGACTACCCACAGCGGCACCGCGCCACCGCGGACACCGGTCCGGGACGTCGGTAGTCTCGATCGGGCTCAGCCCCACGTGCACGGCCGTGGCCGCCTTCCGGCTCGACCAGCCCGACGTCCCGGGGTTCCTCCGCGGGCACTTGGACAGAGTCCGTCCCCGTTTGTCCGGTTCCGCTGCGCCGGGGCACGGTGTCGTGAGAACGTCCTGCGGTGCTCGACGCCCGCACCCGCGACGCCCTCACTCTCGGCCCCTGGCGCAGACGGAGGCGGATGCGCCACCTGCTCGCGCAGCTGGACCGGGTCGACGCGGGCAGCCGGGCGAGGTACATGCGTCCGGGTGGACGCGACCTGGCCCACCGCTTCGGCGTCGGGGCACTCGCCCTCCTCGTCGTGGCCGCGCTCGGCGCGTTCGTCGCCTACCGGCAGTTCGGCATCACGATTGACAGCGCTGGCTTCCACCGAAGCGAGCCGCTGGGCCGCCCGCCCGCCGTCACCCACGGCCTCGGGGCGTTCGCCTTCGAAGTGACGCAGCCGCGCACCGGCAGGCCGGTGACCTACGATCCCTGCAAGCCCATCGAGTACGTCGTGAATGATGCGCTCGCTCCGGCGGGCACCGACGGACTCGTCGAGGACGCGGTTCGCCGGGTCTCGGCTGCGACGGGCCTGGTCTTCGACTACCAGGGCACGAGCAGCGGGCTGCCGGGTGCCGATGACGGCCCGCTGATGACGCGACCGGTGCTGATCGCGTGGACCACGCCGCAGACCGTGCCTGACCTGGCCGGTCGCGTCGCCGGCGTAGGCGGCAGCACCGCGGTCTCTGACGGTTCGGGGCTCGAACGACGCTATGTGACCGGCTCGGTGGCGCTCGACGCCCCCGACCTGACGGAGGTCCTCGGGCGTCCGGACGGCCGGTTGCAGGTTCGAGCGATCATCATGCACGAGCTCGGTCATCTGGTCGGACTCGCGCACGTGGACGACCCGCATGAGCTGATGTACCGGGACAACGTCGGTCAGCTGGACTACGGGCCCGGGGACCGTGAGGGACTGGCGATGCTCGGGTCGGGTCGCTGCTTCCGCTGACGGGGCCCGACACGCGACGTACCGGCGTGGCCACGGCGTCGGGACGAACCAGCGCCCGCACGAATCAGGCCCGAACCGTTGTCGAGCCCGGCGTGTCGCGACGGTCTCGGACTGATTCCGCCAGGTCCCGGGACCAGTCTCAGCGGTGCGTCGCCACGGTCCCGACGGCGCACCAGGCGGCCACCTCCAGGGAGAACGGCCCGGACGGGAACGCCGCGCGCAGCGCGGAGGCCAGCCGCTCGCGATCCGGCGCGGCCAGGCCGCGGACGTAGTCCCCGGCGGGACCGACGCCGAACGTGAACGGCTCCCACCAGTCCTCGAAGTCACGGAAGCCGACGGTGATGCTCAGCCGCTCCTGGCGTACGTCGGACAGCCCGGCCTCGCGCAGCATCGCGGCGAGCTCCCCCTCCGACGAGCCGGGCAGGTGCGCCTCCCCGCCGACCGCCGGATCGACCCGGTGCGCGACCTCCCAGAACCGCGACAGCGGCCCCGCGCCCCCGCCGTGGTCCCACACGCAGGTCGCCACCGTGCCACCGGGGCGAGTCACCCGCGCCATCTCGCGGAGCGCCCCGACGCGGTCCTTCATGAAGTGCACCACCAGCTGGGCCAGGGCGGCGTCGAACGACTCGTCGGCGAACGGCAGCTCCTCCGCGCGGCCACGCCGCACGTCGGCGGCCGGGAACCGCGCCGTGGTCGCGGCCACGAACGGAGGCGACGGGTCGATCGCGGTGACGTTCTCCTCGCCGGCCCGCGCGGCAAGCTCGGCGGTGAGCATCCCCGGGCCGCAGCCGACGTCCAGCACGCGCATGCCCGCCCGCAGCGACGGCACCGTCGCGTCGCAGAACACCGGCGCGAGTCGGGTCGAGAAGCGGCCCATGAACCGCTCGTAGGCGTCGGGCGGCACGTCGAAAGCCATGCCATGAACGGTAGGGCCTGCCGTCGTCCGGCGCACGTAGCACCGGTACGTCGTCTGGATGAGTCGCGTGCGGTCGCCGGGGACCTACGCTCGAGCATGTCTCCGCAGACAACGTACCCCTCGTGTGCCACCGGCCGTCTGGCCCGACTTCTGCCGCTCGCCGTGGTGGCCGCTGGCCCGTTCGCGCTCGCTCCCGCCTCCGCCGACGCCGCGACCGGCTCGTTCTACGTGGACAAGACCATGACCGCGTGCGCGGACAGCGGTCCCGGCTCCGCGACCACGCCGTACTGCTCCCTGAGCAAGGGCGTGTCGGCACTGAGCGCCGGGGCGACGCTGTACGTCGGGGACGGCAGCTACGCGGAGACCCTCAGGCCGTCCGTGTCCGGTACGTCGACCGCGCCGGTCACGATCACCCGCTGGCCGGGCAAGTCGCCGATCGTCGGAGTCGGCGTGACCTACGGGGTGATGGTGTCGAGCCGCAGCTACGTCACTGTGTCGGGCCTGACGGTCGTGAACACGCTCAGCGACGGGATCTACGTCAGCGGCAGCAACCACGTCACCATCTCCGGCAACACGGTCAAGGGTGTGGGGAGGCCGGCCAGCGGTCAGACGGCGCCGGGGATCAGCCTGCGCTCCACGTCCAGCTCCACCGTGTCGGGCAACACCGCCGACCAGAACCACGGGCACGGCATCCTGCTGGCCAGCGGCAGCACCGGCAACACGGTCTCGGGCAACGAGGCCAGCCTCAACGCCGAGGGCTGGCGGCGCAATGCCAACGGCATCGACGTGATCGCGCCCGGCAACACGATCATCGGCAACGTCACCCACGACAACGAGGACTCCGGGCTCAACTTCTACACCGGCGGGAACGACAGCCTCGCGGTGAACAACGTGACGTACAACAACGGCGACCACGGCATCGACGACTACAACGTCACCGGGGGCCGGCTGATCGGCAACACGGTCTTCCACAACTGCACCAGCGGCATCAACGTGGAGGGCACCTCCGGCAGCTACACCGTCAAGAACAACATCGCCGTCGACAACGCCGTCTACCCCGCCTACCACGGGATCTCCTGCTCCCGCCGCAAGGGGAACATCGGGATCTGGGACTCCGCACCGGCCAGCACGACGGTCGACCACAACCTGGTGTGGCTGACCAGGTCGGGAACGATGTACGTGTTCAAGAACAGCTACAGCAGCCTGGCCGCGATGCAAGCGGCCACCGGTCAGGAGAGGTACGGCGTCCAGGGCGACCCGCGCTTCGCGAACGCCGCGGCGGACAACCTCCAGATCGGCGCGGGGTCCCCGGCCATCGACCGGGCCGACTCGGGAACCTCGGGAGCTCAGCCCAGCGACCTGCTGGGCAGGCCTCGCGTGGACGACCCCAGCACGCCGAACACCTACGCCCAGGGTCCCCGGCTCTACGACGACCTCGGTGCCTACGAGTACCAGCCGGGCTCCGTGCCGGTCCCCGCACCGTCCGCTCCCACGGCGGCGCTGACCCTCAGCCCCACCAGCGGCACCGCGCCCCTGCCGGTCACCGCGAACGCCTCGGCCTCCACCGACCCGCAGGGACAGAACCTCACCTACGCCTTCGACTTCGGCGACGGCACCACCATCGGCCCGCAGACCGCCGGCACCGCCACCCACACCTACGCCGCGACGGGAACTTTCAGCGTCAAGGTCACCGTCACGAACACCTCGGGGCTCAGCGCCACCGCGACCCGGACCGTGACCGTGGCGACCGCCCCACCGCCGGGCCCGTCCGCTCCCACGGCGGCGCTGACCCTCAGCCCCACCAGCGGCACCGCACCCCTGCCGGTCACCGCGAACGCCTCGGCCTCCACCGACCCGCAGGGACAGAACCTCACCTACGCCTTCGACTTCGGCGACGGCACCACCATCGGCCCGCAGACCGCCGGCACCGCCACCCACACCTACCCCACGGCAGGAACTTTCAGCGTCAAGGTCACCGTCACGAACACCTCGGGGCTCAGCGCCACCGCGACGGCGAGCGTCACCGTGAGCTCGTCGGCGCCGGCGGTGGCCCCGTCGTACGTCTCGCAGATCGCGACCAACTACTCGACCAGCAGCAAGACCTACGGCTCGATCACCGTCTGGCGGGCCGCCGGAGTGCAGGCCGGTGACCTGGTCGTGCTCTACCTGCAGCTCACCGGCACCGCGGCCACCGGGACGGTCACCGGCACGGACACCGCCGGCAACACCTACACCGTCGCGCGCAGCGTCACGGACTCGGCGGGGCACCGGCTCGTGGTCCTGACCGGGATGGCGAACACGGCCCTCGCCCCGAACGACACGATCCAGGTCACGTTCCCGACCGCCAGCGGTGGCTACCGCCTGCTCGGCGACGAGTTCGCGGGGGCCCGGACGGTGGACGTGACCGCCGGCGCCACCGGAGCGACCTCGGCCTTCAACTCCGGCGCCACGGCCACGACCTCGACCGCGCAGGAGGTGGTGGTCGGCACGGTGATGTCGGCCGGTGCGAACTCAGCGCCGACCTGGGCCTCGCCGTGGAAGGCGCTCGGTGCCTACGCCCTGGGCAGCACCTACCTCGGCCGTGCCTACCAGCTCCCCACGAGCACCGGTGCGTTCACCGCCTCCGGTACGACGAGCGGCAGCTGGCTCGCGGCGGCGGTGACGCTGCGCCCGTGAGCGGGCCGCTCCCGCAGCTCGGCCCGGTCAGCCCGCGAGCTCGCTCAGCACACCCCGCAGCGCGTCGAGCAGGAACGTGATGTCGTCCTCGGTGGCGACCAGCGGAGGCGCGAGCCGGATCGTCGAGCCGTGGGTGTCCTTCGCCAGCACGCCGCGCTTCATCAGCGCCTCGCACAGGGCCCACCCCGTGGTCAGTGCGGGGTCGACGTCCAGGCCGGCCCACAGCCCTCGCGAGCGCACCTCGACCACGCCGTTGCCGGCCAGCGAGCGCAGTCCCTCGCCGAGGACGGCACCGAGCCGGGCCGAGCGCTCCTGGAACTCACCGGTCTGCAGCATCGCGACCACCTCACGGCCGATCGCGGCGCCGAGGGGGTTGCCGCCGAACGTCGAGCCGTGCGAGCCGGGCGTGAAGACGTCGAGCACGTCGTGGTCGGCCGCGATCGCCGAGACCGGGTAGAGCGAGCCGCCCAGCGCCTTGCCGAGCACGTAGACGTCGGGCTCGACGTCCTCGTGGTCGCAGGCGAACGTGCGTCCGGTGCGGGCCAGCCCCGACTGGATCTCGTCGGCGACCATCAGCACGTTGCGGGCGTCGCAGACCTCGCGCACCTGGCGCAGGAAGCCCTCCGGCGGGATGATCACGCCGCCCTCGCCCTGGATCGGCTCGAGCAGCACCGCGACCGTGGTGTCGTCGATGGCGTCGTTGATCGCCCTGGCGTCGCCGTACGTCACCGACCGGAAGCCCGGGGTGTACGGCCCGTAGTGCGAACGAGCGCTCTCGTCGTTGGAGAAGCTGACGATGGTCGTCGTACGCCCGTGGAAGTTGCCGTCCATGACGATGATCGAGGCGACGTCCTCGGGCACGCCCTTGACCTCGTACCCCCAGCGGCGGGCCGCCTTGATCGCGGTCTCGACCGCCTCCGCGCCGGTGTTCATCGGCAGCACCATGTCCTTGCCGGTGAGCGCGGACAGGTCCCGGGCGAAGAGCCCGAGCTGGTCGTTGTAGAACGCCCGGCTGGTGAGCGTGAGCCGGTCGAGCTGCTCGTGCGCGGCGGCCAGCAGGCCCGGGTGGCCGTGCCCGAAGTTCAGCGCGGAGTAGCCGGCCAGGCAGTCGAGGTAGCGGTTCCCCTCGACGTCGGTGACCCAGGCGCCCTCCGCGGAGCTGATCACCACCGGCAGCGGATGGTAGTTGTGTGCGGCCCACCGCTCGGTGAGCTCGATGTGCTCAGCCGAGCCGAGGGCTTGGTCCGGAGTCGTGGTGCGAAGGTCGGTCATACCGCCATGCTGCCACCCGAAGTGCAGCCGCGAGCGGTCACCCGGGATGGCGGCCGAGCAGCGCCACGAGCCGGTGGAGCGCGGATGCGTCGGGCGCCACCGGCTGCGGGGACTCGAACGGGCGGTGACCGGTGGGGATCGAGGGCAGCGCACCCTCGGTGAAGCGCAGCGCCTGCTCCGCGAGCTCGGCGCGGAAGTCCAGTGGCCGCCCGGTCGCCTGGGCGAGGTCCCAGCCGTGTACCAGCGCCTCTACGATCCGCAGCTGCAGGGCCACGGCCCCGGGCACCGTGCCGATCCCGACCGTCACCGGCCGGGCGAGCGACCCCGGAGCGCCGAAGGCCGCGAGCATGGCGTCGGCGGTGCTGCGGTAGGCCGGCACCGGGTCCACTGGATCCACCCGGTCCGCTGGGTCCACTGGGTCGCCGTCGCCAACCTCGGGCTCGCCGGAGGGCGCGGGCCGCCCGGTCAGCGCCTCGGTGAAGATCCGGTGCCCCTGCACGAGGTGGGTGACCAGGTCGCGCACGTCCCAGTCCGCGCACGGGGTCGGACCGGTCCACTGCTCGGGGGTCACGCCGGCGACCAGCGCGGCGGTCCCGTCGAGCGCCTCCGCGAGCGCGTCGAGCCGCTGGTCGGTCATCGGGCCCCCGGTCGCTGCGTTTGTCCCTGCTTCGTAGATTGAAGGGTATGCCTGACTGGGACGTTGTGGATCGCTCACATGTGCTGGCAGCGATCGCGGAGTACGACCGGCTCGGCGCGCGGGAGTTCCTCCGCCGGCACGGCCTCGGACGAGCCCGCGCCTACATGCTGTGGCAGGGCGGCCAGGAGTACGACGCGCAGGCGCTGCTCGCCGCGGCGTACCTCTACGCCACCGGCCGCCCGGCGAGCCCCGAGACCTTCTCCGAAGGCGAGGAGGCAGCGGCGCGCGCCCTCGAGCTGATGGGCTTCGACCTCGTCGCGCAGGAGCAGCCGGTCACGCCGCGGCGGGTCCGCAAGACCGCGCCCGCGAAGGTGCGCAAGGCAGCACCCCCGCCGGCCGCGAAGATCTGCCCCACCTGTCACATGGCACTGCCCGCCTCGGGCGTCTGCGACTTCTGCGACTGACCTCGCCCGGTCTCACCTCTCGACAACCGCGCGACGCGGGCCGACGATGGAGGCAGGTGACAGCCGCACCGACGAGGGGAGCACGACATGGGTGACATCGGCATCGAGCGTCGCGAGGTCGAGTTCGAGCCCCTCGAGACGGAGCCCATGACGCAGCCGAGCCGCACCGCGGAGCCGGCCCCGACCACGCCGGTTCCGGAACGGACGTGACCGGCCTGCCCTCCGAGCCCTCGGGACCGTTCCAGGGCCCGGACCTCGTGCCGGGCGAGCTGCGGGGGTTCCGGCAGTTCCAGCTGCGCGGCGACGGGCTCTACCCGATGGTGCACGTCGAGTTCGGCGCCTGGGAGAGCCCGCTGGAGCGGGCTGCCTGCGCCACTGGCGGGGAGCACCCCGCCCCCGACCGCAACTGTCGCTGCGGCCTCTACGCGTGGTACCTCCCGGGCAGCGCGACCGTGGCCATCGGACCGGTCAGTGCCGTGGTCACCGCCCGCGGCCGGTGCATCCTCGGCGACCGGGGGTTCCGCGCGGCCGCCTCCCGCATCGAGGCGGTGGCGCTTCCCGCGTCCATCCGGTGGTTCCCGCGGGCCGCCGTACGAGCCCGCCGGATGCTCGAGGAGCACTACCCGGACACGGCGGTCTACTCCTCCACCCGCCGGATGCTGCGCGACTTCCCGCCGCACGACATCCGCGCGCTCGGGATCGAGCCGCCACGGGACCGCAGCCGCGGCTACCGCACCACCGCGGCCTGGCTGTGGCTGGGCCTGGTCATGCTGGGGTACTCGCTGGTCGCCTTCCCGCGCGGGGCGGCCGACCACGCCGCTCAGTGGTGGCCGGTCATCGTCGTGCTCGCGGTCGCCTGGCAGGTCGCCCTGGTGTGGGTCTTCGTGCGCCTGGTCGCGCTGCAGTCCCCCACGGGGCAGCGACGCGCCCCGCGGGGACCCGGGTGAGGATCAGCTGCCCTGCTCGCTGATCGACCCGTCGAGGTTCTTGACGATGTGCTGGACGCCGAGGTCGCGGGCCATCGCCCGGCCCTCCTCGACGGCCTCGTCCTGGGTGTCGAAGGGTTCGCTGACCTGGTCGGTGCCACCGATGACGTTGTGCCACTTGCCCTCGGCGACCAGCGTCTCGACGTCTCCGTGCGCCACGGTCTCGCCTTTCTCGTCGACTGCTCGTTCCCCGGCGTGTACCCGCGCTCCCGCCCGGGAAACCACGAGCGGGGGTCGGGCGGTCTCGCGCCGCTCTACGCGCGCGCCGCGCAGCGGGCGACCGGGGTGCCCATCAGCCGGAAGCCCTGGTCGGAGTCGACCTGCTCCGCGACGCCCTTCTGGAACAGCACGATGATGTCCGAGCCGCCGAACTGGAAGTAGCCGCACTCGTCGCCCTTGGCCAGCTGCGTGCCCACGGCGGCGGTGAGGTTGACCGACGCGACGTGCGACATGCCCACCGGGATCACCGCCACGACGCCCAGGTCGCCCTGGCCGGACGCCGCGGTGTCGATCGTCACCACTCCCCTGGTCTGCGAGAACTCGTAGCCGCTCTGGGAGGTGTCCTTCGACGCGAACTCGCCGTCCTCGAGGTCGACCTGCATGAACACCCGGCCGTTGACGACGAAGGACTCCTCCACCTTCCCCGCGACCGGCACGTGGTAGCGGTGGTACGCCGACGGCGGCAGCATGTAGTGCGCGAAGGTGCCGCCCGCGAACGCGTCCGCGTACTTGCTCCCCTCCATCAGCTCCTTGATGTTGCCGTAGACGTGGGTCTCCTTGACCCGCGTCGCCGGGATGTTGGAGTCGGCGTCGATGTCGAAGCACTGCTTGAAGCTGCAGTCGGCCGGCGAGGTGACGACGAGGTTGCTCGTCGGCTCGGCGATCGGCCGCAGGCCCACGTTGAGCTCGCGCGCGAAGAACTGGTTGAACGTGTGCCACCCGCTCGGCATGTTGGGCCTGCCGTCGATCATCGACTCCTCGACGTGGTACTCCGGGGCGTCGTCCAGGAAGGACTGCAGGATGACGTCGCTGAAGGAGTCGTCGGTGTCCAGGAAGTTGCCCCACGCCCGGGCGTAGTCGGTCAGCCAGGTGCGGAACACGTCGTTGTTCTGCGCGATCGCGGTCTCGCCGACGTCGACCTTCTGGTCCACGAGCCAGTAGAAGTGCGCGAGCCGGTCGCTGACCTCCTTGGCGTAGCGCTCCTCGGGCGCCGAGGTCTTCCACGCGGGGTTGTCGGTCTGGCGTGGGATCCAGCGAGCGAAGTCCTCGAGGTAGGCGTAGTAGCCGGGAAGGTCCGTCGGCCAGGACAGAGCCTCGTACAGCTCCGAGCTCAGGTCCGCCTGCGCGCGCTCCTCGGCCTGACGCAGCGACTTCTCGATCAGCTCACCGAGTGCGTCCTCCTTCTCGATGGTCTGCTGCAGTTCGCGGACGATCTCGGTCTGCTCCGGCACGTGCCGTACTCCTTCGCCTCGGGGATATGTCGTATGACGATAAATTCCTACCCGAACCGACGGCGGCTCAATCGTTTTGCGCCCCCACGATGCTGTCCTCGACCCGGATCTCCGCCGAGATCGCCGTCGAGGCGGCCCGGGCGCTGTTCGCGCGAGGATGGCGCACCCCGGAGAAGATGCTCGCCTCCACCTGGCAGCAACGGGTCGATGCGCTCGGGTCGGCCGGTTATCGCCGGTACGACGAGAGCACGGCGACCGCGCTCGAGCAGCTGTCGGCGCAGGTGCGCGACGACCACCACGGGGACCTGCGGCGGATCCGCCCCGCGTCCCACGACGAGGTAGCCGCTCTCGAGAAGGCGGTCACCTCCTTCCAGCGGATCGGGCCCACCGGCGCCGGCATCTTCTGCCGCGAGGTGCAGGCCGTCTGGCCGGAGGTCGCGCCGTACTTCGACAAGCGTGCACTCTCCAGAGCCCAGGACCTGGGCCTGCCTGACAACCCGAAGAGCCTCGCGGCGCTGGCGCCGGACGGGCGGGTGGCCGACCTTGCCGCGGACTTGAACCGGGCGCGCTGAGGCACGACGGATCCGTGACGGTACTCCCGTGTGGCCGGGCGTCCCCCGGCGCGCACCCGGCCCCGGTCCGAGACCTCCAGGCCCTGCTCGACCGCCCAGGCGCGCACCTCGGCGGGCGTCGGCTCGCGCGGCGCCAGCGGGGGCGCCGCGCGTAGGTCGCGGACCACGACCTCGCCGCCGTACTCCTGCTCCGCGGCGGCTCGCGCGGCCGCCAGGAAGCGGTAGGTCCACTCCTGGGCCAGCGCCTTGGTCTCCAGGAACAGGATCGGCACGCTCGACCAGGCCACTTGGCACTCCGCAAGGCCCTCGGCGACAACGGCCGGGCGCACATGGGTGGGCTTGAACACCCGCGAGTACCGGTCCGCCACGACGACGGCGGCGCGCGGCACCGCGGCCAGGTCGGCGAGCTGGTACTTCAGCTTCCCGGTGGTGAGCGAGGAGGCCAGGTCCGCGAGACGCTTGCGCTCCACTGAGGCCAGGAGCGAGTCGTCCAGCACGATGCCGTAGTCGCCGGCCGGGAGCCCGGCCCGCCGGGTGGGGACCTGCTGGTCCCGGAACGCGAACGGGTAACGCTCGTGGCTGTCGACGACGATCTCCAGTTCGCGAAAGCCGGCGGCACGAGCACTGGGCACCGCGACGTTGGGCCGGGCCTGCTTGTTTGTCCGGGCCGTCTGCCAGAAGATCACCTGCCGGCCGCCGCGGACCTTGGTCATCACCAGGTACGGCAGGCTCGAGTCCGGCTCGGGGTTCCGGGCGACCACGAAGTCGTCAGGCATGCGGCAGTGTGCCTGCAACGGTTCCGCCTTATCGACTATTGACGTCTGGTGAAGCGGACGGAGCCGTCCGCGTGGCGGGTCATGTCCCAGGTCTCGGGGTGGTCGGCCAACTGGTGGTGCGGTGGGCACAGCGGGATGCCGGTCGAGGCATCGGTGCGCCCGCCCTTCGGCCACCGGCGTTCTGCGAGTACCACCATCCCGACCCCTGGGTCACCCGGTGAGGGGCGCGGGTCGCGGGGAGCGTCGGCGGCTGCGGTCATGGGTCCAAACTAGCCACCACCACCCCCACTTCCGCCCGCGCGTTCGAATCTGTGCACAACCGGATCGTCGCCGCCGCTGTGGACGAAAACCGGCCCCAGCCCGCAACCCTCACACGACGTCGTGGTGCTGCAGCACCCGGAACATCACCACCCCCGGCGCGGCGGGCAGCCAGAAGGTCAACAGCCGCGACGCCAGCACGGCCGCGACCGCTACCGCCGAGCCGATGCCGATCGCGGTCAGCCCCGCGACGAGCGCCGCCTCGACCGCTCCGAGCCCCCCGGGCGTGGGCAACAGCTGCCCGAGCGTCGTACCGACCACGAAAACCGCAAGCACCGGCACCAGCGGGTAGCTCACGTGGAAAGCCGACAGCGTCGTGGCCAGTCCGAGCGCGGAGATCCCCAGGAACAGCACGGCTCCACCGAACAGCTCGAGAGTGCGCACCGGCTTGCGCAGCACGGGCAGCAGGTCGCGTACCACCTCAGCCACCTTGTCCGCCGCCGGACGCCAGATCCGCCGCCGCCCGACCGGTGAGAGCAGGACCGCCGCCACGACCACGGCCAGGCCACCGACGCCGAAGACCACCGGCCAGAGGGGGATCGAGATGTTCCCCAGGGGGATCGACCCCCCGATCACCAGCAGCCCCAGCCCGGTGCCGATCGCCGACACCAGGCCCATGGCGGCGCGGTTGAGCAGCAGCACTCCCACGACGTGGCTGCGCCGCAGGCCGAGCTTCTCCAGGAACGCGAGGTTGACGCCGTAGAAGCCCACTCCAGCCGCGGTCGTCCGTCCGGTGAACGCGGCGGCCACCTGCACGGCCAGCGTCCGCATCACCGGGAGCCGCGCCGGCGTCGACCCCAGGATCGTCACCGAGTGTGCGGCCACCGCGACGAACCCGGTCGCGACCGTCGCGGCGATCCACCACCAGTCGGCGTCCTTGAGAGAGTCGAGTACGGCGGACATGCTCGACAGCTGCGGCAGCAGGAGGTACACCGCTCCCCCGCCGGCGAACAGCATCAGCAGCGTCGAGGCGCGCACCGGCGAGCGGAAGGACGGCGGCGGCACCTCGAGCCGCTCGGCGAGCGTCTCGCGCAGGTCGGTGATCAGTGGCTTGGCGCACTGGTCGCGGATCCGGCGGTGCAACGCGAGCCACTGCAGGTAGGGCAACGCCTCCTCGAGATCGTCGCCCGGGAGGCTTCGCACCGCGCTGGACACCGCGCGTTGCACCCCCACCACCGACGTCAACGAGACCAGCATCTCCGACACGTCCTGGGCGCGCTGCTCGGGCGGTCCGCCGACCCGACCCAGCGTGAAGCTGTTGATCCGGGGGCGCCCGTCGCGGTCGACCAGCACGTTCTCCGCCCGCAGGTCGTGGTGGGCCAGCCGCAACGCACCCAGCCGCTGCACGTCACGCCAGATCGCCGCCAGCAGGCCGTCGCTCACCTCGTCCGCCCTCAGCTCCGACAGCGCGCGCCCCTCCACCTGCCGTCGCACCAGGAACGCCGGTCCCCGGTCGATCTCGCCGGCCACGAGCACGGGTACGACGCCCACGCCGGCCCGTTCGGCGACCAGGGTCAGGTACGCCTCGTGGTCGACCTCGTGCCGCGGCGTGGACAGCCCCGGTTCGTACAACGTCTCCAGCGACGCCACCGCGCGCCGTACCTTGTAGATCGCCCCGGCCCGGCGTCGCAGCCGCCGGACCAGCCGCATCTCCAGCCGCTGGCCGTCCCGCGTGACCACCTCCAGCTCCTTGGGGCTCAGCAGGCCGTGCACGGTCGGGGTGACCCGCTCCGGTTCGAGGCCGCTCTCGCGCAACGCGACCAGCAACGCCTCCTCCGAGGGGCGGCGGCCGGGCGCCCCGAGCACCAGGTGCATGAACCGGCCGGTCCCCCAGCCGAGCACCGCCGCGGCGAACACGTCGAGCGGCAGGCTCTGGCCGAGGTACACCCCGCCGACCGCTACCGCGACGGTCGCGGTCCACAGCACCCGCTGGGCGCCGCGTCCGACGTACGGCCCCACCGCGGTGGTCAACGCGGCCATCACCGCGGTCTCGACGTCGGGGAAGTCGAAGCCCCCCGCGGGCGTGCGGAGACCGTCCAGCGCGGGGGTCACCGCGCGGGGCGCGGTGAGCCACTGGATCACCGCGGCCAGGAACCAGGCGATCGCCCCCGAGGAGACCAGGGCGAGGCCGAGCCGCATCCTGCCGAGGTAGAGCGCCCATCCCGCCGCGAGGGCGATCGCGGGCCAGGAGCCGAACCACACCGCCGCTTCCCAGAACCCGCCGGTCACGTCCGGCAGCCGTTGCACCTGGGAGAAGATCGCCGCCTCGACCGGGTTGACCCCGCGCTCTTGCGCGAACGTCAGACAGGCGAGCACCACCCCGGCGGCTACGGCGATGAGCGTGACGTCCCGCGGGTGCCGACCGACCGACAGCCGCATCCGGTGGTAGCCGCGGAGCGTGGCACCCTCGCCGCGCGCTCGGTCGGACTCGGGGCGCGCCCTTCCTCGGTTCCGAGCCATAGGGTGACGGTTCCCCACTGGCTCGAGGTCACGCAAGCCACCTGCCCGGTCAGGACCGGACCGCCGCTGCGCCCGTGCCGCTAGACCGGGCGCCGTCCGGCGAGACCACGCTCCGCCGCGCTTCGCAGTGCCCGACGCAGCAGCGCGATCGTTCGCCGCCAGGCCAGCATCTCGCCGTCGCAGGCCGCCGCCTCGTCGGTGTCCCCGGTCAGCAGCGCGTCGTGGTGCGACTCCCGCCAGGCGGTGGCCTGCTCCTGACAGGTGCGCAGCAGCGCATCACCCTCGATCTCGACCCGTCGCTCGCGACGCTATCGGCGACCGCCGACATTCCCGTGCGAGCAGCGCTCCTCACCCGCAGGGAGAGGCGCCCAGGACGTAAGACCCTGTCCGCCCAGCTCCGGGCAGCAAACACTGAAACCGCCGCGGAGCAGTCAGGGCCACGGCGACACGCCGAGGATCAGCATGCACGTTTCGCTGCCGCACCTACGCGACGACCACGTCGACCGCATCAGCCCCCTCGACATGAGCAACCTGCGCATCGAGGAGCACGGCATGTCGATGCACATGGCCGCCCTCGCGATACTCGACGGGCCGCCGCTGCGTGACCGGACCGGCGCGCTCCGGGTCGAGGGGATCCGCCGGTACGTCGAGGAGCGCAGCCACAGTGTCGACCGGCTGCGCCAGGTGCTCGTACGGCCCACCCGTGGACACCGGGCACCGGCCTGGGAGGAGGACGCCGGCTTCGACGTCGCTCACCACGTCCTGACGCGCACGCTCCCACCACCCGGCGACGAAGAGACGCTGCTGCGCGTCTGCAGCGACCTCAGCGCACCACCGCTCGACCGCAGCCGGCCGCTGTGGGAGCTGTGGCTCCTGGGTGGGCTGGCCGACGGCCGGGTGGCGCTGTTCCTCCGGTTGCACCACGTGGTGGCCGACGGCGCCGCGGCGCTCGACCTCTTGTCGTCGATCTTCGACGTGGCGCCGCTGGCAGCGGCTCGGGCACCGGCCCGCCAGATCGACCGCAGGACCGGATGGGTCAGGCCGGGCCAGGACGATCGCCCTCGGCGGCGCGGCGTGGGTCGACCGCAGCTGGTCGCTCGCACGGCTGGGCAGGGCGCCCGCGCTGTCGTGGAACCAGCCGGTCGGGTCCCACCGAGTGCACCTCCTGGTCCGCGGCGACCTGGAACGAGCCCGGGCGGTCGCGCACCGGCACGGCGGGAAGGTCAACGACGTCGTGCTCGCGGCGATCGCGGGTGGCGCCTACCGGCTCCTGGAGAGCCGTGACGAGCTCGAGCCCGATCTGGACATGCACGTCTCGGTGGCGGCCTCGATCCGGCGTCCCGGCGAGACCGGCGGCAACCGGGTCGGAGTCCGCATCGTGGCCGTTCCGGTCAGCACTCCCGGCGCCGCCGACCGCCTGGACTGCATCAGTGCCCGCACCGCGGCCCAGCGCCACCTGCGGCCACTGCAACCCAGCGCGCGGTTCCTGCAACGCGGCATGGTGCACGTGATGAAGCGGCAGCGCTTGGTCAACATGGTGATCAGCAACATGCCCGGTCCGCCGGTGCCCCTGCGCTTCGCCGGCGCGCAGGTCCGGGAGACGTTCCAGCTGACCCTGCTGCAGGGCAACTGCGCCGTCGGCGTCGGCGTGCTCTCCTACGCCGGACAGCTCAATTTCGACATCGTCGCCGACCCGGACCTCGTGCCCGACGTCGACGTCTTCGCCCACGGGGTCACCGCGGCCCTCGAGGAGCTCGGTGCCGTGCACGACAGCGGCGCCCGAGCCCTGCTCTAGCAAAGGGGATGCACCATGCGTACGTCGAAGCTCGTCCAGCCCGTGATGGGCGCGGCGATGGTCCTCAGCACCGTCCTGATGCCTGCACCGGCGTCGGCGGCGACGATCACCTACCCGGACCGCGCACATGACATCGGGACCGGCGCCGACATCCTCGGTGTGCGGGTCAACAATGCCCGCCGTGTCGTGGTCACCGTGCGGCACCGGAACCTACAACGTACGGCGAACCCCCACGTCGCGTTGTACATCGACACCCGGCCCAAACGCCCGGGGCCGGAGTTCGTCCTCGACGTCAACGTGTGGGAGTACTACCTGTGGCCGACCAAGCACTGGCAGGGGTACGGCGACGCTCCTCTGGCGTGCCACCACGGGGGCACGTTCAACTACCGAACCGAGAAGACGTACATGCCGATCTCGCGCGCCTGTCTCGGATACCCGGGCAGGGTCAGGGTATCCGTCGTCGCCGCCGACGCCTGCCACCGCCGGGACTGGGCGCCCGGCTACCACGCGTTCTCGACGTGGGTGCCCCGGCACTAGCAGCCCCGTCCTCGCGTGACCGGTCAGGGCGACGTGCAGCTGCTCGGCGCCGGCGCCCCGGCGAACCGCGACGCGAGCCAGGTCTCCGCGGCGGGGATGAAGGCCGCACCGGCGGTGCTGTGGTCGGCGCCCTGCAGCTCCTGCGACTGCACGGGCACGCCCTGCGCGCAGTACTCCCTTGCCAGCCGGGCCTGGTCGGCGGCGATCATCACGCCGTCGCCCTTGCCGTCGGAGTTCCCCCACAGCATGAACATCGGGGCGCTCGGGTGGCCCTTCACCGACCCCATCACCAGGCGCTTCATGATCCGCCGGAAGAGGGGCACGTGCCGGATGTCGGCGTAGCGCTTCTTCATCAGGTGCTTCACGGTCAGGTTCGGGAACTCGCCGGAGAACTCGCCGATGCACTGGTGCGACTCGGTGCGCACCACCTTGCGGCCCCACTTCGACAGGTAGTGGCCGAGGTGGATCCGGTGGGCCCGGCTGATCCCGATCAGCGCCGCCGGGATCACGTCGGACCACGAGGGCGTGCCGTCCACGTAGGGCAGGTTGTGGCGCAGGTCCACCGGGATCCCGCCCATGGCGGTGCCGACGAGGTTCATCGTCGGGGCGTGGTGCGGCTGCAGCTCGCTGGCCCAGTCTGCGGCGATCGAGCCGCCGGAGTAGCCCATCATCCCCACCGGCGTCGCCCGGTCGAGCTTCAGCGCCGTCAGCGTCGCGGTGATCCCGTCCAGGGCGCTCCGCCCGGACTCGCGGCCGGCGACGTAGTCGAGGCGCGGGTTCTCGAAGTCCGGCACCGTCACGACGTACCCGTCCGCCACCAGGCTCTGCACCGTCGCCTGCTCGAGGTCGGTCAGCTGCTGGTTGGGTTTGCCGGGGTCGCCGCCACGCAGCGTGTACGACGGGTCGCACTTCGACGACAGCGCGTCGTAGAAGGAGAGGTACGCCGCGACCCGCGGCTGCACCGTGCCGGTCGCCGGCTGGACCACGGTCGTCACCGTCGCGACCGCGTGGCCGGTCGTGTCGGTGGTGCGGTAGAGGATCTGCTCTGCCGGCAGCGGGGTCTGGTTGGTGTCGGCCCCGATCGTGACCTCGCGTGTCTTCAGCGGCGTGCCCGGCGCGATCTGCCGCAACGGCTTCGTCCCGTCGTACCGGTAGAACGGGTCCTTCGCCGGCCGCACCGGCCCGGTGGAGGCGGCCGTGGTCTCGGCCGGAGCACTCGCCGGTACGGCGGTGACGGTGGCCGCGACGCCGGTCGCGAGCAGGGCTAGGACGGTGGATCGAAGACGCACGGTGGCTCCTCCTCGGCGAAGTCCGGTCCCCTGCTCAACGACTCGACCGCGATCTGGTTACCGACGGTCCCGCCTGCCCCGCGGCGGGGGGAAGGCATTTCGCCGCAACTCGGGACACATCCTGAACCGAGGTGCGGTCGCCGCCTCCGGTCGCCGCCATTTGTCTTGACAGTCCCCCGCCCGGGGTCTATCCAGAGACTCTCGGCTCCGCGAGGACCCGAGGCTAGGGGGCAAGGGGGCGGGGATGAACACACGCCGCGTAACCGGTGCTGTGCTGACCGTTCTGGCGGGTGGGGCGGTCGTGACAGGCGTCGGGCTGTTCCTCCAGGAGCATGCGGCGCCGGCTTCCGGAGACGTCGTCGGCACGACCGGCACGGTGTCGACCGCACACGGCCAGGTCAAGCACGCCTACATCCATCTGTCGACCTATCCCGACAGCATGGCCGGGATGCACGGTCCCGACGGAGGACCCGAACCCGACTGGGTCAGCTACGGACCGAGCACGGACCTCACCGCTCCCGCGCACGCCCTGGTCACGGTGACGATCCGCCAGTACGACGGTGGCGAGAGGATCACGAACCCCTACTTCGCCCGCGCCCACGGCACGATCGGCGGCGTGATCAAGGTGAACGGCAAGGCGGTCAGAGGCGTCGACCCGGCCACCGTCGGTCACACCTTCACGATCCACGCCGCGCCGACTGCGCAGGACGCGCTGTTCGTCAACGCCCCGTTGCCGGCCGTCCCCGACGACGCCCCGGTCGCGAAGGGCAGCGACTACCCGAAGCCGAACGTCGTGACGTTCTCCTTCATGACGAAGGGGCCGGGCACCTACGTGTGGAACTGCGAGTTCCCCTGCGGTGACGGCACCTACGCCAAGTTCGGCGGGCCGATGTCGGCCCGGGGCTACATGTCAGGAACGTTGACAGTCACCTGAGCTCAGGAGGGGAGGCCAGGTGGAGGGTCTCGTGCAACCTCGGGAACGCAGCAAGTGGTGGTCCGGACCTGCCGTCAGGGCGGTCTTCCTCCTCTGGCTGGTGTTCACGGTGCTGGGCGTCGTCTTCGCGCTCACCGTGCCGCACGCCCTGATGGGCGAGGAGGCGTCCAACACGATGGACGCCGTGGAGCACACCTTCACGGTGTTCTCCGTCTCGGCGGCCCCCGTCGCCGCCCTGGTGTGGGCGGTCGCCGTCTACAGCCTGCTGCGGTGGCGACGACAGGGAAGCTGGACGCCCGGCGACCCGGACGGCCCCGCCCTGCGCGGCAACAGCTGGGCGAGCGGAGCGTGGATCGGCGTCTCGTCGGTGCTCTGCCTGTTCCTGCTCATCTGGGGGCTGACCGCGCTCCAGGCGGTCGCCGCCCCGACGCAGGCCGCGAGCCCGCTGGTGGTCAAGGTCACCGGTCAGCAGTGGGTGTGGACGTTCCAGTACCCGGGCCAGGGGCGGGTGGAGTCCCAGGAGCTGTACCTCCCGGTCAACCGGCCGGTGCTGTTCCGCATCAGCAGCGACGACGTCATCCACTCCTTCTGGATCGTCCAGATGGGCGTCAAGGTGGACGCGAACCCGGGTGAGGTCACCACCATCCAGACCACCCCCGACCGGGTCGGCACGTTCGACGTCCGCTGCGCGGAGCTCTGCGGGCTGCTGCACGCGGACATGGAGACCACAGCGCACGTGGTGACCGCGGCACAGTTCAACGCCTGGCTCAACCGGGGAGGCAGCTGATGAGCACACAGGTCCAGGCCAGGCACCACGTCACACCGCCCGCCGGCGGGGCGATGCGGCGGCTCAACATCGGCACCGCGGTGCTCGGCGGCCTCCTGGCCGCCGTCCTCGGCCACCTGCTGGCCCGCTGGCTGCTCGGCAACGGCTCCGACGAGACCGTGGTCACCCGAGCGGCCGCGGTGCGCATCATCACGATGGCGTGCTGGGCCATCGGGTTCATGGCGGGCATCGGAGCCTTCAACGGGCCGGTGCGCTGGCTGCTCGGCCACGACAACACCCCGGCCGACGAGCTCTTCCTCGCCGGTCAGGACCAGGGCCTCCGGCGGTACTTCCGGTTCACCACCGACCACAAGGTGGTGGGAATCCAGTACCTCGTGGTGACCATGGTGATGCTCGGCTTCGGCGGCACGATGGCGATGCTCATCCGCACCGACCTCATCACGCCGAACTCCGGCTTCGTGAGCCCCCAGACCTACAACTCGCTCGTCGGCCTCCACGGCCTGACGATGATCCTGGCCACCATCATCATGGTGACCGGTCCGTTCGGGAACTTCGTCGTACCACTGATGATCGGCGCTCGGGACATGGCCTTCCCCCGCCTCAACGCGCTGAGCCTGTGGCTGCTGGTCTGCCTGCTGCCCGTGCTCTACTCCGCGTTCTTCCTCGGCGGCATCCCCACCGGCTGGTCGGGCTACGCGCCGCTGGCCGACCAGGGCCCGGGAGGCGTCGACGCCTACCTGATGGCGATCATCCTGTTCGCGATCTCCAGCGCCATCGCCGGCGCGAACATCATGACCACGGTCCTCACGATGCGGGCCCGCGGGATGAGCTGGAACCGGACCCCGATCTTCGTGTACGGCGTCGCAGCCAGCGTCGGACTGGCCATCCCGGCGTTCCCGATGTTCATGGCCGCGGAGGTGCTGCTCGGCATCGACCGCGGCATGGGCGGCAACTTCTACGTCGCCTCCGGGGGCGGCCAACCCTGGCTCTACCAGAACCTCTTCTGGCTGATGGGCCATCCCGAGGTCTACGTCATCTTGATCCCGGCCGTCGCCGCCCTCATGGAGCTGACCACCGTGTTCGCTCGCAAGCCGCTGTTCAGCTTCAACATCGCGGTGCTCTCCATCCTGGCGATCGTCGGCCTCAGCGTGATGGTGTGGGCGCACCACATGTTCGTCTCGGGGTGGGCGACCAACCTCAACGGCTCGTTCATGCTCACCACCGAGCTGATCTCGATCCCGACCGGAGGACTGTTCCTGGTGCTGGTGGGGACCATCTGGCGCGGGCGGATCTGGACCACCCTGGCGATGATGAGCACCTACGCCATGCTGTGGAACTTCATCATCGGCGGCATCACCGGCATCTACCTGTCCGACGTACCCCTGGACTTCCAGATGCACGGCTCGATGTTCGTCACCGCCCACTTCCACTACACGCTGATGGGCGCCGGCCTGACCGGCGCGATCGGTGCACTCGCGTACTGGTTCCCGAAGATGACCGGCCGGATGCTGCACCACACGCTGGGCTTCGTGTCGTTCTGGCTGGTCCAGGTGGGGTTCAACGTGACCTTCCTCGGCATGTTCATGGTCGGCCTGCAGGGCCAGCCTCGACGGGTGGTGCACTACGCGACCGCGTTCGCCTCGGGGAACCTGATCTCGACCATCGGCGCGTACACCATCGGGATCGGCATGCTGGTGCTGCTCTACGCCGTGATCTCGTCGTGGCGGTCCGGGGAGCTGGCCCCGACGAACCCGTGGGGCGCCAAGACGCTCGAGTGGACGGTCCCGAACCCGATCCCGCTGGAGAACTTCCCGGTGCTGCCGGTCGTCACCGAGGACGCCTACGGGTACGGCGAGGAGACCGAACCGCCCGACCGTCGTCCACCCTCGCGCCCGATGCCGCCCGCGCCGGTGCCGCCTGAGCCGGCGCAGCCCGAGCCCGCGGTGCCTGCGGGTGTCTCCGAGGACGGAGTCCGGCAATGACCGAGTCGTTGGTCAACAAGGAAGCCTTCCCTCCCGAGGCAGCCGAGGACTTCGGCAGCCGCTGGATGACCGGCGCGGTGCTGCTGATGGTCGCGGACGCCTCCTTCGTGGTGGCGCTCTCGTTCAGCTACCTCTACCTCTGGGCGGTCGACACCGAGCACGCCTTCCACCCCGCGAAGGCCACGACGGCGTCGTTGTGGTGGCCCTGGGCGATCGCGGCCGTCATGCTCGTCAGCCTCGCCGGCTACCGCTACGGGATGGGCGAGCACAAGCCGACCCGCTTCGGGTTCCTCACCGGCGGCCTCGTCGCCGTGCTCGGGATCGTGGTGGCCCTGGTGCTCAACATCGTCCAGATGGCCACGTTCCCGTTCAGCGTCATGGACAACGCCTACTCCTCGGCGGTCTTCGTGCTCGCAGGCGCCAACGTGTTCCACCTGCTGATCACGCTGTTCCTCGGGATCGGTGTGCTGAACCGGGTCCGTCACCGCCTCACCCACGGCCGGCGCGACTGGCACCTGCGGATCGTCGGGATCTGGTGGGGCTGGGTCTGTGGTGCCGCCGTGATCAGCGCGCTGACCGTCTCGGTGGCCAACGGAACGGTCCGGTGACATGCCGTGGAGACCGCCGGCCCCGGCTCATCCGAGCTCGTCGGGGCTTCGACGGTCCTCGTCGAGCTCTGCCTTGTAGCGCTCCCACGCCTGCAGGCCGGGGTCGTCGGGTGGGATCTCCGGGCCTCTCGATGTGTCCTTGCGGTCTCCGGAGCGCCGGGCGTCCCGGTCGGTGACGATCCACCACCACATCACGATCCCCGCCACGGCGAACAGCGGCCACTCGACGGCGTACACCCAGGCGATCGTGCGTCCCGCACGTGCCCGGCTGAGCTCGAACCACCCGGCGAACAGGCACACGGAGACACCGACCACCAGCGGCAGATGCAGCCGCAGCACTCGCGACTTCGCAAGACGCCCGGTCATGTCGACCACCCCGGTACGACGGGCGCGGGGTCGTCGCGCCGGGACCGGGCCGCGTCCGCCCGCAGCCAGGCCAGCCCGGCGACGCAGAGCCAGGCCACGGTGAGCCCCATGCTCGCCGACCACATCAGCGCGCCGCTGAGCTGCTGGTCCGTGAGCGGCCCGGGGCCGAACGGACGGCTCACATGCGCGTAGAACGGGTAGACCACGCGGGGCATGACGTAGAGGAAGAACCCCGCGAACGACAGCGGGACCATCACGGTCAGGATGGACAGCACCCGCACCCACTCGGGGACGTGGCGCGGGCCGGCGGTCGGCGCGAGCAACGGGTAGAAGAACAGCAGCGCCACCCCCAGGTACACCGGGTGCTCCACGTAGTCGTGCACCCAGGGGTGGGCGAGCGGGTAGTCGTAGACGACCGGCACGTGGCTGCCGACCATCACCGCGGTGAACAGCGCCCATCCCAGCACCGGGCTGCTCAACCGGTGGACCAGCCGGCTCCGGAGCGCGGGCACCAGCCAGCGTCGACGGGCCGTCCGCGGCACCGTGCGCAGCGCCAGCAGGACCGGGTCGCCGAGGACGAGCAGCGGCGCGGCCAGCAGCGTCAGCAGGATGTGCTGGGCCATGTGGGCGAAGAAGAACGTGTCGTCGAAGTAGCCGGGCGGGCCGAGGATCGCCAGCCCGACCGTGAGCGCCCCGGCCAGGAAGCACGCCGTACGGCGGACCGGCCACGGTTGCGCCGACGACTTCGCGCCGAGACGGCGGGCAGCCCACACGTAGGCAACGACCACGACGGCCACGCCGAGGAGAGGGACCGGAGCCGGTTCCCAGCCACGGAGCACAGTTCCGAGCACCCCCATGCCGAGGACGCTACGCCTTTTGGGTCGTGCCGGGAATGGCCCACAAGAGTGGCGATGACAGGTTCTGCCCGCCGGCGCGACGACAGGAGAGCACCATGACCGACATCCCTGTGAACGACGGCGCGACGCAGGCCGTACCACCACCCCTGGTCGGCACGCGCGGACTGCAGACCCGGCCGGCCGGCCGGGACGTCGTCGGCGCCTACGTGGGGCTGATGAAGCTGCGCATCATCGAGCTGCTCCTGCTCACCACGGTACCGGTGATGTTCCTGGCCAGCGGAGGCGTGCCGCGGCTGTGGCCCGTGCTGGCGACCGTCGCGGGCGGCACCCTGTCGGCCGGCAGCGCCAACGTCCTGAACTGTGTCGTGGACGCGGACATCGACCAGCGGATGCGGCGGACGAGGCGCCGCCCGCTCCCCCGGCACGCCGTCTCGATCCGGTCCGCGCTCGTCTTCGGCCTGGTGCTGGGCGTGGTCTCGACGCTCTGGCTCGGACTGACGGTGAACTGGCTGTCGTCCGGTCTCGCGCTGCTCGCCAACGTCTTCTACGTCGTGGGCTACACGATGATCCTGAAGCGGCGGACCACCCAGAACATCGTCTGGGGCGGGGCCGCGGGCTGCTTCCCGGTGCTGATCGGCTGGACCGCGGTGACCGGACGCCTCGCCTGGGCGCCGGTGGTGCTGTTCCTGGTCGTCTTCTTCTGGACGCCGCCGCACTTCTGGTCGCTGGCGATCCGCTACCGCGACGACTACGCGGCGGCGGGTGTGCCGATGCTGCCGGCGGTGGTCCCGACGCACGTCGTCACGGGGAAGATCGTGCGGTACTCGTGGGTCATGGTCGCCACGTCGCTCGCACTGTGGCCGGTGGCCGGCACCGGTACGGCGTACCCGGTCCTGGCCCTGGCGCTGGGCTCCGCGTTCGTCGTCGAGGCCCATCTGCTCAGGAGGCGGTCGCGGCAAGGCGACTCGCTTGCCCGGCTGCAGCCGATGCGGCTCTTCCACGGGTCGAACCTGTACCTGACGCTGCTGTTCCTCACCGTCGCCGCGGTGCCGTTCCTCCGCTAGCGCGGGTTCCATGGCCGCCGCCGTCAGGGGCCGGGCTACTGCGCGCGCCTGCTTGCGTCGACGTAGCGCACGGCCTGCTCCACGTCCGAGGCGGTCCACGCGTCGGCGCCGGGCGAGCGGTGGTTGCGGCGGCCCTGGTCGGTGAGGAACCTCGCCAGCGGCGTGGGCAGGGTCCGGGTGCGTGCGTCGGGCTGGCCGAGGCGGATCCACCGGATGCGACCGCCGGGACCGATCACGAACACGAGGTCCTGGTGGCGGACGTCGTACGGACGCTCGAGGACCTTGCCGGTCATCCAGTCGACCACCTTCTCGTCGCCGTGGACCCGGTCCGTCGCCACCCCCACCGCCGTCCACAGTCGGATCACCTCGGCCGGCTTGCCGGTCAGCAGCAGCCAGTTCGGCAGCGGACCGAAGAGCTGCTGGTAGGCCTGAAGCCGGTGCACGGTGTCGCGCCACGGGTCGACGGTCAGCTCGGCGAACACGACGCGACCGGCCAGCTTCGGGTCCCGAAGCGTGTCCGCGGCGGCCTGGTGGAGGTTCACGCTGGTCATCGGGCAGGTCTCCTGGCACAGCGTGAGCTGGGGTGCCAGCACCACGATGCGCCCACGCAGCGAGCGCAGCGTGACCCGCCGCCCGCGCTGGTCGCGGAGGCCTGCGTCCGCCGCCGAGGGAGCGACCGGCTGCGACATGACCGGTCCACCGGCGACGATCCGCACCGACGACGTCTTGTCCGCACCTGGGCTGGACTGCGCGGGGGCGTGGGCGCAGGCTGCGGCCGCGACGGTGGCGGCTGCGGCCATCGCCGCCGCGCGCACGCGACCCCTGCTCCTGGACGCAGCCACCGCGGCCCCCTGCCTTCGCGCAGCGAGCGTGCGCGTGGGGCTCATGCTAGGCGCGTTGCCCGGGCCGGCGTGGGCGATCGCGGGCTCACCAGCGGGCGAGCCCGGGCACGCGGAACCCGCCCCACCGCTCGGCGCGCGCCGGCGACGGCGGAGCCACCACGCGCACCTGGACGCGGTGCCGGCTCCCGGCGCGCCAGCGGTACGTCGTGACCCGGCACAGACGCGTGCCTCGCCGGCCGAGCCGGACGAGGCATAGGTCGACGCACGTTGCGTCGTACCCGAACGGCGAAGTGTCCGGGTCCGACCGCCCGGCGCGACCCTCAGCTCTGCCAGTCGCGCCCGATGGCGGCTCGCGCGGCGGCCCGCCCGAGCTCGATAGCGGCCGCGAAGTAGTCCTCGTCGAAGAACAGGTAGCTGAGCAGCTCGCGCCGACCGACCCCGTCCCCGGCGCCGCGGATCACCTGACCCAGCAGCCAGTTGTCGAGCTCCGTGACCCGGCCGAGCCCGCGCGTCTTGTGCTCGAACACCTCCGCGGCCGCCCGGCCGAGCGCGCCGGGCGGGGGTGACACCGCCAGCACCTCGAGACGCCGGTAGGCCCGGCCCGAGAGCGCGGTCAGCGCAGCCTGCTTGCGCGCCGCCTGAGCCACCAGCCGGTTGGTGGACAGCAAGGCGCGCAGGTCCTCGGTGGTCCGGTCCGCCAGCGCCGCGTTGAGCACCTGCGCGGCGGCGTCGGCGATGTCCGGCGCCGGGCCGCCGGGGGCCGCGGGCAGGGGCGCGTACGTCGTCGACGTGGCCGAGACCACCAGCACCTTGGTGGCGCCGAGCCCCACCGCCGGGTGCAGCGGGGTGTTGAGGCGGACGCCGCCGTCGACGTACCAGCCCGCCGCCCCGGGGTCGGGCACCTCCACCGGGGGGAACGCCACCGGGATCGCCGACGACGCCAGCACGTGCTCGCGGGTCACCGGACCGCGGACCACGTCGAGCGCCCGGTTCGCGTCGCCGGCGTAGTCACCGGGCCGGTGCTCGTGCAGGAACAGCACGCTGCGACCACTCGCCGTCCCGGCCACGGCATCGTCACTGTCGGTCGGCATCCGCGTCGCGACCACGCCCACCGCGTCGACGACACCGTCCTCGACGTTGTCCGCGAGCGCGTCCGTGTCCAGCTCCTCGTCCGCGGTGCGGCGCAGCGGTTCGGTGTCGAGCAGGCTGGTGGTGCCGGGCCCGCGGCCGAGGACCGCCCCGGCGGCGTACTCCAGACCGGTGCGCGGCAGCGACACCGCGAGCGAGCGGTAGACGTCGGCCGCGTTCATCCGCCGCCACAGGGCGAGCACCTCGTCGGCGGCCGAGGCGGCCTCGCGGCGAGCCAGGGCGCCCCACAGCACCGCGTTGATGCTGCCCGCGCTCGTGCCCAGCCACACCGTGGGCCGCAGGCCGTGCTGGGCCAGCCACGGCAGCAGCTCGGCCAGCGCACCGGCCTGGAACGCGCCGCGTGCCCCGGCGCCCGAGAGCACCACCGCGACCTTGTCCTCCACCGCGCTCGTGCCTGTCGGTGTCTCTGCCATCGCACTCCCCGTCCGTCTCGGTGCCCTCACGCTACGGGACGCCGCCCGCACCGGGGAGCCGGCTCAGTCGGACCGCAGCCACCGCGACCGCACCGGCGAGGCGGCGCTCACCGCAGCAGCGCGAGCTGGTCGAGCACCCGCTCGGGGGACGCGGACGGGGGGATGGTGGCGACCAGTACGGCCCCGTCGGGCAGGTCCGCACCATCGAGCCAGAACGACTCCGGGACCAGGCCGATCCGCACGTCGCCCTCGCTGGCCTCGACGCCCTCGTCCCGACGCACGGCCACCGACCACCCGAAGTGACGGGCGAGGTTGGAGATCGCCGAGTAGCCGTCGACCGGTTCCTTGGTCTCGACCGGGGTCTCGTCCTCGCCGCCCCGCGCGTCGAGCAGCACCAGGTCGACCGGCACGGAGCCCAGGCGGCCGAGCCACTCCGCCAGGTACACCGAGGCTCGGTCGGCGTCGTCCTCGTCGACCGCCTCCAGCGGGTTCCCCGCCAGCTGGTGCGCCCGGGCCAGCCAACGCGCGGGAGAGGGTACGGCGAGCACCGCTCGACGACGTGAGGCCTCGGTCAGCGTGCCCGCGGTGCGCAGCACCAGGTCGATCCCCTCCTCATCGGCCAGCAGGGTGCGCATCGCAAACCCGGTGCGGGTGCGGCTACCCATCGCCGTGACGAGCTCCGGGTGGGCCGCGAGGTGGGCGTCGTACACGGCTGCCACGTCGACCCAGGTCGTGTCGGGACCGAGCAGGCCGTTGACCTGGCCGAAGTAGCCCGTCAACGCCGCCAGGTCGGTCCACGGGACGGGCCGGCCCTGGCGGATCACGGCGGTGCCGTAGTCGCCGTGGTCGAGGAGCAGCGGGCGGGCGCGCCCACTCGGGGCAGCCTCGTGGAGGGTGTCGAGGGATGTAGCCATGGTGCTTCCTTCCGGTGAGGGCACCGGGGCGCGACAGGCGCCGGCCGGTGGAGAGGCGGTGGCGGCCCGGACAGCGCCGGCCGGGCCACCACCGCGAGTGTTCCGACTCAGGCGAGGCGCCGGACGTCCTCGCCGTACTTCTCCTCCAGCTCCAGGACCCGCGCCTCCAGCTGGGAGATCTTGACCTCGCGACGGTCCGGGACCATCACGATCGGCAGCTCCTGCAGGGGCGCCACCACCCGCTCCGGTCCGTCGATGGTGAAGACCGTCGCCGTGATGTCGTCGGTGTCGGAGCCCCAGGACCCGTAGTAGTACAGATCCTCCGGCGGCTCCTCCTTGACGAACTCCTGGCAGAACTCCGCGAACGGCTTGCCGCGCTCCAGGCGCGCCTGCCGGGCGGCCTGACGTGCGGCCACGGTGCCTTCCACGTCGAGACGGAAGTTCTCCGGGTCGTAGCGGACCCCGAAGAGCTCCTCGGCGACGGTCCGGCTGATCCGTCCGAGCTCGGCGTCACGGACCACCGACTCGGGGAGCCGCTCGAGCGGGTCGCCGTACCCGCCGCCGGCCCCCTGGCTGATCATGTACAGCTCGCCGTCCTTGGCGATGTCGAACTGCAGGCCCATGTGGTACGTGGAGTACCGGCCCTCGGGGAACGGCCGCTCGTTCATCACCTTCTCGATGGAGAGGTCGAACTTGCGGGGGTCCTGGCGGATGTGCTCGTAGACGTTGGTGCCCTTCACCATGGCGAGCGGGTAGGTGCCGCAGCCGTACCCGCCGTACATGCCGTAGACGGAGGAGAACTTCGCGCCGGAGGTCACCGTCATGAAGCCCCACTGGGGGCTGCCCTCGGCCGCCACGATCATCTCGTAGCCCATGCCGCCGTTGAACTTGCCGAAGCCCATGTTGTCGCGGACCAGCCGCTTGGACACCAGCTGCATGAAGGGGACCTCCTCCTCCATGACCTCCTGCTCGGCGGTGTCGGCCATCGCGCAGAACAGCGGGGAGACCGAGTCCTCGCCGTCACGGAACGGCTTGGCCCCGCCGGGCATCCCGTTCAGGTCCGCACAGAGGTTGCCCACCATGTCGCCGTGCTGAGTGACCCCGCCCCACAGGAACGTGTTGATCTGGTTGAACCAGTTGGCCACCACGTTGCTGTACTTGTGCGGCGTGGAGAACGACATCCGGCTGTAGAGCGCCTGCATGGCCGAGAAGCCGCGGAAGGACGCCTGCAGGGACTGCCCCATGGGGGCGTCGTACGACGCGTCCGCCCAGGTGCCCTCGTCGGAGATGATCTCGATGCAGCTCATCGCCGAGGTGCTGCGCGGCAGGTCGGGCCACCAGAAGGCGAGGATCGCCTGCATGAACATCGACTTGACCGAGCACAGCGGGGAGTTGATGGCCCGGTTGAGGATCTCCGGACCGGTGCCGCGCAGGTCGACCGTCATGTGCTCGCCCTTGACGGTGATCTTGCAGGCGAACTTGATGAGGATGTTCTCCTTCAGGGTGCTGTCCATGAACTGGTCCAGCCGGTAGGTCCCGTCCGGCAGCTCCCCGATCCGGCGG
Organism: uncultured Actinomycetota bacterium; assembly: GCA_963816325.1. Classification (GTDB taxonomy): domain Bacteria; phylum Actinomycetota; class Actinomycetes; order Propionibacteriales; family Nocardioidaceae; genus Nocardioides_B. The sequence continues at coordinate 20,348 of CAWFKC010000012.1, read as the reverse complement.
CGCACCTCCGCGTCCACGTCCTCCACCGTGGTGCGCAGCGCGGCCACGAAGGTGTCCACCCCGACCTCGTCGATGACCTTGTCGATGCGCTCCATGATCTTGCGGACCGCGGTGATCTTGACCTTCAGGTCGGCCAGCTGCAGCTTCGGGTCGCGCACCGAGTGCTGCAGGAAGGTCAGCAGGTCCCGGCGGAGCTCGCCCCGCTCGACGATCTTGAACGGGCTCATCCGCAGTCCGTCGTCGAAGGCGGTCTCCGATCCCGACGGCATCCCGCCGGGCTCGCAGGCACCGTTCTCGCCCTCGTGGATCGTCGCCGCAACCCAGGCGATGATCTCCCCGTTGCGCATGACCGGCATGATCATCGACTGGTCGGTGTTGTGGATGTTGCCGTACCTGGCGTCGTTGTGGATGAACCCGTCGCCGGGGTGGATCCCCACCGTGGGCTCGTCCTTCCAGTACTTCATGATGTAGCGGATCGGGTGGTGCAGGATCGCGCTGAACGCGATGACACCGTGACAGGACAGGTACGACACGTCCCCGGCCGCGGTGTAGATGGCGGTGGTGAGATCGCCCCACTTCGCGCCGGGCGCGGCGCCCTGGGCCTCGCACATCTCGTAGCCCTCGTCGAGGGCTCCCGCGATCCGCTTGCGAATGCGTTCCACCTCCATCCGGTCCACGCCCGTGGCCATGGCCAGCTCTTCGTGGTCGGTGCGCGAGGCGATGCTGTGGTCCCGCATGATCTCGGGATCGGGCCCGAGGAACAGCGTGGTCTCGTCCATGAACTTGCCGACCCACTCCTGCTCCTGAGGGGTCAGGGAACGAGCCGGGTTCTCGTTGACTGCGGTCATGTCTGTGTTCTTCCTTCGCTGTGAGTTGGGGCGGGGCCGCGTCAGTCCTGCAGGAACCAGACAGCTCCCTGCCTGGTCGGCTCCAGGCGCCAACCGGGCTCCACGAGGAACGTGGTGTTCTCCGTCGTGACGATCGCCGGGCCGTGTACGACGTGCTCGTCGGTCAGCGCGGCCTGGTCGTAGATCGGGGTGTCGACCGCCCTCGGGTGGTGGATGAAGTGGACGTTGCGCCGCCCCACCGGGACGGGTTCGCTGCGCTCCCCACCGCTCTGCAAGGAGTCGAAGTTCACCACGTCTCCGTCGACGTAGGAGGCGACCCGGATGGTGTTGCACCGGATGCCCGCCTCCGGCGCGGCGGAGGAGGCACCGAACCGGTGGCTGTAGACGTCCCCGAAGATCCTGATCATGGTGAGCACGTCGCCCACGCCGTTCATCCGGTTGATGTCCTGCAGGGCGACGGCCTGGGTCAGCAGCTGGTTGCCGTAACGCATGTCCAGCTCCAGACGGTGCTTGACGTCCTCGGCCTGGAAGCCCTGGCGGACCAGGTCCTCGCGCCCGCGCCCCTCCAGCTCCTCCACGATGGTGTTGAACTCGGCGTAGTCGTCGTACAGGGACCGGGTGGTGGGGTTGTACATCGTCACGTGCACGCCACGCTCGTGGAAGTGGAGCTGCTTCATGTTCCCCGCCCCGCAGGCGGAGAACACCGAGGAGAACGGCGGGGCGAGAACCCGCTTGATGCCGGCGTGCCGGGCGATGCCGCAGGCGTGCAGCGGCCCGTTGCCGCCGTAGGCAAGCATGGTGAAGTCCTCCGGCAGGTAGCCGCGCACCCGCAGCTCCTTGCCGATGCCGATCGCCATCTGCTCGTCGACACTGTCCTTGATCACCCGCGCGACGTCGATGACGTCCATGTCCAGCGGGTCGCACAGGGTCTCCTCGATGGCGAACGTCGCCCGCTTCGGGTTGAGCTTGATGTACCCGTTGGCGTAGTTGTCCGGGTCGAGGTAGCCCAGCAGCAGGTCGGCGTCGGTGACGGTGGCACGCAGGCCGCCCCGGTCGTAGCAGGCCGGGCCCGGGTTGGAGCCGGCCGACTGCGGACCGATCCGGATCGAGTCGTGGATCCGGTCGTAGCTGGCGATCGAACCGCCGCCGGCACCGAGCGTGTCCAGGTGCACCATCGGCACCGACACCAGCCAGCGGTCGATCGTGGGCAGGAAGTCGTAGTGCTTCACCCCGCCCTCGGGAACCAGGCCGATGTCGAAGGAGGTGCCGCCCATGTCCGTGGAGATGACGTGGCCCAGACCGGTCTCGGTGGACAGGTGCTCGGCCGCGCCGACTCCGGCGATCGGACCCGAGTGGATGGTCTGCAGGGCGTCGGTGGAGTTCATCTGCGCCATCCCGCCGGAGTTGTGGATGACCAGCATCGGCTTGGCGTAGCCGAAGTCGCGCAGGTTGTTCGACAGCTGCGAGAGGGCGTGGAACATGATCTCGTGCAGGAAGCCGTCGATGATCGTCGACGTGGCCCGCACGTACTCGCCCTTGCGGCCGGAGACCTGGTGACCCAGCAGCACCGGGATGGCACCCAGCTCGTGCGGTGGGAACTCGTCCAGGATGATCTCCTGGACGGCGAGCTCGTGGTCGGGGTTCTCGGTGGCGTTGACCAGTGAGACCACGATCGCCTCGGCGCCCGCGTCGACCAGCTCCCTGACGACCTGCCGGACGTCGTCCGGGTCGAGGGGGGCGACCACTTTCCCGGCCGAGTTGATCCGCTCCTTGACCGAGCGGATCATGGCGCGCGGCACCAGCGGTTCGGGCCGCTCGGCGGCGGGCAGGTTCTGCTGCATCGAGTAGTCCAGGCCCTCGCCGTACCCGCGGCCACGGGAGAGCGGGATGGTGTCCTCGAAGCCGTGGGTGACGAGCGCGGCCACCTTCGGACCCTTGCGCTCGATGAGCGCGTTGGTGCCCAGGGTGGTGGCGTAGCGCACCGAGTCGACCTCCGACAGCACCGAGATCCGGTCCAGTCCGGCCCGCTTGCAGGCCAGGTCGAGCGCTTCGTTGAACCCCAGCGCGAGGTTGTGATGGGTGGTGAGGGCCTTCGCGTCGACGTAGATGTCGTCCCACACGAAGAAACAGTCGGTGAACGTGCCACCGATGTCCACGGAGATGCGCTTCATGTCGTGTTGCTCCTTGAGTCGAGGGACGGGGTCTCAGCGGACGTGGCCGATGGCCTTGAGGGCAGCGGTGTGCTTCTGGGCGTCGTCGCCGGGGCCGTAGTTGTGGACCTTCTCGGGGTCGAGTCCGCGCCTCTCCCACTGGGCGCGCAGGGCGGCGACGTCGATGACCAGGTCGTTGGTGGGCGGGTGACCCGGCGGGAGGTACTCGACCTCGATCTGGGTGCCGCAGCCGGGGCAGTAGTACTCCAGGATCCGGCAGTAGTCCGGATCCGGGCTGAAGGTGTACTCGTAGCGTTCCGGGTCGATGATCGGCTGGTGGATCTCGCGCGGGTCGCGGTCGTGGACCAGCGTGCCGGGCTTGTAGTTCTCGTGGGCCGATCCCATGTCCTGGGAGCAGACCCGGCAGACCCAGCGTTCGGTGTCCAGGTCGATGACGAGGTACTCGGTCATGGGGACTCGCATCGGAGTCTCCTTTCGGGTAGGTGGGTGACGGGTAGCGGGTGACGGGTGGGGGGTTGGCGGGTCAGAGGGTGTCGACGAGCAGCAGGTCGCCGGCGGCGGTGACCCGGAAGACCCAGCCCGGCAGCACCCGGGTGGTGAAGAACGGGCCCTCGACGATGGCCGGGCCCTCGCCGGTGTGGCCGGGCACCAGGTCGTCGAGCACGTGCACCGGAACGGTGTCGACCCGGTCGGCGCCGGACCGGACCTGTCGGGTGCCGGCCGCCGGGGCCTGGACCGGCTCCACCGGCGCGTCCGCAGTGAGCTCGGGCTGGGTGAGGGGAGCGCTGACGGTCAGCCGCAGCGCGCCGTACCTGTCGGGGTGGTCCGCCGCGGAGCCGGGCTCGTAGGGCAGCTGCTCGACGATCGTGCCGTCGGCCTCCTCCAGCACCAGGCTGCAGGCCACGGTGCAGTGACCGAGCTCGAAGCCCTCTTGGAACATGTCCCGCTCCGCGCGCACCAGCAGGCCGCGGTACGTCTGCTCGACCGAGGCCGTGGTCGGCTCGGGGACGCGGACCTCGTAGGTCTTGCCGATGTCGGAGAAGGAGATCCCGAGCGCCGAGAACACCGCCGCGGTCCGGGGGACCAGGACCTGCTTCACCCCGGCCGGACGGGCCGCACCCGTCGCACTCATCGGACCGGCGCCGCCGAAGGCCGCCAGGGTGGTCTCCGGGGTGGCCAGGTGGGCGAAGGAGGCGGACACCGCCTCGAAGTAGGCCTGCTCCATCCGCACCAACGCCTCTTCGAGGCTGATCCCCAGCGGTTCGGCGACGGTCTGGGTGATCACGGCCCGCGAGCGATCGGCGTCGAGCTTGAAGGTGCCGTCCAGGTAGGTGTCGGCGTCCAGTACCCCGAGCAGGAGGTTGACGTCGGTGATGGTGGCCTGCTTGCCGCCGAAGCCGAAGCAGGCCGGTCCCGGCGCCGCACCGACCGAGTGCGGCCCCACGGTGATCCGCCCGTCCTCGACGGCGATCACCGACGACCCGCCCACGCCCCGGGAGTGGACGTTGCTCATCGGGTACGAGATCGGGACGCCCTTGATGGTGCCGCGCTCGGCGACCGCGACGGTGCTGCCCTCGACCACCCCGACGTCGGTGGTGGTGCCGCCGATGTCCATCATCAGCGTGTGCCGCAGGCCGTAGACCCGGGCCAGCGCCGCGGTTCCCTCCAGCCCCCCGCGAGGACCGGAGGAGTACGTCTTGAGGGCCACCGACTTGGCCACCCGCGACGAGGCGCCGTCGTTGCGGTACACCAGCAGCGGGTTGGTGATCTTGTACTCCTTCAACCGCCGCTCGGCGCCGTACAGGAAGCGCTCCATGGTCGGGTGCAGGAACGAGTTGAGGACGCAGGACCAGGTGCGCCGGGCCTCGTCCCGGTCGCCGGCCAGGTCCCAGCTGTAGATCAGCGGGATCGAGCCCAGCAGGTGCCGGGGGAACTTGCGCAGCAGCACCTGCCGCAGGCGGTGCTCCTCCTCCGGCGTCCTCCCGGTCACCACCACCCGCGCGGCCCCGAGGGTGGTGAGCCGGTTGACCAGCTGGACGACCTCGAAGTCGATGGTCGCCTCGTCGGTGTCGGTGTCGATGGTGAGCAGCCGCTCGGACACCAGGTCGTCGAGGAGCCGCCGCTGCGCCGGGGTGGCGCACAGGGCCTCGGCCAGCTCCGGCATCGTGGTGAGGATGCCGATCATCGGGCCTCGGCGCTCCACGAGCGCGTTGGTGCCCTGGGTGGTCGAGTAGCGGATGTGCTTGGTCGCGTGGAGCAGCCGCTCGGTGTCGGCCGCGCCGTACACGGCCGCCGAGGCCTTCTCGATGCCGGCGAACAGGCACTCGGAGAGGTCGTGCGGCGTGGTCAGCGTCTTGGTGAAGGTGAAGTCCGAGCCGTCCCAGACGCAGATGTCGGTCAGCGTCCCACCGTTGTCGATGTTGATGAGCGTTTCCATGCCTTTTCCTTCTCGTCGGGGGCGTCGCGGGTGCCGGTGGCGGACCCGGCGGGGCTGTCATTGCGGTGCTCATCACTCTGGGGGCTGTCCCAGGGCGGCCGGGTGTCCCAAGATCGGACACCGGCGCGGGTTGGTTGTGGCGGCCGTCACTGTCAAGATCGAGGGGCATGCGCATCGGGGGCTTGCTCCACCGACCGAGGGACCTCACATGCCGAATGCCGAGAACCGCCTCCTGCGGGTCGCCGCGGCCAGAGCCGACTTCCTGGAGAGCGGCCGAGCCGGGGCCGCCGGTGTGCCGGACGTGCTCGCCGCCTCCTGGGAGCGCAGCCAGGCCGCGGGGGTGGACAGCTCCGGCCCGCGCACGGACTACGACGAGGAGTACGACACCGGCTCGTTGCTGATCCGCTGCGCCCGGCCGGTGCTGCAGCAGCTCGGGAACGACACCGCCGACCTGCCGCTGGTCATCGCGCTGACCGACCACCGCGCGCGCGTCGTGCAACGGTTCGACTCCTCCCCCGCGGTGGGGCGGTTGCTCGACCGGGTGCAGTTCGCGCCCGGTTTCAACTACGCCGAGTCGGCGATGGGCACCAACGGGGTGGGCACCGTGCTGGAGGCGGGGCAACCCTTCAGCGTGGTCGGCCCGGAGCACTTCATCGAGAACCTGCAGTCCTTCGCCTGCACCGGGGCGCCGATCCTGGACCCGGTCACCGGCCGGGTCGAAGGCGTGCTCGACATCTCCTCGCTCACCCATGCCTGGAGCCCGCTGATGCACACCCTGGTCAAGAGCGCCGCCAAGGACATCAGCCGCAACCTGCTGCTGGACCGGAGCCAGTCCCAGCAGGCCATCTTCGACACCTACCTGCGGGTCGAGGCCCGGGCCTCCCGGCACGCGGTGTTCGCGTTCGGCGACTCGGTGTTCACGGCCAACGCCGCGGCCCAGAGCATGTTCGACGCCCACGAGCAGCAGATCCTGCGCGACCACGCCCGGTTCCTGACCAGCCGCCGGAGCCGAGCCAGCGACACCCTGATGCTGCCCGACGGGCGGATGGTGCGCGTCCGGGGCACCCGGATCCTGGCCGGCTCCGAGGTGGCCGGCATGGTGGTCATCGCCGACGTCGTGACCGGCCGGCAGGGCGCGACCGCCCACGACTTCGCCGAGCGGGTCCTGCCCCAGATCGCGGTGGCGACCCAGCAGACCTCTCGGATCGCCGGCGACCTGTACCGCCCGCACGAGACCATCGCGGGCGGAAGCTCCCCTGCGTGGGTGCGGGCCTGCAACGACCTGCGGGAGGCGCTGGAGAACGAACGCCCCGCGGTGGTGCTCGGTGAGACCGGCGCCGGCAAGTTCACCCTGGTGGCCGAGATCTTCCACGCGTCGTACCCACGCGGACGGAGTGTGTCGATCGACGCGGCCCAGCTCACCGGTGAGGGCTCGCCCGCCGACATCGACCAGCTGCTGCGCACCGCCGAGTCCGAGCCGACGCTGCTGATCGTCCGCAACGTCGACCAGGCCAGCACCGACGGAGTGGAGCAGCTCGACGCCTTCTTCACCGCAATCGCCCGTCAGGAGGGCCCCACGTGGTTCGTGGCGACCCTGTCGGACTCCTCCCTGGACTCCGACCTGCCGTTCCACGCGCTGCTGGGTCACTTCGAGGTGGCGATCACGGTGCCGCCGCTGCGTTGTCGCACCGAGGACCTGCCCGCGATCACCTCTGCCGTGCTGCGGGAGGTCGCACCGTCGCGCCGGGTCCGGCTCAGCCCCGAGGCGCACCGGGTCGTCGCCCGCTACAGCTGGCCACGCAACGTCGGGCAGCTGCGTGAGGCGCTGGTGCACGCGCTGCGCCAGCGGCCGGTCGGGGAGATCCAGAAGCAGGACCTGCCCGGTTACTGCCAGTCGACCTCCCGCCACGCGCTGACCCCGCTGGAGAGTGCCGAGCGCGACGCGATCGTGGCCGCCTTGCAGGAGCACGAGGACAACAAGGTCGCCGCGGCGGCGCACCTGGGCATGTCCCGCTCGAGCCTGTACCGCAAACTCAAGACCTACGGCATCACCGTCTGAGCTGCGGGTGACTGTCCCAACTTGGGACCTGCGCGCGGCGTGAACCACCTCTAGCGTCGAGCCATGCGCAACGTTGAGACCTTCGCCGCCCTGTGGGAGCTGACCGTGCGGGAGCACGGCCCGCGCCCGTTCCTGCTGTTCCGGGCGGCTGACGGTCGGGTGGATCGATGGACCTACGCGGAGCTCGACGCCGTGGTCGACCGCGTCGCCCGGCGGCTGGACTCGCTCGGGGTCGGTCCCGGCTCGGCGGTGCACCTGGTCCTGGGCAACTGTCCGGCCTTCGTTGCCCTCTGGCTGGCCACCAGCCGTCTCGGCGCCTGGATGGTCCCGGTGGATCCCGGCTCCTCAGCCCGTGACCTCGCCCATCAAGTGGCCAGGACCCGGCCTGCAGTGACCGTGTGCGCGACCGCCCGCCGCCCGGTGGTCGACGAAGCCACGGAGGGCCGGGTGCCGCACGTCATCGCGCTCGCGGAGACGGCCGCCGACCTCTCCCCCGAGTCGCCGTTGCTGGCCCCACCCGGGGAGCAGGCACCGCGCCGCCGGCCGGCCCCGGACGACCGGATCGCGCTGATGTTCACCTCGGGCACGACGTCGGAGCCCAAGGGTGTGGCGTTGACCCAGGCCAGCTACCGCCACGTGGCCGAGGTGATGGCCGGGCTGGCCGGGCTGGAGCCGGAGCACCGGTGGTACGTGTGTCTGCCGCTGTTCCACGCCAACGCGCAGTACTACTGCTTCGCCTCTGCCATCGCGGTCGGCGCATCGGTGGCCTTGACGGCGCGCTTCACCGCGAGCGGCTGGGCCCATGAGGTCGCCGCGCTGGAGGCCACCCATGCCAGTCTCTTCGCCGCGCCGATCCGCATGATCCTGGCCCGCCGCCGGGCCGACGCACCGCGGCTGCGGCTGCAGCACGTCTGGTTCGCGCAGAACCTCGCCGACGGCCAGTGGCAGGAGATGACCGAGCTGTGCGGCGTGGCCCCTCGCCAGATCTACGGGATGACCGAGACCCTGGCCGTGGTCACCGCGGGACCCGTCGACTCCCCCAGCCCCAGCCGGATCGGATGCGTCGTCGAAGGGCGCGCGGTGGTGCTGCTGGACCCCCGTACCGGTCGACCGGTCGCGGACGGCGAGCCCGGCGTGCTGACCGTGGCCGGCCGCCGCGGCGTCGACCTCTTCGCCGGCTACGCGGACAACGAGGCCGCGAACGCCCGCGCCTTCCCCGAGTTGGAGCACCCCACCCCGCAGCCCGACCAGATCTGGTTCGGCACCGGGGACCTCGTCCGCCGGTGTCCGGACGGGCAGCTGGCCTTCGTGGGCCGGATCGACGACGTGGTCAAGGTGGCCGGGGAGAACGTCTCCCTCACCGAGGTGGAGGCGGCCGTTGCGGAGGCACCGGGAGTCCTGGAAGCGGCCGTGGTCGCCGTGCCCGACCCCGTTCGCGATCACGTCCCCGCGGCCTACGTCGTGGCCGCCGACCCCGCGCGGCCACCGGACCCGGCCGCGCTGGCGTCCTGGGCAGAGCAGCACCTGGCTCCCGCGGCACGGCCCCGCACCTGGACCGTCGTCGACGAGCTGCCGAGGACCTCCGTAGGCAAGATCCGGCGCTTCCGTCTCACCTCTCAAGGGCCATCCTGAGCAGCGTCCGTCGTCGGCGAGGCGCAAGGCCCTGCCCTGCACCAGGTGGCGATGTCCAGCGCTGTGCGGCCAGCGGTCGTTCCGCTGCGGTGGACGGACGGCGCGGCCGGGGTCTGGTCCAGAGCGACGCGCGCCGCTGCTGGTGAGCCGTCCCGGGCTTCATTACGCTCCCCGGCCACCGAGGCACTTTTGTGGCAGTCGTCACGTTCGGGTGCTTACTTCTCCCCTGCAAGGAGTACGACACATGTCCGCAGTCCCCCCGTACGACGATCCCGCCCCCGACGCGGAGCGAGGCAATCCGGACTGGAGCCCCTGGGTGCTGCTCCTGGCCGTGCCCGTGCTGATCCCCCTCATCCCGGGCCTGTTCAACACGGCGAAGCCGGAGCTGTTCGGGATGCCGGCGTTCTACTGGGTGCAGCTGGCCTACGTGCCCATGAGCGCGCTGTTCACCGCCATCGTCTACGTCAAGACCAGGAAGGGGTGAGCGGCGTGCAGGGACATGCCCTCGAACTGAGCATCTTCGTGCTGCTCTTCCTGGTGATCGCCGTGATGGGTTTCATGGCCTCCCGCTGGCGGGCCGGCGAGACCATGCACCACCTCGACGAGTGGGGCCTGGGCGGTCGCAAGTTCGGCACCTGGATCTCGTGGTTCCTCATCGGCGGCGACCTCTACACCGCCTACACCTTCGTCGCGGTGCCCGCCCTGATGTTCGGCGCGGGCGCCATGGGCTTCTTCGCGGTTCCCTACACCGTGGTCCTCTACCCGATGGTGTTCCTGGTGCTGATCCGGCTCTGGTCGGTCTCGCACCGGCACGGGTTCGTCACCTCCGCCGACTTCGTCCGGGCGCGCTTCGACTCCCGCACCCTCGCGCTCGTCGTCGCCCTGACCGGCATCGTCGCCACGATGCCGTACGTCGCCCTGCAGCTCGTCGGTGTGCAGGCCGTTCTCGAGACCATGGGCGTCTCAGGCAAGTGGCCGTTGACCATCGCGTTCCTGGTGCTGGCGCTGTTCACCTACACGTCGGGGCTGCGCGCCCCCGCGCTGATCGCCTTCGTCAAGGACAGCCTCATCTACGTGGTGATCATCGCCGCGGTGGCCTACATCCCCGCCAAGCTCGGAGGCTTCACCGACATCTTCGCCAAGGTGTCGACGCACTTCGCCGGGGCAGCGCACCAGGGGCCGGTGCTCGCCCCACAGTCACAGATGCTGTACGTGACGCTGGCCTTCGGCTCCGCGCTGGCGCTGATGCTCTACCCCCACTCCACCACCGCGATCCTGGCCGCCAAGAGCCGCGACGTGGTCAAGCGCAACATGGCCCTGCTGCCGCTGTACTCGCTGATGCTGGGCTTCCTGTCCCTGCTCGGGTTCATCGCGATCGCCGCGGACATCAAGCCCGTCGGCGGCGACGGGAACACCATCGTCCCGGCGCTGTTCGACCAGCAGTTCCCGGCCTGGTTCGCGGGCGTGGCGTTCGCCGCCATCGGCATCGGCGCTCTCGTGCCGGCGGCGATCATGTCGATCGCGGCGGCGAACACCTTCACCCGCAACGTCTACAAGGAGTACGTCCGTCCGGACTGCACCCCGCAGGAGGAGACCGCGGTCGCCAAGATCGTCTCGCTCGCGGTGAAGTTCGGGGCGCTCGGCTTCGTCGTGTTCCTGAACCCGTCGTTCGCGATCGACCTCCAGCTGATCGGCGGCGTGATCATCCTGCAGACGCTGCCCGCGGTCGGCATCGGCCTGTTCACCCGCTGGTTCCACCGGGGAGGCCTGCTGGCCGGCTGGGCGGTCGGCATGGTCGTGGCGGTCAAGATGCTCTACGACATCCCGAAGAAGGACCCGGCCACCGGCGAGGTCGTCAAGGCGCACTTCGGCGGCTCCGGCTACCCGCTGGCCAACCTGGGCTTCGACTCCACGTCGGCGGTCTGGGTGGGCATCCTCGCGATCATCGCCAACCTGGTGGTCGCCGTGCTGGTGACCCTGGCGCTGCGGGCGCTCCGCGTCCCCGAAGGCGTCGACGCCACCCGGCGTGCCGACTACTTCGCCGAGGCGGGCGAGCCGGGCGTCACCGTCGTGCCGCCGGAGGTCGGCGCGGCACCTCCGGAACCGGCGGTGGGTTAGCGGCTCGCGCCCGGCCCCGCAGCGCCGCCCTGCTCGGTCGCTGCGGGGCGGGTCCGTGGGCGGCTCAGGACGGCGACCGGAACCGGTAGACGAACGCGAGGTCGCCCATCTGTTGGTCGTGCGCGTGCACGCGGAGGACGTGGTGGCCGGCCGAGAGGGGACGCAGCACGTAGACGAAGCCGCGGGACACGGACTTGGTGGGCCCGGGGGCGGTGTTGAAGACGTTCGTCGTCGGCATGGTGATCACCCGGTCGGCGCTGGTGAAAGCCCGCGCGTCGCGGGTGCGGAACCCGCGCGCCGTCGAGCCGCAGGGTGAAGCGGTAGTTCTTCGGCCGGTAGGTGTGCGCGAACGACCGGTTGGCGCAGGTCCGCAGCTTCTCGAACGTCGCTCCGTTGCCCTCCGCGGTGGAGCACTCGAAGCCCGCGAACGAGAGGACGACGGCCTTGCCCTGCGGGACGACGCAGGCCTTCGCGGTGCCCGCGGACCCCGGCGTACACGAACGGCCCGTGCACCTCGCAGTTGCGCGGCGCGTCGGCGTGCAGCACCGGGCTCTCCGACGCGGTGATACCGAATCCCCACTTGAGGTAGTCCCCGTGGATCGCCGCGTAGCTCTGTCCCTGCGGTTTCTCGGTGGGTGCGTACGGCCGCGCCGGGCCGCTGGCCTGGGCCGCGGTGTGGCCGGCACAGCCGGTGGCGGCCAGCGCCGTGACGGCCGCGGCCACCGCGACGGACCGGACGAGCGCGATGTCGGTGTGAGCGTGCATCTCTGCCCCCTCGAGACGGCACCCGGGGCGGGTGCTCACTTCGAGGGTGAGGCTAAGGACCCGTCCACCGCATCGGGGGAATCCTCAGATCCCGAGACCGGGAGCTCACCCGTCGCCGGGCACCACGCCGTGGTCGCGGGCCCAGATCGCGGCGGCCGTCCGGTTCGCGCTACCGGTCTTGTGCAGCAGGTTGGACACGTGGACGCTCACGGTCTTCGGGCTGATGAGCAGCTCGCGGGCGATCTCGGCGTAGGAACGGCCGGCGAGCAGGTGGCCGAGCACCTCCCGTTCCCTGGCCGTCAGGGCCGCGAGCGCCGCCGGGGAGGCCGCCGTGACGCGAGGTGCCTGCGGGTCGCCCAGGTCGACGCGCGCCAGCCGCGCGAGAGCCTCCATGGCACGGGTCATCGCCACCGCGCCCATGGCGGTGGCCTCCCGGTGAGCGCCGCGCAGCTCGACGGCCCCGTCGACCCGACGGCCGGCGTGGAACAGCGACTCGGCCAGCCGGTAGCGGGCCTCCGTGCGGAGGTAGGAGCAGCCCGCGTCGGCGGTCGCGCCCACCGCGCGGCGCCAGCACTCGACCATCCGGCCCGGCTCCCCCGCGAACCTGGACCCCTCGGCGTGGAACAACGCCTGCTGGGCGCGGTCGAAGGGGTTGGCGTCCGCACCGGCGAAGGGCGCGCCCAACCGCTGCCGGGCCTCGACGACGCGGTCCAGGACCCGCTGCGCCGCGGCTGCCTCCCCGCCCTGCCCGCGGCGCTCGGCCACGTCGGCGGCGGACCGGGCCGCCCAGACGAGCATCGTGTCGCCGTAGGCGGGGTCGGGCGCGGAGTTGAGGGTCAACGTGGACTCCAGGACCGTCAGCGCCTCGGCCGGCCGCCCGCGCGCCAGCAGCAGCTCCGCGGCGGCGGTGGGCACCCGCAGCCCCGCGTGCTCCCGCCAGGCCGGCCAGTCGTGCTCGAGGGCCGACCAGTGCCGTTCGGCGAGGTCGAGATCGTCGCGGCGGACGGCGAGCACCACGGCGAGCACGCGCGCCTGGACGCCGGGGGTCCCCACCGGGCGACCGGCGAGCACCTCACGGACCAGCTGGTCGACGCGGGCGAGCTCGCCCTGCAGCAGCAGGTGGTTGCCCGCCGTGAGCGCGAGGTAGCCGGTCGACCCGCCGAGCCCCACCTGGGCGGCGGCCCGATGGCCCTCCAGGGCCGCCGCCGCGGCACCGCGCACGTCACCGAGCCCCTCGGCGGCGTTGGCACGGGCGATGCATGCCAGCGCGAGCTGCTCCAGGTCGCCGGACGCCAGCGCCAACCCGTAGCTGTCCTCGGCGTCGCGGGCCGCGGCGGCGTCTCCCAGCCTGGCCAGGGTGCGGGAGTACAGCGCGTAGGACTCCGCGGCCGCCTCGTGGCTGCGACGCGCGGCCGCCTCCGCGGCGTCGGCCACCCGTTCGGCGCGGGCGCGTTCTCCGTGCCACACCAGTCCCTGCGCCAGGTCGGCAAGGGCGTGGCTGTGCTCCGCGCTGTCCGGTTGCCCGGCGGTCAGCGCGACGGCCTCCTCGAACTCCGCGAGCGGGAACGTGCCCGAGAGCCCCGGTGGTGTAGGCCAGCTCGGCCCACTAGGCCAGCAGGTGGCCCGCCGTGACCGGGTCGGCGCGCGGGTCGACCGCCTCGCGGGCGCGTTCGACCAGCGTCAGCGCGGCCGGTTCGTCCCCGGCCCACCGGACCGCGGCGGCGGCGGTGAGCAGCAGCTCGACCACTGGCCCGTGCTGGTCCTGGACCGCCGTGGAGAGCTGCGGCCACAGCTCGGCCGCGCGTCGGTAGAACCCCGCCCGCTCACGGTAGGCCTGGATCCGTCGGGCCGCCTCCGCCGCGCGCAGCAGGTACTCGAACGCCTCGTCGGCGCGGCCGGCCCGATCGCAGTGCCGGGCGTGTTCCCCCAGCGCCGTCGCGTCGGAGCGGTCCGGCTCGGCGCCGTCGGCGAACGCCGCGTGGAGGGCGCGTCGCTCGCCGGGCAGCAGCTCGCCGTACAGCGCCTCGCCGATGAGCGGGTGCCGGAACCAGGTGCGGCCCCGCTGGTCCGACGTGAGGACGCCGGCCGCCGCGGCGACGCGCAGGTGGGTGCCGAAGTCCTCCACGGGGTCTCCTCGGGAGGCCACCACCCGCGCGAGCACATCGGGGTGCACCGGTCGACCGGCGACGGCCAGGAGGCGGGTGAGGTCCCGCACCGGCGCCGGCAGCCGGTGCCAGTCGGCCAGCACGGCACGGCGCAGCTGCTCGGGCAGCGCGGTGTCCACCTCCTCGGGGTCGGCCCCGGCGTGCGCCACCAGCAGCTCGGTGAGGTAGGGGTTGCCCCGGGAGCGCTGGTGCAGCGCCGCCACCAGCGCCGGGTCGGGGTCGGCCCCGGTCAGCAGCCGCACCTGGTCGCGGGTCCCGGCCTCGGTCAGCCGGGTCAGCGGGAGGTCGTGCACGCGCGGCAGCCGGTGCAGGTCGGCCAGCCAGGTGTGCAGCGGCGCACCGTCGGGAAGCTCGCTGTCCCGGTAGGTCACCACCACCAGCAGACGGTGGCCGGCCAGGCTGGCCGCCAGGTAGCTCAGCACGTCCAGGGAGCTGCCGTCGGCCCACTGCACGTCGTCGATGACGAGCACGGCCGGTGCCTGCTCCGCGACCGCGCGCAACGCCTGCTCCCAGGCCGGCAGCACGCGGCCGTCGACCGCGGCCGGTCCCCCGTCCCCCGGCGTGTCGCCGGCGAGGCTGGGCAGCAGGGGGATCAGCGCCGGTGCCGCGGCAGCCACGGTCGGCGGGCCGGTGTCCGGGTGCGCGCGGAGCCAGGTGTCCAGGGCGGTGACCAGGGGCAGGTACGGCGCCGAGCTCGCCGTCAGCCGCAGGCACCATCCGGCCAGGACGTGTCGTGCGCCGGGGCCCGTGGCCTCTGTGGCACCGGCTGTCACGGCGGCGGCCAGCCGGGTCTTCCCGATGCCGGGCTCGCCATGGATGAGTGCCACGCCCGGCTCGCCGGCCGACGCCGCGGCCAGCAGCGTGGCCAGCCGCTGCTGCTCACGGCCGCGGCCGGCCAGCGGAGAGACGGCGTCCACCTACTCAGCCTGCGTCATCTTCGGCGTGCCCGACAGTAGCTCCCGTGGACTCCCGGCCCGGTCCTGGCCGGACAGGCCGTCGATGCGCGCATATCGGCCGCAACCAGACGGTCACCGGTTCACCCCGGGGGGACCGCCCCGGTCAGCTCGGGCGTGCACCGGCTGCGTCTGCACCACAGGTAGTCATCCCAGGCGTTGACGTCCCAGCCCAGCCGCACGCTCAGTCGGCGTCGGCCACACGACGCGGACCCGTCCACCAGCTCCGTCGCGTCGGCCACGAGCAGCTCGCAGTTGGTGCCGAGGTCGCTTGTCAGGACCTCCGGCGTCCGGCGCAGTCGAGTCTCAGGCGGGCCGGTGCTCGTAGCCGGAGAAGTCCTCGTCCTGGATCTGGCCCTTCGGGACGCCCGAGGCGCGGAGGACGTCGACCGCGGCCTCGACCATCAACGGCGTGCCGACCACGTAGTAGTCGTGGTCGGCCACGTCCGGGAGGATTCTGCTGAACAGCTCCTGCGAGAGCCTCTCGGTCTCGCCCTCCCAGCCGGGCTCGCGGGTCATCACCGGCAGCAGGCGCAGCCCCGGCTGCCGCTCGGCCATCGCCTGCAGCTCGTCGAGGTAGGCCGCGCTGCGGGTGGTGCGGTTGAAGTAGAGCAGGGTCACGTCGCGCAGCGTGCCGTGGTGCTCCAGGTCGCGCAGCATGCTGATGAACGGCACGATGCCGATGCCGCCGGCCACCATGACCACCGGGCGTGGAGGCTTCGTGGGCAGCACGAGCTTGCCCTTGACCTTCTGAATTTCCACCTCGGCGCCGGGCTCGAGCTCCAGGAGCGACCGCTTGTAGCCGGTACGCCCGGTGCGCGTCGCGATCACCACCCGGTGCCCGTCGTGCGGGGCGTTGACCAGCGAGAACTTCCGGGACGCCTTCCGGTCCGCGTACTTCAGATCCGGCAGCTGGACCCTGCAGTACTGCCCGGCGCGGAACGCGACCTTCCCGGCGGTTTCGAGGACGAGCTCGAAGGTGTCCTCGGCGACTTCTCGGATGCTGCGCAGTTCGGCTTCCATCGTCCCTGTCATCGAATCGCGGTGGCGGCGCTCGCGAGGTCGTACCCGAGCCCTTCAGGAGGAAACGGCCCCCGGCCCGGGTGTCGTAGCCGCGGGTCCGTCGTACGGCGGACCACGTGTCGGCCCTCGCTTCCACCGAACCGCTGTCACGGCGATCCGTGCCTGCCACAGTGGGCGGAGGGAGTCACCACGGACACGGGAGGCGAGTCCGGTGAAGCGCCTGGTGATGTGCTGCGACGGCACCTGGAACACCCCGGACGAGGTCGCGAACGGCGCGCCGTGCCCCACGAACGTCACCAAGCTGGCGCTGGCGACGGCGGCCACCGGCGAGGACGGGTTGGAGCAGCGGCTGTTCTACACCGCGGGCGTGGGCACCAGACGCTGGGAGCACCTGGCGGGCGGCGCCTTCGGCTACGGGTTGTCGGCCAACGTGCGCGAGACCTACCGGTTCATCGTGGACAACTTCGAGCCCGGTGACGAGCTGTTCTTCTTCGGCTTCAGCCGTGGCGCGTTCACCGCGCGCAGCACGGTGGGCTTCGTGCGCAACGCAGGCGTGCTCCGCCGTGAGCACACAGACCGGGTCGACGAGGCGTACGCGCTCTACCGCAGCCGCACCGAGCATCCACGGAGCGTCGCGTCCTCGCTGTTCCGGCGGTCCTACGCGCACGAGACCCGGGTGCGGTTCATCGGCGGGTGGGACACGGTCGGGGCGCTGGGGATCCCCGTGAGCGGGTTCGCGCCGGCCGACCTGGTCAACCGCAGGTGGCAGTTCCACGACACCCAGCTGAGCAGCCACGTCGACGCCGCCTTCCAGGCGCTCGCGATCGATGAGCAGCGCGCGCCGTTCGTGCCGACCCTGTGGACGCCCGCGCCGGGCGCCCTTGCGGCCGACCAGCGCGTGGAGCAGGTGTGGTTCTCCGGCGGGCACTCGGACGTGGGTGGTGGCTACGCCGACTCGTTCCTGTCGGATGTGGCCCTGCGCTGGATGGTGGAGCGGGCGCGCTCCTACCACCTCGGGGTCGACGAGTCGGTGCTCACCGGTGAGCGCCCGGTCGCCTCGCTCGAGCTGTCGATGCGGCCGGACCCGCTCGGTCGGCTGCACGACTCGCGCATCGGCGTCTACCGGCTGCTGCCGCCGCTGCACCGGTCCATCGGCACGCAGGACCCGGCCCACGAGTACGCCGCCTCCAGTGCGCGGCGCCGGCGCGAGGAGGACGCGGCCTACGCGCCGGCGGCCCTGATGGACTACCTGGACGGCGGCGGCCGGGTGGTCGAGGTTTGACCGCGGCAGCAGGCGCACCTACGACCTTCGCGAGCGGTACGTCGCGACGCTCGCGCGCACGGTGGGTACGGTGGGCACGCCGGCCCGATGCCTGCTCACTTCGCTGGGTGTTGTCCGACCCGCGCGCCCGCGAGGCGGGCGGACCACAGGGACGTCGGCTTCTGGGACTGCCCCGGGAGCTTCCGGGCTCAGCACCGTTCCGGCGCCGCGGCTATTGCCGTCTGGTGAAGCGGACGGACCCGTCGGGGTGCCGACTCATGGTCCAGGTCTGGGGGTGGTCGGCCATGTGGTGATGGGGTGGGCACAGCGGGATGCCGGTGCGGGCGTCGGTGCGGCCACCCCTGGCCCATGGGTCGGGGTGGTGGTACTCGCACCAGGATGGCGGCCGGTCGCAGTTGACCGCCGCGCACCCGTGGTGCTTGGCGTCCATCGCCGCCTTCTGGTACCGGTCGAACAACCGCTTCTCTCGGCCGACGTCGAGCGGCATCGAGTCACCCCCGAGAACCAGCGGGATGATCCCGGCGCGACAGCACAGCCGCCGGGCCTCCCCGGCGCTGATCCGCTGCCCGTCCTCGAGCGTGGCCACCCCGAGACCCTCCAGCAGGCTCTGCAGCGGGATCGTGACGGTCAGCGCGAACGGCGACCCGCCCACACTCGGCAGCGACCCGGTGTCGAGGTGGCTCTCCAGCAACTCGACGAACCCGCGGCCGAACAGGCACGACTGGGCGAGCTTGCGCCCGGTCTCCGGGTCGAGGCGGCCCTCTCCCAGCCGCCGCGGGCTCGTCAGCGCCTGCAGCGCCTTCTTCAGCAGCGAGGCGTGCAGCACCGGCAGCCGGAACCGGCCCTCCACGGTGCCGTCCCCGTTGTCGCGCATGGACAGGTGCGCCACCCGTCGCGCGCGAGCCTCCTCCTCCTCGAGCCTGCGTCCCTCCTCGACGTCGGCGGCCTCGGGGCAGACCACCTCGAACAGCCGCTTGCCCAGCCGGCGCAGTGTGGCCGCGTCGAACCGCTCCGCCAGCTCCAGCAGGTGCGCCTCGGCGGCGGCGTGCGTGCCCGCCGGGAGGTCGTCGTGGTCCTCGACCAGGCGGTCCACCGCCGCCACCACGACGCGGGCCTTGTCCACGTCGATGCGACCCGCCGCCAACGCCTGTCGGGTGGCCTCAAAGTCGCCGTCGAGCGACTCGGCCAGGTGCAGGTCGGCGAAACAGCTCTGCCGGGTGCGTGCGGTCTCGTGCGCCAGCCACGCCGCGGTCGAGGTAGCCCCGTCCTTGACGCCGACCTCGTTGCGGTCCGCCGCCACCAGCAGCCGCAGCTCCAACTCTGCCAACCGCGCCTGTTGCCGGCGCAGCCGCACCAGCGCCTCGGCCTGCTCGTCCGGCGTCAGCGCCCACGCCGGCGTTCCCTCCAAACGGTCGAGCCCTTCTGACAGCTCGACGGTGAACCGCACCACGGGGTGCGACTCCGGAGCTGTCGGCGAAGAACTCATGCGCCCACGCTAGGGACCCAGCACGCTTTACTCGAACGGTCGTTCGAGGTCTGTGGACAGGTCGCGCGCGTTGTCCGCTGGGGACGAAAACCGGCCGGCTGCCCGTCGTACCCGGCTGTGGATGGTCACCGCTTCGTCAGGCCGTGGCTTGCAGGTCGACCGCGAGCCGTCGGCACAGGTCCGCCGCCGGACCGCCGAGCGTCGCCGCGAGCCGACGGAGGTCCTCCGCGTCGCTGGTGCGCAGCATGTCCCACACGGTGCGGAGGACCGTAGGGTCAAGCAGCGTCGCGGCGACCGCGGGTGCGCAGCTGATCCCCTCGGGTCCGTCGCCCAGCCGCTGGTCGAGGGCCGCCCGAACCAGTCCCACGTAGAGCGCTTGACCGTCAGAGAACGTCTCGACGTGCGGCGGCGACGGCTGCAAGCTCTGCGCGACGTCCCACGCGACCACCCTCTGGACGACTGTCGGCACGTCGGTGAGGAGTCGGAAGTCATTGATCGCGATGAGCTTTCGCAGGTCATCGCCGTCGTCCGTCCGGCACGCTGTCGACACCGCCGCGACCCACTCCGTCGGCGTCAGCGGCCACGCGCAGGGCGAGAGCCTCGGGCACCGGCAGGGGCGCCGACTCGAACATCGCCCCGGACTCGATGGGGACCAGTCGTCCGACGGCACAGTCCCCGGGCACCAACACGCACGCAGCACCGATGTTGAGCGTCTCGACGTCCTCGCCGGTGCCGAGGTCCGAGCCATCGGAGGGCCTGAGGTTCTTCACGCACCAGACGGAACGCACCCATCGGGGCACGCGCCCACTCGTCGATGCGGTCGGCGGCCGCGAGCAGGTCACGGGAGGCGACGTGGCTGATGAAGTGGTGCAGCCCGCCGAGCTCGTAGAGCAGCGCCTGGCGGAACACCCAGTCGTGGTCCATGGTCTTCATCCGGCGGTCGAAGTCGTCGCGAGCCGGGACCGCATCGGGACTCCCCGTGCCGAAGGCGATCTCGAAAGCCCGGCGCGTCCGAGGACGGCTGGTCTCGTCAAGGGTCTGGGCCGCCTGCGCAAGAATCCATCGGGAGGTCGCCCAGCCGGGAAGCATCCAGGCAAGCACGTCCAGCTGAGCCAGCCGCATCAACCGCTCGGGCCGCCAGAAGTCGGATCCCCGCCGACGGGCCAGGTCCTTCTGGATGATCGCCAGTGCGCCTGCGACGTCACCGCGCGCCTCGGCAGCATCGGTCGCCGCCAGGAGCCGGAACTCGGCGGCGGCGTCGATTGTGGAGTCCGTCCGCTGTGGTCGGACCCTCCGCGTCGATCGGTTGCCCTTGCGGTGGTGTCGTCCTCGTGACTTCGGCATGGACCTACCCAAGTGTGCGCGCAGCCGGCACACCAGGGCTGATTCTTCGCCTGTGGACAGCGAAC
>CAWFKC010000011.1:0-29937 GCA_963816325.1 uncultured Actinomycetota bacterium | reverse complement strand
ACTCTAACGACCCGCGTTCGTCGGGGACCGGCCGCGGCGGCTGTGGTGACTGGCGACACCTCGTGGGCGAACTTTGTGGGCCCGGACGCTATGGCCGCGGTCACGTCGAGTTCCTAGCGTTCACGCAACACCTCCCCGCCGGCCGGCGGGGGCGGTGAACCGGGGACGGGACGGAAGGAACGGTGTGACCTCACCAGGCCGCGTGGCGCTGCGCACTGTGGGACTGACCAAGATCTTCCTCGGCTTCAAGGCCGTGAGCTCGGTGGACCTCGAGGTCCAGGAGGGCGACGTGCACGCGCTGGTCGGGCCGAACGGCGCCGGGAAGACCACGCTGTTCAACCTGCTGACCGGGTTCCTGACGCCGTCCGCGGGCAAGATCACCGTCTTCGACGAGGACGTGACCGGCCTGCAGCCGGAGCAGATCGCGCGCAAGGGCGTGGCGCGCTCCTTCCAGATCACCAGCCTGTTCGAGTCGCTGACGCCGCGTGAGCACGTGGAGCTCGCGCTGCAGGGGCTGACCAACCGGGGGCTGCGGTTCTGGCGCTCCGACAAGCTGCTGCTCGGCTACCGGAGCCGGGTCGACGAGCTGCTGGAGCAGGTCGGCCTGGCACACCTGGCGGACCGGCCGTCGGGGCTGCTCGCCTACGGCCAGAAGCGGGCGCTGGAGATGGCGCTCGTGCTGGCGCTCGACCCGAAGGTGCTGCTGCTCGACGAGCCCACCGCCGGCATGGGCATCGAGGACGTGGACCGCACCATCGAGCTGGTGCGCCGGGTCGCGGAGGGCCGCACGGTCGTGTTCGTCGACCACAACATGCACGTCGTGGGCAGCCTGGCCGACCGGGTCACGGTGCTGCAGCAGGGCACGGTCCTCGCGGAGGGGACCTACGAGCAGGTGCGCAACGACGAGCGCGTGATCACCGCCTACCTCGGGGAGTCCAGCCATGCTTGAGGTCCGCAACCTGCAGGCGTGGTACGGCGAGGCCCAGGCCCTGCACGACGTGACGCTCGACGTCGGCGACGGCGAGGTGGTCACCCTGGTCGGCCGCAACGGCGCCGGGAAGACCACCCTGCTGCGCAGCCTGATCGGGCTGCACCGCCAGGTCAAGGGCGCGGTGCGCTTCGGCGGCAAGGACGTCACCGGCGGGGCGCCGCACAAGCGCGCCCGGGCCGGGATGGGCTGGGTGCAGGACGACCGCGGGGTCTACGCGACGCTGACGGTCGAGGAGAACCTCCTGCTGCCGCCGGTGGTCTCCGACCGCGGCTGGCCGCTCGAGAAGGTCTACGAGTCGTTCCCGGTGCTGGCCGACCGGCGCCGGGCGCCGGGCACCACGCTCTCGGGCGGCGAGCAGCAGATGCTCGCGCTGGCGCGGGTGCTGCGCACCGGGGCGCGGTTGCTGCTGCTCGACGAGCCCTCGGAGGGCCTCGCGCCGGTGATCGTGTCCCGCATCGGGGAGATCATCCGCGACGTCAAGGCGTCGGGGACCAGCGTGCTGCTGATCGAGCAGAACGTGAAGTTCGCCGCGACCGTCGCCGACCGGCACTACCTGCTGGCCCAGGGACGCGTCGTCGAGGCGCTCGACAACCACCAGTTCGTCGAGCGGGAGACCGAGCTGCTCGAGCATCTCGGCATCTGACTCTGCTGCACCACAGGCATCACAGGACAACCGCAACCACGGAGAGAGAGCAATCGCAATGAGGAAGAAGATCGCGGCCGGTGCGGCCGCGCTGATGTCGAGCGCGTTCGTGCTGAGCGCCTGCGGCGGCGGCCCGAGCTCGTCGGGCGGCGACTTCACCGGCAACAAGGTGGTGCTGGCTGTCCTCAACGACCAGTCCGGTGTCTACAAGGACCTGTCCGGACCCGACAGCGTCAAGGCCGTGAAGATGGCCGTCGCCGACTACAAGAAGAAGTACGGCGACAAGGCGGTGGTCACGGACATCGAGGTGACCTCGGCCGACCACCAGAACGAGCCCGACGTGGCCAACACCAAGGCGCAGGAGCTCTACGACCGCGAGGGCGCCGACGTCATCCTCGACGTACCGACCTCGTCGGCGGCGCTCGCCGTGGCCGGCGTGGCCGCCCAGAAGCACAAGCTGTTCCTCGACATCGGCGCCGGCACCACCGAGCTGACCGGCGACCAGTGCAACAAGTACACCTTCCACTGGGCCTACGACACCTACATGCTCGCCCACGGCACCGGGACCACGGTGACGAAGAACGGGGGCAAGACGTGGGAGATCATCTACCCCGACTACGCCTTCGGCCAGGACATGACGAAGTCCTTCAAGAGCGCCGTCCAGTCCGCCGGCGGGAAGGTGGTGGGCACCATCGCCACGCCGTTCCCCAACGACAACTTCGCGACGTTCCTCACCAAGGCCGCCTCGAAGCACCCCGACGTGATCGGCACCATGCAGGCCGGCGGTGACCTGATCAACGTGGTGAAGCAGTACAACGAGGCCGGGCTGCGCGACAAGGGCATCGACCTCGCGGTCGGCCTGATGTTCATCACCGACATCCACTCGGTCGGTGCCGACCAGTTCGCCGGGACCAAGTTCACGACGCCGTGGTACTGGAACTACGACAAGCAGAACCAGGCCTTCGCGGATCGCTTCATGAAGCAGACCGGGGTGCGCCCGTCGTTCGCCCACGCGGCCAACTACTCGGCGGCCCTGCAGTACCTCGAGGCGGTCCAGCAGGCCGGCACCGACAACGCCGACAAGGTCGTCTCCGCCCTGGAGGGCAAGAAGATCAACGACGTCTTCCTGCGCAACGGCTACGTCCGCCCCGAGGACCACAACGTGATCCACGACGCCTACCTCGCCCAGGTCAAGAAGCCCAGCGAGGTCACCGAGTCCTGGGACCTCGAGAACATCCTGAACACCATTCCGGCCAACGAGGCCTTCATGCCGGCCTCCGAGTCCGGCTGCTCGATGGGCAGCTGACCACCGCCTCCGGTGCCCCGGGCGTCCGCGTGACGCCCGGGGCACCGTCCGGGAGAAGGAACCCATGAACGCAGTTCTGCAATACCTGGTCCAGGGCCTGGCCGCCGGGAGCTTCTACGCCCTCTCGGCGCTCGGGCTGGCCATCATCTTCGGGGTGCTGGGCGTGGTGAACTTCGCCCACGGGGCGTTCTACATGCTCGGCGCGGTGGCGACCGCGGTGCTGCTGAGCACCCTGCACCTGAACCTGTGGTGGGCGCTGCTGGTCGTCCCGGTGCTGATGTTCGCCTTCGGCATCCTGGTCGAGCGGCTGCTGGTGCGGTGGCTGCTCGCGCTGGACCCGCTCTACAACTTCCTGCTGACCTTCGGCCTGACCCTGGTGCTGGTCGACCTGGTCAAGCTCCGGTACGGCGTCTCCGGGCTGCCCTACACCAAGCCCGAGGCGCTCAACGGCCGGCTGGGGGTGCTCGGCGTCTCGCTGCCGAAGTACCAGCTGTTCGTGCTCGGGTTCTCCCTGGTGGTCTGCCTGCTGGTGTGGCTGCTGATGACCCGCACCCGCATCGGCATGATCGTCCGGGCCTCCACCGAGAAGTCCGACCTGGCCCGCGCCCTCGGCATCAACGTCGGCCGCTGGGTGACCCCGGTGTTCGGCTTCGGCGTCGCGTTGGCCGGCCTGGCGGGAGTCCTCGCGGCACCGATGCGCGCGATCACCGCCGACATGGGCAGCAACTTCGTGATCATCCTGTTCGCCGTCGTGGTGATCGGCGGGCTCGGATCGATCTTCGGAGCCGTGGTCGCCGGGTTCCTGGTCGGCCTCGTCGAGGCGTTCGGCCAGGCCTACGCCCCCACCTACGCCCAGATCCTGATCTTCGTCCTGATGGCCGTCGTGGTGCTGGTACGCCCGGGCGGCCTCTTCGGACGGGAGGAGACCGCATGAGCACCTCCGCCACCTCGGTCGTCGCCGGAACCTCCTCGGCGGAAGCCCACCGGGCGATGGTCGGCGGCCGCCCCTGGCAGCGCTGGGTGCTGCTGGCGGTCGGCCTGGTCGTCGCGCTCGCGCTGCCGTGGTTCATCTACCCGCCGGTGGCGATCGACATCGCCGCGTGGGCGCTGTTCGCGGTCGCCCTCGACATCCTGCTCGGGTTCACCGGGCTGCTGTCCTTCGGCCACGCGGCCTTCTGGGGCGGCTCGGCCTACGTCACCGGGCTGGTCGCGGTGCACGTCGGGGTGCCGTTCCCGGTCGCGATCCTGGCCGGCGCGGTCTTCGCGATGCTGCTCGCGCTGCCGGTGGGCTACCTGTCGGTGCGCCGCTCGGGCATCTACTTCGCGATGGTCACCCTGGCCTTCGGCCAGATGGTGTTCTTCGTCGCCTACCAGTGGAGCGGCCTCACCGGCGGTGAGAACGGCCTGCAGGGCGTGCCGAAGTCGTTCTTCGGCGTCGAGCTGGTCGAGACCGAGGCGTTCTACTTCTACTACGCCGCGATCCCGATCATCGCCCTCGGCATGTGGGCCGCCTGGCGGATCGTGCACTCGCCGTTCGGCAGGGTCCTGGTCGCGGTGCGCGACAACTCCCCGCGTGCCCGCGCCCTGGGCTACGACGTGGAGAAGTACAAGGTGATCGCCTTCGTGCTCTCCGCCGGCCTGGCCGGGCTCGCCGGTGGCGTCTACGCCGTCGGGCACGGCTTCGTCGCCCTGCCCGCGCTCAGCTGGACCACCTCCGGCGAGGTCGTGCTGATCACCGTCCTCGGCGGCATCGGCACCCTGTGGGGCGGCATCGCCGGCGCGTTCATCATCGTCGTGCTCGCCGACCAGCTCGCCTCCTCCGGCTTCGAGGGCATCGACCTGATCACGGGAAGCGTGTTCGTGCTCGTGGTGCTGCTCTTCCGCCGCGGCGTCTGGGGCACCGCCCGCCACCTGTGGCTGAGCCGGCGGGGACGCCGTACGTCGAGCCCGGGCGAGCAGCCCGAGCGGCCGGCGGACTAACGCACGAGGCGATGGAGCCGGAGCGCCAGCTGCACCTCGAGCTGGCGCTCCGGCTCCTGCCACTGCTCGCCGAGCAGCCGGGAGACCCGCTCCAGCCGCTGGGTCACCGTGTTGACGTGCACGTGCAGGTCCGCCGCGGTGCGGGTGAGGTTGCCGCCGTGGCGGAAGTAGGTCTCGAGGGTGCCGACCAGCTTGGTGTGGCGGCTCGCGTCGTAGTCCAGCACCGGTCCGATCGTGGCCCGCACGAACGCCCCGACGTCCTTGCCGGCGCCGAGGAGCAGGCCGACGAAGCCGAGGTCGTCGGTGGTGGCCACCTCGCCGGTGCGGCCCAGGGAGAGCAGCGCGTCGAGGCACTGCCCGGCCTGGTCGTGGGCGGCGACGATCCCGGCCGGCCCGGCGGCGGGCCCGGCGGCGCCCGCGGTCAGCCGGCGGCCACTGGCGGCGCGCAGCCCGTCGACGAGGATGGTGGCCGCCTCGTGCGGCTCCCGGTCGGGGAGGATCGCGACCAGCCGGCCCTCGTGCAGCGCGGCGAACCCGCCGTTGGTGCCGGCCACGTAGGCGCCGGCCTGGCCGACCCGGAGGCGGTCGCCGTCGAGCTCGGTCACCACCACCGCGTGCGGACGGTCGAGGTCCGCGCCGAGGATCCGGGCACGCTCCCGCAGGCCCGCGGGGTCGCGGTCGGCGCCGGTGAGCAGGTCCTCGAGCAGCTCGCCGCGGACCCGGCCCTCGGCCTCCGCGACACCGCGCCGGAACAGCAGCAGCAGCGCGGTGACCAGCGCGGAACGCTCGAGGATGCGCTGGTCGGCCTGCTCGAGGGTGCCCTCGCGCCGCAGCACGATCACGCCGAGCTGGTCGGCGCCCGCGACCACCGGGGTGGCGAACACGCCGCGACCGCCGGCGGTCCAGCTCTGCTCGAGGGCCCGACGCGCGACGGCTCGCTCCTCCTTCGAGGGCGGGGTCGCCGCGTCGGTGGAGGCGAGCACCGCGCCCGCCGGGTCGGTGACCACCACCTCGCCACCGAGCACCTCGCGGACCTCGCGGACCACGTCGTCGGTCCCGCCGCCGTGCAGCACGATGCGGGTCAGCCGGTCGTGGGCGTCCGCCGCGCGCTCGACGCTGTCGGTGCGCCGCCGCAGCAGCTCGCTGGCCGCCTCCAGCTCGCTCAGCGCGAGCTGGGTCTCCGACAGCAGCCGAGCGTTGTCGATCGCGATCGCCGCGTGCGCGGCCAGGGACACGAGCAGCGCCACCGCCTCCCGGCCGAACGGGCGCACGTCGCGGTTGGCGGCGTAGAGCACGCCGATGACCTGCTTGCCGAGCAGCAGCGGCACGCCGAGGATCGACCGCAGCCCCTCGTCGTGCACCGCGGTGTCGATGCCGCGCGTGTGCCGGAACCGCTCGTCCTCGAAGTAGTCGGGCGTGGCGTACGGCGTCGCCGACTGGGCCACCAGGCCCCCGAGGCCGGCGCCCATCGGGAGCCGGACCGCGCGGAAGGACGGCGCGATGATGCCCTCCGTGACCCGCATGTAGGTGTCGCCGCGGCGGTCGTCGTTGAGCGAGAGGTAGGCGACGTCGCTCTGCAGCAGCTGGCGCGCCCGGTGCACGATCGCCTCGAGCACGTCGTCGACGTCGTTGAGCGCGGCGAGGTCGCTGGCGGTCTCGAACAGCGCGGACAGCTCGGTCTCGCGGCGGCGCCGGCCCTCGAGCACGGCACGGACCTGCAGCGCGAGCACCTTCGCCCGCTCGAGCTCCTGGAGCTTCTCGGCGTCGGCCCCGGCCGCGCGGGCAGCGAGCAGCGGCCCCTCGAACTCGACCGGGGCGGCATCGCGAGCCAGCAGCTCGAGGAACTCGAGTCCCGCCATCCGGGTCATTGTGACCGATGGCAGCTGCCGCTGCACCCGCCGCCCGCTTCCGCCAGGCAGCGGCGGAGGCCCGGGCGCCCGGGTCACCGGCGCCGGCCGCGGTCGGGGACGGGCCTGGCCACTACTGCGCAGACCACCCGCCGTCGAGGACCAGGTCGGTGCCGGTCATGAACCGTGCCTCGGGCGAGCACAGGTAGGCCACCGCGCCGGCGACCTCCTCGGGCTCGATCAGCCGCTTGATCGCCGAGCGGGTCAGCATCACCTTGGCGAGCACCTCGTCCTCGGAGATGCCGTGTGCGGCCGCCTGGTCGGCGATCTGCTTCTCCACCAGCGGGGTGCGGACGTAGCCGGGGTTCACGCAGTTGCTGGTCACGCCGCGCTCGGCGCCCTCCAGGGAGAGCACCTTGGACAGCCCCTCGAGACCGTGCTTGGCGGTGACGTAGGCGGCCTTGAAGGCGCTGGCCCGCAGGCCGTGGGCGCTGGAGATGTGCACGATGCGGCCCCAGCCACGGTCGTACATGTGGGGGAGCGCGGCGCGGGAGAGCAGGAACGGCGACTCCAGCATGAGGCGCAGGATCAGCGCGAACCGGTCCGGCGGGAACTCGTGGACCGGGGAGACGTGCTGGATGCCGGCGTTGTTGACCAGCACGTCCGCCTCGAGCCGGAGGTCGGCCAGCTGCGCGGTGTCCCCGAGGTCGACGACCCAGGCCTCGCCGCCCACGTCGTCGGCCACCCGCCGGGCTCCCTCGGCGTCGCGGTCGGCGACCACCACGTGGGCGCCGGCGGCGGCGAGGCGGGCGGCCACGGCGGCGCCGATGCCGCTCGCGCCGCCGGTGACGACGGCGCGCTTGCCGCTGAGGTCAGGTGACGGCGCGCTGCTCTCGCCGGGTCGGTGGTCTGCATGGCTCGACAACCTATTTCCGGCACCGCGGGGCACCGATAGCGCTCGCACACACATTTGGGGCGGCGGGGGTGTGGTCCAGCCCCGGGTCCCCGGACGTCGAGCGTGACGCCGCGACCCCGCCTCTGCCTACCGGGGCAGCGCGGTCCCCGCCCCGGCCTGCTCCGCCCGCTGCCGCACGAGCGCGGCCACCGCGGCGTCGACGGCGCCCACCCCGAGGCTGCAGGAGACCCGGAGGTCCCCGCGCGGCTCCTCCTGCAGCGCGGCTCCGAGCGACCGGGCCGGCACCGGCCAGCCCGCGAACGAGCCGAGCTCGCGGTAGTGGGCGAACTGCGCCTCGTCGTCGACCACGAAGTCGTCGGCGGCGTCGACCAGGGAGGGTGACACCGAGGCGTCGAAGTCGACGGGTACGACGAGGCAGCGCGCGGGCAGCCACGCCCGCTCGACCACCGGCTCGGGCCGCTTCGTCATCGGCACCGCAGTCACCACCACGTCGGCGCCCTCGACGGCTGCCCGAGCCTCGGCCACGACCTGCACCCCCGGCTGCGGCCCGACCAGCCGCGGTCCGCCGTACACCCGGATCTCGGCCTCGGGGTTCAGCGCGCGCACCACGGCGGCGTGCTGGCGGCCCTGTTCGCCGTACCCGAGCATGCCGACGCGGGACCAGCCCGGGTGCGCGAGGTGGCGGATGCTCACCCCGGTCGCGACCGCGGTGCGCACCGCGGTGATCTCGGTGGCGTCCATGACCGCGACCGGCAGCCCGGTGGCGGAGTCGTTGAGCACGACCAGGCCGGCGATGGTGGGCAGCCCGGCGCGGCGGTTGCCCGGGAATGCGCTGACCCACTTCAGCGCGGTGACGTCCTGCGCGGCGAGGTGCGCGGGCATCGCGTGCAGGAACGCGTCGGGCCGGGGGTGCACCCCGATCTTGGCCGGGTTCTCGACGCGGCCGCGGGCCATCTCGACGTACGTCCGTGCGAGGTGGTCCAGCAGCTCGTCCACCGGCGGCAGCAGGCGACGGACGGTGGCACGGTCGAGGTACAGCAGCGGTCCGGGGTCGGTCGAGGCGTCCATGTGCGCCATCCTCCCCGACAAGTCGGGGAATACTGACCGGGTGCGGTGGTGGGTGGTGGCTCTCGTCCTCCTGCTGTCCGCGTGCTCGCTGGGCGGCGGCAGCGCCCCGAGCCACGGCGGCTGCGGCACCCTGACCCTGGACGACTTCGCGGGGACCCGTCCGGAGTACCTCGACGACCAGGCGCTCGCGGTCTTCCCCGGCGCCCGTGCGCTCTGCCGGGCGATGTGGCTGCCGCACGCCGACGACGACTTCGTGCCGCAGGGCCTGGCGCTCGACGGCGACACCGCGTGGGTGAGCGGCTACCGCGACGACGACCGGCTCGGCCACCGGCCCTGCCAGCTCGTGCACGTCCGCCTGACCGGGGAGGAGCTCGCCTTCGTCGACACGATCGTCGGCGCGGTCGGCGAGCGCGAGCCGGTGATGTGCCGCCACGGAGGCGGGCTGCAGCTGACCGCGGCCGGACTGTGGCTGGCCGAGACCGACCGGTTGTGGCTGCTGGACCCCGACCGCGTCGGGAAGGGCGATCCGGTGGTGCGGGGCTGGCGGCTCGAGCGTCCGGTGCGCGGGTCGTTCCTGGTGCCGGGTGGCGAGGGCCGTCTCGGGGTGGGGGAGTTCAGCGGACGTGGGCGCGGCCGTGTCTTCTTCTACGACGTGGCCGACCTGCTGGCGCCCGGGCGACAGGTGCTCGTCGCCTCCCGTCGCAGCGCCAGCCCCGGCTTCGACCGCGGCCAGCGGGTGACGCCTCGACGGGTCGGCGTCGCCCCGCGGCGGGCCCAGGGCGCCACCACCCTCGACGGTGGCCCTCCGACGTACACCGCCTCCACGGCCGGCTGCGGGAAGCTGCGTCCACCGGGCAGCCGGCTGGCCTTCGTGCCCGGCGCGGAGGACATCGAGCGCCGCGGCCGGCTGCTCTGGACGGTGTCGGAGGCAGGCTCGCGCCCCTACCAGTCGTTGGGGCGGCCGCTGGTGCCGATGCTGGGTGCCTACCGGCTCGGGCGCGTGCTGCACGGCCACGCCCCGCTCTGCCGCTGGTGAGGCGCCCCGTATGACGTCCCGGGGTGCGTCATGCGCTGCGGTCGCCCGAGCCGCCACTTCGTATGACGTCGCGGGGTGCGTCATGCGCTGCGGTCGCCCGAGCCGCCACCTCGTATGACGTCTGGGGTCCGTCCGCCCGGTGGGACACCGGCCGCCGCGTCGCGCGCCCGGCACGACAGGATGGGCATCATGCTGAAGGACTCCCGCGCATGAGCGCCCTCGAGAACCAGACCGTCGCCGTCCTCGGCGGGACCGGCCCGCAAGGACGCGGCCTGGCCCGCCGGTTCGCCGCCGCCGGCCTGAGCGTCGTCATCGGTAGCCGCAGCGCCGAGCGCGCCGGGGCGACCGCGGCCGACCTGGCCGAGGCGACCGGAGGCGTGGTCACCGGCGCGGCCAACGCCGACGCCGCCGGCCGCGGGGACATCGTGGTGGTGGCGGTGCCGTGGGACGGCCACCGCGAGCTGCTGGCCGAGCTCGCGCCGGTCCTCGCCGGCAAGATCGTCGTCGACTGCGTGAACCCGCTCGGCTTCGACAAGCGGGGCGCCTACGCGCTGCCGGTCGAGGAGGGCTCGGCCGCCCAGCAGGCAGAGGCGCTGCTGCCCGACAGCCGGGTCGTCGCGGCGTTCCACCACGTCAGCGCGGTGCTGCTCGAGGACCCCGAGGTCGACGCGATGGACACCGACGTGCTGGTGCTCGGCGACGACCGGGAAGCCACCGACGTGGTCCGCGAGCTGGCCGGCACCATCCCCGGGATGCGCGGCATCTACGCCGGGCGGCTGCGCAACGCCCACCAGGTCGAGGCCCTGACCGCGAACCTGATCAGCGTCAACCGTCGCTACAAGGCGCACTCGGGGCTTCGGGTCACGGACGTCTGAGGGTGACAGGCGGACCCGGATAGTCTGCACAGCGTGAGTCAGGACTGGTTCGAGCGCCGTTCCTACGACTGGCGGCGCTGGGACACCGACCGGCTGCTGGCGGCGAAGGCGGCCGGCGGGCACCGGGTCAGCGTGGTCGTCCCGGCCCGCAACGAGGCGGCGACCGTCGGCGACGTCGTACGCCGTATCCGGGCCGACCTGGTGGACGCCCAGCCGCTCGTCGACGAGGTCGTGGTGATCGACTCCGACTCCTCCGACGCCACGGCCGCCGTCGCCCGCGACGCCGGAGCCGTGGTGCACGCCGCGGCCACGGTGCGTCCCGAGCTCGGCACGCGCCCCGGCAAGGGCGAGGCGATGTGGAAGTCGCTGTTCGTGACCACCGGCGACCTGCTGGTGTTCCTGGACGCGGACCTGGTCGAGTGGGACACCCACTTCGTGACCGGTCTGCTCGGCCCGCTGCTGGCCGAGGCCGGCGTGGACCTGGTGAAGGGCTACTACGAGCGCCCGTGGTCGTCGTCGGCCCCCGGCGTGCCGCTGGAGGGCGGGCGGGTCACCGAGGTCGTCGCCCGGCCGCTGCTGGCGCTGCACTGGCCGCCGCTGACCGCCGTCGTCCAGCCGTTGGCCGGCGAGTGGGCGGTCCGGCGCGGCCTGTTCGAGACGCTCTCGGTGCCGAGCGGGTACGGCGTCGAGCTGGCCGCGCTCGTCGACACCTATCTGGCCCGGGGTCTGGAGGCGGTCGCGCAGGTGGACCTCGGGGTGCGCCGGCACAGCCACCAGGGCCTGCGCGAGCTCGCCGCGATGTCGCTGCAGCAGCTGGCCGTGGTCGAGGACCGGGCGGGCCGCGGGGTGGACCGCGAGGGCGCCGTGCTGCGCCAGTTCGACCTGCTCGCCGGCGCCACCGTCCCGGTCGAGCGCGAGGTCGACCTGCGCGAACGACCGCCCGCGGTGACGGTCGCCGGCTACCGCGCGCCCGCGGAGAGCCCGTGCTGAGGCTGGGCCGGCGCGAGTTCGGCGACGACGCACTGCTGGTGATGGCGATCGTGAACCGGACCCCGGACTCGTTCTACGACAAGGGCGCCACCTGGGCCGAGGAGAAGGCCTTCGAGCGGGTGCGCGAGGTCGTCGCCGAGGGCGCGGAGATCGTCGACATCGGCGGGATCAAGGCCGCTCCCGGCGAGGAGATCGGGGTGGAGGAGGAGAAGCGCCGCGTCGTCGGGTTCGTCGCCGCGGTGCGCGAGGAGTTCCCCGGCCTGGTGATCAGCGTCGACACCTGGCGGGCGGAGGTCGGGCGCGCGGTGTGCGAGGCCGGCGCCGACCTGCTCAACGACGCCTGGGGCGGCGCGGACCCGGAGCTGGCCGCGGTGGCGGGGGAGTACGGCGCGGCCCTGGTGTGCACGCACACCGGCGGGGTCAAGCCGCGCACCAGGCCGTGGCGGAGAGGTTACGACGACGTGGTGGCGGCCGCGGTCGCCGACACCGTCGCCTACGCCGAACGCGCGGTGGCCGCCGGCGTCGACCCGAGCAGCGTGCTGATCGACCCCGCCCACGACTTCGGCAAGAACACCTGGCACTCCCTCGAGGTCACCCGTCGCCTGGACGAGATGACCGCGACCGGGTGGCCGGTGCTCGTCTCGCTGTCGAACAAGGACTTCGTCGGGGAGACCCTCGGGCTGCCGGTCGGCGAGCGGCTCACCGGCACGCTGGCGGCGACTGCCATCTGCGCCTGGCACGGCGCCCGCGTCTACCGGGCGCACCAGGTCACCGAGACCCGGCAGGTGCTCGACATGGTCGCCACGATCCGCGGCCTGCGGCCTCCGAAGCGGGCCGTCCGCGGGCTGATGTGAGCAGACCGCCGAGTCGGCGCTTGTGCCGCGGCGCCCGCCCCGAGTCGGCGCTCGTGCCGCGGTCAGTTGGCCGCCCGAGCGTTGAGCGAGACCCGCATGGTCCGGGTCTACTGCAGCGCCATCAGCACCGAGAGTGCCTTCGCGGCCTCGTTGAGCGCGGGCAGATGGCGGATGAGCTCCTCGACGCTCATCCGGAAGGCCGGCGCGGCCATGGCTACCGCGGCCGCGGCGACCTGGTCGTGGCCGAAGACCGGCACGCCGATCGCGCGGATGCCGACCTCGTGCTCCTCGTCGGCGATGGCGTAACCGCGCTCGCGGATCAGCTCGATCTCCTGGCGGAACTTCGCCCGGCTGGTGATGGTGCGCGGGCCGGCCGGCTCCAGGGGCAGGTTGGCCACGAGGTACTCCCGCGCGGCCGGCTCGGCGAAGGCGACCAGCACCTTGCCCTGCGACGTGCAGTGGAGAGGGCCGTGGAGACCGGCCTCTCCCGCGACGCGCACCTTCTGCGGGCCCTCGACCGAGTAGAGGTAGAGCTGCCGGTCACCGTCGCGCACCGCCAGCAGCGTCGCCTCCTTGGTCACGGCGGACACTTCCTCGAGCACGGGCTTTGCCAGTCCCGAAAGCCCTCTGGCACGTAGCACCTGCTGGGCCAGCTGGAAGGTGCGCAGCCCGAGGGTGTAACGCTTGGTGTCCTGCTCGAAGGAGGCGAAGCCATCCCGGACCAGGGCCCCCAGCAAGCGGTGTGCCGTGCTGAGGGGGAAGCCGACCTGCCGGGCCAGCTCGGCGGCCGGCGCACCTTCGGGGTAGTCCCCCAGCCTGGTCAGCAGCGCCAGAGCCTTGCCGACCATGTCGGGCGCCGGTGGGAGCTCAGCCATCGTTGTGCCCTTCCATGATGCAGGAGTAGATTCCATTATCCGGTAGCGATCCGTAAGGGATCATGCCACGACATGGCCGTCTCCGGAACGACCAGAAGTCAAGGAAGGAGCGTCAACGTGGAGATCCAAGTCGCCTTGGACCGCATCCCCCTCGACGTGGCCGTGGATCTCACGGCGAAGGTAGCGAGCCGCACGGACTGGATCGAAGTCGGCACCTCGCTGATCAAGCAGTTCGGTCAGGAGGGACTTCGCCGGATTGCGGCGGCCGCGGAAAGCACACCGGTGCTGGCCGACCTCAAGACCGCCGACGACGTCCGATTCGAGTTCGAGCTGGCCTTCGCCGCAGGCGCCCAGGCGGTCACCGTCCTCGGCCTCGCCCCCCTCGTCAGCATCGACCTGGCCGTGGAGGTCACCGGCGAGCATGACCGGGAGCTGGTCGTGGACCTGATGGGGCTGGGCCCTGAGCGCATGGAGGTGCTGGCGCAACGCCTGCCTCAACGCGTCCGGCTCGCTCCTCACGTGAGCAAGGACGCGCAGGGCGCCGGGCAGCAAGTTCAGGACCTGCTCGGCCCCTGGGCGCGGGGTAGGCGGCTCGCTCTGGCGGGCGGACTCACCGCGAAGGATCTCCCCGCTCTCGCCGGCGAGCCCCATCTGAGGGTCATCGTCGGCTCGGCCGTCACCAGGGCGGAGGACCCCGTGGCGGCGGTGGAGGAGCTCCGCTCCGCCGCAGGCAAGAATTGAAGAAGGGAAGCAGCATGAGTAACGACGACCTGAGTACCGTCCTCACCGAGATCCGCGGGGTTGCCGAGAAAGTCGAACGGGACCAGCTCGCCGCGCTGGTCGAGCAGTTGCTGGCGGCCCCCCGTGTGTTCGTCGCGGGTCAGGGTCGTTCCGGCTTGATGGGCAAGGCCTTCGCGATGCGGCTGATGCACCTTGGCCTCACCGTCTACGCGATGGGCGAGACCATCAGCCCGGCCGTCACGCAGGACGACCTGGTCGTGGTCATCTCCGGTTCCGGTACGACCGGCGGAGCGGTGCGCACTGCGGAGAGCGCACGCGCGGCCGGCGCCGCCGTGCACGCGGTCACGACCGACCCCGCCTCTCCTCTTGCGGACGTCGCCGGCGCGGCGCTCGTGCTCCCGGCGGCCACAAAGTACCGCAGGGCTGACGAGGCCGCCACCATCCAGCCGCTGAGCAGTCTGTTCGACCAGATGACCCACATAGCGCTCGACGTCGTCTGCCTCGAGGTGGCTCGGCGCCGCGACGTCGACAACGCTCGGGCGCGGCAGAGCCACAGCAACACCGAATGACGTGAAAACGATGCGCCGCAACTCTTGACGTGGTGGCGCACATCAAGCAAACTCCCATGAAATGAGAGCGTCTCCCATCTCGCGGGAGAACAATCACAACAGAGGTACTTCCACCATGGTCACACGCAAACTCGCTGCCTGGGCAGCCGTCCTCCTCGCCGGAAGCCTGACGATCACCGGATGCTCTGGGGGCTCCTCCGGCGGTGGGAGCAGCAGTGCCCCCGCCGACAGCCAGCTCAACAAGGTGCTCAAGTCCGGCACGCTCCGTGTCGCGGTCCTGCCCGACTTCCCGCCGTGGGCGGTGCAGAAGTCCGACGGGAATTTCCAGGGCTACGAGATCGACATCGCCAAGGATCTCGCCAAGTCGCTCGGCGTCAAGCTCAAGCTGGTCGCCACCGATGGCGACAGCCGGCTGCCCTTGCTGCAAGTCCAACCGTGTCGACGTCAACATCTCGGCCTGGACGGCGACCGACGAGCGGGCGCAGACCGCCGGCTTCACGATTCCCTACGACGCCCACGGCGCCGGTGTGCTCTTCAAGAAGGGCCAGAACATCAAGTCCTACAAGGACATCGCGGGGAAGACCGTCAGCGTCGCCCGAGGCAGCACGAACGACACCATCGTCACCAACGACTTCCCGACGGCGAAGGTGGTGCGGTTCGACGCGATCGCCGATGTAATCTCCGCAGTCAAGACCGGCAAGGTCGACGCCGCCGTCGAGAGCTCCTACACCGTGGCCCAGGCCGCCAAGAGCGACTCGAATCTGCAGGACATCTCCAACCCGCCCCTCGACCCGCAGCTGGTCTCCATGGGCGTGCTGCAGGGTGACCAGGTCTGGATGAACTACCTGAACAACTTCATCCGCAACCTGATCGCGTCCGGCGAGGACAACCGACTGCACGAGAAGTGGCTCAACGAGCCGCTGGCCAGCATCGTGTCGGTCCAGGGCAACGCCGCCTGACGTGGCACCCACTGCGCGACGGGAGGGAGGACCGCGATGAGCGTCGACTTCCACGCGGTCCTTCCGTACCTCCCGGTGATGCTGAAGGCGCTCGCGGTCAGCATCGAGGTCACCGTCCTGAGCTTCCTCATCGGCTCGGTCCTGGGTGTTTTCGTCTACCTCGGCCGGCGCAGCGCCCTTGCGCCCCTTCGCGGGTTGGCGCACGCCTTCATCGAGGTCTTTCGCAACACGCCGTTGCTCGTGCAGCTCTACCTGATCTACTTCGGGCTGCCCCAGGTGGGCATCAACCTCGACCCGTTCTGGTCGACGCTCCTGGGCATGACGCTCAACAACGCCGCCTACACCGCGGAGATCCTCCGTGCCGGGATCGAGTCGGTCCCCAACGGGCTCATCGAAGCCGCCGGTGCGCTCGGCCTGAGATTCAGTCAGACCTTCCGGTTCATCGTCCTCAAGCCGGCGATCCGCAACGTGCTGCCCTCGCTGACCAACCAGTTCATCGTGCTCTTCCTCTTCTCCTCCGTGGGGTCGGTGATCTCCCTCAACGAGCTCACCTCGGCACTGGCCGACCTCAACCAGCGCACGCTGCGCACCCTGGAGATCTTCACAATCGGCGGGCTCCTTTACTACCTGACCTCGGCAGTGATCGCCGGCTCCTCACGACTGGCAGAGAGGTACCTCTTCCGATGGTGACTCCGCCGCTCTCCTTCGACTTCGCCCAGTTCATGCCACCGCTGTTGCGCGGTACCGCGGTGACTGTGGGACTGGTGCTGGCCTCGGGCATCGCCGGAACGATCATCGGCATGCTCTTCGGGGTGGCGCGCAGCGCGCCGCTGGCGCCGGTCCGGTGGGTCGCGTCCATCTACACCAACTTCATCCGCGGCATTCCGATCCTGATCATCTTGCTCTTCCTCTACTACGAGATTCCGCTGCTGTTCCCCTATGCCACCTTCTCGCAGACCATCACTGCGGTGATCGGTCTGTCGGTCTACGCCGGGGCGTACATGGCGGAGATCTTCCGCGGCAGCATCCAGGCGATCCCGCGTGGCCAGCTGGAGGCGGGCGAGGCGCTCGGGCTCAACTACCTGCAGAAGATGCGCTACGTGATCATGCCGCAGGCGTTGAAGATCGCGGTGCCCCCGGGGATCGGCTTCCTGATCGCCCTCGTCAAGGCCTCCTCGCTGGTCTCGGTGATCAGCGCGACCGACCTGACCCGCGCCGGGAAGATCGTCACCTCCCAGAACCACGCCCCGTTGGCCACCTTCGTCATTGTTGCCGCGCTCTACTTCGTCATCTCTTACCCGCTGTCCCTGTTCGGACGCTGGTACGAAGGGAGACTTGCATGACCACGCCCAAGCCCGCGCCCGACCACGCCACGGCGATGATCAAGGTCGACGACCTGCACAAGCGGTTCGGCGACCTCGAGGTCCTCAAGGGCATCGACACGGAGGTCGACATGCGTGAGGTGGTCTGCCTGATCGGCCCCTCCGGCTCCGGCAAGAGCACCCTGCTGCGCTGCATGAACGCGCTGGAGAAGTTCGACCGCGGCCACGTGACGATCTGCGGGCACGACCTGACCGGGTCGAAGACGAACGTCAACGAGGTGCGTCGCGACGTCGGGATGGTATTCCAGTCCTTCAACGTCTTCCCGCACATGAAGGTGGTCGACAACCTCACCCTCGCGCCGATGAAGGTGCTCAAGATCAGCAAGGCCCAGGCCCGTGAGCGTGCGATGGCGCTTCTCGAGAAGGTGGGGCTGGTCGAGAAGGCGAACGTCTACCCCACCAAGCTCTCCGGCGGCCAGCAGCAGCGCGTCGCGATCGCCCGAGCGCTGGCCATGGAGCCGCAGGTGATGCTCTTCGACGAGCCCACCTCGGCCCTGGACCCGGAGACGGTCGGTGAGGTGCTCGGCGTCATGAAGAATCTCGCCGAGGACGGCATGACCATGATGGTGGTGACCCACGAGATGGGCTTCGCCCGCGAGGTCGCCGACCGGGTGATCTTCATGGACGACGGCGTGGTCGTCGAGCAGGGCTCGCCCGGCGAGCTCTTCGACGCGCCGCAGCACGAGCGCACCCGCGCTTTCCTGAGCAGGATGCTGTGACCCTTCTCGACGCCCTCCTGGCCGAGCACCGCTTGCTGCCCGTGCTGACCGTCTCCGGCGCCGAAGCCGGCGCCGAGCTCGGCCGGGCACTGCTGGCCGGCGGGCTGCCGCTCGCCGAGGTGACCCTGCGCGTCGACGGGTCGCTCGCCGCCCTGCGCGCGATGTCCGAGCTCGACCTCGTCGTCGGAGCCGGTACCGTCGTCACGCCGGATCAGGTCGACCGTGCCGTCGCGGCGGGGGCGGCCTTCGTGGTCAGCCCCGGCCTGCATCCTGCGGTCGTCGATCGCTGTCGTGACCGCGGGGTCCCGGCACTGCCCGGTGTCGCCACAGCGTCCGACCTGATGCGCGCGGTCGAGGCGGGGATAGAAACGGTCAAGCTCTTCCCCGCTGACCTGGTCGGCGGTCCCGCCGCGGTCGCGGCGTTCGCCGGTCCCTTTCCCGCGATGCGGTTCGTGCCGACCGGTGGCGTCCGGCCGGCGACGGTGGCGTCGTACCTCTCGCTCGCCGCTGTGCCGGCCGTCGGCGGCTCCTGGGTCGCCCCCCGAGACCTGGTGGCGGCCGGGGAGTGGAGCGAGATCACGCGCCGGATCGGCGAAGCCGTCCGGCAAATCCACGAGACAGCAGAGGTGCAGCAATGACCGATCTGACCCTCCGTCCTGCCGAGGACTGCCGCTACGACGCGCTCTCGCTTGGCGAGGTGATGCTGCGGCTCGACCCGGGCGAGGGACGGGTGCGGACCGCGCGCAACTTCACGGTCTGGGAGGGCGGTGGTGAGTACAACGTCGCGCGCGGGCTCTGCCGCTGCTTCGGGCTGCGTACCGCGGTGGTCACCGCGCTCGCCGACAACCCGGTCGGTCGGCTGGTCGAGGACTTCATCCTCCAGGGCGGCGTCGACAACGCGCACGTCCGCTGGGTGCCCTACGACGGAGTCGGCCGGCAAACCCGCAACGGTCTGAACTTCACCGAGCGCGGCTTCGGCCTGCGCGGCGCCGTCGGCGTCCCCGACCGTGGCCACACCGCGGCCAGCCAGATGCGGCCCGGCGAGGTCGACTGGGACCACCTCTTCGGCGAAGAGGGTGTGCGTTGGTTCCACACCGGTGGGATCTACGCCGCGCTGTCGGAGAGCACCGCGGAGGTCGCCGCGGAGGCGATGGCGGCTGCGCGGCGGTACGGCACGGTGGTGTCCTACGACCTCAACTACCGACCCAGCCTTTGGAAGGCGATCGGCGGCCAGCCGCGTGCCCAGGAGGTGAACAAGCGCCTGGCCCCACTCGTGGACGTGATGCTCGGCAACGAGGAGGACTTCACCGCCTGCCTCGGCCTCGAGGTGCCCGGATCGGCCGAGGACCTGAGCCACCTCGAGGTCAGCGGCTTCAAGAGCATGATCGCCGAGGCGGCCTCGACCTACCCCGGTCTGCGGGGGGTCGCCACCACGCTGCGAACCGTTCGCACCGCCACGGTCAACGACTGGGGAGCGGTCGGCTGGTCGCGCGACGCCGGCTTCGTCGAGGCGACCCTCCGACCCGAGGTGGAGATCCTCGACCGGGTCGGTGGCGGGGACAGCTTCGCGTCAGGCCTGATCTACGGGTTGCTCGCCGGTCGGAATTTCCCGGAGGCGCTGGAGTACGGCGCAGCACACGGCGCGCTGGCCATGACCACTCCCGGGGACACCTCGATGGCTACGCTCGCGGAGGTCGAGGCACTCGTCGCAGGTGGCACCGCACGCGTGCAGCGTTGAGCGTCGGCAACGGCGCGTCCACCAGCTGGTGAGGACGCTGACGGAGATAGCTGTCCGCGGGCGGATGCGAGCAGCCCGCCGACCCGGCGCTTGTGCCGCGCCGGGCCCCCGCGAGTCGGCGCTTATGCCGCGCCAGGAAGGGGTTTGGTTGCGGTGGGCAGGCTGGAGACCATGAAGTCCACCCAGATCCGACTTGCCGCCCGCCCCGTCGGGGAGCCCGACGACAGCTGCTTCGAGACCGCCACCGTCGACCTGCCCGACCTTGCGGACGGCCAGGTCCTGCTGCGCATCGTGTACCTCTCCCTGGACCCCTACATGCGCGGCCGGATGAGTGCGGCGAAGTCCTACGCCTCGCCGGTGGAGGTCGGCGACGTCATGGTCGGCGGGACGGTCGCCGAGGTGCTCGAGTCGCGCAGTGACAAGGTCGCGCCCGGAGACCTGGTGCTGTCCTACTCCGGGTGGCAGAGCCACGCGGTCGCCGACGGCAACGCGGTCCGCCGTCTCGACCCGGAGGAGGCCCCGGTCTCCACGGCCCTCGGCGTCCTCGGCATGCCCGGGTTCACGGCGTACGCCGGTCTGCTCGAGATCGGCAGGCCGAAGGAGGGCGAGACCGTCGCGGTGGCCGCCGCCACCGGACCGGTCGGCTCGGCGGTCGGGCAGATCGCCAAGGTCAAGGGCGCTCGCGCGGTCGGGATCGCCGGCGGACCGGAGAAGGTGCGCGCGCTCACCGAGGAGTTCGGCTTCGACGTCGCGCTCGACCACCGCGCGCCGGACTTCAAGGAGCAGCTGAAGCAGGCGGTGCCGGACGGCATCGACGTCTACTTCGAGAACGTCGGCGGCCCGGTGGCCGACGCGGTGTTCCCGCTGCTGAACAAGTACGCCCGCGTGCCGGTGTGTGGGCTGGTCGCCAACTACAACGCGACGTCCGCGCCCGAGGGCCCGGACCGGCTGCCCGGCTTCATGGGCCTGCTGCTCACCAAGAGCCTGACCGTCCGCGGCTTCATCCAGGACGAGTTCACCCGCTCCCACGGCGGCGACTTCCGCCGCGACATGCCCGGCTGGGTCCGCGACGGCAAGGTCCGCTACCGCGAGGACGTGACCGAGGGGCTCGAGAACGCGCCGGAGGCGTTCCGGGGCATGCTCCGCGGCGCGAACTTCGGCAAGCTGCTGGTCCGGGTGGGGGACGACCCCACCCGCTGACCGGCACGTCGATTTCGGGAGATGTGGCAGGCTCAGACAATGCCGCAGATCCTCGCCGCTCGGGGCAGGCTGCCCGAGCACAAGTCCACCCAGGACGAGGTCACCCGCGTCTTCGGTGACCTGATCGTCACCGGTGACGGCCTCGACCGCCGGCTGCTCGAGCGCCTGCACGCCAACGCCGGGGTGAGCTCGCGGCACACCGCCCTCCCCCTGGAGGAGTACGGCGCGCTCGAGGACTTCGGTCAGGCCAACGACGCCTTCATCGACGCCGCCGTCGACCTGGGGTCGGAGGCGGTGCTCGCTGCGCTGGACGCCGCCGGCCTCACCGCGCGCGACGTCGACCTGGTGGTCTCCACGACGATCACCGGTCTCGCCGTACCCTCCCTCGAGGCCCGGCTCGCGCCCCGCGTGGGCTGGCGTCCCGACGTGAAGCGGCTGCCCCTGGTCGGGCTCGGCTGCCTCGCCGGTGCGGCGGGGGTGGCGCGGGTGCACGACTACCTGCTCGGCCACCCCGAGGACGTCGCGGTGCTGCTGTCGGTGGAGCTGTGCTCGCTGACCGTGCAGCGCGGCGACACGTCGGTGGCCAACCTCGTCGCCAGCGGCCTGTTCGGCGACGGCGCCGCAGCGGTCGTCGTGGTCGGCGACCGGCACCCCGCCGCGACGGGCCCGCGCACGCTCGCGACCCGCAGCCGGCTCTACGCCGACACCGAGCGGGCGATGGGGTGGGACGTCGGCGCCACCGGGCTCAAGATCGTCCTCGGCGCGGAGGTGCCGCGCCTGGTCGAGGACTTCGTGCGCGAGGACGTCGACGGGTTCCTCGCCGAGCACGGCCTCACCCGCGCCGACATCGACTGGTGGGTCTGCCACCCCGGCGGCCCGCGGGTGCTCGAAGCCCTCCAGGCGGCGCTCGAGATCGGCCGCGACGACGTCGGCCTGACCTGGGACTCGCTGGACCGGATCGGCAACCTGTCCTCGGCCTCGGTGCTGTTCGTGCTCGAGGACACGCTGGCGCTGCGGCCGCCGGAGCCGGGCTCCCACGGCCTGCTGATGGCGATGGGTCCCGGCTTCAGCCTCGAGATGGTGCTGCTGCGGGCATGAGCACCCTCGCCGCGTTCACGGTGCTCGTCGGGCTGGTGGCCCTGGAGCGGCTCGCCGAGCTGGTCGTCTCCAGGCGCAACGCCGCCTGGAGCCTGGCCCGCGGCGGCGTCGAGCACGGCCGCGCCCACTACCCGGCGATGGTCGTGCTGCACACCGGCCTGCTCGCCGGCGCCCTCGTGGAGGCATGGGTACGGCGGCCCGCGGTGCCGGCCGCGCTGGCCTGGAGCATGCTCGTGCTCGTCGTCGCGTCCCAGGCGCTGCGCTGGTGGTGCATCCGCACCCTCGGGCCGCAGTGGAACACCCGCGTGATCGTCGTACCGGGCCTCGGCGCCGTCGACCGCGGGCCGTACCGCCTGCTGCCGCACCCCAACTACGTCGCCGTCGTCGT
Source organism: uncultured Actinomycetota bacterium (assembly GCA_963816325.1). Classification (GTDB taxonomy): domain Bacteria; phylum Actinomycetota; class Actinomycetes; order Propionibacteriales; family Nocardioidaceae; genus Nocardioides_B. Next base: position 7,762 of record CAWFKC010000011.1, on the reverse strand, counting down.
CGAGGGCCTCGCGCTGCCGCTGGTGCACGCCGCCTGGGTGACCGCGCTGGTGTTCACGGTCCTCAACGCGCTGCTGCTGCGGGTGCGGATCCGCACCGAGGACGCGGCCCTGCGGCAGCTGTCCGCCCAGCCGGTCACATGAGCGACCTCGTCATCGCCGGCGGCGGGCCGGCCGGGCTGGCCGCGGCTCTTTACGCCGCGCGCGCCGGCCTCGAGACGGTCGTGCTCGAACCCCGCCCCGCGCCGGTCGACAAGGCCTGCGGCGAGGGCCTGATGCCCGGCGCGGTGGCGGCGCTGGCCGACCTGGGCGTGCATCCGGACGGGTGGCCGTTCGCAGGGATCCGCTACCTCGACGGGACGCGGTCGGCGGAGGCACGGTTCGCGCGCGGCACCGGCCTGGGGGTTCGACGGACCACCCTGCACGCCGCGCTGCACGAGGCCGTGCTCGCGGCCGGGGTCCGCGTCGTACCCCGCGCCGTCGAGGAGGTGCACCAGGACGCCACCGGCGTGAGCCTCGACGGCCTGCGGGCCCGGTACCTGCTCGCCGCCGACGGCCTGCACTCGCCGCTGCGCCGGCGGCTCGGCCTCGACGCGCCGCCCAGGACGTCCCCGCGCTTCGGGCTGCGGGCGCACGTGGCGGCGGCGCCGTGGAGCGACCTGGTCGAGGTGCACTGGTCGCCCGCGGCGGAGGCCTACGTCACCCCGGTCGCGCCCGACCTGGTCGGCATCGCGCTGCTCACCGGCCGGCGGGCGCCGTTCGCCGAGCAGCTGGCCGCGTTCCCGGCGCTGCGCGGACGGGTCGCCGGGAGCCCGCTGACGAAGGTCCGTGGGGCGGGGCCGCTGCGCCAGCGTTCCCGACGCCGTGTCGAGGGGCGGGTGCTGCTGGTGGGGGACGCCGCCGGGTACGTCGACGCGCTGACCGGCGAAGGCGTCGCCCTCGCGCTCGCGCAGGCCCGGGAGGCGGTGGCGGCCGTCGCGGCGGGGGACCCGGGGTCCTACGAGGCGGCCTGGCGACGGGTCAGCCGCCGCTACCGGGTGATGACGCACGCGCTGCTGGCCGCGAGCCGCTTCCCGCCGGCCCGCCGGTCGCTGGTGCCGCTCGCGCGCGCCGTACCCCCGCTGTTCGACGCCGCGGTCAACGCGCTGGCCGGCTGACCTGGGCCCTTCGGCACTGTCGGGCCCGGGTACCTCGGCCTACGGTCGCCGGGTGGAGCAGATCCGGACCGCGACCGCCGCGGACGTTCCCACGATCGCGGCGCTCTACCGCGCGCTGTCGCAGGACTCGGCGCACCTGCGGTTCTCCGGCATGCTCCCGGACGGCGCGGCCGACGAGATCGCCGCGCTCGGGCCGGCCACGCTCGCGCTGCTCGCCGAGGAGGGCGGGCGGCTCGTGGGTGAGGCGCGCTACTGCGTCAGCGCCGGCGTGCCCGAGCTGGCGCTGACCATCACCGACGACCACCAGGGCCACGGCCTCGGCCGGCGACTGCTCGACGCGCTGCGGGAGGCCGCGCGTGAGCACGGCTTCGACCGGATGACCGCGGTGGTGCGCACCGACAACAGCCGGATGATCCGGCTGCTGCAGCAGGTCGGCTGCGTGATCGTGGAGCCGGTGCGCGACGCGGTCGTGGTGTTCGAGGTGGGCACCGACGAGCTGATGCCGGCGTGGCCGGAGGACAGCCGGCCCCGGGTGCTGGTGGAGTCCGGCTCGCTGTTCGACGACGACGCGACCACGCAGCTGCGGGCAGCCGGGTACGACGTGCGCCGGTGCCTGGTCGGCCGCACGGGCAGGTCGTGCCCGCTGGTGCGGCTCGGGCGCTGCCGGCTGGCGGAGGAGGCCGACGTGGTCGCCTGCCTGGTGCCTCCCGGTGCGGGGGAGGGTGCCGCGATCGCCGCGCAGCACGGGTCGGCGCGACGGCTCACCGCCGCCTCGATGCCCGAGTGGCGGCGCGCCGTACCGGGTCTGGTCGAGGCCGCCCGGCTGCTCAAGCACTGAGGCCCGGCGGGCTACGATCCTGACACGACCACTGTCACGATCCGTCGCGCCCAAGGAGTGCCCATGCCCGTCGACCCGCAGATCGCCGGCCTGCTCGAGTTCCTCGCCGCGTCCGGTGCCCCGCCGATGCACGAGGGCACCCCCGAGCAGGCGCGCGAGGCGTTCCGCGCGCTCACCGTCGGCGGCCGGCCCGCCGAGGCCGTCGTACCCGTCGGCAGCGTCGAGGACCGCACCGTCCCCGGCCCCGCCGGTGACCTGGCCGCGCGTGTCTACCGGCCCGAGACCGAGGGCGCGCTGCCGACCGTGGTGCTCTTCCACGGCGGCGGCTGGGTGATCGGTGACCTCGAGACCCACGACAACATGGCGCGCAGCATCTGCCGCGACTGCGAGGCCGTCGTCGATCTCGGTCGACTACCGGCTCGCGCCCGAGGCACCGTTCCCGGCGGCGGTCGAGGACGCGGTGGCCGCGACCCGCTGGGCCGGTGACCACCTCGCGGAGCTCGGCGGCTCGGACACGCTCGCGGTCGCCGGCGACAGCGCGGGCGGCAACCTGGCCGCGGTCGTCGCCCAGCAGCTGCGCGACAGCGGCGGGCCTGCGATCGCCGCGCAGCTGCTGGTCTACCCGGCCACCGACGTGCCGGGCGAGTACGCCTCCCGCGAGGAGAACGCCGAGGGCTACTTCCTCGACGTGCCGACGATGGAGTGGTTCATGGCGCACTACGCGCCGGAGGCGGCCCAGCCTCACCGACCCGCGGCTGTCGCCGCTGCAGGCTCCCTCGCTCGAGGGGCTGCCGCCGGCGGTGGTCGTGACCGCGGAGTTCGACCCGCTGCGTGACGAGGGTGCCGCCTACGCCCAGGCGCTGTCGGCGGCGGGTGTGCGCGTGGACTACCGGGCAGTTCGACGGGATGATCCACGGGTTCATCGACATGGGCCCGCACTCGGTCGGTGCGCAGAAGGCCGTCGACGAGACGTGTGCGATGTTCGCGGCGCTGCTGCGGTAGGTCGGTCGAGACCACTCCGACGTGCACTCGAGCGAACTTGGCTGCGTCATCCCGCGGGGACCGACCCCGGGTCGGCCTCGAGTGCACGTCCTTCTGGCCTGTACGCGACGGCCCGCATCTCTGCGACAAGACGACGGCCGGCCCGCCCCGCGAGGGACAGGCCGGCCGTCGTACGTTCGCTCAGACCGTGACCGGCGCCGGCGCGGGCGCGGCGGGAGTCTCCGACAGGTGACGTAGAAGCCGAGCATGATCACCGCGAGGCTCTTCAGGGCCTCCAGGCGATGGGCACGGCCGGCGAACCGGTGCTGCGCGGCTGCGGTGGCGGTCGTGGCCGCACTGCTGCTCGGCAAGACCGCGCAGGCCGCCGAGCGGGGCGTGGACCTGCGGCTCGACCCGGACAGCCGGGTCTCGGCGCTGCCGGTCGAGGGCCGCGACATGGTCACCCTCCTCGGCAACCTCCTCGACAACGCCTTCGACGCGGTCGCCGAGCGTGACGAGCGGCGCGTCGAGGTTCGCGTGGTCGCGGGAGCCGGTGCGTTGGAGCTCGACGTGTCCGACAACGGACCGGGCCTTCCGGACGGCGTCGCGGAGCAGGCCTTCCGCCGGGGCTGGTCGACCAAGCGCGGTGACGCGGGCATCGGCCGGGGCCTGGGCCTGGCGCTGGTCGGCCAGGTGGCGCGCAAGTACGGCGGCCGGGTGTCGGTGTCGCAGTCGTCGCTCGGTGGCGCCCGGTTCACGGTGAGGATCCCGTCGTGACGATCCGGGTGCTGGTCGTGGAGGACGAGGAGATCGCCGCGCAGGCGCACACGTCCTACGTCGCCCGGGTGCCCGGTTTCGAGGTGGCCGGCACCGTCCGCTCCGGCGTGGAGGCGCTGCGGCACCTGCGACGCGATCCCGACGTACAGCTTCTGCTGCTCGACATGCACCTGCCGGACACCCACGGGCTCGAGCTGCTGCACCGGCTGCGCCAGGAGGGCTTCCTGTGCGACGCGATCGCCGTCACCTCCGCTCGTGACCTCGAGGTGGTGCGACGGGCGGTGGCGCAGGGCGTGGTGCAGTACCTCCTCAAGCCGTTCACGTTCGCCGGGTTCCGGGCGAAGCTGGAGCAGTACGCCGCCTACCGGGGCCGTCTCGGCGCTGCCGACGAGCAGCTCGTGCAGGACGAGGTCGACCAGCTGCTCGGTCTGCTGCGGCCGGCCGGCGGGTCCGACGTACTTCCGAAGGGCATGAGCCCGGAGACGCTGCGGCTGGTCACCGAGCGGCTCCGGTCGGCCGAGGGGCCACTGTCCGCCTCCGAGGTGGCCGACGCGGTGGGCGCCTCCCGGGTCACCGCGCGCCGCTACCTCGAGCACCTGGCCGAGTCCGGGCTGGTGGCCCGCGGCTCGCGCTACGGGCGCAGCGGCCGGCCGGAGGTGGAGTACCGCTGGCGTCGCTGACCCGGTCCGGGTGGTCGAGCCTGTCGAGACCACGCCGACGTGCACTCGGCGAGCCTCATCCGGCGCCTCCTGCGGGAACCGGTCTTGAACCGGCGTCGAGTGCACGTCCTCGTGGCCTGTGGATGACGGCCTGCAGAGATCTGGGAGGTGGGACAGGCTGACCGGGTGCGGGTCGAAGAGGTGCTGGAGCGGCTCGGTGGTGTTGCCACCGCGGATGAGCTGTGCCACCTCGCCTCCCGGCGCAAGCTCCGCACCGCACTGCGGCACGGTCGAATCGTCCGGGACAGCAGGGGTCGCTACTCCCTTCCGGGCGCCGACGAGGCTCTCCGGGCGGCCGCGGGGCTCAGCGGCGTGCTGTGCCTGGACAGCGCCGCCCGGCACCACGGCTGGAAGCTGAAGAAGCAGCCGGGCGCGCCGGCGGTCGCGGTGCCTCGAAACCGGAAGGTCTCCGCCGGGCGCCGGCGCGGTGTGCGGTTGCTGTACGTCGACCTCGACCCGTCCGACGTGCAGGGCCACGCGACGTGTCCGGTGGTGACCGTCTTGCAGTGCGCAGCGCGCCTGCCCTTCGACGAGGCGCTCGCCATCGCCGACTCGGCCCTGCGGGCCGGTGACGTGAACAGCGCCCAGTTGATCGCGGCCGCACGAAAGATGCCCGATCGCTATCGCGCCCGCTGCGCGCGGGTGGCTGAGGCCGCCAGCCCGCGTGCCGACAACCCGTTCGAGTCGGTGCTGCGGGCGATCGCGCTCGAGGTCGAGGGTCTCGACGTTCGACCGCAGGTCTGGATCGGCGAGATCGGGCGCGCCGACCTGGCCGACAGCGCGCTCGGGCTTGTCCTGGAAGCCGAGTCGTTCGAGTTCCACGGTAGGCGCTGGCAGTTGACCCGCGACTGCGAGCGCTACAACGCATTCGTCCTGGAGGGCCGGCTGGTGTTGCGGTTCTCCTGGGAGCACGTGATGTTCCGGCCTGGCTACGTGCGCGCCATGCTGCAGTCTGCGGTCGACCTGCTCAGCCAGGGGCCACGGCGACGTGCAGTGGACGTCCAAGACGAGCGGGCTTCCGCCTGACGTAGCACCGATCGACCGGCAAGTGCATGTCGCTCCGGCCCCTCAGGAGCCGGCCAGCCGCCGCACCGATGCAGGCACCTCGATCCCGTCGCGCAGGTCCGGCGCCGGCCGCGGCGCGCCGTACACCGTCCGCACCGGGACCACACCCGCCCACGCATCCCCGGCGACGTCCTCGGGCTCGTCCTCAGGCCACCCGTCCGACACCTTCAGCGACCACCGCTCGAGCGGCATCGCCAGCACGAGCGTCGCGGCCAGCTCGCGCGCCGACGACGCGCGGACCTCGGCGCCCCGGCCGGGGATCAGCTTCTCGACGAGTACGTCGAGCGCGGCCGACTTGTCCGCCCCCGACAGCGCGATGAACCGCCCGAACAGCACCGCGCTGCGGTACTGGAACGACGACTCGAACGCCGAGCGCGCCACCACGACGGCGTCGAGCGACGTCACCGTGACGCAGGCCTCCGCCCCGCCGGCCAGCGCGCGCATCCATCCCGACCCGGTCGAGCCGTGCACCAGCAGCCGGTCGCGGTCGCGCGCCATCCCGGTGGGTACGACGAGCGGCCCGCCGTCGCGCACCAGGCCGACGTGGGCGACGTACACCTCGTCGAGGAGCGCATGCAGCACGGATGGGTCGTGGACGGCCTTCTCCGGCATCCGGGTCATGGAGGTGTTCGGCACGGGCCTCATCCTGGCCTCAGCGCAGGCCCGCGCGCAGCACGTTCTTCTGGATCTTGCCCGTGGAGGTCTTGGGCAGGTCGCTGAACACGACCGCCTTCGGCGCCTTGAACGGCGCGATCCGGCCGCGGACGTGGGCGATGATCGCCGCCTCGTCGACGGAGGCGCCGTCGCGCAGCACGACGTACGCCACCGGCACCTCGCCCCACTTCTCGTCCGGCCGGGCCACCACCGCGCTCTCCACCACGTCGGGATGGGTGTCGATAGCGCGCTCGACCTCGACCGAGGCGATGTTCTCGCCGCCGGAGATGATGATGTCCTTGCTGCGGTCGCGGATCTCGACGTAGCCGTCGGGGTGCATCACCGCGAGGTCGCCGGTGCGGAACCAGCCGCCGGCGTCGACGGCCCGGGTCGCCTCCTCGTCGCGGTAGTAGCCGAGCATCACGTCGTTGCCCCGCGCGGCGATCTCGCCGACCGTCGCGCCGTCGGCGGGCACGTCGTCACCGTGCAGGTCGATCACCCGCAGCGGCAGGGCGGCGACGTTGCCGACGCCCTGCCGCGCGCGCAGGGTGGCCTGCTCCTCGCCGGACAGTGCGTCCCACTCGCTGTGCCACTCGTTGAGGGCGATCGGGCCGTAGGTCTCGGTCAGGCCGTACAGGTGGGTGACGGCCATGCCGAGGCCGGCCATCCGCGCCAGCAGCGTCGGGGTGGGCGGGGCCCCGCCGGTGGTGACGTGGACACGCTCGTCGAGCGGTGCGGCGCCGGGCGCGTTGGCGATCATGGTGAGCACCGTGGGCGCCGCGCTGTAGTGGGTGACGCCCTCGGTGCGCAGCAGCCGCCAGATCTCGCCGGGGTCGACCGCGCGCAGGCACACGTGAGTCGCGCCCGCCGCGCACACCGCCCACGGGAACGACCAGCCGTCGCAGTGGAACATCGGCAGGGTCCACAGGTAGCGGCTGTCGGAGTCGAGCCGTGTGTGGAACGCCATCGCCAGCGCCTGGAGGAACGCGCCGCGGTGGTGGTACATCACGCCCTTCGGCGAGCCGGTCGTGCCGCTGGTGTAGTTGATCGCCAGCAGCGCCCGCTCGTCGGTCGGTTCCATGGGCGCCGGCGACGCGGCGGCCATGAGCCCGTCGTACTCCTCGCCCTCGAGCACCAGGCGTACGTCGACCCGCTCGGCGACCTTGCGGGCGGTGTCGGCGAGGTCGTGCGTGGCGACCAGGACCCGCGCGCCCGAGTGCTCGACGATGTAGGTCAGCTCGTCGACCGACAGCCGGATGTTGAGCGGCACCAGCACCGCGCCGCGCATCGGCACGCCGTGGTGCAGCTCGAGCATCACGTGGCTGTTCGCGCACAGCGCCGCGACGCGGTCACCCGGCTCGACGTCGAGGTCCGCCAGCGCCCCGGTCAGCGCCAGCGACCGCTCGAGCAGCTCGGCGTAGGTGAACCTTCGTTCCCCGTCGACGACCGCGGTCCGGTCGCGAAAGACGCTCGCGGAGCGCTCCAGGAACGACGTCGGCGTGAGCGGTGCGAACGTGAACGAGGCCATGGTCCCGCAGCCTACGGCCCACCGGTGGTTGAGGAGGGCGCGTAG